>CAJQRD010000037.1 GCA_905480605.1 uncultured Saprospiraceae bacterium | reverse complement strand
CCACCTCTTACCATACCGAACAGAGAAGTTAAGCCCTTCAGCGCCGATGGTACTACGAAAGTGGAAGAGTAGGTCGCCGCCCGTTTATGAAAGCCCGTTGTGAAAACAGCGGGCTTTCTCCGTTTATAGACATCTATTTGTACTATTTATTAGTTTTGCTTTTGCTTTTTCATTGTTTTTCAAACTCTTTTATTTTAGTATTGTAATGTTTTTTATCTATTGAGAAGTCAATATTCTATCCTAAACGCTCAATTTTGCACTTATTTCCAACTTTAGTGATTATAACCTCACTCTTATTTATTTATATTCTATTTTTTGTTCATTACGACATCCGTTACGTTAAATAATTGGCTATTTTTGAAAAAAAAACATTCATGGACTTTTCAGTAATTGTAGATCAGATTCAAGAACAAGCACAAAACGTTGCACCTATTGGTGCATCTATCAAATTTTTATTAGATGATAACCCATTATTTATCGATGGAAACGGAGATAAAAATGTAGTATCAACTGAAGATAAAGATGCAGATTGTACAATAATTACAAGTGTTGAGACTTTAGTTAAATTGAAAAGCGGTGATTTAAATCCAATGATGGCAGTAATGTCAGGTAAAATTAAAATCAAAGGTGACATGGGATTAGCTATGAAACTTCAATCATTACTCTAAACCAGATTATGAAACATAATATTTTCAAGAATATAATAGCTGTATTTCTTTTGGGATTTGTATCAACGAGTTCTCTAATTGCACAAGAAGGCTTTCAAAGGTTTTATCCTACAGAAAATCGAGCACTGGTAAATGTAGGTTCTATTTCTACTGCTGATGGTGGTTTCTACATGTTGAATGTTGGTGTTGACAATGACAATCAAACTGTAGATAAAGTACAAGTTTCTAGAAATAACCCTAAAGGTAATCTGACTTGGACAAAGGAATACAGTCTTACTGATCAAACGCTAGTAACAAATTTAAAAAGTGTTGATTTTGTTAATTTACTAAATGATACTTTGGTTTTAAGTGGTATCACACAAATACCTGGATTAGGACTTGATGATGAGAAGTTTATTATGAAAATAGATCCTACCAACGGTGATTTAATATGGTCAGGTATTGCTAGTGATATGATAGATCAAACAGGGCCCATAACACTTCCTGTTGTCTTGGATGGATATGACAATACGTTTGTTTCATATAATACACATGGTGATATTACCAGTGATACATTTGGATTGCAGAGAATACACTACAACTCAAACAATGAGGTAGAGAGCCAGCAAGCTTATTATCCAGAAGGCTTATCTGGAACTAATGCAATAGCGGCATTAGTTGATGCTGCAAATACTGTAGATTCAAATACAGTGATTTCATTTATTGCAGAACTTTCTTTGACAACTTCTGCACTATTGACATTGGATAAAGATGGTGCATTATTAAATTCAGTTAACTATTCAATAAGCCCTGACAGTATAGCCAATTATCAAATACAGACATCTGCAATAGCGGCAACGCAAGATACAGGAGTTGTTATGACAGGATTTGTATTTCAGCCTCTAACAAATGGTATATCAAATTTTCTAATAAAAACAGATTCTATAGGAGTTATACAATGGTCTAAGATTATCGATGCAACGTTATTAGGACTAATCTCCCAAGTAAATGATGTTGTTGAAAGAAGTAATGGAGAAATTGTAGTGTCAGGAAAATACTTTAACACTACTAATCTCTCAGTTGGTGATTTTATAATTTTCTTTGATGCCAATGGAAATGTTGTTAGACAATTAGATTATCAATCTGATTATTCATTTTTCTTCTTAAATTCTCCTCAAGGTCTCATCCAATTTACACAAGGAGAAATGGGTAATACTTCAGATGGTGGGATACTTTATTCTACGACTGGATTTGATTCTACTGAAGGAACAATATCACCTTATATTGTAAAAACTGATTTTATAGGAGGTGCCATGTGCAATGATACTTTGGATTTTGACATTGTAACCGATTTCGAATTTATAAGAGATACTCTAATAATGGGAATTAGTGATTATGCGGTAACAGATACATTGGTTATAAAAGAAAAAGACTATGAAGACTATGATGTAATCATATTACAATTGATTGATACTGTATATTGCCCACAAGATCCGATTATGCAAACTATTGATGCAACGCTTGAAGGTGCAACAATGTATGAATGGAGTACTGGAGAAATGACTCCTTCAATTTTTGTAACAGAAGAAGGAGAATTTTCAGTTACTGTAACTTTAGGCGACAAGGTATGTTATACCTTATGTGATACTGCAAATATCTCCAAGCTTGATTTTCCTGAAGCAGGTATTTCAGTAAACTTATCCGGAGTTTGTGAACTAGGAGAAATACTATTAACTGCAAATTCAACAACTAGTGTTCAATCTGTTATCTGGGCAAATGGTGAAACTACAAATACAATAGTAGTAACAGAGCCTGGCACATATGCAGTTACCATAACTGACAATTGTGACAATTCAGCTTCGACAAATGTTGAAATTTCTGACCAGCTAGATACGGATTTTGAATCATCGATAAGTGGAGGTACTTTGTCTTGCGCAAATGGAACGGCCCAACAAGAATTACAAGTCTCATCCAATTCCGGTTTTGAAATTGTGTCAGTACTTTGGAATACAGGAGCTACTACGGAAACAATAACAGGTAATGAATCTACTGATTATTCAGTCACTCTAACTAACGAATGCGGAAGCACGTCAACTGCAACATTTTCAGTTCCAGTATTGAACGCGGATATAGACTTCAGCCTTGAACCTTCTGTATCAGGAGTTAATTGTAATAGTATATCTACATTTGTTATTTTACAAGCGAATGTAACTTCGTCTCAATCATTTACTGTTACATGGTCAGATGGTTCAATAAGTAATCAGATACAAGTTACTGAACCAGGAACTTATACGGCAACAGTATTAAATGAATGTGGAGATGAAATAAGTCAAAGTGTAGATGTAACTGCTGATAATTTAGTAGTGGAATCTCCAATGCCAGTAATTAGTGTTATGTCTGATTCTTGTGATTTTATTTTAACAGTCATGCCTAATGCATTTGATGTAATTAACAAAGAGCCAACTTACATTTGGTCTACTAATGATAATGGTGATAATATAACAGTTACTAGTTCAGGCATCTATTCAGTAACAGTTACTGATGGCTGTGGTAATACGGGCAGTACGGAGTTTAATGTAGAGGAAATGTCTGACGCAATTGTTTTTGCAGATATATTTTTCCCAGCGGGGGAGGTTCTAGATAATAGATCATTCGGTCCTTACCTAAAGTGCCCGGATACTTTTATTGGCGACAATTTTGTTTTTGAAATTTTCAATAGATTCGGTAATAAAGTTTTTGAATCGAATAGTCTTAATGGTCGTTGGAATGGGGCTCATAGCGGATCTCCTGCACCTAGAGATGTTTATATATATCAGTATAGTTATGATGTCCCAGGTGGTGATTCTCAATCAGGATCCGGGTCTGTAACTTTAATGCGATAAAATGCTTTTAAAAAAATATAAAGCCCATTCAATAATTTGAATGGGCTTTCTTATTTTAGAACATATTTATAAATCAAAAGTTATAAATAAAAAATAAAGATGCTTAAGGAATATGACATTGTAATAATTGGTGGAGGTCCTTCAGGAATTGCGGCAGCAATAGAAGCTAAAAAAAGTAAATTGTCATATGTAATTTTAGAGAAGGGGCTTTTGGTGAATTCTATTTATAATTTTCCAACAAATATGACTTTTTTTTCTACATCATTAAAGTTGGAAATAGGTGAAACTCCATTCATATCTCATGTAGAGAAACCCACACGAAAGGAAGCCTTAGAATACTATAGACGCGTAGTTAACAGTTATAATCTCAATATTAAGTTTCGATCTGAAGTACAATCTGTCACAAAAAAAAATGGCACTTTCGAGGTGGCACTAAAACAACAAAACATAATAGCTAAGTTTGTTATAGTAGCTACTGGATATTATGATACTCCTAGAAAACTCAACATCCCAGGTGAAGATTTACCAAAAGTAAAACACTACTATGATGATGCACATCCATACATAGGTATGAATATTGTTGTTGTAGGTGCAGCCAATTCAGCATGTGATGTTGCTTTAGAAACCTGGCAAAAAGGAGCAAATGTGACGATGGTTGTTAGAGGTGAAAACTTGTATTCTAAGGTCAAGTATTGGATATTGCCTAATATTGAAAATAGAATTAAAGAAGGATCAATCAAGGCATACTTTAGTTCTCAAGTTGATTCAATTGAAAGCAATGTTGTAAATATCAAAACCCCTAACGGTTTGGTAACAATTGACAATGACTACGTGTTGGCGATGACAGGGTACAAGCCAAATTATTCTTTTTTGAAATCGTTAGGTATAGAATTTGATATCACGTCTGTTAAGAGGCCAATATATAATGAAGAAACACTAGAATGCAATGTCCCCAACATGTATATAGCTGGGGTTATAGCTGCAGGCCTAAATACCAGTGAATTGTTCATAGAGAACACAAGAGACCATGGTGCAAAAATAATTTCTAGTATTCTGTCAAAAAAGGAAATTACTAGGATGCTTTAAACATATTGAATATTATTTTTTTGATTTTTTATCTTGTGTTTTTTTATCGTGTAGTCTTTCTAATAGTCTACTTGTTATACCTAAGAAATCAGTTTCTGTAATTACACCAACCAAAACTTTATTTTTTACAACAGGAAGACAACCGATATTATTTTTACGCATTATTTTCATAGCTGTTAAAATTGAAACATCAGGAGAAGTAACCTGTGGTTTTGTAATCATAATGTCCTCGACTAAGATAGGCTTCTCTATAGGATCCCTCAAGGCTTTTAAAAGCACTCTTGATAAAAGTCGTTGTGTGATAATACCTTGTAGATTACCTTTTTCATCTTCGACTGGAACAAATCTAATGCGCCTCCATTCCATGAGTTCACCGACCATCTCAATAATGTCATCTTTTTCAACTGTAAAAAGATCAGTTTGCATAAATTCTGATACTTTTAACTCTAAAGGTTTGTATTCGTCCAGATCAATTAAGTCAGCTTTTTTCCAAGTGTGGACAGGTTTATTTGTTTGTTGATTTTTCATGATTGAGTGCGTTAATACAGATAATGTTTCATCTTTAGAAACTCTATTTTTAAGAAGATGCTCATAGGAATCTAGCATCCAAGTGGCGCCGTTAGTTTTCTTGGTTGCTCTGTCTTTTATAATGCCTAGGTATCTGTTAATATCAGCTGAATCTATTTTACAACTTTTAAGCCCTTCTCTTGACAATGGAATCAGCTCCTTTAAAATAAGATCAGTGACATGAATTCTTTTGTTTTTTATCCATTTAAAATCTGCTTGTAATCCAAATCTTGCACCTTTACCAAAGTTATCTTTTATGGATGAAAAGTCAACATGCTTTCTAATATCTCCGTATTGTTTGGCCATACCTTTCATCGTACCTAACCAAAAAACAGCGTTTGCCATTTGATCAGGAACAGTTGGGCCTGCTGCTAAAACTCTGTTTTCAATTCTAAGATGTGGCTGACCATTTTTACTTATTCCAAATTGAGGTCGATTCCATCTGTAAACTGTGCCGTTATGTACTAAGAGTGCAGACAATTCTGGCACTTTATTTTTCTTGATCATTTCCCAGGAATCCTCTTCTATAACAGTACTAAGTAATACTTTGAATCTTGATATATCTTCTTTATAAATATCAACAACAGAGTCATTGAGCCAATCCTTTCCAAACGATACTCTTGTCGCTTGTTCTCTCATGTGTTCATGAGTACTTCGTGTATCTAGAGATTGCTCAAACATTGCGATTCTTGATTCATGCCACAGCCTTTTACCAAATACAATTGGAGAGTTTGCAGCTATGGCCATTGTTGGACCTGCTAATGCTTGTGCAATGTTATACATCTTTGTGTATTCAGAAGCATCAACTTGTAAGTGAACTTGCCAACTTGTATTGGCAGCTTCAAGCAAAGGTGAATCATGTTTTACAAATAATTCATCTATACCGAATATTTTTAATTCAAAGTCCTTCCCTAAGTTTAATTGTTTGATGGCATTTAATAAGGCATAATAACGATCGCGAGGGGTCAGGTTTTCTTTATTTAAATGAAATTTTTGAATAGTTGGTAGGATTCCAGTTAGGATATAAGTTGAATCATAACCATTAAGTACCTTATCCAATTTTTTGAGTCTATCTTGAATTTCATTTTCCATTAAGGTAAAATGGTTACCTACCATTTCACGAGGAGTAAGATTCAATTCTAAGTTAAATTGTGCAAGTTCCGTTTCTAACCATTTGGGACTTTTCATTTTATCGATGACATCAATGGCAATATTTTTAGGCTTGAGAGTAGTTTTATCAATAAGCACCATTTCTAGTTCTGCCCCAAATCGTGTAATGTCTTTTTCAAACCAATCATGATCTAGCATATATTCAAATGATCTGACATCATTTAAAAGTGACCTTATAAATGCTTGCTTTTGATGTCCGTCGCTAAATTGTGTTACTGTTTGAACTCCCATATTGTCTTGTTTTCAACTTATTTAAACTAACTTAAATAACTGCGCCATAAATACATAACTTGTGCGTTTATGTATATATATAGGTTATCAAAATACAAACCATAGATCAATATTTATATGTTTAGAAAGCTTTTTTATTTATTTCTTATTTCTATTCTTATTTCTTGTAGCTCAAGAGAAACACTTTTTAATGTGACATCTAGGATGGATTTTAAAATTGATTTGGGATTAAGCATTTTGGAAACACATAATTTCATAAAAAATAAAATAATCATCCCTATAGATGTAACAGCTTCTACAGCAGGAATTATGAATTCTGATATTGATCAAGTAGTGGCTCAAACAGCTTATTTAAGACCAAAGTTTGGTGATGAAATAAACTTAGACTTTATCAATTCCGTACAAATTTCAATTGTAGATCAGGAGCAACTTAAGCCAAGGGAAATATTCTTTATGGATTTCGTAAGATTTGGAGCAAAAACAGAAATTGAGCTTATGCCTTCGTTGACCGATATAAAAGACCTGGTTATAGGTGATAAAGCTACAATTGAAATTTCTTTGAGATTTAGACAATTTCCGCCCCAAACATTTGAAATGGATTTAGACATGACCTTTGCCGCTTTTGCGATTGAATAAACCATAATTTTATATTCTTTGTTTAGTTTTCTAAACAATTACTCTAAATAACTTTCTATTCAACGTACTTGTAAAAGAGTACAAATATTCACTTATGATTAATATAAAGGGCATGAAAGTTTGGATCTTGATGCCTTATATGTCTTTGTCGGTCACTTTTTAAATTAACAAGTCCTTATTAATATTTATATTAGCCGTAGCAAAAACAGTTTAAAGTGTTTAAAACAAAATCAGTTACAAAGTACATAAGTGCTTTAATTTTTACGTTTTCAATCTCATTGATAAATGCTCAGGATACAGGAAACGCTCAGGATACAGGAAGTTTTACTGGAGGATTACAGACCAGTGCAAATGCCTTCATGCGAGATTCGCTTATTGGTGCTTTTAATATTCCACAATATGACCAAGAACTTTTTGGTTCTCAGACATGGTTGGATTTAGGTTATACGCAATATGGTTTTGACATTGGTATTAGATTTGATGTTTTTAACAATTCAAACCTCCGAAACCCAAATGATTCATATACACATGAAGAAATTGGTAGATGGCACATTGCAAAAAAAGTAGGTAAATTGGATATCCGCGTAGGATATATTTATGATCAGATTGGAAGTGGAATTATATACAGAGCTTTTGAAGAAAGACCTCTTTTAATTGACAATGCCTTAGTAGGTGCAAGGTTGATTTATGACTTAGGAGAGAATTGGCAGATTAAAGCGTTTTCAGGAAGACAAAGAAGCAGACAAAGGGAAGTTTCCCAAACTTTCCAAGGTTCTGTTAGAGGAAGTTCATTGGAAGGATTTATTGACCTTTCTAGAGAAGCAACTGATGAAAAACAAGGGCGATTGCTAACATTTGCTCCAGGAATTGCAGTTGTAAACAGGACTGTATCTGATGAAACAATGAATCAAGTATTGAATGAGATTGCAGGTTATACAACCCAAGATCAAGTCCTGCCCAAATACAATACTTACGCTTTTACTTTTTTTAATACAACTTCATTTGGCCCGTTTAATTGGTATGTAGAAACAGCATTTAAATCAGGTGAAGCATTTTTTGACCCTTTTAAAAGTCAAGCGAACGGTATCTTAGGAAAGTTTGTAAAAGATACCGGTTCTGTTTTATATACAAGTTTAAGTTTTGCCAAAAGTGGTTTTGGAATCACATTAGAAGGGAAACGTACCGAAAACTTTGACTTTAGAACGAACCCAAGACTTGGGTTTAACGATGGCGTTATCAATTATATTCCGCCAATGAATAGAAACAACACATACAGGTTAAATGCAAGATACTCTCCAGCAACACAGTTGTTATCTGAGCAGGCATATCAAGTGGATGTCAATTACAGATGGAGTAAGAAGTTATCGACAAATATTAACTTTTCAAACATTACAAACCTTGATGGTCAAAAATTGTATCAGGAAGTTTATACTGCAATTCAGTATAAGTTCAACAGAAAATCCAAGTTGATTGGGGGGTTGCAATTGCTTAATTATAATCAAGACGTTTATGAAGGGAAACCAGGTGTTCCAATTGTAGAAACTGTGGTACCTTACCTTGATTATTTATACAAAATAAATCGTAAGACTTCGATTAGAACAGAGTTACAATATATGATGATAGGGGATGATAAAAAAGCTGATGCAAAGCAAGATTATGGAGATTGGATATTTGCTCAGGTTGAATTTGCTGTTGCCCCACACTGGTCTTTTGTTGTTTCTGATATGTTTAATGTTGATCCAGGAAAATCTTCTCCAAAAGATGAAGACGGAGAAAAACTATCATTACACTATCCACGATTTGATATTTATTATACCCATAAAGCAAATAGATTTTCATTAAGTTACATAAAGCAAGTTGAAGGTATTGTTTGTACGGGAGGTATTTGTAGGTTAGAGCCTGCTTTTAGTGGAGTTAATTTTACAGCACAATCAAGTTTTTAAATTTTAATTAGTTATGAAATTTTTTAATTATATAGCATTATTGCTTTGTATCGTTTTCTTTTCTTGTGAAGAACAACCTGTTGAAATTCCAAAATTCATTGTTGAGGAGGGTAACAGAAAAGTGATGATAGAAGAATTTACTGGAGTAAGTTGTGCACCTTGTTTTGATGGCGCAGCAGCAATTGAGGATATTGTTAAAAGTTATCCCGGTCGTGCTATCGTTAATGGAATTCATGGTGTGTTTCAAGCTAACCCTACATCAGAAAGTAAATATGATTTTCGATATGATGATGCAGCAGCTTTAGAAAATAGTACCTTTTTAATTGGAAAGCCATCTGCATTGATAGACAGAGTGCAATTTGAAGATCAAGATTTTTTAGCTATTGATGATAGAGATTCTTGGAAAAGCAAGGTGGTTGAAAGGTTGGCAATACCCTCTCCTGTAACTCTTAGTGCAACGTCATCTTATGATGAAGGTACTAGAACTGCAACTATTAGCATCAGTGTTCAAGCTCTTGAAGATTTACCTGGGATTATCAAATTATTTGCTATTGTAAATGAGAGTGAATTAGTTGATCCGCAATTGAGTAACAGCATGGGCTTAGTGATAGATTTTACACATAAACATGTAATGAAAGATATGCTTACTACTATAACTGGTGATATTATAGGAGAAGACATTGACGCAGGAGAAGTATTACCAAGGACATTTACATATACCGTCCCAGGTGAGGTTAATGGAGAATGGATACCAGAAAACATGGAAGTTGCATGCTTTGTGACAGCTGCAGGACTTAATGATGAGGTTCTACAAGCCGAGGCAGTTCATTTAACTGAATAATCCCCCTTTCATGCGATTCATAAGGACCAAAAGTGATATATATTTGTATTTATAAATTCAGAATATTATAAGTAAATTTAGTTAGTTCAATATATAGTTTTGGTTAGTAAAATTATTCATAGTTGAAAAAAGGCGACATCCCCCATGTCGCCTTTTTATTTTGTAATAAATGAGAGAAAGTGGTGTTTTTCATGTTGTTGATAGTCAGAGACTTAGGAGAATAGTTGATGATAAGTACAGAAAGGGAGCCCTCTCTGGCAGGGACCTGCCCCTGGCAGAGAGGAATTCTGCCAAAGCAAAACAGATAAAGCCTTAAAAATTACTTTATCTTTGCTTATTCATATAAAAAATTAAGTAGATGAAAGTTTCTCTAAACTGGTTAAAGAGATACATTGATATTGATCTTCCAATTGAAAGGGTTTCTGAAATTCTTACAGACATTGGATTAGAAGTAGAAGGTCTTGAGAAGGTTGAAAGTATTAAAGGTGGACTACAAGGAATTGTGGTTGGTCATGTTTTGGAATGTGGCAAGCATCCAAATGCAGATAAACTATCAGTGACAAAAGTTGATATTGGAGAAGGTGAACCAGTACAAATAGTTTGTGGTGCGCCTAATGTTGGAGCGAATCAAAAAGTGTTAGTCGCAACTATTGGTACAACATTATATGATGAAAAAGGTGAGCCCTTTAAAATAAAGCGAGGTAAAATGAGAGGCGAAGAGTCTCTAGGTATGATTTGCGCAGAAGACGAATTGGGTCTAGGCACAAGTCATGATGGAATAATGTTACTACCTAATGATTTGCCAGTTGGATTAAAAGCCAGTGAGCACTTTAAATTGGAAGATGATTATGTTTTTGAAATAGGATTAACTCCTAATAGATCAGACGCTACTTGTCACTTGGGCGTTGCGAAAGACCTCGCGGCATATTTAAAAATAAATGAAGGTTGGACTGGATCAATTAAAGAGCCAGTTATTGAGGACTTTAATATTGATGGTAGTATCGCACCCTTAACGGTAAAGGTTCACAATCAAAAAGCATGTCCTAGATATTCTGGTATTTCATTGACAGACGTTAAAGTGGGTGAATCGCCTAAATGGATGCAACAATTATTACTTGCTGTAGGTGTTAGACCAATAAGTAATATTGTAGATATTACCAATTTCGTTTTACATGAAATGGGTCAACCACTTCATGCATTTGATCAAGACATAATAACTGATCAAACTATCAATGTCAAAACATTAAGTGAAGGCAGTTTATTTTTAAGCTTAGATGAACGAGAACGCAAGTTGTCTGATCAAGACCTGATGATTTGTGACGGACAAGATAATCCAATGTGTATTGGAGGTATTTTTGGTGGGTTTAATTCTGGGGTAAAAGAAGAAACTACAAATATATTTTTGGAGGCAGCTCATTTTGATTCTTCATCTATTAGAAAAACAAGCACCCGTCATCTACTTAGAAGTGAT
The DNA here is from genome assembly GCA_905480605.1 of uncultured Saprospiraceae bacterium. GTDB lineage: Bacteria > Bacteroidota > Bacteroidia > Chitinophagales > Saprospiraceae > RFSX01. Next base: position 91,495 of record CAJQRD010000037.1, on the reverse strand, counting down.
GCTGCAAAAGTATTTGAGAAAGGCAGTGATCCAAACATCACGGTTCAAGTTTTGAAAAGAGCAGCTTTGCTATTACAAGAATACGCAGGTGCAAAAATAGAGTCTGAAATTATAGATATTTATCCAAGTCCTATCAAGCCTAAGGAGGTCTTAGTTAAATACGCCAATGTCAACAGAATAATCGGAACAGATCTTCCTAAAGATACAGTTCATGATATTTTGCGTGCTATGGATATGGAATTAAGACCCATGGACAATGATTCGATAATAGTGTACGTACCAACGAATAAAGCTGACGTTTTAAGGGAAATTGATATTATTGAGGAGATATTGAGAATATATGGTTTTAACAAGGTGCCAATTCCTACACAGTTAAAAACAGCTATTAATTATCAAAATTATCCGACTTCAAGAGATATTAAAAATAAGATTGCTGATTTATTGGCAGCCAATGGTTTTAATGAGATGATGGGGCTGTCCTTGATTGAGTCACGTTTATATGAGGACAACGTTGATCATGTATTTATAAACAACACCAGTAATGTTCATTTGGATATAATGAGGCCAGATGCGTTGTTGAGTGGGTTAAAGTCTATTGCTCATAATCTTAATCATCAACAATTAGATTTAAGACTATTTGAATATGGGCGAGCTTACATTAAAGAGGAAGACTTCGTTGAAACGGACTTTTTAACACTATTTATTTCTGGGCAAAAAGAAAAATCGAACTGGAACAATGCAAATTCTGATAAAGTTGATTTTTATGATCTGAAAAAATGGGTCAATTTGATTTTAGATAGAATTAATATCAGTGGATATCAAATAGCCGAAACTGAAGAGTCAGGTCTAGATTTTGGGTTGAAATACCACAGAGGACCAAGTGCAATGGTCAACTTTGGAAAGGTGGACAGAGCAACACAGAAAATAGCAGAAGTAAAGCAAGATATATATTATGCATGTTTTAACCTGAAGACATTGATAAGAAGTGCATCCAAAGCATCTGTGAAAACAACTGAAATCAGTAAATATCCATCAACAAGTAGAGATTTGGCCTTGGTCATAGATGAAGGAGTAAGTTTTGATAAAATTGTAGGGATTACTAAAAAAACTGAGAAAAAATTGATTTCTGAGGTGAGTTTGTTCGATATTTATAAAAATGAAGAGCAATTGGGCAAAGGGAAAAAGTCTTATGCAGTTAAATTTGTGTTCCAAGACAGCACAAAAACACTAAAAGACAAAGATGTTGATAAGGTTATGAATAAATTGATAGAAAACTTTGGCTCGGAACTTGGAGCTAGAATAAGAAAATAATTAGTTATCATCAAAAAAGAACTATTTTTGTAGCATATGGAGGCATTTAATAAGAATATCGATGCCTTAGAAGAAAAAACGAAGGTTTTCATCCAAAAGTGGAAGGAAATCCAGTCGGAGAATCAACAATTAATTGAACGGAATAAGAGGTTAGAGGAGGAAAAAGGACAGCATATTAACAAACTGAATAAGGTTGAAGTAAAACAACAACCCACAAAATCAGAATTAAATGCTAATCTTTCAAAAATACAAGAAGCGCTGGATCAATATATAGAGAGACTAGATGCATGTATTGAACTTTTAAATATCGAATTGAATGGAAAATGAGAATTTAATATCACATACCATTCAAATTGCAGGTGAAAGCTATCCTGTAAGATTGACTGAAAAAGAAAAAGAGATTGCAGTTGAAGTAGAAGCGGAACTCAATGAGAAAATCGCAGACTTCAAAGTAAAATATATGGTTAAAACAACCAAGGATATATTGGCAATGATCTTGTTAACTTACGCTTTTGAAGCAAGAAAAAATAGTCAATCAGGGCAAAGCATTAGTATTGCCAACGATAAAGTAGAAAGGTTACTTGATATTATTTCAAGAGAAGTCCAATAAAAATACTAAAAGTATAATCCTACCACTTTTCTTATATCCATCACATTTTAAATATTTTGAAATATGGAAAGTTTACTTCCTTGGGTAATTGGATTACTTGTAGGAATCGTAATTGGTTATATAATATCCAATATGATTGTAAAAAAATCAGCTCATAGCAAAATCGATGAGGCTAACAAAAAAGCTGATTTGACTTTGAAAGAAGCTGAAATTACAGCTAGGAGAAAAATTGATGAAGCCACTTCAAAAGCTGACAAATTGTTAGGCAAAGCTGAATCTAAAAACGAGTCTATTAAGCAAAAGAAGATTCAAGAAGCTAAAGACAAATACTCTAAACTAAAAGAAGATTATCAGAGCTATAAGGCTGATCATAAAGTAGAAATGAAAGAGAGAGAAATGCAAGTCATTTCGATGGAAAAAGATCTGAATATTAAGCAAGATAAGTTTCAATCTGAATTAGAAACAATAGAGCAAAGAGAATCTGAGGCCCTGGCGATAAAAGAGAATCTTGGAAAACAACTTAAAATCGTTGCCAAAAAGAAAGAAGAATTAGATCAAGCCAATGAAATTCGAATCAAAGAACTTGAATTAATTTCCAAATTATCTGAGGCTGAAGCAAAAGACAAGTTATTAGAAGCAGTAAAAGGAAAAGCAGAAAGTGAAGCCCTAGCGATAGAAAAAGAAGCTATCAACGACGCTAAAGGTAGAGCTGCTAAAGAAGCTAAGAAAATAATTATTCAGACAATCCAGAGAATGGGAGCTGAATATACTATTGAAAACACAGTTTCTGTTTTTAATTTAGATTCTGATGACATCAAAGGTCAGATAATTGGTAGAGAAGGTCGTAACATTAGAGCATTAGAAGCTGCCACTGGGGCAGAGATTATTGTTGATGATACACCAGAGGCTATTGTCATTTCAAGTTTTGATCCAATAAGAAGGGAAATCTGCAGATTGTCATTAAAGCGATTGGTAGCTGATGGTAGAATACACCCTGCGAAAATTGAAGAAACAGTAGCCAAAGTAAGTAAGCAACTGGAAGAACAAATCAAAGAGATTGGTGAAAGAACGGTAATCGATCTTGATATTCATGGTGTTCATGATACTATCATTAGAATGATAGGAAGAATGAGATTTAGATCATCTTATGGTCAAAACCTATTAAAGCACTCGATTGAAACAGCAACACTTTGTTCTATAATGGCTGCGGAATTGGAAATGAGCAACAAACAAATCAAAATGGCTAAGAGAGCTGGCCTTTTACATGATATTGGAAAAGTAGCAGATGAAGAGTCTGAATTGCCTCACGCACTATTAGGTATGCAAATGCTTGAAAAAGTGAAGGAACATCCGGTTATCTTAAATGCAGTTGGAGCACACCATGATGAGATTGAAATGAATAATATTATTTCTCCTTTGGTGCAAGCGTGTGATGCTATTTCGGGCGCAAGACCAGGTGCAAGAAGAGAAATATTAGAAAGTTACTTGAAGAGAATTGGTGAATTGGAAGACTTGGCACTTTCGTACGATGGTGTTCAAAAAGCTTATGCCATTCAGGCAGGAAGAGAATTACGTGTTATCGTTGAAAGCGAAAAGGTAACTGATGCATTTGCTGATGACTTGGCATTTATGATCTCACAAAAGATTCAGGATGAAATGCAATATCCAGGTCAAGTAAAAGTGACTGTGATTAGAGAAAAGAGAGCTACGGCAATAGCGAGATAGAAAGCTTTAAGGCACTGAAGGAAATAAATCTGACAAGGGCCTATTAAGAATATAAAAAGCGGTATTGATTAATAATCTTGCCGCTTTTTTTGGTTTCTAGAACCACTTTTTATGACAGACTTAGAGGATAATCCTTTTTTTAACATATTATACTCTATAAAACCATGAAAACCAGCTATAAAAGTGAATAATTCTTACATTTTAGTCAAGTCTTACGAAGGGTATAATATTTTATGAATTTACAATTTTACCTAATTTTTATACGGTAAATTACAGTTTGTTAGGTAATGTGATAGGTATTACCACCAACCGTAAAATACTCATATATTAAGTTATTTGTTAATCTAAAAATTTATTTCATTTTGATAGATAATAATTGATAAAAATGCCATTAATAATGCCTATAAATTATACCTTTGTGCCGAATTTAAGTAGCCTAATTGATGCGAAGACTATTCAGTTTTATTTTATTTTCGATGATCAGCGTTTTTATGCTGGCACAAGGACACGATCACGATCACGGAGACGGACATAATCATGATCACGCTCATGACCATGAATCACATGCTGGTCATGACCACGATAATGGAGAAACTCATGCAGGACATGATGGCGATCATCATCATGCTAATTATTTGATTTCTAATCCGAATACGGATTGTGGTGCTTCTGTAAGTGTTGATCAAAACCATGAGTATGATCCAACAGCAACAGCAATTCACCATATCAGTGATGCTAATGTTTATACAATATTAGATGCTGTAAGAATTCCACTACCTGCAATTTTATATTCTAAGGACAGAGGTGTTGAGTTTTTCTCAACAGGAAAGTTTGAAGCAGGTCATCATGACAATGGTGCAAAGAGTTACAATGGGTATGTTCTTTTTGAAGGAAATATTCACAAATTGGCTTGTTCAGATAAGTTTGTTGATGGAACAACTGCTGTAGATGGTTTTGGGAGAGTTGAAGTAGCTGGAGCAGATGGTAAATCAGTAGAAAGGAGATATGCCGTAATAGGTGGCAAAGGATTTTTACTTGAGCAAAAGACTATTTGGGATGGTGGTATATTAGGTGGAGGTGTCACTTCATTTATGGATTTAAGTCCAACCAAGAGTGTCGTCTCAATGTTAATTGTATGTTTAATTTTATTCTTTGCATTCAGAGCTGCAGCAAAAGCCTACACAAAGAATGAAGGTCAAGCACCATCAGGAATTCAATCATTTCTTGAGCCGGTATTTCAGTTTATAAGAGACGATGTAGCAATTCCTTTTATTGGCGAAAAGAAATATGAGAAGTATTTGCCATTGCTAATGACAATTTTCTTCTTCATTCTAGGTCTTAATTTATGGGGTCAAATTCCATTTTTAGGAAGTGTGAATGTTTCTGGAAGTTTGACAGTTACAATGATTTTAGCTGTTTTGGTATTCCTTATTACAAATTTTAGTGGTAACAAAAACTACTGGGGACACATATTTAATTTTCCAGGAGTGCCATGGTTTGTGAAGTTGATTTTAACACCAGTAGAAGTGCTGGGATTATTTATAAAGCCTTTGACATTGATGTTGCGTTTGGCTGGTAATATTACTGCTGGACACATTGCAATATTAAGTTTTGTAGGTTTGATTTTTATATTTGGTAATTCAGGTACAAATATGGCAGGAGCTACTACAGGAACTATCTTGGCAATTCCTTTGACGATCTTTATGATGTCAATTGAATTGATTGTAGCATTTGTTCAAGCATTTGTATTTACTATATTAACAGCATCATATATTGGTGCTGCGACAGAAGAACATCATTAATTATTTAATAAAATTTGATTTAACATGACTGGAACATTAGCAGCTTTAGGAGCAGGATTAGCAGTAATCGGCGCTGGAATTGGATTGGGACAAATCGGTGGAAAAGCCGTAGAAGCTATCGCAAGACAACCAGAAGCAGCAGGTGACATCAGAGGAGCAATGATTTTGATGGCAGCCTTTATGGAGGGTGCAGCATTGATTGCAATTCTACTTGCTTTCTTTATCAAGTAAGATATCGAAAATTAAACATCGGTAAAATGCGGTTGGCAGAGTAGCCGATGTTTTTCAAATTTTTAAAAAGAGAAATATTATATAAATGATATACTTAAGCGGATTCGCACCATTTCAGCCAACACCAGGATTAGCATTATGGTCTTTGGTCATATTTGTTTTGTTTTGGTTAATCATGGGTAAATATGCATTCAAGCCTATCGCCAATGCATTGAAAAAAAGAGAATCGGATATTAAAGATTCTTTAGAGCAAGCAGCTTTGGCTAGAGAAGAAATGGCAAAGTTAAATGCCGAGAACGAGCAAATTTTAGCAGAAGCTAGAGAAGAAAGAGGAAAGATTTTAAAGGAAGCTATTGATGCTAAAAATACAATTGTCAATGAAGCAAAAGCGAAAGCAAAAGAAGAAGCTTCAAGAATTGTAACAAGTGCTAAATTGGAAATTGAAAACGAGCGCAAAGCTGCAATGATTTCTGTTAAGAATGAAGTTGGAACGTTGGCTACTGATATTGCTGAAAAGATAATCAGAAAACAATTGGCTGGTGACAATGATCACGAATCATTCGTAGGTAATTTGATTGACGAAATAAAGTTTAATTAATAAGTATGGCAAATTTTAGAATAGCCACACGATATGCAAAATCAATTCTAGACTTAGGAATTGAGCAAAATACATTGGAAGGTATCTATAATGATATGGTGACTATAAAAGAGGCTATGTCAAATAGAGATTTCAAATTATTTGTAAAAAGTCCAATCATCAAAGCAAGCAAGAAAATATCTGTTTTCAAAGCAATTTTTGGTGATAGTTTGAGTAAAACGACAGGTATGTTTTTTGACCTTTTGGCAAAAAAAGGAAGAGAATCAGAATTGCCAGAAATCACTACGGCTTTTTTACAACAATATAAAAAGTACAAAAAGATATCAGAAATTAAATTGACAACAGCAAGTCCTATGTCCGAGTCTGCATTGAATACAATCAAAGCAACTTTATTACAAAGTGACGCAACTGATCAAGAAGTGGAAATTACTACAGATGTAGATCCTGACTTGATTGGTGGTTTTGTCATTGAGATGGAAGATAAATTATATGATGCCAGTATAGCTCACAAGTTAAGAGGTGTCAGAAAACAATTTTTAGATAATAAATAGATTAATTCAAACTAAAATAAATTGATATGGCTGGGGTTAAACCTGAGGAAATATCCGCAATTCTTAAACAACAATTATCTGGTTTTAAATCAGAGACAGAACTAGAAGAAGTAGGTTCAGTACTGCAAGTTGGTGATGGTATTGCGCGTGTTTACGGATTGACAAAGACAAAAGCTGGTGAGCTTGTTGAATTTGAAACTGGCGTTCAAGCTATCGTTCTTAACCTTGAGGAAGACAACGTTGGAGTTGTATTGATGGGTCCAAGTGATGGTATCAAAGAAGGTACAATAGTAAGAAGAACTGGTCGTATTGCATCGATTAATGTAGGAGAGGGATTTTGTGGAAGAGTAGTAAACGCATTAGGAGAACCAATTGATGGTAAAGGTCCTATTGTTGGAGATACATATGAAATGCCAATTGAACGAAAGGCACCAGGTGTAATCTACAGACAACCAGTAACTGAACCTTTACAAACAGGTATTAAGGCGATTGATGCCATGATTCCTATTGGAAGAGGTCAAAGAGAATTGATTATTGGTGATAGACAAACTGGTAAAACAGCTATTGCTTTAGATACAATAATAAACCAAAAAGAATTTTACGATAGAGGTGAGCCTGTATACTGTATTTATGTAGCATCAGGACAGAAAGCTTCTACTGTGGCACAAGTAGCTAAAGTATTAGAGGAAACTGGCGCAATGGCATATACAACAATCGTATGTGCTCCAGCATCAGATCCTGCACCACTTCAATTCTATGCACCATTTGCTGGAGCATGTATTGGAGAATTCTTTAGAGATACAGGAAGACCAGCTTTGATCATTTATGATGATTTGTCAAAACAAGCGGTTGCATATAGAGAAGTATCTTTATTGCTTAGAAGACCACCGGGAAGGGAAGCTTACCCAGGTGATGTATTCTACCTTCACTCAAGATTATTAGAAAGAGCTGCAAAGGTCATTAACAATGATGAAATTGCAAATCAAATGAATGATATTCCTGAAAGTTTGAAAGCTGCAGGATTGATTAAAGGTGGTGGGTCTTTAACGGCACTTCCAATTATTGAAACTCAAGCAGGTGATGTTTCTGCTTATATTCCGACTAATGTAATTTCGATTACAGATGGTCAAATATTCCTAGAGTCTAACTTATTTAATGCAGGTATTAGACCAGCAATTAACGTAGGTATCTCTGTATCAAGAGTAGGTGGATCTGCACAGATCAAATCTATGAAAAAAGTATCTGGTACATTGAAATTGGATCAAGCGCAATTTAGAGAGCTAGAAGCATTCTCTAAATTTGGTTCTGACTTGGATGCAGCAACAATGTCAGTATTGGAAAAAGGTAAGAGAAATGTTGAGATCTTAAAGCAAGGTCAATACACACCTTTCCCAGTGGAAAAGCAAGTTGCAATTATCTATTTAGGTACTAAAGGATTATTGAGAAATGTTCCTGTTGATAAAATAACTGAATTTGAAACTCAGTTTTTAGCAACCTTGGAGCAAAAGCATCCTGAAGTATTAGAAACATTTAGAAAAGGTAAGTTGGACAAAGATGCTGTAGTAAAAGTTGAAGCTTTGGCTGCAGATATATCTAAGCAATTTTCTTAGATTGATTAGCTTTATTTAATTGTAAAAGCGAATAGATGTCAGGTAAATTAAAAGAAACCAGAGAACGTATAACTTCTGTAAACTCGACTCAGCAAATTACAAAAGCCATGAAAATGGTTTCTGCTGCTAAGTTGAGAAGAGCTACACAGGCGATTACAGAAATGCGTCCTTATGCGGATAGATTGAACAAAATGATGGTTAACATCTTAAGCAATCTTGATGGTGATGCATCGTCTTCTTTTTCTGTGCAAAGAGAAGTTAATAAAATGGCGATTGTAGTTATTACTTCTAACAGAGGATTAGCTGGAGCATTCAATGCCAACATAGGTAAAGAAACTTTAAAGGTTTTAAAAAACTATAAAGAAGAACAAGCAGCAGGTAAGATTGATATTCATTTTTTGGGTAAGAAAGGTTTGGATTTCTTAAAGCGTAAAGTTGACGGTTGTAACTTGATTACTGACAAAATGGATTTAACTCTAGATTTGAGTTATGATAATTTGGCTACGTTTTCACAACAACTAATGGATAACTATATTGATGGAGACTATGACAAAATTTATGTTGTTTATAGTCAGTTTAAAAATGCAGGAATTCAAAATCCAAAGGCTGTTCAGTTTTTACCAGTTCCTAAATTGGAAGTTTCAAAGGACCCAAAATTGAAGCAACAAAATGCTGATTATTTATTTGAGCCTTCAAAAGAAGAATTACTAGAGCAATTGATCCCAAGTATTCTACAAACGTCTTTCCAAAAATTTGTTTTGGATATGAATGCGGGTGAGCATGGTGCAAGAATGACAGCAATGGACAAAGCAACTGAAAATGCAAATGAATTATTAAAGGATCTGAAGATTCTTTATAATAAAGCTAGACAAGAGTCTATTACCAATGAAATTTTAGAGATTGTTGGTGGTGCTGCAGCGTTAGAAGGATAAATTCAGCGAAATGCAAGTAGGCTTTTAAATAAAACAAAAAGGCATTCTGAAATTCAGAATGCCTTTTTTTATGTTTGAAATTAAATGGCGGCTCCGAGCCCGCGATAATGTTGAACGCCAGTCCGGGCGCTATGTTGGAAACATTGAGCAGATGATACTTCATTTGATTAATAATAAATAGAAATGATTACACACATTAAAACGACAATCCAAATTCTACTCAGTTGATCTTGCCTTTTATATTTTAATGAATTTCTTTGTGAATATCAAATTGCGTACATTGAATGTAGAAAAGTACAATCCTGAGCTGAATGTATTTACATCAATAGTTTTTAAGCCGCCGAATGTATTACTTTCAACTTTTATCAACTTGCCTTGGTTGTTATAAATTGAAATGTCAAATTTTTCATCTAAAAATACTGGCGTTTGAATATTCAATTCTGATAAGACTGGATTTTCAACTATTCTAAATAGATTTTTTATGAATGTATTATCTTGATCAACAAAAATTAAGTCAGCACAGTCATTGAGATTTTCGTAGAAATCATCTACTGATAATTCTATGTTTTCAGTTCCATAAATTCTGCCAGAAACAATATTGTTTTTCAATGTCAGATAGTTGACAGCACAACTACCAAATCCTATTGCAGGAAAGGTGCTTCGTCAATTTCGTAAGTTGTACTAAAGTTGATAATCAATTCGTCATCAATACTAACTGAAATAAATTCAGTACAGCTTGTAGGGTTGTAATTTATAGATAACTTTTGTTCACTGACGTTACCTGATATCACTTCTTTTACTTCAACATCAAATGATGAGTATTTATCTGGAGTACTTTTATCTATAACTTTAACAAGAGCAATATTGGAACTGAAAAATGTTGATTCACAAAAGCTTGAGGTACCAATGCAAGAACACGCTTTTGTAGAATTAAAACTTATGAACAATAATAAAATTGCAAATATATATTTACCTCTTATGAAGTTTGACATCATGACAGCTCTTTTATACTAAGACGTACTAACGATAAGTAATTGTTGGTTTCTGTCTTCTTTTATTTTAACGCCATGGGAGCCTTATAATTGATTAGATTTCATTTATCAATACTATATTTAGACTATTGTACAAATACTAGGACTTTCTCAATCTTATTAACCAGTATAGCTGTGAATTAGAATGTCAAACACAGTCCAATGCCGTTCCCAACGCTTATTAAGTTATAACTTATATCGGTTGTTAATTGACGTTTTTTGTAAGATTGTGGCAATAGAATACCTATTGCTGCTCCAACAACACCACCTGCTACAACATCAGTTATAAAATGTTTTCCGCCTGCGTACCTTAAATAACCTGCAGTAATTGTTAGTATTGTGGCTCCGCCCCAAAAATACGGACGTAATGGACTGTTAGGATAAAAATCTGAGAAAAACTTGGCAGTTACAAAGGACATCACAGCTGTTGTTGAAGTATGCCCTGAAAAAAAAGATAATCTTGCAGCGGTGCTTTCGCGTTCATCAACAGGCGCTTTCGGGTTATATACAAATGGCCTAGTCCTTTTAGAGAGCCCTTTAGTTAAGATTGTGACTGCTGAGTTTAAAGTAAGAGCTTGGGTGCCTATAATTGCTATATGAGTCCAATTTTGACCCATTTGTTTGTCAAAAAATGTTATAAACGGAAAAGCATATGATACATCTCTAATTACATCACTTAATACTCTGGCTGAGTTGTTTAAGTTATTAATTGCTCCCTTGTCTAAGAAATTAATATTGTCTGGATTAAGATTTGCTATATCGTCTGCTGTTAAAGGATCTAAATTTCTGACAATGGCTTCTCCACCTAAACGCCCTGCGATCCCTACGGCATAGAGGCCAATGGTTTTTCCCAGTTTTATCTCATATGGACTTTCAAACTTGAGTATTTCCTTATTATTGAAATCAGTTTTTTGTGCGTTTCCTAACTGATTATTGATTCCAATTATAATTATGAAATATAGAAATCTTAGCATCTTTTGTTTTATTGACAAATGTGACTTTTTATCTTTTTGTAAACTCTCTTATACATATCAATACAAATGTAGTTATTTTTTTATTTGTCTTTTTTTTATTCAACTTGAAACTTATAAATGATGTGAGTTATTTTCTTAAGAAGAAGTTCGTTTAAAATATTAAAACTTCCTCAATGGAAAATAGGATCAAATTCCTATTTACTATTTGTCTATTGACAATAAGTTCTACTGGTTATTCGAAGAGTAATATTAATGATCATAGTGTTTATATCTTGGCAAATATTGGAACACTTGAGGCAAATAGTAAAGAAATATTGTCATTTGAAAAAGTAGTTAAAAACCATGACGCCCCATATTCAATAATTATACCTGGAGATAAAGAATGGAGCTTTGTGAAAGGAAATCCTATAAAATAAGTTAAAAAACTAGAAAGCTACATTGAATCAAAATTAGGTAAGCACAAATGTTTTTTTCCTGAAAATGGCTGCCTAGGACCTGAAGTTGTAGATGTAAGTAAGCATGTCAGAATTATAGTAATTAATTCTTATTGGTTCATGGACGACAATCATCAAAATGAGGAAGATGGTGATTGTTCTAATTTGGCAGCAAGAGAATTAAGGACTGAATTAGAATCTGCTATTGCGGATTCAGATAATAAAAACATTATTATTGCTATTCACCACCCTTTAGTTTCATACTGACAATTTTGCAGGTTATAAAAATGGAGCCATGCACTTTGCTCCACCAATTATTGGTTCTTTTAGAAACATACATAGAAAACACATAGGGGGGCAGCAACGGATTAAATACTGCGAAGTATTGAAACTTTAAAAATCAAATTCTAAATATTTCTAACATCCATACCGGTATTGTTTTTGTTTCAGGACACGAATATGATCAACAGATAAATTTGGTAGATGGTAATTACCATATGCAAGAGGAGGTGCTGGAGAAACAACTTCGCAAACGAATGATCTCTAGACGAAATATTTTTTCTGATGGAATTACCGAAGATTAATAACTATTGGCAAAAAATATTTATGTAGTAGGAACAAATGATAATGAATACTTTGAGTTTAAGAGGTTAGGTGATGGTAATGTTCAAGTGGATGTGCATAAAATGCATAGGGATGGAGAAAACGAGGAACAGATATATTCAAGACTAATTAAGAAAGATGAAACAGAGGAATTTGTTGTTTATTGTCTTGGTAAAAAAGATGTTTTTGATGCAAGTGGAAGTTCTGCAAGCAGCATTAATTTGAGAATTGTTGGTGGTAAAGGAGTGGATGTTATTAGAGATAATTCTACAGTTAATGGTGGGAAGAGCACCTTTGTTTATGATAAGAGCAAAAAGGATGAAGTAGCCTTTGGTACTGAAACGAAAGTTGTAAAAACACGGAATGAAATCAAATTTGGCTCTCAGAATTTATTTGACTATAATTATAATGTGCTGCTTCCAATATTAGGATATAACACAGATGATGGACTCATAGGTGGTTTTTCATATCGTACTATAAAAAGAGGATTTGGAAAAGATGAATTTGCCAGAAATTCACTGTTCGTAGGAACATTTACATCTAATCTGAATTTTGTGTTGGAATATGAAACAAAAATTAAAAGGTCTAACTCAGCATGGGATTTAGTTTTGGGCTTAGGCGCTGTCAATAACGATAGAAACTATCCAATGTTCTATGGTTGTGGCAATGAAGCTGTTAAAAATGATGAATTGAATCTCAATGACTTTTATAAAAACAAAACTTCTGTGTATTACAGTTGTATAGGAGTTGAAAAATCTCTTTGGGAGAGATCTTCATTTACACCAAAATTAAAAGTTGAATACATAGATGTTCAACCCAATCCAAAAACTGCCAATCAAGAAACGTTTTATGATGGCCTTACTAATGCTGATGGTTTAGGTTCTACAACGTTAATAGAGACTGAAATGGAACTTGACATTGACTTAACGGATAACAAATTTATTCCTACTTCAGGGATTAGGTTTAATGTTTTAAATAATAGTTTTTATAATACACATAGGGAATTGGGACTTGGTGGGCGTATTGATTCTGAGGCAACTATTTTTACATCTGTTGGAAGTAACAAACCAACAACCTTGTCTATTAGAGGGGGTTATAGCTATACATATGGTGATACACCGTTTTATTAAAAAAGTACAATAGGCCAACAAGCAAACAATAGAGGTTTTACTAGAAATCGATATGCCGGAGATTCTGGAGCATTTGTAAATACTGAATTGAGATTTCATTTAGGCTCTGCTAGTACACCTATAATTCCAGTTAAATACGGAATTTTCGGGTTATATGATACAGTGAGAGTTTGGTTTGATAATGATGTGTCGAATGAATGGCATTATTCATATGTAGGCGGATTTTATATTGTTCCTTGGCAAAACGCTTTTACGATAGAATTTACTTATGCAATTTCTGATCAAAAAGATTTAATATTTTGCTTCTCATTTGGAAAACCATTTTAATGATTTTTCATTATATAGCAATATGAAAAAATGGCAATTGTTATGTTGTTTGCATACGATAGAGGTTTTTGTAAGATATTGAGATTGTTTAAATTTTATTTACAAAAAGCAAATAGAATTAAGGAAATTGATCTTATTCTTTGTTTATTTATAGATAAGGACGGTGTATCATCAATAGAAGCGATATTTTTAAAGAAATCGCGCCTAGAGTTGAATATTTCAAACCTTATTTAATTCTTATTACTAGAAAGTGAATTTTAGAATTCTTTCCAATTAAATTTTAAATATTATGGTATTTCGTTTTTTTGTTGTGATTATCTTTTTTTCAAGTTGTAGTTTAAGCTTTGGTCAAACTACTAGTGATATTAAAGATGCTAATTTTCTTAAAGCTCAAGATTTAAAAGTTAAGCTTGGAATAAATCTTGATAAGTCATTTGTATTGGAAAACATTTTGAATAGCTTCAATTTGAGATTGAGAAAATTGGTTTTGGATTCAAGAGAAAGTGATAAAAACTTTGGGGCTCAGCTAAAAGATTTACAAGCAATGCGAGATAAAAAACTAAGAGCTTTGTTGGATGATCAACAGATGAAGCTATTTGTTTTATTGGAGAAAAGCGAAATACAGGATATTAAAGATTATTATTTTAATCTTGACAGTACAATACATACATAATGAAGAATTTGCCAAAAGTCTTTCTTTATACTATAACAACAATCAATCTCCTGTAATCTTAAGGCACAAAAGCTTACTTAATCAAGAAATTAATGAAAATGATAGTCTTGAACTGATTGAATTAAGAGTAGCCTTCAATGAGATCTTAGATGATGCAATAGGAAGTTCAAACGAAAATATAATCAGACTTTCAGATCTGAAATTAGGTAAAGTAATAAAAACGCTTGGTAAAGAAAAACCAAGCTATACGGAAGTTTGGAATCGGATTAAAAAACTATCTAAACGATATAGAGAAGATATAAAGAAAGAATATAGTGGTATTGATTATCATACAAAAGAGTGGAATATAGATATGAAAAATTTCTTTAATGAATATGTTGAAGAAGATAATACGGTAATTGAAAATCAAATGTTTTTTACACTAACTCAATATGGTGTAAGCGAGAAAATCAATAGATACGTATTCTTATTATTCGATGTAAATGATATAAATACTTATTTTGAAATGAAACATAAAATTCAAAAATTGTTAATCGAAGTTTCCAAATAAACATATATGTTTACGTATAATGAAAGCCTTGAGCTTGTTATTATAATATAAGGTAAAACTGCAAAGTAAAGTTTGGAAATAATTGCAATGGATAAAAGTATATTGAAAGATATTGAAGAAGCAAATAAAGAAACCTTCGTTATGAAAAATGGAAGTGTTTATAAAAAGTAAAAAAATGTTTAAGAATAAGTCCTTCTATAAAACCTTGGTCGCTACTTACTTGATTTTGGTTTTACCCAATATCTTGTTTCAAATGCGCGGAGAAAAAAGAATGTTTCAAGAAGAACCATTGTTGTTTTTTGGCGCAACTTTGGTGGGTGCATTTCTTTGTTCCTTGGTCATGTATAAAATGTTTATTAGCAAGAAATAGACACTTTTTTATTATGCAAAACTTCGAAAGGAAAATTTCAAGTTTTGATAATAATGATTTAAAAAAAACACTTACCAAATTGTCAATTCATATAACTAAATCCCTTTATGGTTTTGTATCAATATTGATGGAAGGATAAAGGGTTAATGGATTTTGCGCTATACTTACAAAGAAAATAGAAGCTAAAGAGTGGGAATAAAAAATGCCTTAGAATTAAATTCCAAGGCATTCCAATTTTTATTTTAAGGTAAGTTTACTCTTTAATAAACTTAATAGATCTCGTTGAATTCTCGCTTTTAAAAACAACGTAGTATGTTCCTGAAACGAATTGACTTACATCAAATCTAAATTTATTTGTTCCTGAGTTTATTTTTAAAGCATCAGAATAAACTCTTTGAGAAAGTATATTTACAATTTCTACACTAACATTCATTGTCTCATTAGACTCAAGGTCTAAGTTTAATAAATTATTAGTTGGATTTGGAAAAGCAGAAATGTCAGTAACTTCTGTAATCAATTCATTGTTGCTTGATGTAAATCCATTGGCAATCGCATCTTCTAATTTTATACTATATCCATTGTTAATAGATCCATCTGAGTTGATCATCATCATTACAATATGTAAATTTTCAGAATCGTATGATGCTGGAATTTTATATGTGAAGTTTAATACCTTGCTATCATCTTTAGCAATTTCATCATCAAAGTAGGTACCACTTCCTCCATAGCCTAAAGGTATAGCTCGAGCAACATGATCGTAAACCATTTGGCTCGCAGGAATAGTTTCTGGTAAACTCTCATACCCTCCCATTTCTCCAAGTACATTATTAGCATAGTAATTTGATTGAGCATATTGGGCTGCTGTTCCTGTAACACCATCTTCTACAATTACAATCGCTAATCGTGAAGTGTTATTTATTGTTCTATTAGCATTGATCTCAGCAGAAAAACTTAAATCTCCAGTAATTATATCTAATTGAGCGCCGACATGAAAAGTTGCCATTGGACCTTCGGCAATATAATTTAAGAAAGGAAGCTCCAAATCCTGCATAATACCAAATCCTGTATTTGCAGATCTTCTCATTACAGTGGCTCCAGGATATCCTGAAAACCCATGCTGGCCATCATATCCAGATACGACCATAGGGTCGCCATTATGAACCGCAATGCCAACAAAACGATCACCATACTTTTCTGTTAATCTTTCTAGAAATACAGCTCCTCTTGGACAAAACCCACACCAAGTGCCTGTACCTTCTTCAACAATAATATTTTTTCCTTCAGCTGGTGTTACGCCTAAAACTTGTCCTGTATAAAGATTGTTACATTTTTCTTCGTCAGCCAATTCATTAACCTTAGTTAATTCTATTTCTAATGCATTGGTCCCTTCTGCAATCATATAGGTATCAGCAATGTCAAATTCATGGGATTCGCCTTTAGCAAGATTTAAGTTGTCAAAACTATATTCACGTGGGCCATCTGGAAAATTAACATTAAGTGTTGCATCAGAAATCATATTTGCTCCTGTATTCGTAATGCTACCTGAAATAATTTCTGTCATTCCTGTAAAACCTGCGTATGGGGCACTAGTTATATTCAATGTGCCATCAAGAAGCTTTGGCTCAGCATTTGGTTCATAAGAATAGGATATATCATCTACATAGAAAGAATGCCCTTGTGTTGGAAAAATATCGATAGAGGCAACTGAGTTTGCCGCATTTGCAAAAGATCCAAGACACTCACCATCTACACTTATTTTCCACGAATTCTCTGTCAAATTAATTTCATAATCGACAGTCACCCAAGTTTCAACTTCATACCTTGTGCGCAGAACTATTCCTTCACTACTACCAAAATTTAATTCTCCAGATTCAAGAAAATAAGCATTATGAGTCCAAACTTGACCTATTGTTTCTTCTCCTTGGAAATTATAATATGCTCCTCCACCATTATCAACATATACTTTGATTGAAAAAGTAAAAAGTCCAGATTCTAATTTTCCACCGAAAGGCAAAACAACATCTTGTGGACCACCATTTGCAGAGGTAGAACCAAAATAAATTGAATTTGAACCACTAGAAGCTTGATTGTCAGTGACCGTGGCATCTTCATTTCCCCCGGTTGCACCACTCCATGTGGTCCATTCACTAGAGACAGTACCAACTTTGTCGCCAACTGAATAACTTTCGAAGTCATCAGAAAAACTGCTTTGAGCATTAATAAAAGCGACACTTATAAAAAGCATCAAAGATAAAGTGTAGAGTTTTTTCATAATATTGATTAATTAAGTTGATAAGTAGATTATAGTTAATAGTAAGTTTTACTTCTATCTAAACTAATAAAAAAACTGTTAAAAGGGGCAGGATTGGTCTTTTTTCAACATTGGTCTTATCTGAAAATTTCTATCGTTAACAATGTCAAGTTTAATATTAAGAGTGGATATGCCATAAAATGTGTGAATAACATTTACTTAAGGTTAAATTTTCTTAATGGATTTTACTTTTTTTCCAAAGGTAGGATCTTAAAAGTATAAATGGTGATTATTATTATTTACTAATTTTCACTAAGAGATCACTTCCTAAAAATTTATCTTCTTTGTGTGTATACCAATCTCTTTTGGCTGGTATCATAATGTCCTTAAAAGCTGTTAAGCCTTCAATGTAAATATACTCACCATCATTTTTAGATTCATCATGGTAAAAGCGATACCCTCTCATTTGAAAGTCTTGTTTATCAAAGTAGAAATACCAAATGTCATGACCAACGGTTTTATCATAGGTTATTTTTAATTCATAACAACTATGACTGTTGAATACTTTAGTCTTATGGTTTTGGTCGATAAGTGTACCCGGGTCATTCAGTTTCATTGGTAAATGCCATAGGTATAAGTAGTAATTTTTCATCATAGACGCTCGCTCCTTATTGATTCTTAATTTTTTAGCTTCGTCTTCAGTGAACTCTGAACTGCCGTCTAACAATACCTCAACATTGTTTTTGTTGATTTTATATTTAATTTCATGCTCTTCCCTGAAGGAGATAATTTCAAAAATTTCTTTAGCGGGCGCAAATCTTGTTTGTGTTTTGCGAATACTACCATCAGGTCTTGATTCTTCTAAGTACAAAGTAAAATCACCAGATGCAAGTTTGCCTTTAGGGTCATGAAATTTGATACTGTTGTTTAAAATGTCCTGCGAGGTTATTTCGTTTTGAGCAGTTACAGTTATAGAAAAATACAGCCCAAGTAGTATTATCAAGATTCTCATAATTATATTTTAATGCTTTAAAAAGCTTAGTTCGTCCAAAAAAAATCATAAATGAAAGGTATTTATAATTTTATGAAACTATATAATTTAGAATTCAATTTATTATGTGTATACTTTTTAAAAAACTTTAAACAAAAAAAATGGCTTCACACGAAATTGATTATGAAATATTTGGAGAGGAGATGCAATTTGTAGAGATAGAATTGGATCCAGGCGAAACGGTTGTGGCTGAACCCGGTAGTTTTTTAATGATGGATGAGGATATTGAAATGAGAACCATATTTGGTGATGGTAGTGTAGAAAATCAAGGAATGTGGGGTAAGATATTAGGAGCGGGAAAACGGGTATTGACTGGAGAGAAATTATTTATGACCTCATTTACCCAGCATGGTCATGATAAAGGTAAGATTTCCTTTGCTTCGCCCTTTCCAGGTAAAATCATTCCAATCGACCTAACTGATTATAATAACAAGATCATCTGTCAAAAAGATTCTTTTTTGTGTGCCGCTAAAGGAACTTCAGTGGGTATAGAGTTTTCAAAAAAACTAGGAAGAGGTTTCTTCGGTGGTGAAGGATTTGTGATGCAAAAAATAGAAGGAGATGGAATGGCATTTATGCATGCTGGTGGATATATCGTTAAAAAAGAACTGGTACCTGGTGAACACTTGAGGGTTGACACCGGATGTTTGGTTGGTTTTACTCAGGATGTAGATTATGATATAACTTTCGTGGGTGGTATAAAGAATACAGTATTTGGTGGTGAAGGGATGTTTTTTGCAAGTTTGATTGGTCCTGGCTCGGTTTGGGTGCAAACATTACCTATTAGCAGGCTTGCTGATAGAATACTGTCAAATTCCAAAGGATACTTTGGTAAAGGCAAAGGAGAAGGAAGTTTGCTCGGAGGGTTAGGAGATTTATTGGATGGCGACGGTTGGTAGTCCTTTTGGTTATCAAGCTTTTTTTGTTTCTATTTGTTCAGTCTTTTTAGTTATTTTTAAATTCAGTTTAACAATAAAGATTTAATAAGATGAAGAAGTTTTCCTTTTCTATTTGCCTTTTAATGGTGTGTTCTTTTGTTTTTGGACAAAAAGTCAATTATAAGAAAGAGCGTTTGCAAGGAATTAAGAAATTAGGAGTTGTAAATTTTAGTCAAATTGATGATCCTTACTTTGTAAATCTTAAAAACCTTGAAGCACCTAGTGTATCTGGTAATTCTTATAAGGCATATTTAGCAGCTGTAAAAGCAGAGATTAAGGAAAATTATCCTCCAAATGGGAATGCTGATTTATTAAATAGAGCTCTTGTTGAGCCACCTGAGGTTATAAATGGCTTTTCAGGCAGTATAACTGAAGACGTTGGTGTTCCATTGGACAATCACTTGGCAATGAATGGGGGACAGATTGTTTCGGCATTGAATTCACAAATTGCAATAAAATCTGATGATGGTGATGATCTTGTAGGTTTTTCTCTTGATCAATTGGCTATGGAATTAAATTTGCCTGATAGATTTTTTGATCCTAGGCTTTTATATGATACTGAAGCAGATAGGTTTATCATGGTTTTCCTTCATGGATCAGATAGTGATGTCACAAATATTGTAATTGGGTTTTCAAATACAAACGACGCAACTGGTGAATGGAGCATGTATGAACTTACAGGTAATCCAAATGGCAATAATACCTGGACTGATTACCCAATGATAAATGTGACTAAGACAGACCTTATTATTACAGGTAATTTAATATTTGACAATCAACCTTGGCAAACTGGATTTGACGAAACAGTACTTTGGCAAATCAATAAATCTAGCGGATATAACGGTGCCAGCCTTGAAAGTATACTTTACCAGTCTATAACATTTGAAGGTTTTAATATTAGAAACCTATGTCCAGTAGAAAGTGCTGACGAAATTCTTGAAGACAATTGTTTGTTTTTGTCAAACAGAAACTTTTCTGTTGAAAATGATACTATTTTTATAGTAGAGTTAACTGGTGGAATTGATGACCCAAATACTGAAATAATTATTAATGTTGCTAAATCTAATGTACCATATGGTGTTCCACCTAATGCTGAAATGTTTTTTGGTGAGTTACAAACCAATGATGCTAGAATATTAGAGGCATTTTATTTAGATAATGAAATTCAGTTTGTTGGTAACACAAGAAATTTGACTAATAATTTAGCTGGTATTTATCATGGACGCATATTTGATGTTAGAGGGGCACAAGAAGTAACTCTTGAACACATAATCGGTCCTGATTTTGAAATTGGATATCCTGGTATTACACATACAGGGATTGAGACAGGCCAAATGGATGCCATTATTAGTTTTGGGCATACCGCAAAAAACTTAAATACAGGTGTTTCCGCGATGTATTTCGACCCAGTATTGGGCTACTCTGATATTATTTCGATAAAGGAAGGACAAAACTACATAGGTATTATTCAAGGTCCAGTGGAACGTTGGGGGGATTATGCAGGATCACAGAAAGATTTTTCTGACCCAGGGACTTGCTGGATATCTGGATTTTATGCCAATCAGATGAGAAACAATATGCCTTGGATTGTTAAAATGACAAGGCCTCAAATGGAAACATCTGTTGATGATATTGAGGCAGCAGATTTAAATGCCAGGGTGTTTCCAAATCCAGTATCAGAAAGATTTACACTTCAATTTGAAATACCAAATGAAGTTACAAAAATTGATATTTTACTTTTTGATCAACAAGGAAAATTGGTTGACAAATTGATGTCTTCTAGAATTGTTAAATCTGGTTTAAATGAGTTTTCCTTTGAGACCAAAAACCTAAACTCAGGAATGTATCAAATAAGTATTGTCAATAAAAATACAACGATAATATCTAAGACAATTGTTGTAGAATAAATTTGAATTGCTGTTTTTTACTTTAAATGAATGTGCTCTAAAATTCGTCTGATGGCTATAAAAACAAAAATCGCCAATGAGAAGAAAGCAAAGAAGGGAATGATGTAGTCAATTTTGCCAATAACTAATAATATACTTATAATCATCAATTGTGATCCAAGTCCCATGATAGAAACTATTGTCATAAACAACTTTGGAAATGATGTCGCGTTTACTGCTGATTTGTCTAAATGGTAAATAGTAAGATCAAAATATTTGTATAAAATTCTATAAATACCATAAAGAATATTTACGCTCTGTTGGGTTTCGCCTTTTAACGCAACTGGTACTTTATCTTCAAACACACGACTTGTTTTGTCACCTTCCAAATTATTTCTAAGGATAACATAGTAATAGTTGTAAAGAGTGCCTTGCAGTTGAATGCCCAAAAATGCAAATAAAGTCAATAATGGATGCGCTCCCGTGACAAACATAAACGTTACAATAATGGCTAAATTTAAAAGAATATCGGCTATAGAGTCAAAGTAACGCCCTGTATATGATGGCGTTTGTTTAACGCGAGCCAATTCACCATCTGCAGCATCTAAGATTGATTTCCAAATAAGCAATATTGCTGCAACCCAGTAATGACCTGTTATTATTCCAACTATTGCACATAAACCACATATTACGAAGGCCCATGTAACATGAATTGGCGTTGCTGCTGTATGTTTAAGAGAATTTGCTATCAGTTTAGCAATTGGTCTGCCATAGTCTGATAAATCAATGAATCTATGTGCTTTTGGTAATTTTGACACTCTATTTCTTAATTTTAGAATTCCGCTGCACAAACTTAAACAATCTAAGCATCAAATGCAGCGTATTGCCCAGTAACAGTTATTTGTGGAATTGGTTTAGATCTTTATAAATTTGTCATGTGAAAATATTACTTATAATAACACCCTTTTATCCTGCGCAAACTCCTAATACAATAAGGTGGGATGCTATTATACATGAATTTATAAATAACGGATATGAGGTTACCGTTCTAACAACAAAATGGACAAAGAAAGAACCTTTTGAGGAGATTAATGGAATAAAAATTTACAGGGCAGGACACCACACACTTTTAGATTTTTTATGGAACAAACTCGGTGTTAATAAAAGACGGAATGTGTCAAGCTTTGCAAAAATAAAAAAATCAAACTTCATTGTGGCTAAGATTGAAAGAATTGTGGATCGAATTTGGAGAAAAAGGTATTGGCCAGATGGAAGTGTTTTGTTTTTTGAACCTGGAAAGAAAGTTATCAATAAGATTATCAGAGAAGATTCAATTACTCATGTTATAAGTGTTGGTCTTCCTTTTACGTGTCACTTAATTGCTAAACAAGCTAAGAAAAACAGCCCTAGGTTACATTGGACAATGGATGTGCAAGATCCATTTTCTATTTCTGATGCTTTTTGGGTTAATAATTTTTCAAAGTACGCATTAAGAAATATTGAGGCAGAACAAGAATGTTTAAATGCTGCTGATGAAATTGTATTTACAAACACAAAAGTTACGGAGCTGTATAAAGAGTTGTTTGGCGAGCGCAGTAAAAACTATAGTGTTATTCCTCCTTTATTTGTTATGCCTCAAGAACTTAATAATGAATCCAATCAGGCTGAAGTTGGTTTGATCTTGGAAGAAGGGAAGAAACATATTGCTTATTTTGGTAGTTTTTATGAAGGGGTCAGATCTCCATTTCGTTTTTTACAGTTTTTAGATGTTTTATTTAAAAATTACAAAGCATCTCTTTTTAAGATGCAATTTCACTTTTATGGAGAATTGAATAAGTTTAGCAAACCTATTTTCTTATTGTTCGATCACTTATCTCCTTATATTCAACATCATGGATTTATCAGTCATGATAAGTTAACACATTACATATCAAAGTACGATATTTTATTGAATTTTGGGAATACAACAAATTACCATCTGCCAAGTAAAGTTGTAGAGTTTCTCTATTACAACAAACCGGTTATAAATATAGTATCAATAGATGATGACTCTGCAAAAGTATTTTTAAAAAACAAGATGGACATTTTCAACATCAAGTTGAGCTCAGATATCAGTAAAGATGATGCAGAAAGTTTTATAAGTTATGTATTGCAAGAACAAGAAAAAAGAGATGTATCTCTTAAAAATGTTGAAGAATTTTTACCTAAAGAAATTTCTAATTTATATTTGGATTTGATGAAATCAGTTTAATTAAACGATTAAAAGTGTCGTTCCATTTTTTCTCAAATTCTGTTTTTTCAAGTTTAGAATTCTTTTTAATATTAATGTATAATTCCTCATTTTTGATAAGCTTTTGAATCGCATTTTTTAATGCTGTTGAATTCGGCTCTATCCACAAGCAAGACTTGTCTGAAATTTGCTCTCTTAAACCAGGTTGATCAGATACGACCATAACCATGTTTTTAGAAAATCCAAGGCTTAGGACTCCAGATTGTGTAGCTTCTAGATAAGGAAGAACTAAAATTTCATGTGTATCCAATAAATATTCTAATTTATCATCGTTTATATAGCCATTGATAATTTTGATTTTCCCATTTGACTTTAGAGGTGTTTTCCCTTGACCTGCAATCGTTAATTTTTCAATGTCTAAATCTTTGATTGAATCAATTAGAAGATTGAATCCTTTATATTCTTTCAACCTACCTATGAAAAGAATATTGGGTTTGTTATTGTGTGGCAGTTTGTTAATTGACTCGACATCAAAATTTGGATGTGGCAGATGAAATATTTTGTTGTTGTTGAATTTACCTTTTACTGCTTTATCAGTTTCGCTTTGTGAAAGAAAAACCAAGTTAGTAGCCAAGCTCATAGTTAGTTTTTGAACCCATTCTACAGTCCTACTTCTTTCACCAATATGTGTCTTATAATCATGGACTGTAACGAAACATGGAATGCCTTCTTTTCTTGCTTGTCTAGCAATGAAATAATTCCAAAAGTGAAAAGAAGGTAGATAGATAGTTACTGCCTTATACTCGGTTTTTATACCTTGAATTATCTTTTTGATATTGAAAAAGAAGAAGGCAGATGAATATAAAAATGATATTAATCCTGAGTATGTTTTAATTGTTTTGACATCGTATTGATATTGATGAGCAACTGTTTTATTTACAAAAACTATAGGATTGTGAGGTTGAAATGCACGCAGTAATTCAGTTGTATATTCAATACAGCCAGTTCTAGTGAGTGAAAAGATGATAATTTTCCTAGCTTTATCCAATCAAAATCAATTTGTTGCGAATTTTAAATATCATAGGTACACGTCCTGAAGCCATTAAGATGGCAATGTTTCACAAGTTATTACTTGAAAACGAGAAATTCGAACCTATTTTATGTTTGACAGGTCAGCATACTACTCTGGTTAGTGATGTTCTTGATGTTTTTGGGTTAACACCGCATTATTGTTGCTTATTAAATAGTTCATTTAAATCTATGGCAGATAGAATGGCCTGTTTACTTGTGTCAATCCAGGAAGTTATTGATTTGGCTAAACCAGAGTTAATTGCAGTACAAGGCGATACTTTGAGTTCTTATTGTGGGGCTATGGTAGGATTTTTAAATCAAATACCAGTAGCTCATATTGAGGCTGGTTTGCGTACCAACAACAAATGGTCTCCTTACCCAGAAGAGATTTTTCGAAAGTTTAATGATGCTTTGGCTGATGTGCACTTCGCAGGGAGCCAAAATGCTGTTCTAAATTTAAAAAAGGAAGGTATTGTGGATTCGGTTTTCCTGACTGGTAATACTGGAATTGATGCATTGGTTTATATGCAGACTAAATTGCTAAATAATGAATTTGGAATTCCTGATTATTTAGGAAATTTGATAGTAAAGTTTAAAAAGGATAATCAGAAAATAATTGTTTTGACTTTGCACCGAAGAGAAGGTCAACTTAAATTAATTCCGCAAGTCTTAGAAGAGATTAATAAGATAGTTGATGATATAGGTTGTCAGATTGTTTTTCCAGTACATACAAATCCTAACATTCAAAAGGCCATTGATAAACTTGAATTAAACGACCGTATTCATTGTATTAATAACTTGGTATACCATGAATTTATCTGGTTAATGATGCAGTCCGATTTGATATTAACAGATAGTGGAGGTATTCAAGAAGAGGCACCTTATTTAGGAAAGCCAGTTATTGTTTTGAGAGAGGTAACAGAGAGACAAGAGGTTGTAGTATTAGGAACCAATAAAATGTATCGCCAATCTCATTTACAAGAAGATATAAACGAAATACTAAATAAAAATGAGGATGCTATTCATAAGCCTTATGGCAACGGGAAAGCTTCTATTGAAATAATAAAAACATTAGAGGAAAGGTATCTTACTTCATAGATAAATTGCAGGCAGATGTATCAAATTCAAAAAATGAATTTTCTAATCTTCAGTTTTAGTAAGTTTTGCATCCTTTATAAGATACATCAATCGATTAATATCGGAGTCGTTTAATGTAAGTTTACCAGTAAGTGTAACTTGCTCAGCTGTATACTCAACAGGCTCTAATGCTTCAACTTCCATAACTGTTTCAGGACCTGCGCCACCACAAAAGAAGCACATATTGTATGGGAATGCGGAGAAGATAAATTCTTTATGAGACTTATAACCTTCAACTGGAATGATATACCCTTTGACTGTAATTTCTTTTTCTGACAATGCTTTTACTTGAGCACTAAAAACAGGAATGTCAATTTTAAAACCCATCAATTCATCGTACTGTTTCTTGTAAGTAATTTTGGCTAATGTTTTCCAAGTGTTACTTGTTTGATCTTGTGCAGAAACACTAAAAGCAAGAGATAGTATAAGAGATAAACTTAAAATAAAACGCATATATATTACTGTTTAATTACTTCAATTAATTCGGCATCTAAGAGAGTGTAAATCAACCCACTTGGATCGCCTTTTTGAATATTCAAAACTCCTTTTACAACAACCTTGTCTGTTGTGTAATCTATTTTTTCTCCACCATTCATGAAAACTTGCATGGCTGATTCTGGTCCAGCTGCTCCGCAAAAGAAACACATATTCTGGGGATAACGTGAAAACATAAAATGACTCAATTCCGTTTTTGCAGCTAAGGCAATGACATATCCTCGTATAGTGATTTCTTTACCATTAAAGGGTTCAACAATCGGCTTAGGTGTTGCTGTCATAACATGCATTCCCAACAAATCGTCGAATTTTGATTCCTTATCTACCATGGCCAAAATATTCCAGGGATCTGGACTTTTGGTTTGTGCCTGCAATGACACGTTGGTAAAAAGAAATAAAAAAACTAACAGCTTCATTTGATAAATTTCAAAACGTTACAATACTATAACAACAAAAATGCATAGAATTTATCCAACATTATGGTTAAGACTAGGTTAAATCTATGACTTATGCCTAGCCGACGGATAGGTTTTTATGAATATCCGTGCGATAAGCCAAAATAGCAGGAATTAAAGCTGCCAAAAATCCTAGTAATATCGTGGCTACAAATAATTTCGGCTCCCAACCATGTGAAATCCAAGATTCGAATTCATAATTGTACTTATCTGAAAGACTACTGGTTAAACTGGAAAGCGCCACATTGCTTAATAACATTCCAAGTAAAAATCCAATAAAAGCCATTATTAATCCCTCAATAAGTATAAGTGATAATAAACTAGATGACTTACCTCCTAAAACACGCAATAATGACAATTCGTATTTTCTTTGTTTCAATGAATTAAGCAATGAAACAAAAATACTTATCGCAGAAACAATAGCAATTAGTATTGCGATAAGCTGGAGTGCTTTTGTACCTGTTCCCATCATGTCATACAATCTGTTGATTTCGTAAGCTGGGGCTGCAGCTTGTAAATCTGTATTTGAGTTGATATTCCTGGGCATTGATAAAGCTTGAAAATTTGTTCTGCTTTTATACTGTATTAAGATACTAGTGATTTCTTGGTCACCATGCTCTAATAAGTGTGCTCTTGACATATCACTTGTATGCACAGTGGGGTTTGATTCGTCATGATCGTGTCCTGTGTGCTCGTCATGATCATGTCCTGTGTGATCTTCATGATCATGTCCAGAGTGCTCGTCATGATCATGTCTAGCGTGGTCGTCATGATCATGTCCCGAGTGGTCGTCATGGTCATGTCCCGAGAGCTCGTCATGATTATGATTGTTTTCTTGTGAAGGAGCTTCTACCTCATTCTCATGTGAATGATCTCCAGCAGCATGATCATGTACTTGCCAAACAGATTCAGTATTACAAAGTAACAACTGATCAATTACACTGCCAGTTGATTCTAATATCCCAACTACGGTAAAGGTACCATGTTCATGTTCTAGGTCATCATCGTCATTGAAGCCATGAGAGCTTTTGAATTTAGATCCAAGTTTAAGACCTAATTCCTTAGCAACAGAAGCGCCTACAGTGGCTTCATAAAGGTGCTGCCATTTTTTTCCTGTCGATATTTTTGCTTCGTATAAATCAAGTATTGAATAATCTGTACCAATGATCCTGTAGCCTTTGTAACTATCACCCATTGACAAAGGGACAGATCTTTTGATTAGTGGGTGCCCTTCTCTTAAAAATGGTTTTGCTTCATCAATGGTGATGTTTCCAGTTGGTGCATCAATATGATACATTGAACTTAGAATCATTTGAAGTGGACTTCCTTTGGCTCCAATTACCAAATCGATTTCGGCCAAATTTTTATCAAACTTATCTTTCAATTGATGATTGACAAGTAAGATGAAATTAATAAGTCCAATTCCTAATGTCAATAAGATTAAATTGAGGAGAAGACTCAAGGGATTGTGAATAATGTTTTTCCAAGCCAGTTTCAGTAAACTCATATCAATTCTACTTTATTGTTAAAAAAGTCTTTCAATCTGTTGTCGTGTGTTACAACAATTAATGAAGCGTTTACAATCTCTGAATGGCGTTCTAAAAGTTTGATGACTTCTTCACAATTTTTATCATCCAAGGCTGAAGTTGGCTCATCTGCCAAGATAACTTTAGGTTTGTTTATCAAAGCCCGGGCTATAGATAATCTTTGTTGTTCACCTTGACTCATTTCATAGGTCTTGGCATTTTTTCTGTGACCTAAATTCAATGTTTCAAATAATTCTGAAGCGTATTTTTTATCAAGATTATTTCCTGCCATTTTTTGTGCTAAGAGTAGGTTTTCTTCAGCAGATACAGATTGAACAAAATGTGGTTTTTGAAAAACAAGTCCAATATTTTGACCACGAAACTTATCTAACTTATTGCCTGACAGTTTGTAAATATTTGTGTCTTCTATAATTACTTCACCTTGATTGGGTTTAAGGATACCCGCTAAGATGTGAAGTAAGGTTGTCTTCCCAACACCTGATTGTCCTAAGACGAGTAATGTTTGGCTGTTTCCACAGTTAATATCAGGGAAGTTAAACTTTAACTTCTCATCATATGCATGCGTAATACCTGATGTTTTCAGCATAATAAATAGTTGATTGCAAGATACAAAAGTAGGTTAATTTGTAATGTATAATAGTTTATTAACAAACAAAAAGGCAGAGTTGTTGAAGAGCTCTACTCTGTAAGTGCCAAGCTGTTTGAATCAGTAGTATATATTGTTATATCTTTATATAATAAAAACAGAGGGTAGGGAATCATGTCGTTTAAGGAATTCATTAATCTATTTGTCAAGGCCGTAAGGGAAAAGGATATTGATTATACTAAAGGAAGTATCAATCAGGCGCTTATTCTGTTGTCTATACCAATGATTCTAGAAATGTTAATGGAGTCATTATTTGCTATAGTAGATGTTTTTCTTGTGGCAAGAATTAGTAACAATGCAGTAGCAACTGTTGGAATTACAGAAGGTATTTTAATGCTGGTTGAATCAGTCGCATTAGGTGTCGCAATGGCGGCCACGGCTATGATATCGAGGCGAATAGGAGAGAAGAATATAGATGCAGCTTCAAAAGTAGCGGGTCAAGCAATTATCTTGACTGCAATTATTTCTGTTGTAACTGGAACGTTAGCCTTCATTTACGCAGAAGATATTTTACTGTTGATGGGTGGTGATAAAAGTTTGATTGAGGAAGGTAAGTCATATACCCGAATTATGTTATCGTTCAATTTTATCTTGATGTTCTTGTTTGTTTTTAATGGCATCTTTAGAGCATCTGGAAGTCCTGCATATGCAATGCGTACTTTGATATACGCCAATCTATTGAATATTATTCTAGATCCGATATTGATATTTGGATTAGGACCTATTTCTGGAATGGGAGTTACAGGAGCTGCAGTTGCAACGTGTATAGGTAGGGGATTTGGGATTGCATACCAACTCTATATTTTATTTTCAGCAGGATTTATTTTGAAATTGTCTTGGCGTCATTTTAGAATACACTGGGATACTATTTCTCGACTTTTCAGACTGACATTAGGCGGTGCTGGTCAGTTTTTAATATCAACGGCCAGTTGGATTTTTTTAATACGAATACTTGCATCATTTGGAAGTGTTGTTTTGGCTGGATATACAATTGGGATCAGAATTATAATCTTTTCAATACTGCCTTCCTGGGGGTTGGCAAATGCAACAGCAACGCTTGTAGGACAGAACCTAGGCGCAGGACAACCTGAAAGAGCAGAAACGACAGTTTGGAAAGCAGGATTTTATAATGTCTTCTTTTTGCTGTCTTTGACTTTAATATTTGTTTTGTTTGGCGAACCTATTTGTAGTATTTTTTCAACGGATCCTGAAGTTATTAAAGAAGCCAGTTTATGTCTAATGGTTATTTGTTTGGGCAATGTATTTTTCTCATATCAGATGATAGTAACACAAGCATTTAATGGTGCAGGTGATACAACGACGCCTACAATTTTAAGTTTTATTTTCATGTGGTTGGTTCAAATACCGCTGTCCTATACATTGGCGGTAAGCCTGAATATGGGTTCATTAGGTGTTTATATTGCTATAGGTATTAGCTCACTTCTTATTGCGTTAGCCGCTATATTTTTATTTAGAAGAGGGAAGTGGAAAAATGTGGTGGTTTAGAATTACATAAGAACCCTAGCTACTTTACTTAATCAAAGTTATGCTTAGTAGTAAATCTTCTTCTAGTAGGACTTTTTGACTATACCTTTCCCTTACCCCATGTTTATTATTTGCCCAGCTCTTTTGAACTTAACTTCAATTGGCCATTGTAATGAAGAATTATTATAAAAGTACTCAATGTATCACTAACTGAAACGCTATACATAATCTTCTACAATTTCATAACAAGGGACAGAGAGATGTAATCGATTCGACAAGTTGAATTTTCATATAAGTGGATTTTAATTTGGCATTGTTTCACAATTGCAAACTATTTTTCGTTAATAGTTAACACTGAAAAATGGGATGTAGTTAATGTGATAATTGACCAAATAGATGGTCAGTTTTAACATTTTACTCTTTGTTAAGTTTTTAACTAAAAGATGTTAATAAATTCGATTTACAAAATAAAAAGTTGTAACTTTTCATTGATTTTATATGAATCCACATTTATAAAATCGACGTCTTGGCCAAAACCAGTTGTAAGCCTTCGTTAGTCAAGGTAACAAAATTGTAAGACATAATATTATTAGAAATATAATGGAAGTAAAGGAAGTAGGATTAAGAGATCCAGGGTTGCATAATGAATTAAATAATTATTTTGGATTTAAAGAATTCAAACTTAATCAAGAAAAAATTATAGCAAGTGTATTGGAAGGTAGAGATACTTTTGTAATCATGCCTACTGGTGGTGGAAAGTCATTGTGCTATCAATTGCCAGCTTTGATGATGGAAGGAACGGCATTAATTATATCGCCTTTAATTGCTTTGATGAAAAATCAAGTAGACAGCATCAGGGGATTTAGTGAAAAGAATTCTGTGGCCCACTTCTTGAATTCGTCTTTGAATAAAACCCAAATGAAAGAGGTCAAAGATGATATTATGGCCGGTAATACCAAAATGGTTTTTATTGCTCCTGAGACTTTAACAAAGGAAGAAAATATTCAGTTTTTTAGAGATGCAAATGTATCATTTATAGCAGTTGATGAAGCTCATTGTATCTCTGAATGGGGTCATGACTTTAGACCAGAATACAGAAAAATAAAGCAAATGGTGAAAGGTATATCTGATGATATTCCTGTAATTGCGTTGACTGCAACGGCAACTCCTAAGGTGCAATCTGATATTATTAAGAATTTGGATATGGAAAACCCTAATGTTTTCATGTCTTCATTCAATAGAGATAATCTTTATTATGAGGTTAGACCAAAAACGTCTAAAGATCAATGTGCTAAAGAAATAGTTCAGTTTATAAAAGGAATAGATGGAAATTCTGGAATAATATATGTCCAATCAAGAAAATCCACAGAAGATATTGCCAAAGTTTTACAGCTTAATGGTATAAATGCTGCACCTTACCATGCAGGCTTAGATTCAAAGACACGTAATAGAGTACAGGACGACTTCCTTATGGAGGATGTTGAAGTTATTGTGGCTACCATCGCTTTTGGAATGGGTATCGACAAACCAGATGTACGATTTGTAATTCATTATGATATTCCAAAGAGTATAGAGAATTATTACCAAGAGACAGGGAGAGGAGGAAGAGATGGATTAGGTGGACATTGCTTGGCTTTTTATTCTTATAAAGATATTCTCAAGTTGGAAAAATTCTTGAGAGATAAAGGAGTGGCTGAAAAGGAACTGGCGGGGCAGTTGATGGAAGAAATTATTGCTTATTCTGAAACAAGCACTTGCCGACGTAAATTTTTATTGCATTACTTTGGTGAGCAGTTTGAAGAAGAAAGGTGTGATAAAGGATGTGACAACTGTAAATACCCTAAAGAAAAACTCGAGGTAACTGATGAAATGCATCAGGTTTTAGTAGTTATTTCTGACTTAAAGGAAAATTATGGTGTTAAGTTGTTGGCTGATTTTATGGTAGGCAAAGCGTCAAAAGAAATTAAGACGAATAACTTTGACAAGAAGCCTAAATTTGGAAAAGGAAAAGAGAAGGGTGAAATTTTCTGGCACTCAATTTTAAGGCAAACTATTCTAAAGAATTTTGTCTATAAGGAAATTGAACAATATGGTCTTTTAAAAATGACGGACTTAGGACGTTCATTTATTGAAAGTCCTTTTTCAGTAGAAATTCCACTAAATAGGGATTTTACAGCAACGAATGACGAGCCTGTTATAACCAATTCTGGAGGTGGAACCGCATTGGATCAGAACCTTTTGAATATCCTTAAAGATTTGAGAAAATCAGAAGGAAAGAGATTAAAATTACAGCCTTGGGTTTTGTTTAGTGAACCAGCTCTAAATGATATGTCAACATATTATCCGTTGACTGTTGAGGATATGCTTAAAATATCTGGTGTAAGTCAAGGAAAGGCAAGGAAGTTTGCAGCTCCGTTCCTCGATGTAATCAAAGAATACGTTGAAGAAAATGACATATTAAGACCTGAGGATTTTGTAATGAAACAAATTGCAAATAAATCAAAATCAAAAGTTAGTATAATTCAAGGTGTTGATAGAAAGTTGGCTTTAGATGATATTGCTGATAGTTTGGATTTGAAATTAGAGGAATTATTGAAGGAAATGAATCTTATCGTAAATTCAGGTACCAAATTGGATATCAATTATTATTTAGAAGAGAACTTAGATGAAGGTGTAGTTGAAGATGTATTCGAGTACTTCGATGAGGCAGAATCAGATTCAGCTGATGACGCTTTTTCTGAATTGTCAGAAGACGACATTACACTAGAAGAAATTCTCATGGTGAGAATCAAGTTTATGACAGATGTAGCAAACTAAAAATTTGTTTTAAAATACATAAAAGCGTTGAGTGGTTCACTCAGCGCTTTTTTTATTTAAGTTCTATTTCTATATCTTCACCATACAAAATTTTATAATGGAAATTCTAATCCTCAATGGTCCAAATCTAAACTTACTAGGAATTCGACAACCAGATATTTATGGTGAAATAACGATGGACGAAATAGTTGGAGATATAAGAGATTCGTTTCCAGCACATAAGATAGAATACTTTCAATCAAACCATGAAGGATTGTTACTTGACAAATTACATGAAGTAGGTTTCAGTTATGATGGAATAGTTATGAATGCAGGTGCATATACGCATACATCAATAGCTATTGCTGATGCAATTAGGTCGATCAATACGCCAGTTGTTGAAATGCACATTTCTAACATTTATGAACGAGAAGATTTTCGCAGACACTCATATATGAAAGATGCTTGCGTTCATCATATTATAGGTGAGGGAATTGGAGGATATGAAAAGGCCGTAGCTTACTTTATAAAATCATATGAGCGATAAGGCTTCTCTTTTAAGGATTATTGACATTCATTCTCAAATCCATGATTCTCAGCCGTTTTCTTTTATTGAGTTTGAATTTCTTTTTTGAGAATAATGTTTTTATAAAGAAACCAACTGAGGCAATAATACCACCAATTACAATTTCATTGGAGCTCATTTTGTAGCCTCCTTCACCACTGGCTAATGTAGCGATGCCTCCATAAGTAAACCATGCGGCGCTAAATAGCATCAATTTTGGACCAATTGCTTTTGCCCAGTTTTTATTTATTCGAATGGAATGAATTTGATTGATATTGTAAAAATTGTCTTCAAAGACCAAGATGTTTTCTTCCGGCTTTATTGAAAGAATCTCTTCACTTCTCCAAGTTTTTGGAAACTCTTTTAGTTTAAATTGAAGATAATCCCCTTCGTAGAATCTGATGGTTTCTGTCCAGCCACTGCGTTCCAGTTGAAGATAAATTTGAGAAGAAAGCGTTGTCGACCAGCTAAATATACTAAGCCAAACGATCAACCCTTTTAATAATTTCATTTATATGTTTTAAGATACTTTTTGCAAGAACGTCATAATTTTTGACTTCTTTCTCCAAGTAAACAAACATTAACGAAATTTTATAATTGCTTTTATTGATCTTTTCATCGAGACCGAGCTTGTTGAGACGATAAGCTTCGCGGGTTCTCCTTTTGAGGAGATTACGCTTTACGGCTAATTTGATTTTCTTTTTTGGGATAGAAACGGTAAACTTTACTGGCCATAGTTCTGGAGTATTGTTTTGTTCTAAGAGGTAAAACACCTTGAAAGGGTGCGTGAAATGACTCTTACCATTAGCAAATAAATAACCTATTTGCTTTTTGCTTTTGAGACGTTCGTAAGCTTTTAAAGAAAATTTAGGAGTCGACATGACTCAAAGATAAAGTACCCAACTTGTAATAGAGTAGTAATCTGCTACGAATAGCAATTATTTTGTGTGCATTTCGTCAGAAACAGTCAACTTGTAACGACCTTTTGCTCTACGGTTAGCCAAAACCTTACGACCATTTTTAGTAGCCATACGTGCTCTGAAGCCGTGCTTATTAACTCTTTTTCTTTTAGATGGTTGAAAAGTCCTTTTCATGGTAAATCGTATTTCTTAATTAGGCCCTTTGTTTTAAAAGGATGGCAAAGATATAGTTTATTTATCTTAAAGACAACAGTTAAAGCAACTTTTTATAGTGTTTTGATCATATTAAATTCTCCAAAGCGGTTATTGACATAAAAAAAGCGGAAACTCAATGTTTCCGCTCCTTATAAGTCTTAATGATTCATGATAAACTCCGTAGAATTAACCATTCATAGTATCCATAAACTCATCATTGTCTCTGGTTCCTACCATATGCTTCTTTAAGAAAAGCATTGCTTCATCAGATTTCATATCTGCTAAATGCTTTCTTAGTACATGCATTCTTTTAAGAGTGTTGCTATCTAAAAGAAGATCTTCTCTTCTTGTACTAGATCTTGTCAGGTCAATTGCTGGATAGATACGCTTGTTAGATAAAGATCTATCTAATTGAAGCTCCATATTACCAGTACCTTTGAACTCCTCAAAGATTACTTCATCCATTTTAGATCCTGTTTCTGTTAAAGCAGTGGCTAAAATTGTCAATGAACCTCCATTTTCAATATTACGCGCAGCACCAAAGAATTTCTTAGGTTTTTGAAGTGCACTTGCCTCAACTCCACCAGATAGTACTTTACCTGAAGATGGAGAAACAGTATTGTATGCTCTTGCCAAACGTGTAATTGAATCCAAAAGGATAACAACATCATGTCCTGACTCAGTCATTCTTTTTGCCTTTTCAATAACGATATTCGCTACTCTTACGTGATTGTCTGCTGGTTGGTCAAAAGTCGAGGCAATAACCTCAGCTTTTACACTTCTCTGCATATCCGTAACTTCCTCAGGTCTTTCATCAATTAACAATACGATCATGTAACAATCAGGGTGATTGTCCGCAATTGCATTTGCTATATCTTTCAACAAGAATGTTTTACCTGTTTTAGGTTGTGCAACGATTAAACCTCTTTGACCTTTACCAATAGGTGTAAATAAATCAATCATCCTGTTACCGTAATCTTTACCCGCAGGGTGATTACACATGTTAAATTTAACTTCAGGAAAAAGGGGTGTCAAGTATTCAAATGGAATTCTTTCTCTTGTTTTATCAGGATCTAGACCATTTATTTTGGAAACTCTTAATAGAGCAAAATACTTTTCACCTTCTTTAGGTGGTCTGATCGCTCCTTGAACTGTGTCACCAGTCTTTAAACCAAATAATTTGATTTGTGAAGGTGAGACATAAATATCATCAGGTGATGATAAATAATTATAATCAGAAGACCTTAAAAACCCGTAACCATCAGACATCATTTCAAGTACACCAGTACCTTCAATTACACCATCTACGTCAACATTGAACCTTGCAACATTTGATTCTGTTTGGCTATCCCTTCTGTCTCTATCTCTATTGTCTCTTTCTCTATTATCTCTTCTGTCTCTATTATCTCTATTATCTCTTCGATCTCTATTATCTCGACTATCTCTGTTTTCACGGTTGTCTCTGCTATCTCTGCTATCGCGAGTATCCCTACTTTCTTTCTTTTCTCTAGGCTCTCTAGGCTCTTTAGGCTCTCTAGATTCTGGATTGGTTTCTTTTTTTACAGATTCTACCTTTTCTTTTTTAGGGGCACTTACTTTTTTCGCCCTTGGTGTCTGCCTTTGAGCTTCTAAAGATTCCTCTTTTGCTTTGGGTTGTGGTTTTTCTTTAGCTTCTTCTTTTTTTGGAACTTTTTTACTTTTTGGTTTTTCTGCTTTAGGGGTAACTGTGGAGGCAGATTTCTTTGGGGCTGACTTTGTGTCCTTGCCAACAATAGCTTGATGATCTAAGATTTTGTAAATTAAGTCTTGTTTGCTTAATCTTTTATATCCTTTTAATTCAAGTTGTTCAGCAATTTCTTTTAGCTCAGGGACGAGCATTTCATTTAATTGAAGAATGTCATACATCTTATTAATAATATTATTAGGTTAAAATATTTTTCCGATAAAAATAATGTGGGAAAATGGTTGAAGAATTCAAAAGGAATGAATTTGTATCAAATATTGAATTCGGAGCAAATATATACTTATTCTATTAACAAAAACAAGATTAAAACTATATAAATGTCATTTAACCAGTAAAATATGAATTGAACTGTTTAAATAAGTCAAAAGATAAGGCGTATTAAAGATTCTTCTGTTAGGTAATGTGATGTTCTAACAAAAACTACCAATTCAATTTTTTATAGGAATCAATGAATCGTTGATAAGTAGTATATTTGCTGGCTTAAATAAAGTATGAAATGTTAGAAGTTTCAAGAATTAGAACAGAAAGAGATGTTGTTGCCAATGGACTCAAGAAAAGAGGTTGGTCAGAAGAGGCATTGAAAGTATTGGATGAAGTAATTGTTGCTGACGATGCTAGAAAAATTGTTCAAACAGAAAATGATGGACTTTTGTCCCAAAGAAACACCATTTCCAAGGAAATTGGACAATTGTTTAAATCTGGACAAATAGATGCTGCCAATGAAGCAAAATCCAAAGTTGAAGTATTGAAAGAAAAGATTTCAGAAAATGAAAAGTTACTTTCTGATTGCATTTCTACTATTAACGACCATCTTTTTACTATTCCCAATGTTCCAAACTTTAAAGTACCTGATGGGCTTACTGAGGATGATAACCTCTTGGTTAAGGATTGGACTGCTGAATTGCCACAATTGGCCGAATCTGCGATTCCGCATTGGGATTTGGCTAAAAAGTATGACATACTTGATTTTGAGTTGGGTGTGAAAATTACTGGTGCAGGATTTCCTGTATTTAAAAAACAAGGCGCTAGACTACAACGTGCTTTAATAAATTTCTTTTTGGATGAAGCAATTGCTGAAGGGTATGAAGAAATTGTTCCACCGCTTCTTGTTAATGCAGCTTCAGCTATGGGTACGGGGTCACTTCCTGATAAAGAAGGTCAAATGTATTATATGGAAAAAGATGACTTGTATCTTATTCCTACAGCCGAAATCCCTGTAACCAATATTTTGAGAAACGAAATAGTTAAAGAAGACCAATTTCCTTTTAAATATACAGCATATACGCCATGTTTTAGAAGAGAGGCTGGATCATATGGATCAGATGTAAAAGGTCTGAATCGGGTACATCAGTTTGATAAAATTGAAATAGTACAAGTTCAACATCCAAGTAAATCTCATGATACTTTAGATCAAATGGTTGCTTATGTTGAAGGCTTGCTTAATAAATTGGAACTGCCATATAGAATCTTGCGTTTATGTGGTGGAGACTTGACATTTGCTTCTGCTTTGACCTATGATTTTGAGGTGTATTCTGCAGCTCAAAAGAAATGGCTGGAGGTGAGTTCTGTTTCAAATTTTGAAACCTTTCAATCCAATAGACTAAAATTAAGGTTTAAGGATGAAAATGGTAAAAGCCAGTTTGCACATACTCTAAATGGAAGTGCTTTGGCATTGGCGAGAATAATAGCCGCGCTGTTGGAAAACAATCAAACTGATCAAGGAATAGTTATTCCGGAAGTCCTTAGAAGGTATACTGGATTTGATATGATAAAATAAACAAAAAATGGGTGGATATTTTTTAATTATGGGCTTTTTCTCATTATTAGGTATGGCAATGAGCAGTAAGTTAAAGTCAACATTTGCAAAATTTAGTCAACAAGGCTTGAGAAAAGGCATGTCGGGAAAAGAAGTGGCTGAGGAAATGCTTGCTTATTATAATATAAATGATGTTAAAGTTGTTGCTTCCAGAGGGGTTTTAACTGATCATTACAACCCAAAAACTAAAACAATCGCATTAAGTGAGCCTGTTTTCAATCAACGAACAATTGCGGCATCAGCAGTTGCTGCTCATGAATGTGGCCACGCTGTACAACACGCGGATAATTACCCAATGTTGAATATGAGATCTTCATTGGTTCCTTTGGTACAAATGTCATCAAAGGCTCAAAAGTTTTTATTTATGGCAACCATGGTTGGCTTCGGTGTATCTTCAACAAGTGGTGGATCAGGTAGTATCTTTTTATTACTTATAACAGTTACATTTGGAATGACTTGTCTTTTTTCATTGGTAACATTACCTGTTGAGTTTGATGCTTCACGAAGGGCATTGGCATATTTAGAAAACACAGGAATTACAGAAGGTCCAGAATATGATGGCGCTAGAAAATCTTTGTGGTGGGCAGCCATGACATATGTAGTACAAGCATTATCTAGTTTGGCAATGTTTCTATATTTTTTAATGAAGTACATGAATTCTAGGCGATAATGAAACTTTATGTACAATTATTAACATTAATTATATTGGTTAGCAACCAATTTTTATATTAGCATAAAAAAAATAATTATGAGTGATTCTATTGATGAAGCTTTTTCTCTTGGGAGAAGAAATATGGATAAAGCTATCGATCACCTTAAAGATGAATTGTTTAAATTAAGAACAGGTAAGGCATCGCCTGCAATGTTGAATGGAATTATCGTAGATTACTATGGTACACCTACACCATTAAATCAAGCAGCAAATTTGTCAACACCAGATTCTAAAACAATTTCTATTCAGCCTTGGGACAAAAAACTATTAAGCTCAATTGAGCAAGCCATATTCGCAGCAAACTTAGGTTTGACTCCAATGAATGATGGAGAGTTTGTTAGGATTACAATTCCACCTTTAACTGAAGAGAGGCGAAAGGACTTGGTTAAAGTTGCCAAAAGTCATTCAGAAGATGCAAAAGTGAGCATAAGAAATGAAAGACAAAAAATGATTCAAATAATCAAAAGTGAGGTCAAAGATGGCTTTCCAGAAGATCAAGGAAAAAGAAAAGAAGCTGAAGTACAGAATATAGTTAAGGCTTACGGCGAGTCAATTAACAAATTGATAGAAATCAAGGAAGTAGAGATAATGACTGTATAAATGAAAGATATTTACATCTTTTTATGTTTGATTTTAATTTGTTTTTTAGCTTGTAATAGGCCAACCAGTCATAAGTTAGTATCTATAAATAACAATGAAATAAAAGCTGTTAAAATTGAAGAAGGTAAATCCTTTGGCCCATGCGAACCTTCAATTTGTATCAATAGCACAGATCCCAACAATATAGTGGCTGGAGCCATTTTGGATAAAGTTTATGTCTCAAATGATGGTGGACAAACATGGTCAATCAACAGGCTTGAGTCAAGTTATGGTGTATATGGAGATCCAGTTGTGCGGGCAGATTATAATGGTAATTTTTATTATGCGCATTTATCGAATCCAAAAGGGAAGGCTTACTCGGATCCAGAATTCTTAGACCGTATCGTCATACAAAAATCTACAGATAAAGGTCAAACATGGAATGATGGAAGTTTTACCTTACCAAGAACTCCAAAAGATCAAGACAAGCAATGGTTGGCAATTGATCCAAATGACAATACTATATATGTCACCTGGACTGAGTTTGACTTGTATAACAGCAAAGATGAAAATGACCACTCAAGAATATTGTTTTCTAAATCTACAGACGAGGGTGAGTCTTGGACAAGCCCATTGGCAATAAGTCAATATGAGGGGAACTGTTTGGATGATGACCAAACAACAGAAGGGGCAGTACCCTGTGTTGGTGCAAATGGAGAAATATATGTGGCTTGGTCTTATGATAATAAAATATATTTTGACCGTTCTTTTGACAAGGGAAAAACATGGATGGATAAAGATAAGGTTGTCGCAGATCAACCTGGGGGTTGGACATTTAATATTCCAGGAATTTCACGTTGTAATGGTATGCCGGTAACACAAGTTGACAGATCAAATTGTCCTAACAAAGGTAATATTTATGTCAATTGGGGAGATCAACGTAACGGTGAAGAAGATACGGATATTTGGATTGCTACATCTTCAGACAACGGTAACAAATGGTCAAAACCAATAAGAGTTAACAATGACTTACCTGGGAAACATCAGTTTTTAAGCTGGATGGATGTTGATCAAAGTACGGGTAATATTTATATTGTTTATTATGATAGACGTCATCATGATGATGCAACTACAGATGTATATTTAGCCTATTCAGAAAATGGCGCTAAGTCATTTACAAACA
The DNA here is from genome assembly GCA_905480605.1 of uncultured Saprospiraceae bacterium. Classification (GTDB taxonomy): domain Bacteria; phylum Bacteroidota; class Bacteroidia; order Chitinophagales; family Saprospiraceae; genus RFSX01. The sequence continues at coordinate 50,331 of CAJQRD010000037.1, read as the reverse complement.
TAAAAATCAATTCTGAAAGCTTCAAGCCCAATTCACTCTTGTTTTTTGGTGACTACAATGACATCAGCGCACATAATGGGCGCGTTAGGCCAATTTGGACCCAGATGCACGAAAAAAAATTAAGCGTCTGGACGGCTTTGATTAATTGATTGTAATAGGCTTCCTAATTGTCCATAAACCAATTATTGGTCCAACAATCAAAATCAAAAAAACATAAGGGCTGTCATATGTTTGATTCAAATAGGTTAATATCTGAATGCTTATAATGGTTATTGCAAAACCCAAGCAGTTTACTATTGTTAATGCCGTTCCTTTAATTTCTGCATCAGCATTACTTGCAACCATTGTAGAAAATAAAGGTGAGTCTGCAATTACAAACATTCCCCATAAGAGTAAGAAAAGTATTCTAATTGTAAATGGAAAGTATGTCAATACAATAGGACAAAGTAAACAGCATAGGGCTGATAATGACAAGCTATAAAAAGCGATTTTTGCAGTGCCCCTTTTTTGTGAAAGATATCCTCCGATAACACAAGCAATACATCCAATTGCAATGATGAAAAAGGAAAGTAATGCAAGGTTAGATACCTCTTTATCATGTAAGCCAAAACTTACAATTACTGGGACAAAAGCCCAAAAAGCGTACAGTTCCCACATATGCCCAAAATAACCAAAGGCAGCAGACTTAAATGACTTGTTTTCAAAAACCTTAAAGAATGCTTTCAAGTCAAGTTTTTTGCCAGCTTTTCGGTAGGGACCATCTTTGATCAATGCAATCATCAAAACACCTCCCAGCAGTGACAAAAATGACGTTCCTATTACTGTTTGTGTCCATGACAAACCAATTGAGGCACCTTTAAGAAGGTGAGGAAAGGAAGTTCCTAATACCAATGCACCTACCAGAAAACCCAAGGCTAACCCTAATGTTTTGGGAAAGTAGTCAGCTGCTATTTTCATACCTACTGGGTAAATGCCTGCCAAAGAAAATCCAGCTAGAAACCTTAGAGTTACCAAGCTCCAAATGGAGTTGAATTCTAAAATCAAAGAGGCATTAAACAGAGCGGCAAAAATTGCAGAAATACAAAAAACTTTGCTTGGAGAAAATCTATCAGAAATCATCAATAATGCTAAAGTCAATGTTCCAGAAATAAATCCAAATTGAACAGCTGAAGTTAAGTGTCCCAAAGCATTTGAAGTTAAATTGAATGTAGATATTAAATCACCCATGACAGCATTGCTGGCAAACCAAATTGATGTACAACAAAATTGAGCAAAAACGATTATTGACAATATGAATCTCCTAGATTTCATTAAAGTTGAGTGTGAGTCAACCCTGCAGCCTCTAAAAGAAAGAGTTTACCTTCTTTGCTTAATTTGAAACCTATGAGTGCTTTGGTTGAGGTATGGATAACATCATTCTCTTCAAATAAATACTCTACCTTTAAGCTTTGTCTGCTAATTGTTTTATCCTTTAGAAAAAGTAACTGATTGTTGAACAATTGTATTTTATCATACACAAGAGGCAAAACTTTGTCAAACTGACCAAATTGATTGAAACAAATAATTTGATTTTCGCAAGCGAGATAGACTTTGTTATTGTCGACCATAATTCTAGTGACAAAAGCATCGCTAATGTTATCTTGTATTAATTCATTAGACTGTAAAACGCGTTGACCATTCTCATTTATTTTAATCAACTGATGAACATTGGGGTCATAAATCCAAATGAAATTGTCATTTGACAGTGCCACATTGTTGATGGCCCAATAACCAAGGCTTTCCAAGTTTAATGTTTTGATTACTGATAATGTATTGTCTAGGAAAACAATATTTTGAAACTCCTGAAGGTAAACCAGAATCTTTTGAGGGTTCCTTGCATCAACTCTTGAAATTTGACCTTGCCTATTGAATGAATATTCAAAAAGTAATTTGTTATTTTCATCAAACTTTTGAAGTACGTTTTTATTGGTAAGAAGATAGGTGTTTCCAAAAGCATCTAACTCTAAGAGCTTGTATTTATTTGAAGGCGACAATGAACTTGATGCTGAGATGGTATCTATATTGACAGTAGTACTTTTACATGACACAAGAAATAATCCTATAAGGACGATATAAGATGCTAAACAGATGACATTGGATATTTTAATATGATTAATCATTAGCAAAGGTCATTAATTGTAATTCTTGCCCATCAAATCTTGCATAGGAATAATGCCAAAGCCAATCCCCAGTATTTATATAGCGACTTATGTTGTTTTTTAAAGTAAAATCAATTGGCAAGTGTCTGTGACCAAAAATACAGTAATCAAAATAAGTGGATTTCACTTTTTGCTCGGCGTACCTTATCAATCTTTCTTTTTCTTCACCTAGAAAGGAAATAACTTCTTTTTCTGATTCACGAGATTTTTGACTGAATTTTTTCATAAGCCAAATACCAGTATTAGGATGAATTCTTGCAAATAACCATTGGTTAATTTTAGAAGAAAATAATCTTTTTATAAACTTATATCCTTTATCCCCAGGACCAAGACCATCTCCATGCCCGAGCAAGAATACTTTATTATGAATGGTTTTGAGGTGTGGTTTTTTATGAAGGATGACGCCCAGTTCATTTTTGAGATATCCAAACATCCACATATCGTGATTGCCTGTGAAAACATGAACAGGAATACCATTGTCTGTGAATTCAGCTAACTTGGCTAAGAGTCTGGTGTATCCTTTTGGGACAACATTTTTATATTCAAACCAATAGTCAAATATATCACCAAGCAAGTAGATTTCTTCAGCATCTGATTGGATTGAATCAAGCCATTTGATGATTATTTTTTCTCTTTCTTTGGAAGGTTTGGGTTTGTCTAAACCCAAATGGAAATCTGACGCAAAATATATGGCCATTTATTCTATAAATCTCTTGTCGGTTTCCATGACTTCACCACACTTACTGCAGGTTCTAAACTTTTCAGTTGAGTAGTATTCTTTGAATCTAGGAAGGAAATCTTTTTCCACGTTTTTTAAATCAAAATAGTTTTCATGAAGTTTGTTGTTGCAATTGTCACAAAACCACATAAGACCATCTTTGTTTTCAGGCGACCTTTTCAATTCGACAACCAATCCAATTGATTTGTCAGCACGTATAGGTGAATGAGGAACTTTCGCTGGTAATAAAAACATCTCACCCTCTTTGATTGGAATATCGACAGCCTTACCATCTTCTTGAATTCTAACAATGATATCGCCCTCAATTTGATAGAACAATTCCTCTGTTTCATTGTAGTGATAATCTTTTCGCGCATTTGGTCCAGCAACTATCATAACAATATAATCACCTGCATCTTTATATAGATTTCTATTGCCAACGGGTGGTTTTAGAGCATCACGGTTTTCATCAATCCATTTTTGTAAGTTAAAGGGTCTACCTATAGCCATAATTGTATTTTTTAAATCACTTTAATATAAAGGCTTAAATTAAAGCTTTTTTGTAATAAATAAGGCTTAAAGAGCAAGAAAATAGATTTTTCAGCAAGAGTCTGATCTTACTTAAGACTGACCTTTTTGTTTAATTGCAATTTCATAAAATCTTTTGCAAAGTATGTAATTATAACATCAGCTCCTGCCCGCTTAATAGACAGCAGAGCTTCTGGCATAACAGAAGTATATTCCAACCATCCGTTTTGACATGCTGCAATTAGCATGGCACATTCTCCACTGACATGATAAGCAGCAATGGGCAGGGTAGAGTTTTCTTTGAGAAGCCTAATTATATCAAGATAGTTAATGGCTGGTTTGACCATCAAAAAATCAGCACCTTCAAGACTATCCAATTCTGCCTCTATCAATGCTTCTGTAGCATTGGCTGGATCCATTTGATATGTCTTTTTATCTTTTGGTATATTAGGGTCGTTGACGGGTGCGGAGTCTAATGCATCCCTGAATGGTCCATAAAATCCACTGGCATATTTAGCGGTATAAGACATTATAGATACGTTAGAATGCCCTTCTACATCTAAGGCATCTCTTATGGCTTCTATTCTGCCATCCATCATGTCTGATGGTCCAAGAACATCAAAGCCAGCATCTGCCTGTGCAACTGCCATTTTTTCTAGGACATCTAATGTTTCATCATTTTTTATTTCTCCGTTTCTTACTATGCCATCGTGTCCATCAATGCTGTATGGATCTAATGCTACATCACTAATAAGTGTGATTGAGGGATATTTCTTTTTGATTTTTGTAGCAGCTTTTAGGTAGAAGTTTTTTGGATCATAACTGTAAGTAGCTGTTTTATCTTTGAATTCGTCAGGTATCTTTGGGAACATGATAAAACTGTGAACGCCTAATTTGAGACATTCAGCTATTTCCTTCATTATAGTATCCAGTGATTGTCTGTTAGCAACAGGTAGCGATTGAATTACTTCATTCACTTTTTTACCTTCAACTAAAAACAAAGGCATTATCAAGTCATCTCCAGTGACTTTGTTTTCTCTTACCAATGCACGTACACTTGCTGATTTTCTATTTCTTCTCGGTCTTACTAACATTTTTTATTTTTTTAGGAACAGGGTCATCTCCAAATCCTGCCCAAGGGTGACACCGTCCAATTCGTTTTAATCCTAACCAAAGTCCTTTTACCGGCCCCCATTCCTCAATGGCTTCAACCATATAATGAGAGCATGTAGGTTGATATCTGCAGGTTGGACCTAGAATAGGTGAAACAAATTTTTGGTAAAATCTGATAGGCAAAATAAAAAGATATTTTAAAGGATTTTTCAAATATTTATAACTTTAAAATTATCATTTTTATCAAGGATGTGAAATGCTTTTGATTTGTTGTTTACCTTGATGTTGATAATGTTTTTTTGATCTTCAAAGGTAGAAGTCAACAATAAATTGGTTATTGAAATGACTTCGAATGGTTCAACGTTTTCTAGTTCTAAATAAGACCAAACTCCTGCCAAGTCATCACTTATTTCTTTTCCTAAATAGTTTAGTTCAATTTCAGAATCATCCAATTTAATTTTTAAATAATTGTTGATGTAAAAGTTAATCAACGAATCAGATTTTATTGATTCATCGTTTTCAAATAACCTTAATTTTTCGTCATCAAATGACTTTATACCTTCTTCTAAATCATCTATAAACATATGCACAGTAAGCTGGAGTGCTTTTTGGTCTGGTTTATAATTGACTTCAGTCTTACTTAGATGAAATTCATGCATTGAAGGTGATGATGCAAAAACAAGAACAATAAAAGTAATTATTTGAATCATTTATATTTTTAAAAATTGATGTTCTAAGATGTTTGTATAATTATTAACACATCGGATCTTTCTTTAGTTCTTTTAATTTGAAGCGATATAGTAGGTTATTCTCGTTAACCACTTGTTTGGATCTTTTTCTTGCGTAACGTCTGTAACATTTTCTTCAATGATAGGTGGATCATTTAACAATCCATAATCCTTCATGTATTCATCAATGGCATAATGTGCTTCTGATGATTTACTTGAGTCACCGTAGTAATCTACTTGTAATGCTCTGCCTTCTGATACTGTAAGTGAACTCATGTCTTTGATGTCAATTGGTTCTCTTACAGAAAGACCTGTGGCCATATCTGTTACACCATTTTCTTCATCCCACTTGAAGAATAAGTTACTTGAAATTCCATCAGTTTCAATATTTGCTGCGGCTGCCTTTGCAAATAGAACACCAACATTTCGATTGTAAAATTGTTGAATGTTTTCCATCTTTACTTCTTGTCTGTTAAAGATGAAGTGCTTTTCAGGCATTATCATTTCTTTAATTTCATAGCCGTTGTAAATTTTTTCTTTGGCTCTTTTTTCTGAAATGCTTTTTAGTCCTGTAAGACCCTTTTGATAACTTTTCTTTAAACCACTTTTCATTAATAAATTGAAAATTCTAAATGGAAATGCCGTATCTGATCCATCATAATCCCAACTTACTTTTGTTTTACCATTTTCTTCTTTGAATTTCCATGTGCTGTTTGAAATACCATCTACTCCATTAAATTCTAGAGCAAGTTTTATCTTTTCTGCCAATACACTTTCTTTGATTGTTTGTGTGCCTTCTCCTACTTCACTATTTCCTTTCCACGTGAATGATGCACCAACACCTTCAGTTCTCTTAGTATATGTATATAAGGCATTGCTGTCCAATTTAGCCCAAGGTGACCATTCTTCCCACTTCTTTAAGTCGTTTACCAAATTGTAAATTAAATTTGGTTGAGCGTCAATTGTTTCTTCGACTTCCAATTGTAATTTTTTAGGAGCAAGAAAACATGCGACGACATACAATGCTGCTAATGCCAATAAAATAAAAATGAATATTTTTAAAAACTTGTTCATGTTAGTTCGTTTTAGTTCTTAGTTTCTTATAAAGTTTTGCGAAAATAAAAAGTACAATTGCAAAAGCAACAATTCCAGCAAAGGCATAACCAAACTGCAGAAAGTTCTTGTACACTGCCAACAATATAATGCTTGCTAAAAGTAAAAATGGAACTTCGTTGTACAATCTAAAGTTAAAAGATGTCATAACGACCTTACCTTTATGTAATTGTTTTATTATTCTGCTGCTATACTCTGTGTAGCCAGAAAGCAAAAACACCAATAACAACTTGGCGTGCATCCAAGGGTTTTCTTTTAACCAGTCCATGCCATTAAGGTAAATCATGTACACACCAAAAATCCAAGTAAACAGCATTGCTGGTCGGCAGATAATATTAAATAACCGGCGTTCCATGATGTGATATTGTTGGGTCAAAATGCCCTTTTCTTCTTGACTCTTATCGAATGTTTCTGTGTGATAAACAAAGAGCCTTACCAGGTAAAAAACTCCTGCAAACCATGCAACCATGGAGATGAGATGAAGGCTTTTTATAAGCAAGTAATTCATTTTAGCAATTTGACTGTAAAATTAAGCTTTTTGACTCATAGTATGTCATAGATATGTAAACCTATATGCTGAGTTTACTTTAATCTTAGCCAACCTAGAATAGCGTTGGACTCTATTGACCAAATACCGTTGTTATAGTCAATACGAAACTTACCACGACTTGGATTTTTTGGCCCTGGATTTTGTTGTATAAATGAGATTTCGTTTTTATAGATTTTGGTAACTATAACTAAATGACCAAACGTATTGGATTTTGTAGGTCCGATTACAATAAGGTCATTGACTTTAGGTTTTTCAGAACCTTTGTTTTTATACTGATACATGTTTCTTTCTGTATTGATTGAACCATGCTTGTATTTAGTATTATAAAAATCCTTGGCGTGTCCATAGCTATCTGGCATTTTGTGATTGTACCTTTCATAGAAAAAGCGTTTTGCAAATTCTACACATTGGTACTTTAAACCAAGGTTATAGCCATCTTTAGTTTTGTTTCTGTCATTGACGTGACTTACATTGCCATTATAATATACCTTAACACCTTTGTACGAGTCAATAATTGTACCTTTTGTAACCTTTTTGGAATCTGAATTTGTGTTTTTATTTGAAGTTTTGTAGGATGTGGATTTTGTTATTTTACTTTTAAATGAGTTAAGTCCAGGTAGTCCCAATAGCCACCAAACTAGGCCTCCAAAAATTAAGGTTGTGATTATTATAGCTTTGGCCTTTTCTTGTCTCATGTAATATTTCTGAAAGTAAATTTACTACTTACTGTAAGGTCGATCATGACTTTTCAAAGAAACATGTAAGTGGTCATCTGTTCCAACATGCCTTAGCGTTTGAAAGCCCATGAGCTTAAAGTAAATACGCACAAAAAAATTACGAAGCTCATAGCGTCCATTTGTTCTTAAATCAATCGCATGCGCGTAACCGTTAGATTGCTTATAATGCAAAGAATGCTTTTTTGATGGAAGACCCATTTTAATGTAATCTTCTGGCTGGCGATCGCCATCTGTTATTATTAATTTTTTATCTAAATGCGCTATAGTGCTCACACTTAATCTTAGAATGGGGTGTACTTTTCTTATCTCATCTCTTAGGTCAGCAGATTTAAAGTTATCGCTTGAAATATAAAACAAGCCATGTGCTGAGTATATTCCAACAATAAAAAATGCAACTAGAAATTTTGTTTTAAAACTAGGTCTATTTTTTTTGCTTAAGCGGCCATAGAAAATTGTTAGATATAGGAAGATTAAAATGGCTGTAAAACTTACACCTCCGGCAATACAGGCCCAGGGAATTAATTTTTCTTCAACATGCAGGTAGACTGCTGTTCTTATTAATACAACGAATGGAAAAATAATAATAGAAACAAGCTCTATTATAGAACCTAAAATCTTTAGCATAAATTGATATTACATTCGGAAGATATGCAAAAAATATGTTCTGAATCTAAATATTAGATAAAGTGTAATATTTAGGATGTTGAAGGCATAAAATTACAGTGCCTTCCCATCAAATATTTTAGCTCGCCTTAGGAATTTTAATTTGGTATTTGTTATTGATAACAGTGAGCTTTGTATCTCTGAGCCAAGGGTTATAAACTTTTAACATTCTATAGCTGACGCCATGTTCTTTTGCAAATTCACTCCAGCTGCTAATTGTTTTGTCCACGGTAACTTCATAGTGATTATCCAATGGCTGGTATTTTTCATTGTCGCCCAAGTAGAATCCATAATGAGATGGATTTGTCATAATTTCCTTGATGGCCATCAGTCTAAATACATATCTGCTTGTTTCAGAATTAAGATTTAAATCATAGAAGTTGTCTTGTCCCTGACTGTTAAGTATTCTTCTATAGTTTGTAGGTCCCACATTGTAAGATGCAGCTGCATTTGACCATGAACCGAACCTTTCGTAAAGTTGCTTTAAATATTTGCAAGCAGCTAGTGTTGCTTTTTCAGTGTGATATCTTTCATCAACTTCATCATTAACTTCTAGGTTGAATTCTTTGGCAGCAAGTTTTCTGAACTGCCAAAATCCTTTCGCATTGGCTGGAGATGACACATGTCTAAGGCTGCTTTCTGCAACAGCTAAATATTTAAAATCATCAGGTATGCCATTTTCAGCTAAGATGCGTTCAATGGTTGGAAAGTACCTATTGGCTGCTTTTATATGCATTAAGGTCGCCGATTGCCAATAGGCGTTTACCAGCAACTCCCTATCTAATCGTTCTTTATTGTCAAAATTATTTGGCATATCTTCTCCAGCAAAGGTGAATGTTTTATCTAAGTCTATGGCTTCAATTATTTGAGGAAGTGTAGTAACAATTGATCTGTTTTCTTCATCAATTAAATTGGCTTGAACAATAGATAAATGTGTAGACAAACCAATGATAAGACCGATACTTAAACCGAGTACAAATTTTAACTTCATAATATATTATAATTATATTTAATATAAAGGTACTACTAAATCAGATATTTAGCTTAAAGTGTCTAGATTAAATTTGTTTTAGACCTTATTAAAACGAAGCTTTTGTTATTTTGGGTGTTTTAAAGAAGGAAAAATATCAATTGAAGTTTAAAAATAATATATTTGACAGGTTATTGACTCTTTTAAATCAACCATTCCCTAAGGAAATTGATACATTCGGGGTGCTTAGACAGTGCGCATTTGTGGGTCTGTTTATTTTCCTTTTTTAAAATTTTGTTCAACCCTTTGATATTCTAAACGCCGGGTCAGGAATTACAACTCTCTCTTTTTATTTTGCTGCTACTATTTTTTATCAGCTTGTGCATTTGCTATTTGTTGACAGTTTTTAATAATGGCAGTTCATTTTCATGGGGATATTTATTGAATTCATTTTATGTTACTTCCATTGTAGGTGTTTTTCCAGTTGGTATATTGATCACTTAAATGGGGTGATATCTACGGGGATTGCAGCCTATACAGTGTTCTTAGCTTTTTGAGAGTCAATATTTTTTGGGCACTTTTACAAAGGTCCATTGATTGCAATTCCATGGGCTGTGCCAGGAATAATTGGAGGAATTATTATAAATAGGTACAAAGGGAAATATCGGAACGGTGCTGTTTTCAAAGTTACAGCTTTAGGTACTAAGCTTGCTTGATACTTAGGCCCACTCTCTTACGATCAGCATCTATAGATATTACTTTTACACTTACCTCTTGATTTACACTTAATATTTCGGAAACATCTGTGATAAATCGATTTGTGATTTCTGAAATATGAACTAGACCAGACTCTTTGATTCCAATATCTACAAATGCACCAAACTTAGTCACATTATTTACAACGCCTGGTAAGACCATGCCAATGTTTAGATCTTCAATAGAGTTTATACTGTTAGAGAATTTCACAGCACTTGCTTTACCTCTTGGGTCGAGACCTGGCTTGTCTAACTCTTTGACAATATCCTTTAATGTTGGAAGTCCAATAGCTTCTGTACAATAGTTTTTTAGCGGTATTTGTCTTTGAGCATCTTTGTCTAATACCAATTGTTCAACTGATAATTTTAAATCCTTGGCCATCTTATGAACAATCTTATAGGACTCTGGATGTACTGCGGTGTTGTCTAAAGGATTAACTCCTTCTTTTATTCTCAAAAACCCAGCACATTGTTCATATGCTTTTTTACCCATTCTTGGGACTTTCAGTAATTGTTTACGTTCAGAAAAGGAACCCTTTTCTTTTCTAAATTCAACAATATTTTTTCCCAGTACAGAGCCTAAACCTGAAACATGAGTTAATAACTGCGCACTTGCTGTATTTAAATTTATGCCAACAGAATTCACACATGTAGATATGGTTTCATTAAGGCTTTCTTTCAATAAGTTTTGATTGACATCGTGCTGATATTGTCCTACTCCTATAGACTTAGGATCTATTTTTACAAATTCTGCAAGTGGATCCATTAGTCGTCTTCCTATTGAGACCGCACCTCTGACTGTAATGTCTTTGTTGGGAAATTCTTCTCTTGCAATTTCTGATGCTGAATAAATTGAAGCACCACTTTCATTAATAAAGAAAACATCAACTGGAAATTCAAAACTCATTTCATTGACAAGTTTGTATGTTTCTTTTCCCGCAGTTCCATTGCCAATAGCAAAAGCTTCAACTTTGAATTTATCTACCAAGTGTGCTATTGTATTTTGTGCTTCAATTTTTTGGGATTGCGGTGGATGTGGAAAAATAGTTTGGTCGTGTATTAGGTTTCCGTTAGTGTCAATAATAGCCAATTTACATCCAGATCTAAATCCAGGATCAAGTGCTAAAATATTTTTACCTCCTAATGGGGCCGACAGCAATAGTTCTTTTAGGTTTTTTGAAAAAACGAGAATAGCCTCTAGGTCAGCCTTTAGTTTGGATGATTTTTTTATTTCATTTTCTATTGATGGTAGAAGTAATCTTTTAAGAGCGTCGGCAATTGAAAGTTGAATTTGTTCTGCCGCTTCAGTGTGAGGTTGTTGAATGTAAAATCGCTCCATTGATTTCAAACAATGTTCATTATCGATTGTGACTTTGACACGAAGAAAAGATTCTTTTTCACCTCTAAAAATAGCAAGAAGTCTGTGAGACGGAATACGTCTTAAAGATTCAGAATATTCAAAATACTGTTCGTATTTGACGGCATCTTTTATTTTCTTTTTTATAACCTTTGATTCTATAATTGCACTTCTTTCGAACAACTGCCGAATCAGTTCTCTATTTTTGATGTTTTCACTTATCCATTCAGCTATGATATATCTAGCACCTTCTAAAGCTTCTTCAGTATCTTTTACTTCTTTGTTCAAGAATCTTTGAGCTTGGAAGAATATATCATTTTGCCTTTGGGCAATAATTATTTTCGCCAAGGGTTCTAGGCCTTGCTCTTTTGCGAGAGTGGCCTTTGTTTTAATCCTCTTTTTAAATGGTAAATACAGATCTTCGAGTTGTGTACTGTTCCAACAGTTTTCAATCTTTACCTTTAAGTCTTGTTTCAACAATCCTTGTTCATGAATAGACTTTAGAATTGTTTCTTTTCTTTTTATAAGATCATTGAGGCCTTGCAGTTCTCTTTTAATATTTCCAACCGCAACTTCATCTAATGATCCAGTCATTTCTTTTCTATATCTTGAAATAAAGGGGACTGTGGCACCATCATCTAATAGTTTAACGGTATTTTTAATTGACTGTAACGGCAATGAAAGCCTATCTTGAATTAGGTGGCTAATTTCTTTTGACATGAAGTAACTATTGATTTATAATTTGGCTAGTATATCTTTTACAGTTGCCCTTTTGCTGTAATCAATATCGAAGTGTACATATTTTATTTTACCATTTGTATCTATCAGGTACGTAGCTGGAATAGGTAAAACGGCATCATTTTGACCATTGATTTCTTGTAAAGTGGTTTGAAAATACTTTATGACTTTGTCTTGATAAGCCGGTGTTACATCAAAAGCCACATTGTATTTTTTCATTATTGAATTGTCACTATCTGAAATTACAGAGAACTCTAAATTATTTTGATTCACAGTTTTGGCGATATTGCTCTCAACTTCTGGAGCAACGGCAACAACCTGAACACCCGCAGATGATAAACTTGAAAATTCTGACTGAAACTCTTCTAAGCTGCGTTTGCAGATACCGCACCAATAGCCCCTATAAAAAATAACTAAAACAGGACCATCCTCCACCATTTCACTTAATTCTATCTGATTGCCAAATTGATCTTTACCACTGAATTCTGGAGCTTTTGATCCAATTTCTAGAGGGACTAAACTTGATCCACTTGATTTTTCTATTCCAAATTTATTATAGTCTTGGGCATTTAATAAAAAGGGGATAGTTAATAATAGGGTGAAAATGAAGAATTTCATTAGATGTTTTTTATGAAGCAAAGTTACCAAACAAATTCAAGAACGAAAAGACGATTTAGAAATGAGCTTAGCTCTGACAGAGCGGAGCTCGCAAATTATTGATATTCAACTGCTTAGCAAAATCCTTGCTTTTAATGCTGAGGAAGCTCCGCTCTGTCAGAGCTCTTCCGTGTCAGAGCGGAGCTCTTTGCTCTGTGACAGAACTTCATAAATCTGTAAATTTGTAGGATGAAGAAAGTATTGATTACAGATTATGTTCATGAAACATTGATAACTGGTTTAGAATCAATGGGTTTTGAGGTTATTTATGACGCTGGTTATAAGCCGGAGGACTTAGAAGAAATTTTACCTGAGTTGTCAGGGATCGTTATAAATAGTAAAATCAAAATGAATGCTGAACGGATTCACTTAGGGAGTAAACTTCTATTTATAGCACGTTTGGGTTCCGGATTAGAGATCATAGATTTAAAAGTGGCACAAAAACAAGGTGTTCATGTATTTAATTCACCAGAGGGCAACAGAAACGCAGTTGCAGAACATGCGATTGGTATGTTGTTGAATTTGGCTAATAATATTCAAAAGGGAGATAGAGAGGTTAGACGTCAAATATGGAATAGAGAAGAAAACAGAGGTTTTGAATTGGCAGGAAAAACGATTGGAATAGTCGGCTTAGGCAATACAGGACAATCTTTAGTGAGAAAACTGTCAGGTTGGGCACTTGATATTATGTATTTTGATCCTTACGTACCAAAATCTGATTATATTAAGTCAGTAAGTTTAGAAGAACTGCAACTAAAGGCTGACATAATTAGCTTGCATGTTCAACTTACACCTGAGACGCGTAATCTTGTAGATACCTCATTTATAAACAATTGTAAAAAGGGTTTCGTATTAATTAATACATCACGGGGTGGCGTTGTCAATACAAATGATGTTGTAAATGGACTAGAAAACGGACAAATCCTCGGAGCTTGTCTGGATGTTTTTGAAAACGAAAAACCACTTACTTTCACATCTGAAGAAAATAGCTTGTATAACAAATTGTATGATATGGATAATGTCGTCTTAACGCCACATGTGGCAGGTTGGACCCATGAATCCCTATTTAGAATAACACAAGTACTACTGCAAAAAATTAAAAAGGTAATATAAGTTGTCTACGTGGAGACTTCGTATTGCATAAATTTTGCAAGACTTTAAATATTTGTTAACATTGTGTGTTAAAACAAAAAATTTGTTCAGAATCATCAATAAAATGAGGATTTAGGCAAATTTTAAAAAGAGCCAGCTTAATTAACTGAAATCAAAAGCTAAAAAATGATCAAAAATTTTACATTTTTTATTCTTTTCTTATTTACCTCAGGTGCAGTCTTCTCACAGACTACGATCCAAGGTGAAATTAAAGATGAAGCAACAGGCGACGCCGTTCTGTTTGCAACTGTAGCACTTTATAAGAACGATGTTCTTATGCAGGGTACAGAATCCGATTTTGATGGTAATTATTCGTTTTCTGACATAGATCCAGGAACCTATGATATTGAAGTATCTTTTATAGGTCTTCAAACTCAAAGATTAACTGGAATTGTTGCAAAAGCAGGAAAAGTGAATATTGCCGATTTTGTAATGAAAGAGGAGGGTGTCTTAATTGAAGGCGTACAGATTGTAGGTTACAAAGTACCCTTGGTTGAATTTGACAACACAACTCAAGGCAAGTCCTTAACTTCTGAAAACATTCAAAATTTGCCTTCTAAAAACATTGCTGCGATTGCGGCAACATCTGCAGGAGTAACATCAGATGCTAATGGTAATATATCTGTAAGAGGGTCCAGGACCAATTCTACATACTACTATATAGACGGTATTAGAGTATCTGCGGCCAATGCAGGTAACTTGGTCCCTCAAGCTCAAATTGAGCAAATGCAAATTATTACTGGTGGTATTGAAGCGAGATATGGAGATGTTACTGGTGGTATTATTTCTATTACAACAAGAGGACCATCTAATAACTTTAGTGGAGGTGTTGAGTTAGAAACAAGTGAGTTTTTAGATGCTTTTGGCTATAATTTAGTAAATGCGAATATTAGTGGTCCTATTATCAAAAACGATAAGGATGAATCTGTTGTAGGGTTTAGAGCATTTGGTCAATATAGGAATAGAAAAGATGATCAGATTTCTGCACTTGGAAACTTTAGAGCAAGTGAAGGATTAATTGATAGATTAGAAGCTAATCCAACTACATTATTTAATGGTATAGTAATTCCATCTACAGAATTGGTGTCTGAGCAAAACTTTACTGACGATGAAAGGATTGACAGATTGGATGCGGCACCTAATGAAACTGATACAGATATAAATGTTGGTGTTAATTTAGATGCTAAAATTAGCAGTAATGTTAATTTGACCTTTTCTGGTACATATAATAAGAGTGAAAACCAATTCACTCCTTCTAGAGCATGGGGTTTATATAACTGGAGAAATAACCCAACTGGCTATTCTGATGGTATCAGAGGAAGTGTGAGATTGAGACATAAATTAGGAAGTCAAACTTATGGAGAAGGGGCTGAGAAAAAGGATGCTGTAATTAGAAATGCTTCTTACACTCTGCAGTTTGGATATGAAAAAGGAACCTCAAGAAATGAAGACATCAGACATAAGGATGGTATTTTCAATTATGGATACTGGGGTAATCAAGAAAGATCTTGGGAACCAATTGTAGGTATTGTCGATACTTCAGTCTACGACGGTGCGGCACAAGAAGTTGTTCAAGGTTTATTTTTTGGACATGTTGGATACAGACAGGTTGAGGGAGAATTTACTCCAGGAGTAGCAAACCCTGTATTGGCTAGAATTAATAATGTCAATGGTTTTTTCGAGCCTGTAGGTAATGGAGGTTGGGGACTTTACAACAATGTAGGTAGAGTTTACAATAATTTCAATAAAAGTGAAAGAGAAACGATTACTGTAAATGTAGGTAGTGGTTTTGATTTTGTACCAGGAGGTTCTGATAGAGGAAAGCATAGTATCCAGTTTGGATTTATGTACGAGCAAAGAATTAACAGAAGTTGGTCAATAAATCCAAGTTCACTTTGGACCTTAATGCGTACACAAGCGAATAGACATATTGAGCAAGGTATTGATGCTAATGCTCAAATTGGAGAAGTTGAAGGACCTGGAGGAGGAATGTTCCCACAGTATCTTCCATTAAACCAATCTGGTGAATTTGGAGAAAACACTTTCTTCAGCAAGATTAGAAATTTGACGGGCCAAGAATTAACAGACTTTGTGAATGTAGATGGTTTAGATCCAAATTCATTGAGTTTAGATTTATTTTCTCCTTCAGAAATAAATGCATTCCGTCAAGCTGGTTTGAATTATTATGGATATGATTACTTAGGAAATAAAACAACAGGTTCAATTGGATTTGATGATGTATTTAATGAGAGAGATGGTGAAGGAAGAAGAACATTGAATGTGGCTCCTTTCCAACCAATTTATGGAGCTGGATTTATCCAAGACAAATTTACATACAAAGACATTATTTTCAGATTAGGATTAAGAGTTGATTACTATGATGCCAATACAAGAGTATTGAAGGATCAGTTTTCATTGAGTGATATTAATACTGCATCAGACTTTTATAATGCAAACCCAGACTTAGAACGACCAGGTGTACCTGATGATTATAAAGTATACGTTGAAGGTGACGGTTCTGATCAAGTTAAAGGATTCAGGTCAGGTGATCAATGGTATTTACCAGATGGTACCGCAACAAGTGGTAACTTGTTATTTGGTAGTGGTTTGGTATTTCCTTCATATGTGGTAGAAGACCCAGCTGCTAGAGATTTAAAAAATGAAAATTATGATCCAAGTAGAACATTTAAGGATTATGATCCTCAATTAAATTTCATGCCTAGATTGGCATTCTCATTCCCAATATCTGAGTCTGCAGGTTTCTTTGCACACTATGATGTTTTGGTGGAAAGACCAACTTCAAATGTTATTGCTACATCATTGAATTATTTCAACTTTAATGAGACATTTACAAATGGATTTAACAATCCGGATTTGAAGCCGCAGAAAACAATTGATTATGAAGTTGGATTCCAACAAAAAATATCAAGCTCATCAGCGATAAAGGTTTCAGCTTATTATAAAGAGTTAAGAGATCTAATTCAACAAAGAATTTTCACATTTGTTCCTTCTCCAATTAGTCAGTACCAGTCATATGCAAATATTGATTTTGGAACAGTAAAAGGATTCTCATTCAACTACGATATGAGAAGAACAGGAAATTTTGAAATGAGTTTTACATACACACTTCAATTTGCTGATGGTTCTGGATCGGATGCCAATTCATCAGGTGGATTAAATCAAAGAGGAGATATCAGAACGTTATTGCCATTGTCATTTGATGAAAGACATAGAATAACAGCTGTTGCAGATTATAGATTTAGCAGTGGTAAGAATTATGACGGGCCAAGAATTGGAAGTGCAGATATTTTGGCAAATACTGGGTTTAATTTTTTATTTACAACAGTATCAGGAAGACCTTATTCTACATTTACAACAGTAACAGGACCATTGGGATCTAGTCAAAGAGAAACGATTAATGGTGCAAGATTGCCATGGCAATTGAATGCTGATTTCCAAGTAGATAAAAACTTTACATTTAAATTATCAGAAGAATCTAAGCGTTCTTTAGGATTAAATGTATACCTAAGAATTTCAAATTTATTTGATATAAGAAATGTAGTAGGTGTGTACCGAGTATCTGATGATCCAGAAGATGAAGGTTATTTGACAAATGAGTTTGGACAACAAAGATTGGCTAATATTGAAGACCAAGGATTTGATGTTCAAAGTTACTTGACGCATTATAACTACAGAACGACTCAGCCAGGTTTTTATACAAGACCGCGTCAAATATTTTTAGGTGCAATTTTCAATTTTTAAGAACCACTTATCAAAAGATAAAAGATGACAAAAATTAAAATATTAGTTGCTTGGGTACTTTGCTTAACTGTTATTACAACAAGTTTCGCAACAATTAATCCCGAAAGAGCAAAGCAAAAAGCAAGTAGGGCGTCAGCCTTATCAGCAAATACAGAAATAAACCTAAGGGAAGATTGTGTTGCTGCAACGGCTCAAACAGATCAAAACATTAACAATGTTAGAGCAAGGTTACTAACAGGTGGAGATGTGTGGTGGGATCCGGGATCTGCAGAAGGAAGGTATATTGTTCCTGCTCCTCCAGTTGGGTCAGGATTAGATGAAGTTTCTTCTTTGTATGCTGGTGCAGTATGGTTAGGAGGATTAGATCCTGCAGGAAACCTTAAAGTGGCTGCTACGGATTATAGAAGTGGTGGACAATTGGATTTTTATCCTGGTCCTTTAGAGCCAGCGACTGGATTGACAGATTTACCAATATGTCAACAGTGGGATAGGTTCTTTGAAGTTATATCTTCTGACATTGATGTTTCAATATCTGATTTTGAAGCTTCTAGGTTATTAGGAATTCCATATGATGATGCTTTAATACCAGACGGTGTAAAATTTTGGCCTGGAAATGGTAACCCTTTCTTTTTTGAAAGATATGGATTTGATTTGCCAAATACCGGTGCAGGTAGTTTAGGTGCATTTTGGGATGAGGATCAAGATGGTAACTATGACCCAACACTTGGTGATTTTCCAATTATTGACATCAGAGGTTGTGAACCAGAGACAAGAAAAGAAGCAAAGGAGCTAATTCCTGACCAAATGATATTCTGGATTTATAATGATGCTGGTGGCCCCCACTCTTTGACGCAAGGGACAGCTATTAATATGGAAATCCAAGTTCAATCATTTGCTTATGCTACAAATGATGAAGTAAATGATATGACATTCCAGAGGTATAAACTTATAAATAGAGCAAATACCGACATTCAAGAAACTTACTTTGGTATGTGGGTTGATCCAGATTTAGGATGTGCAACTGATGATTATTCAGGTTGTGATATTGAAAGAAGTTTGGCTTATACATATAATCAAGATGAGTGGGATGGTACTGTTCAAGGATCACCAGATTGTGGTGGTACACCAACTTATGGTGATATTGTTCCGTTGGTTGGAACAGATTATTTTAGAGGTCCAACTGCACCAAGAATTGTGGTAGGGTCATCTGCTGAAGGCGAATTACATGTTATTGTAAAAGGGGATGAATATGATACATCTTTATACAATGAAGGTGATACATTATATTTGGTTGATCAAGAATTGGGAGATTTAAACCCGCCAGACATAAAGGTTCAGTTAGGTATGTCATCTTTCATGTATTATAACAACTCTAACCCAGCGCCGCCAGATCCACAAACAGTGGATCCTTCAATGGCTGATGAATACTATAATATTTTAAGAGGTATTTGGAGAGACGAGACACCTTTAACTGTAGGTGGAACAGGTTACCTTAGTGCTGGCGAACAGACACGCTATGCATTCTTTGACCCACCAAACGATCCAAATGGATGGTCTATGGCACAAGAGGGATTGGGATTTGGTGATAGAAGAACAGTACAAGCTTCTGGACCTTTCTTATTAAAGCCAGGCGCAAGAAATGAATTGATTATTGGAGCTGTATGGGTACCAGACGTTAGGCACCCAAATCCAGATATAAGCAGATTGCAAGCTGCTGATGATATCGCACAAAACTTATTTGATAACTGTTTTGATATTATTGATGGTCCAGATGCACCAGATGTGTGTATAGTTGAATTGGACAGAGAAATTATTTTACTCTTGTCAAATGATTCTTTGACTTCAAACAATGCATTTGAAGAATACTCGGAGCTTGATATTTTATCATTTGAAGGTATTCCTGAAGAAGAAAGAATTTTTGTATTTGAGGGTTATAAGATTTATCAACTTTATAATGCAAGTGTATCACCGCAAGAATTAGACAATATTGAAAAAGCTCGACTTGTAGGTCAAGTTGATGTTAAAAATGGTGTTTCAAGGATATACAATTGGTCGGCCATGTCAGATCCTAATCCTGTATCATCTCAACAAATTTGGTCTTTTGAAATGCAAGTTGATGGCTCTGATACAGGTATTGAACATTCATTTAGGTTAACTGAAGATGCTTTTGCTGACGGGGATATTAAATTGGTAAATCATAAGACTTATTATTACATGGCATTGGCTTATGGGTATAATAACTATGCGACATTTGACCAAACAAATCCAACTGAAACACAAGCTAAGCCATATCTTGAAGGTAGAGGGAATGTCAAAATTTACCAGGCTGTTCCTAGAAGAATAGTATACCAAGGATTAAATGCAGGATATGGTGAAGGAGCACCTATTACAAGATTATCTGGTGTAGGTAATGGTTCTAATAATTTGGACTTGGAAGATGAGATTAGAGATGCTATTTCTGATGGGGAATTAGTTGATGGAGAATACATATCATCATTTGAAGGAAACCTGGTCTACAAAGATGGCGCTGGACCAATTGATATTAAAATTATCAATCCTCTAGAAGTTGTAGATGGAGAATATCAAATAGAATTGATTGGTGATTTCACAGGAGGAAATGTATGTGGCCTTGATTCAGGAATGACATGGCTTTTAACAGATTTAAGTTCAGGTGAAGTTGTAGCGTCGGAAACTTCAATAGATTTATTGAATGAACAAATAATAACTGAGTATGGATTTTCTGTTTCTATTGAACAACAAATGGATGCAGGAACGTTAGCAAATGAAAGAAATGGAGCAATTGCGGCTATAGCTGAATATGCGGATCCAAATGGACAAAATTGGTTCCAAGGAGTTAGAGACGGCGGTGGTGATTTACCGATTCCACAATTTGCATCTTCGTTATTTAATTTTATTAAGACTGGTCCAGCGGAAGCAGATGAGAAATTGGATCCTAATGAAAACTATAATACTCTTGGAGATGGATATTGGTACCCATTTGGCCTTACTGCGGCTACACCAAACGCTCCGACAGATGCATTCCAGTTTTATTTAACACCAGCATGGAAAGACAACAACAAGCATAATTTGGTGAGAGCCAATTCTATTCAAAACTTAAACAATGTAGATGTTGTATTTACATCTGACAAAGACAAGTGGTCAAGATGTATTGTTGTAGAAACAGCTAGTGAAGATTTCATTTCTGTTGGAGGTGGTCCGCAAACAATTGGAGGAACGGAAATGTTTGATTTAAGAGCATCACCTTCTGTTGATAAAAATGGCCAAGCTGATGGCGATGGAGAGGGATACAGTTGGTTCCCGGGCTATGCTATTGATGTAGAGACAGGAAAAAGATTAAATATCTTTTTTGGTGAAAACTCAATTTATAACGCAGAATCTGCAAGGGATCCTAATACAAATTACCCTACTATTGGAGGGGATATGTTATTTAATCCTTCAAATCAATTGTTCAGTGATGAAGTTGCAGGTGTAGGCGGTCTAGCTGATAATAGAGAGGTAATTATGGGTGGCCATCACTTTGTATATGTGACAAGACAAGATTATGATGGATGTGCCGGTTTACATACTCAATTACAAGATGGTTTATTTGGAAAAGTAGATGCATTGCCAGCTATTACTTGGTCTTCTATGGTATTGCTACCTGAAGACATTGAAATGTTGCCATATGATCAAGGAGCTATTCTTAATGATTTAACAGTTAAATTACGAGTTGATAATCCTTATAACTTGGAAACAAGATTTGATATTTTTAATCCTAGAAATTGTATTCTAGCTGAGAATGATGAATTGCCAAAGTATCAATTTACAATTGAAGGAAAGTCTCCTGTTGAACTGTTACAAGAAGAGTATGAAGGCGCTTTGGAACAAGTTAATGTTGCACCAAATCCTTATTATGCATATTCTGCTTATGAAAATAGTCAGTTCGACAATACTGTTAAGATAACGAATCTACCAGATAAGGCTACTATTACTATTTATTCATTGGATGGTAAGTTTATTACTCAATTTAATAGAGATGAGCGCCAAGGATCTAAAGGAGGATCTAATCCAGGTAGAACCTTAACTCAAACGACACCAAATGTCAATTGGGATTTGAAAAACTCGGCAGGTATTCCAATAGCGAGTGGAGTGTATTTAATTCATATTTCAGCACCAGAATTAGGAGAAGAAAGAACAATAAAGTGGTTTGGTGTTAATAGGAGATTTGATCCATCAGGATTATAAAATCCATAAACTAAAATGACTATGAAGAATTTTTATAAAATAGTATGCGTGTTTGCACTTCTAATGAGTGTTACAGCAACAACATATGCAGGTAATCCTGACAGACAAGGTGAAGCAGGTGCTTCTGAATTATTGCTTAATCCTTGGGCTAGAAGTGCTGGTTTACATTCAATGACAACAGCTTCTGTCTCAGGAGTTGAGGCAATGAGATTGAATATTGCAGGCCTTGGTCGAATTGAAAGTAGAGAACTAAATATTTCAAATACAAGATTGTTTGAAGGGTCTACAGTTAAATTGAATGCTTTAGGGTATGCTCAAAAAATGGGTAACAGTGCTTTTGGTTTCAGTTTGGTGGCTGTTGATTTTGGAGATATTCCTGTAACTACTGTTGGTCAGCCAGATGGTACTGGCGCAACATTTTCTCCTTCGTTCATTCACTTGGGTTTTGGGTACTCCTATACATATGACAACAAAATTTCAGTAGGGTTCTTATTTAGAACTGTTTCTGAATCAACGGCAGATGTAAGTGCGTTTGGTTTTGCACTGGATGCTGGTGTACAATATGTGTCAGGTGAGAAAGATAATTTCAGACTAGGGATTTCATTGAGAAATGTTGGTTCTCCAATGAAGTTTAATGGTCAAGGATTATCATTTCAAACATCAAACCCTGAGGGGAATACCGACTTCCCTCTTACAATTGAGCAAAGAGCTGAAGATTTTGAATTGCCTTCAGTTTTGAATATTGGAATAAGTTATGACTTTTACTTTGCAGAGAAAGTAATGTTGAGGGCGGTAAGTAACTTTACTTCTAATGCCTTTTCTAGAGATCAAGTTGGCGCAGGTGCTGAATTGTATATCAATGATATGTTTGTGTTGAGAGGTGGTTATAAAAAGGATTTTGGAAGTTCAGGGTCTAGTCTAAATAATGTCTATTCTGGTGTAAGTGGTGGAGCCAGTATTGAGCTGCCATTTAACGAGTCAGGAAAGAATAAATTGGCTATTGATTATGCTTATCGTGCTACAAATCCTTTTAGAGGGACCCATAATTTTTCCGTTCGTTTCCTTTTCTAAGGAACTTTCTAAAGAAATTTATACTTTTATAATAAGTTATACGACGTTTCCGCCATTTGGTGGAAACGTTTTATTTTTATATAATACACAAAACGTAACAATATGTCTATATACAGCTACATGACCCAAGAAGGGTTTGATAAGTTAAGAGCTGATCTAGAATTGCTTAAATCTGAAGGAAGATCCAATGCTGCAAAAGCGATTGCTGAAGCAAGAGAAAAAGGTGATTTGTCAGAAAATGCAGAATATGATGCTGCAAAAGATGCACAAGGTATGCTTGAAGCTAAAATAAATGAGCTTGAAAAAGCTATGGCTAAAGCTAGGGTAATTGATGAAAGTGAGCTAGATACATCTCGTGTTACCATTTTATCAAATGTCAGACTTAGAAACTTAAAGAACAACAAGGAAATTACGTACAAACTTGTATCAGAAACAGAAGCTGATTTAAAGGCAAAAAAGATTTCTGTAAATTCTCCAATTGGTCAAGGAGTTCTTGGACAAGAAGTAGGTGATAAGGTTGAAATTGAAACACCAGGTGGTATTATTCAGTTTGAAATCTTGGAGATTTCCTTGTAATTATGGCAAGTGTTTTTTCTAAAATAATCAATGGTGAGATTCCTTGCTATAAAATTGCAGAGAGCGAAAGTTATTTTGCATTTCTAGATATTAACCCACTTCAACAGGGACATGCTTTGGTAATCCCCAAGGTTGAAGTTGATTATATTTTTGATTTGAATGACGATATATTGATGGGCTTAAGTCTGTTTGCGAAGCGCGTAGGAAAAGCTATTGAAAAAGTAATTCCGTGCGATAGAATTGGTCTAACCGTTATAGGACTTGAGGTGCCGCATGCTCATATTCATCTTATCCCAATAAACAAGATGTCAGATATGGATTTTTCTCGTCCAAAATTAGAATTGACTAAGGAAGAGTTTGAAAATATCGCTGGTAAAATCTCTGTTGCTTTTGGTTCTTAGGAATCTTAAGAGTTTGTATACCGAACTATAATATTAAATTTCTTACGTGGCTAAAGTATCAAAAATTATCGGCGTTGATCCAGGAACCAATGTACTTGGATATGCCGTGATTGAGATTATTGATAGAAAGCCTGTTGTACTTGATATTGGGGTATTGGATTTACGCAGCTTTGAAGATCATCAAACCAAATTGAAGGAGATATTCTTACAACTGCAAGAAATAATAGAAACATACCTTCCACAACACATGGCCATTGAAGCTCCTTTCTTCGGTAAGAATGTGCAATCTATGTTGAAGTTGGGAAGAGCTCAAGGTGTATCCATGGCAGCGGCTATGACTATGGGACTAGAAATTATTGAGTACTCGCCAAAGAAAATAAAACAATCAATTACTGGAAACGGAAACGCCTCAAAAGAACAAGTGGCAGCGATGTTGAAAGGTATGCTAAGGTTTACAGTCAAAGATCATTACCTTGATGCTACTGATGCATTAGGAGCGGCAATGACACACTTTCATCAATTGGGCTCAGGTGGTGTATTAAAATCCAAGACAAACAGTTGGAAGAAATTTCTAAAGGAAAATCCTGATCGCATAAAGTAATATTGAAAATTGTGATGGTAAATAAATTTGAATATCCTTATATAAGACCAAATCAATCCTGGGTAGTCAAATTGCTAAAACCTATAATCGCAATACTGCTTTTTTATTGCATTTATATTACACTGAATGGTTATAAGAATGAATTGGTATGGCCTTCTTTATCCAAAAATAAGATCCATTATGTTTTCTTTGTCTTAATTTTAATGCCACTTAATTGGTTTATAGAATCAAGAAGGTGGCAGATGGTTATGCAATACATAGGAAAACCTGTTTCATTAAAAAAATCAATTGAGAGTACTATTGCAGGATTGACATTGTCAATGATAACGCCTTTTAAACTTGGCGATTATGCAGGTCGTATGTTATTATTGCGTTCAGAGTATAAAAAACCATCGTTATATGCCACGTTGTTATGCAGCATATATCAAAATGTTGTCAATTTATCGTTTGGTATAATCGCAATGTATTTCCTCATTCAACTTAACAATCATTTTGAAGAACACATGTGGCCTTTTGTTATACTCAACACTGTTGTCGTTGTGATGGCCTTGTTTGTAATGCTAAAGGTTGACGTAATAATAGGACATATAGGTTCAATTCCTTGGGTAAATGAAAAGCTCTCTTTGGGTAGAATAGATGAATTGGGTATAGCCTCTAAATTCCATCTAATGTTGCTTTCAATACTTCGCTATTCGATTTATATTACACAATACGTATTGATATTGTATTTTTTAAATGTTGAGAACTCAATATTGGAGTTGATTGGCGGCATCTCTGCAATATTTTTAATCCAATCCACAATTCCCTTGCCGCCATTTTTAAGTTTTTTGGCAAGGACTGAAATTGCGATCTTGGTATGGAAAATCATAGGCCTGCACCTTTCGGTTGCTTTGGCGGCGACTGTAATGTTGTGGGTAATAAATTTGATGTTGCCAGCGTTATTAGGGTTAGTGCTCATTCTTTATAAGTGGCGTTAATTTTATTTAATGAGATTCATAATTGTAAATCTTTTATTACTTTTTTTTACAAGCGTAATTGGGTTTTCTCAAATTCCAACACTAAATCACAATGCATTTACTGATGGTGAGGAAATCACTTATAAGGTCTATTATAATTGGAAGTTTGTTTGGGTGCCAACAGGGGAGGTGACATTTTTCACAACAGAAACAGATAGTGCTTATGAGGTCAGAGTTGTTGGGATGAGTTACCCATCCTACGATTCTGTTTTTAAAGTATCTGATAATTATATCACTAGAATAGATAAGAGCACTTTAAAACCAATATACTTTCGCAGAGATATAGAGGAAGGGTCCTATATTAGGTATGATAGCTTGAAGTTTGATCATGATGATTTAAGTGTAGAGGAATATTTTGGCAGGACAAAAGATGTAGCTAAATATTTTAAGTTTGATACCAAGGAGAATGTTTTGGATATGTTGTCTGCGATATACTTAATGAGGGGAATTGATTTTGGAAAAAAAGCAGAAGAAACCAGTATTCCATTTCGTATATTTTTTGATAAAGAATTATTGGAGCTTGATATTCATTTTAGGGGACTAGAAACGTCTAAATTGAAAAGTGTTGGAAAGGTAAGCACTTGGCATATGCAAGCAGATCTGATTGGAGGCAATATTTTTGATGATGGAGATGTGATGGATATCTGGGTTTCTAATGATGGAAATAATATTCCCATGCAAATAGAGTCGCCAATTAAATTCGGTTCTATCAAAGCTGTATTGAAGTCAGTAAAAGGAAGTAAATTTAATTTTGATTTTGATATAACAGATTAATAGAAATTAATGAAAAGCATTTATAAATATATTGTTATTGTTTGTTTAATAGTATTAGCATCAGTTGTGGGAATGTATTATGGACAAAAGTTAGAAATTTTTGAAAGCCATGAGGTTGAGAAAGTTGAGGTTGTGATGGAAAGGGTAGCCAAGGTTTTTAAAATGGTTGCTGTTGAGGGTTATGTGTCAGAAATTTATGATTATAAGCAATACAAATATTGGGATATTAATTTTCTGAGAAAAAAGGCAATGGTTCGCGTAAAAGCAAAAGTTTCAGTCGGCTTTGATTTTGAAAAAGCCAAATTTGATGTTGACGATGGGAAAAAGGAAATAATTATCAGGAACTTTCCAGAGCCAGAAATACTTTCTATTGATTATGATTTGGATTATTATGATTTGGATGAAGGGCTATTTAATTCTTTTGATGAAAAAGAGCTGACGGACCTGAATGCGAAAGCAAAGAAATATGCCGTAGAAATGATTAGAAATGGTGAATTGTTTGATGAGGCAGAAAGTCAAAAGAGTAAAATAGTAGATTTATTAAGTGCTTTAGTTGGGCCATCTGGATGGAGGGTTGTGCTAAAGAACAAAAAGCGTATGATAAAGGGCTAAGTGTTCATATTATTGGTGTATTGCACAAAGCTCATTACATTATTTTATATATTATGCATATTTCATATATGAATTTTACCCAATCCGAATTAGCCCGATTTATATTCTTTTATTTAACTTAGGGTTAAATTAAGTCTCATAAAGCCATAAGCACGGTCAAAAAAAAGGTTTTGAGTAAAGAGTAAGTATTATCTTAAGGCTAGGATTTTCGAATGTATTAAACCAACTTTAACTCTTAATTATTTTGGCTGTGCTTTATTTTTATCTCTCCAGTTTTCATTCACAAAAGTTTCTAAATTTTCTTTTTGTACAGTTTTGATTGATAATAATAGCTTCAAGAAGATCTGTAATTTTATAATCATTAGGTTCTATCCCTATTGTTTAAGATATGTGATGAACTAATACTTTCTTAAAGTCAGTAATAATATGCTGCATTTAGCCTGATTTTCCATTAAAAAATCTATTTTAGACCCGCTAATCGAAATAAATAAATATGAATAAGAATTTAGAAGAACAACCTCAGCTATTTGGGCATCCTGTAGGATTGTATGTTTTATTTTTCACAGAAATGTGGGAGCGTTTTTCATACTACGGTATGAGGGCAATTTTGGTCCTTTATATAGTTGGGAAAACAGCTGATGAAAACCCTGGAATGGGCTGGACAGACACAGAGGCATTAAAACTCTACGGATGGTATACTATGTTGGTATATGTCGCATCAATTCCTGGTGGACTAATAGCAGATAAATTGATTGGCCAAAGAAAATCTGTTTTATACGGAGGGTGGATATTGGTTGCTGGTCACTGTGTCTTGGCCGTTCAACAAGATTGGGCATTTTTTCTAGGTTTGATTTTGATAATTGCTGGTGTAGGTCTATTGAAACCAAACATCTCAACAATGGTTGGAGGATTATATAAAGAAGGTGATGAAAGGAGAGATAAAGGGTTTACTATTTTTTATATTGGAATAAATATTGGAGCATTTCTTTCAGCTTTAATTGTAGGTTATGTAGGAGAATCAATCGGTTGGCATTATGGATTTGGACTGGCCGGATTAGGTATGATTTTGGGAATGATAGTTTATCAATGGGGACAAAAATACTTACGTGGTGTAGGTGAGTTTTTGGGCAACTCGGATAGTCCTAATAAAGAATTGATGAGCAAACCATTAACTAAAATAGAGAAGGATAGAATGTTAGTTATGTTTTTGTCTTTCTTATTAATAATTGTTTTTTGGGGTGCATTTGAGCAAGCGGGTGGTTTATTGAACTTGTATGCTGATCAGAAAACAGATAGAATGATAGGTGGTTTTGAAGTACCTGCATCTTGGTTTCAATCTGTAAATGCATTTTTTATTATTGTATTTGGTACTGTTGTAGCAGGATTTTGGTACAAGTGGAAATTAAAAGGTAGAGAAGGATCTTCATTGTTTAAAATGGCAGTAGGAATAATAATAATGGGATTTGGTTTTTTATTTATGCGCTTTGCAGCACAAGAATTTGAAGCTACAGGTTCATCAGCTATGTATTGGTTGGTTTTAGCTTATTTGTTTCATACTATTGGAGAGTTATGTGCGTCACCTGTTGCACTTTCATTTATTACAAAACTGGCTCCAATTAAATATGCTTCATTTATGATGGGTGCTTATTTTGCAGCTACGGGCTTTGGAAATAAAGTAGCAGGACTCTTAGGGGAGTCAGCTGCTGATGCAGGTGAAAAAGCTATTTTCACTGGAATCTTTATCTTCACAGTTGTTGTTGGTCTAATCGTTTTGGCAATGCTAAAACCACTTAAGAGATTAACGCATGGCGCAGAAGATTTGAAATTAGATGACCACGATGAAACAGAAGGATTTGAATTAGCATCATAAACCAACTTTATAATAAAATGAGTACAGCAAAATACAGATTTGAAGGTTCAGAAATGAACAATAAATTATTGATGGGTCACCCATCAGGGTTGTTTGTATTGTTCTTTACAGAAATGTGGGAACGTTTTTCCTATTATGGAATGAGAGCAATCTTGGTTCTATTTTTAACACGATCCTTGATGGAAGGTGGTTGGGGATGGACTCGAGAAGAAGCTTTGTCCCTATATGGTACATATACAATGTTGGTCTATTTTTCACCTATAGTTGGAGGGTTTTTAGCGGATCGTTTTTTGGGATACCGTAAGGCCGTTGCTTTAGGAGCATTAATAATGACGTTAGGGCATGCTTCGATGGCATTAGATACGTCTTGGGCACTTTATGTCGGTATAGCAGGATTGGTAGCTGGTAATGGATTATTTAAACCAAACATTACGTCTATCATTAGTGGTGTGTATAAAAATGCACAGGATAAAAAAGATGGTGCATTCACAATTTTCTATATGGGTGTAAATGCCGGTGCTTTTATAGGTATACTTTTATGTGGTTATATAGGAGAGACTGTTGGATGGCACTTTGGTTTTGGCTTGGCAGGAATCTTCATGTTTTTCGGGATGTTGCAATTTTGGTTTGCGCAAGGTATATTTGGAAGAATAGGATTGTCGCCAACGGAAACTATAGAGTATGATGATGCCATTGAACATTATGAAGAAAAGGAAGAGGACGAAAAGGTACCAGCAAATGTTCAACGTGATCGTTATATCGTGGTTGGAATCTTGGCTTTCTTTACAATTTTCTTCTGGGCTGCCTTTGAGCAAGCCGGTGGTTCAATGACAATATTTGCCGCTGATTATACTCAGAGAGAACTTGTGGGTAGTTCCGCTAATATTTTTAGAATTTGTAATACATTATTAACGGTTGTACCATTGGTAATAATTACTTATGTATTATTTAAATTATTTCAAATTACCTTTAGGAAATACGCTCTTTCTAATATTTTCCTTGGGACAAGTTTTGTGATAATATGGGGAATAGTAATATGGATGTTGAACAATCAGTTTAATGAAGTTAGTACTGAAGTACCAGCATCGTGGTTTTCAATATTAAATTCATTTTTTATTATTGCTTTGGCACCATTTATTTCTAAGATATGGGAGAGTCGATTTAATCCTCCGGCAACTGTAAAGTTTGGAGTTGGCCTTGTTTTGTTAGGATTGGGTTTTGGTGTGCTTGCTTATGGTTCGTCATCGATCGAACAAGGAGCTGCAACAGCTTCTGTAAGTATGATATGGTTGATTCTAGCTTACTTTCTTCATACAATGGGAGAATTGTTCTTATCTCCGGTTGGATTGTCGTATGTAAGTAAATTGGTTCCAGCTTCAATGATTGGAATGATGTTTGGATTATGGTATATCGCTATCGGTATGGGTAATAAATTAGCAGGTAAAATGGGAGGAATGATTGATACAATTACTGCTCAATATGATATGAGTACATTCTTTTTAATTTTCACAGCCGTTCCAGTTTTTGCAGGTGTTTTGTTGATGTTATTAACACCACTTGTAACGAAGTTAATGCACGGCGTTAAATAAAATAAATAGATAGTTAAACCAACTATAAACTATGAAGTCCTCATTCAAAACGTGAGGGCTTTTTTTTATTTTAGATCAAATGTGATTGAATTTGATGTGCCGCTACTCTGTAGCTTTTTAATATGAGTATTTGTATCTATTAATTTGTCGCTACTGTGTAGCTTAATGAAAAACAAACAATTGTTAATATGAGGTCTGAACCTTATTTTTGATAGTCACGGCGTGAAGATATGTTAAAAGCAACTTCATTGAAGAAAACTTTCAGCTACAGAATAGCGACATAAACGTTTAATAATTCTTTGCCTGTTAACAGAAATCGGCTAACAAAAATTAAAATGAAAAGCAGTTGATTTTTTGATCTTCATTATCACCTATTTTAAAAGGATAGAACTTTAAATTAATATAGAAATCACTACCGCTAAATTTATCTTGTTTGCCAATTACAGAAAGTATTTTATCTGAACCTAGAGTCAGGTATCCAATTCTAATAGCTGCACCAATGCGCACATGATTGTAGTTGTACATGGTAATTGGTAGAAAAGCTGAAAAATGTTTTTTGTCGTATGTTGCGGATACGTTAAGACTGTTAGAATGTCTAACTTGATAGTCACTTAGTTTTAAATTTTGGATCAATTGAGCTTCTATTCCGAAATTATTTTTAAATGACTTTTGGTATTGAAATGAAATGGCGGTAGGTAAGTTTATAGAATGTCCTGCAGTTGAGTCTATAACAAATCCATCTTTTATCATTTGCTCTATTTGCTGATCAATTGTCTTGATAGGCTTGTAATCATCATATATAATAGATTGATTTTCTTCAAAGTCTATTGTGTAATTTTTTCCATCAAGATTGATATAGCCTAAATCAATTATACTGAAGCCAATATAGGAACCATCCTCGTTTTTGTAATTAATACCTAAGTCAATTGACCAGCCCTTACCTACTACATCAGGTTGTTCTCCATGTATAGGATGTGCAAAAGTAAATTGACCCTTATCTAGGGCGATTAGTGTATCAGATCTTTCAATATAGTTTATGTTTTGGTTGTTGTCAAATGATAAGGAAGTGTATCCGTTTAGGTACTTTAGATTAACTCCAAAACTTAGCTTTGAAAGCGATTGGGCGTAATGGATGCCATATTCTGACCATGCCAAAGCATTGACTTGAAATGTATTTCCAAGGAAGATCTGATCTCCTGGAAGTTCAGTTACATTGTAGTAATTTAGTGAAGAAGGGATTTCGAATGATGTTAATGCTCCTCTAAATTTTGAGCTGACACCGACTACAATATTGTTATTTATTTTGTAGAAAGCACCTGGACCTAAAACGCCGGTCTTGGTATCTAAGTAAGTTTTTTTATATTCAGTATTGAAAATTAGATCGAGGGGCTGGGCTTCTGTTACATCATCATAAGCAATATCCGGGATATTTATCAATTCACCATTTATAGCTGCATCGAATAAATTGGAATTCTTTATGTAACCATAATTTGAGTCAAAAAAAGTGTGTAAACCTGCTATTTGAATTTCCCACCTGTTTTCAGATTTAAGAAGATAGCTTGGGTTAAGATATGAGGCTGTTAGACCGTTGAATTTTCCATGCGTTAATCCAATGCGATCCTGGGCAAGAATATTAGCAGCACTTATACACAAAAAAAGAAATAGAGAAAATAAGCTGGATTTACAATACATATTTTAAATTATGTCTCTAGTAAACGACTCTAACAGTAATATCGTATCTATAGTTTAATGTAATTCAAAAAATAAGCCCAAACGGTATGCGTTTGAGCTTATCTTATAATTTGTCTTTACTATTGCTTAGAAGCCGTAAGACAGACCTACTGAAGTATAGCTTTGAAGATCTGTACTTTCCAATTCAGAGTTTCTTAGGCCCCATCCAAGGCCAATTCCAATACCTTTCCATACTTCGAAAGATAAAGTATTTAACCATTGATATTCAAATAGATTAACCTCACCTTCTTTTGCTCCCTTGTAAGGTACAAAAGATGTCAATGTAGTGGTCCACTTTAAAGCCTTACCAGAAATATTAAAATCTTCGAAGTAATCTATTCT
Organism: uncultured Saprospiraceae bacterium; assembly: GCA_905480605.1. Classification (GTDB taxonomy): domain Bacteria; phylum Bacteroidota; class Bacteroidia; order Chitinophagales; family Saprospiraceae; genus RFSX01. The sequence goes on along the minus strand of CAJQRD010000037.1, from coordinate 17,764 downwards.
TACTTTTCCACCAAGAGAGCCCTGTGAAGAAGCATCTTCAACACCAGAGAAGGCAATGTGATAATTGAACGGGTGAAACACTACAGTCATATTAGACATTGGCAACCAAGTTCCTCCAACTCCAATGTCAAAAGTACCTGGATTAAGGAAGTTTTCGATTGATGTATTCAACTCTCCTAATCCTGAAAGAGCAAATTTATCAGAAATTTTGTAACCGGCTAGTGATGATATATTTAGGATATCAACTGTTCCATTGTCAAATAAGTTATCTTCTTCTTCGCTTTCTTTACCGGTGTCTATATCAGACCAAGATTTGGAAATAATTCCTTTGTTGTGCCAAAATACTTTTTGTTTATCCATTAGAGCATAAGCATTCAGACCAATATTTAAAGCTGTAGATGATGCGTCAGGGTTGGGGTTAGCAATCCATCCGTTTGACTTGTTCCAGTCAAATCCAAGAATTCCACTAAATCCTTTTCTCCACCCAATTAATTTTTCTATTTGTCCTTGTAAAGCATCAACTTCTGCTTGTGCTGCCCCAGCCATTGCAGAATGATCAGCTGCTTCAGCTGCTTTATCTGATTGTAGAGATTTTAATTCCTCAAGTGACTGTGCGTTCATAATGGTAAGGGTACCCATTAATATAAAAGAGAATAAAAATTTAAGTTTCATAGTCGTGTAAAATTTAATAATTTAATATTTTTATTTAAATGTGTATTTCAATATTAGAACCACTGACTTTACTCAGTGGAAAGATTACTTTATTTCCATTATCAGTAACTAAACTTACTGAAGCTTTGTTCATTTCAATCACTTTACCAGTGACACCTTCTACAGTTATTTTGTCTCCTACTTTAAACATATCTTTTACGTAATAGGATGCAAGAAAATTAGACATTGTGGATTTTGATGCTAAACCGTAACCAATTGCAAATGCAAGTACAATACCCCCAATCAATAAGTGAATGTTTTGGGCTAAGAATTCTGTATTAATTTGGGCTTGACTTAAGGCGCTTATGATTATATTTATAAATAAGAAATAGAATATTAGACTAGAAATCATTCTTGCTGATGGAACGCCCAATGATTCTAAAGAAGCCTGTGCTACCGATCGTAATGCATCAGCGAATAAGATACCCACAATTAAAATTATTCCTGCAACAATCAGATTTGGAATAAGATTGAAAATACTGGCAACTAAGTTTGAAACGGCAGGCATTGCTAAAACATCGGCTGCAGCAACCATAAAAAACAATAGTAAAAAGTAATAGAGTACTTTGCTTATAATAGTGCTGATTTTTATTTTAATATTGGCCTTGGAAACAATTTCTATTTCATTTAATTTGTCTCCAATCTTGTCGATATTCATCTTTATAAATAACTTCCTAACGGCACTACTTACCAGTTTTGAAACTATATAACCAATCAGAGCAATCATAAAAGCTCCAAAAAATTTTGGTACAGCTTTTGAAAAATTGGAAACTAATTCTAAAAGAATTCCTGAATCGAGAAATAAAAATAACTTGCCCATATCCTAATCTTTTTCCTTGTTTATATTTTGTTGTTCGCTTGTAAGATTGCTAAGAAGGCATTTTATAAATTTACTAATATATGTGTCAAATAAATCGGTAAAAGCAGTTATAACATTTAAGTTACTTTGCAGACTGTTTTTGATTCCACTGAGGTTATCTTTGTACTGCTCCTCTTGCTCTTTCTGCAATTTTTTAAAATTATTCATGATAACCGGCTTTATATTTTTCTTGGTAAACTTTCTTAAACTTTTGTTTGGCTCTTTTGATTTGCATCTTAATCGCACTTTCTGACTTATCGAGTACTGTCGATATTTCTCTTATAGTCATATCATCTTGATATTTCATTAAGAGAATTGATTTGTCTCTAGCTGTAATTTCAGATAGTATGACTTTTAATCTTTTAACATTGATTTCTGTCAGAAAACTATCTTCAATTTCTTCTTCTATATCTAAGTTTTCAAGTAAATCATCAACATAAACACTTGGATCTTTTTTCTTTCTCCTTATAAAATCAATACAGAAATTATATGTTATGGAGTAAATCCAAGTAGAAAACCGACTCTTTCCTCCAAATTTTGAAAGATTCAAAAGAATTTTCATCAAAACATCTTGTGTAGCGTCTTGTGCTTCACTTTCGCTTTTAAGTAATGAAAGACATTTTGCAAATATCTTCCCAGAATATCTGTCATATAGAATGTTAAAATAGGCTACATTCTGTGTTTCCAAATATAATCTTACAACCTCTTCGTCTGATACATCGCTTGATATATCAGTGTTTAAAAGAGGAAATAGTAGATTGATCAAAATTCTTTTCTTTGTTTATGCGAATTAAATACCAATTGCTAAGAAACAAATTTATGATTTTGAATAACACAATTATTGAAAACGCTCAATTATGTTTTGCTTCTTAAGCTATAAAAATGTTTATTTTGTCAAAGGATACTTTATTGAGACGTGAAAAATCCGAAAAGGTACTTATTTAGTCCAAAAAAATGAGGTAATGCTTTGCACTGCCTCCATCCTAACCAAATGAAACCATTTTGAATCAATTGAAATTCAAAAAAGTAAATTATATAATTACCAGTAATCCTCCTAAAACAAAGGAGTTTTATTTAAAATATTTAGAAATCATCAAATACAATCTAATGAAGAGTACTTTAAGTTTGATATTAATCAGTTTATTCTTGTTTGTTGGGATTGCTCATTCACAAGACGAGCAAGCATTTTTTATAAAAGATATTTATGAAAACAGCCTGGAAAAAGGGCAATGTGATACTTGGTTACAGTTTTTGTCAGATAGTATAGGTGGCAGATTGGCTGGGTCACAGAATGCTTTGGATGGGGTAGATTATACCTTGGAGCAATTGGCACAAATCTCTATAGTTGATACAGTTTACAAGCAGGCTTGTACTGTTCCAAGATGGGAAAGAGGAGAACCTGAAGTCGTAAAAATAAAATTTGGTGATAATGAGAGAACACTGAAAGCTTTGGCTCTTGGGAATACAATCGGAACAGGTCCTCAAGGATTAGAAGCTGAAATAATTGAAGTGTTTGGATTGGATACTCTTAAACAATTGGGAAGGAAAAACTTAGAAGGAAAAATAGTTTTTTTCAATAGACCTATGAACCCTAAGCGTATCAATACTGGTTATGCCTACGGTGAAGCTGTAGACCAACGCGTGCATGGAGCTTCTCGCGCCTCTAAATATGGTGCAAAAGCCGTATTGGTAAGATCGGTTACAACGCAGAATGATGATTTACCACACACTGGTGTTCAGACATATCAAGCGGATATAACGCCCATTCCTTCACTGGCGATTAGCACCAATGATGCAAATTTTTTAAGTGCACAATTGAAAGCACAAAAAGTAAGTGCATTCATTAGAAATACATCTAAAATGTTGGGTGATGTTATATCTTATAATGTTATTGCTGAGATTAAAGGAAATGTGAATCCAGACGAAATCATATTAGTGGGAGGCCATTTGGACTCTTGGGATGTTGGAGGTGGAGCTCATGATGATGGTGCAGGTTGTGTGCATTCGATGCAAGTAATTAAGACTCTTTCCGATTTAAATTATAAGCCAAATCGAACCTTGAGATGTGTTTTGTTCATGAATGAAGAAAATGGTCTTGGAGGAGGCTTGGCATATGCAAAAGAATCAAATCGTAAAGGTGAATTTCATTTGGCAGCATTAGAATCTGATAGTGGGGGATTTACTCCAAGGGGCTTTACATGTACAGGGGAGGCAGATGTTTTGCCTAAGTATTTAGCGAACCTGCAAGGCTTTGATGTCTTTTTGGATCCTTATGATTTGTATTTGAAACCCGGAGGTGGTGGAGCGGATATTAATCCATTAAAATCACAGAAGGGATTGTTATTGGGCTTTAAACCTGATGGACAGAGATACTTTGACTTTCATCATACAACAGCAGATGTTTTTGAAAATGTTAACGTAAGAGAGCTTAGATTAGGTGCAGCTGCGATTACCAGCTTAATTTATTTAATTGATCAATATGGATTATAATGGAGATTGTAACGTATTTCGATAAGGTATTTAGTTTATTTATTTCAAAAGATGAAATAAATGAGATATTGAATAAACTGGCGTTAGAGGTTAACAAAACCTATCAAGATGTCAATGAAGATGTAATATTGGTTAGTATTTTGGATGGTTCATTTATTTTTATGGCTGACCTTGTAAGGAAACTTGATTTTGAGTTTGACATAGAATTTGTTAAAATTAGGTCATATGAGGGCATGGAAAGCACAGGGGATTTTGAATTGTTGCTGAATCTTCAAATCGAAATAGAAGGGAAACATATATTAATTATTGAAGATATTGTAGATACGGGTCTAACAATAGAGAAGTTTATTGATAAAGTAAAGGAGATGAACCCAGCATCTGTGAAGGTTTGTTCCTTATTGAGTAAACCAGAAGTACACAATGATATTATCAATATTGATTTTGTAGGAAGGGAAATACCACCTGCTTTTGTGATAGGCTATGGGTTGGATATTGATGGTAAAGCAAGGAACTTGGATGGGATTTATCAACTAGAAATTTAAGAGTAACGATTAATAAAAGCTGTGAGAATACGTTTTCTTTGCAAATATTGGGCTTTAAATGAAATACTTGAAATATTTACAAGAAGATTATTCTCATAACATGCACATATTGAATTAGTTATAAATAGCAAAAAATAAATTTTAGATAAATATGCTCTAGGTATTTCCTAGAAAAGAGATTTAGTTTAATTTTGCACTCCGTTTAAGGATGACCTATGGTGTAATTGGCAACACATCGGTTTTTGGTACCGACATTCTAGGTTCGAGTCCTAGTAGGTCAACTCGAATTAACCCTAACTTATTGTTAATCAATTTGTTAGGGTTTAGTTTTTTACAGAGGTGTTGTGAGAGGTGTTGCTAGAAGTGATTAAACGTAATGAAATTTCCCTATAATGTTTAGAATAAAGTCCCGCCCAGATCGCAAAGAGACTCTAAGTATCAATTACTTAGGTTTTTTTTCTTTGTTGGGGGGCACACTATTGAAGGTTCAAGTGTAAAACAGACTATTACAAGTTAACTCAGTTATGTCATCGTTTCTAATTACTTTTTGAGCACTATGTTCCCAAATACATAATCATAATGACTTCATAGTAAAGAACGAAACTGTAACGTTCAAAAGTATTATTATTAAATATTGAATAAGTAGAGTAGGCTTACCAAAAAATTAGACAAAGATTCAACTTTAATTCTTTTATAATATCTTTTACTACCGTGATGAAAAACATTCTTTGAGGTTATTGCTCCATATTTTGTTTTCACTAAAAATCTTTATTGAGATATAAATAACTAAGTTTTAGCGCGAATTATTAAAGGGAGGTTTTAAGATTATTATTTATTTTTAATTACAAAGCCATTTGTATGAAAAACTTACTTTTCATTATCCCTTTATTTCTTGTTTGTTTTTATTCAATATCATTTGGACAGAATCTGGAATTAGAAGGAGATAATTTTTTTTTCAGGAAATTTAGGGATAGGTGTATTTACTCCGGTTTCAAAACTTCAGGTTGGAGACTTATCTGCCTGACCCGCAAACGTATATATTACAGTTGGAAGTGCTGGTGCTAATACATCAATAAGTGGTCTGAAACTTCGGCATTTTAGTGATGATTATGGTTTTACGATTGAAAGTGATGACAATTTAGGCTCTCAAGGACTACATATTCGCAGACATGCTGGTTCCAGTGTAGGAATTTCAGATATGTTTATTGATCTATCTGGTAACATAGGTATTGGAACTGCCTCACCAACAAAGAAATTAGATATTAATGGTGCTGTCAAAGTTGCTGGGGTTATAAATGGTGTTGGAGACCCTGTCAATGCACATGATGCGGCGACGAAGTCCTATGTAGATGCGATGTCACAATTAATGCTAGATGCGGGATTGAATGGAGTAGTTGCGGATATAGAAGGCAATGTATACAAGACAATAAAGATAGGCGGCCAAGTATGGATGGTGGAGAATCTGAAGACGAATAAGTATAATGATGGGACGTCGATTCCAGAAGTTTCAGACGCTACAGCTTGGGGAAATCTTACAACGCCCGGCTATAGTTGGTACGCCAATGATTCGACAATTCACGCTAAGTTACTTGGTGCCTTATATAATTTTTATGCAGTTTCGGACACGAATAGTCTGAATGTGTGTCCCACAGGTTGGGATGTGCCTACAGATGGAGAATTGAGTGTGCTTACTGATTTCCTACAAGATAATGGATATGGTTATGGAGGCAGTGGAGCTGATATAGGAAAATCATTAGCGTCAACATTTAGGTGGGCTAACAGTACTATTGATGGGAAAGTTGGCAATGACCTGGGATCAAATAACAGCGCTGGTTTTGCAGGGCTTCCTGGCGGCAACCGTATCAACGATGGAGCATTCAACAACATTGGCTTCAGCGGTTACTGGTGGAGTTCTACAAAGGTCGATACCCCAAGTGCCTGGAATCGCATACTGTTCTATAGCAGTAGCAATGTAGTCAGGAGCCTCAGCAATAAGGGTAGTGGGTTTTCTGTTCGTTGTCTCAGGGACTGACGAACGAAGCCGAAGGCCTTTGAGTGAGGATGCCGCGAATGCGGATGGGTGGCGTTTGACTATCCTGACGAGTAGTCAGGACTTGTTTGACTATTTAATAAAACCGCGGAAGCGGTTGATTTTTACTTTTTTGCTAGTATAATAATAGAAACAACTAATAATAATTTTGCAAAGAATAAACTATCAACTCTTATAGCGTTGGTAAATAAACTATAGGAGTGGCTGTGGTGGCTGCTCCTTTTTTTTGTTATAGATTGATTGCCTTGCTTATTTTAAATCATTTATTATTTATGTCGTTTTACACCCTTGAATTTCATATTGATTATACCTATTCAATTATACTTATACTATCTCTTTTTTGCTCATTATCATTGGAGTAAAATCCTAGGTGCTTCGCCAACATTTCCGATGCCTTTTCTTTAGATACAAATTTTAATTCAATAGTCTCTTGGTACCACCTTCAAACGTTGTGTGTTTAAAGTTGGTTATTAATTGGCGCACGTTTTTTGGAAGGTTTTTTAATTCACTAGGCGATAGATTTATTATTTCTGACACGCCAGCATCAATCCACTGAGTTATCTTCTTAAACAGCTTCTCAATGTCGTAATCGAATTTTTTAAGAACTACTTTCGCGGCTATTTGCTTTATTTCCTTTACTCTTTGGGAAACCTTTGGTTGTGTTAACAACTTTGAAGATTCCTCATGGTTTTGCTTATACTTCATCTTTCCAGCATTATATGAAAAACTATATGCTTGTAATGCATTTCCGCATTTTATATTGAACTTTACCTCATCCTTGTATTTGCATTGCAGTTAATATGCGTATACACCAGCGATTAATTTTCCCTCTGTATACAAACCATTCCCTCCTTGAAAAAGATCACCAGATAAAAGTATGTTATTCCCCCATCTGTCAAATATGCTCAGAGAAAATTGTTTGAAAGGGTAGTTTTAAAAATAGTGAAATTTCTGTTGTTTGGGTCAAGAGCATTTGAACTTACAATATTTGGAACAAACACTTTGCACAAGCAATTGCTTTTAGAAATATGCAATGATTTTTTTCTTCTAGAATGACAAGTATCTACTTTGATATCTAAATTAGAGGCTTGATTAAAAGGACCTAATTGAATCAACACTGCCGTCAGGTCATAAATATTTTGATGAAGGATATGGATAGTTAAAAACGAAATTATTGTTGCAGTCTAAACTGGTATCAATAACAAGTTGTTCCAGACTTCGACACTTTTCAAAGTGGAATTTTGATTCTTCAAATACGGAAAAAATACTGGCACTATTTATAAGAAAGACGAATATTTTACTCTATATCTAAACTTTCAAATTGGGGGTAGATTTTTATCTTATATGTCTAAAAAAAGTATTTAAATATTTGAATTAATTAGCTTAATGATGAAAGAATTAAGAGCAAGTCAATTAAGAATTGAGAAACTTAAATTTAGCTTAAGATTCTTGCCAGCTGACGAATCATTAATTGAGGATGTGTTAGATTTATATTTTTCCAAATAAAAAGCAAGCCATCATTTGATGACTTGCTTCTAGATTATAAATATTAATTCTTATTTAATTTCCGAATTAGCAGGCATTCCGAAGGACCTTTCTCTTATTACTTGATAGTTTTCAAATCCAGCTCTTACACATTTGACTTCCCAATCAAAAGAATAATTTCCTGACCCTTTGTGTAATTCTTTGACCATGAACCCCTCGCTTGTCTTCTCAACTACTGCTAATCCTTGCGACTCGCCTGATAACGGTGTCAACATAACGGTCATTCCTTTTTTAGCGATAACCAATTGGAAATGATCTGAAAATGGAACAAATATTTCTCCATTTTCTAATGTAGCTGTACCTCTCTCGTAAGCTGCTGCTTCTGGGCCTTCAACACTTGCATACCAGATAGACTTATCAGCTTTTCCTGGATAGTCCATCTTGAAATGCTTTGCACCTGTGCAAAATAGAAGTCCGTCCCCGTTAGCATCCACAAAGGCACCAGCTACGTTATTATTGTTAATGTCCGATACACCAAGGAAGCCATTATTCTCAAAACCATTTAAGTTGGTTAACCAAACGTTTCTTGATTGCTGGTCAATAGAATTAAGGATTATTGCTCCACCTCCGTTACCAAAAATCTGTACAACATCAGATCCAAACGGATTCTGAATATTAATTCCATTCCCACCACTCAAATTAATGGGTTTCATTGGATGGAAAGGAGCTTCCCAAAACTGTACAATTCCTGAATTCCTTAATCCAATATTGAAACCAATCCCATCATCGTTAAAATCTAATTCTTGAATTTCGTTAAATGGATCGGGGTCACTATCATCTATACTAAAAGCTACAGAGTTACCATTTTCTATTTCTATCAAAACTTCATTATTACTAAATGTAGCAAGAAATATATCCTGTAATTCATTAGTTGGATTAGAATCGTCATCTTTTACATCAAAAAACACATCACTAGTACCACCAGAAATGTCTATTTGAATATCACCATTTCCGGTCATAGACATAAATAAGTCTTGAGCTATACCAACACCATCTTCACCGTCTTCACCATCTTCACCGTCTTCACCGTCTTCACCATCTTCACCGTCTTCACCATCTTCTCCTGCAGGTCCCTCAGGGCCAGGTTGTGAGCTACCAGATGTTTCAGCAAATAAAGCATAAGGAACGCTTAACATTTGACTAGTCCCTGATATGGTATAATTTGATCCGCCATTTGGATCAGTTTCTGTTTTAATTGAATAAGGTCCCATAGACCAATAAATAGCCGCAAAATCTCCTGATACTATCGTCCCAGATCCAATACGGATACTTAGTAATCCATTTGAATTGGTTGTAGGAAATTGTCTTTCTACATAAACAGGAGTATTTGATGCCCCTTGTAAAATACTGATCTGCATCCCGACTCCGGTATTACCTACCAATTCATTAGCAGCATTTCTCACTACGGACTGATAACTCATTCCTTATGGAGCCTGAGCCCACATCATGCAAGCTGAGGTCATTATTATTAATAGTGTAAATATTTTTTTCATTTTGGTTAATTTTTAATGATTTTAAATGATTTAATTATGTGGTTATCTGCACTCACACTTAGTATATAGGTAGACGGCACAAAACTGCTCATGTCTATTTTACTATTACTACCATTGATTTTGCTTTTCTTCAATAGGATTCCGCTAAACCCAAATAATTGATAATTAAGAGCTTCGTTGTCATAGTTTTCGATCTCAAGATATAATTCTTCTATAGTAGGGTTTGGAAAAACAGACATCGTTAAGTTGATACCCAACAAATCCTCAATTCCGGTAATGGCAGAAATTTCGAAGGCTTGTTGCACCCCATCGCTGATCGAAAAAGATCCAGCTTCATTGTAAGTGTAAAAAACCTGACCTACAGAATAGGATGCGCTTCCGCCAATCCCATCAGCTTCCCCTCCTGCTACTGTTATGGCCTCTTGTGCACTTATTGAACAAAAGCAGAATAAAAATACAATTGCCACAAAAGGGGCTTTGGTTGTTTTCATTTTCATTTAGTTTTAGATTGAGAAATATGTTTTTTTAATTTGGTATTTTATTAGTTCTGTTATAAATATTCTAATAATTTAAACACACATTATTTAAATGTAAAATAATAAAAATTGCTCTACTTGTTTTCAAGTTATTGTCACAAGTAAGCTTGACATTAATTTTTTTATGATTTCAGGACTGAGAAATTTTTATTGAGAGTATTTAAACTTGACCCTATATCCCTTGAATGGGTTATCATTTGTTTTAATCATTTTGCTGTTAACAAATGAATTTGCTAAAGTTCTGAGGCAAGATAAGTCAGAAGAAATGGTGGTAGCATAGTTCTTAGAATGTGTCCTTAGGCGTTACTCCTGTTTTTCAATAAAATCAGTAGTAAACTAATCTTTTTTTAACTTCCTTTTACAAAACTTATTTAAACCTCTTAATAACGCCATTTTTTATCAAGGAACTGTGGGTAATTATTCCCTTTCCTTTTCTCTCTTTTCTAAGGAACTAGTAGGTCAACTACGAAACTGTTCAAGGCCAAATATTTGATGGGTTTCTTTGTTTTAGGATCTTTGTGAGTGAGTTGTTGCCCGAGTTTATTATCTTGTTTTACTAGTACTGATTTAATTGGGTTAATTTAAACTACCACCTCATGGTAATTAAACTTTACCAGCAATTTTTGGATACTTTGTCTACTGTGCAAAGCTCCAGCAAACAATAATTTACAATACCTATTAATCTGCTTCTTAAAAGATTTAGATGTTGTTATAGCTATATGCGCTACTTATAAAATCAACAGATAGTAAGTCAAAGTTATGACTATAATAAAACATAGTTCTCTTACAATTATTAGATGTGTTGAATCTCTTTACTTATGATATTCAAATTGTAAGCTATATGGATTAGTTTAATATCATAATTGAGAATGATATTAATCACTGCTTTTTTATTCTTGGACAACGATCTTTATACAGTAAAGAGGCGCAACTCATAAAAGTTAATAAGAAATTGATTTTCGATGAAGAAGTATACATCTGTTTAAACCTTAATTGCAATTAGTTGCTTGGGCTTATTTGGTCAGATAAAAACCACAAATGTGCTTCCAATAGCTAATATTGAAATTAGCCTTATTTCAAAATCCTCATTTACTATACCTGGTAGCTAATAGGTTTGTCTAGAATTTGATGCAATCAACTGATTAAACGTATTAAAAACGCATTATGAATAAATATAAATCGGTATTAACTATAGTTATTTTTGTTTTCAGTTACGCTATACTAAATGCTCAAGTGGAAAACACAAATGAACTTTCTGTTGTTTTTGGCGAAGCATTGACTACGGTGAGGATGTTTGAACCCGACTCTATAATAAAAAGCGGGAGATGGGGTATTGCTACCAACATTAGGGAAACTGAGAGTTTTGATAAGTTTGAAACTGCTTATATGGAACCTGGTATAATATGGACAAATGGAATGTTCGTATGCCCAGATTATGAACCAACAGAAATGATTTATTATCATGACCAGACAGATGTTAATCTTAAGGGATACGTATCTATTTTGAACTGTATTGATTACTGTGGAAGTAGAGGGGATTGTACGTTTAAAATAAATGGAAATGGAGAAGAAATTTGGAACAGTGGTCTTGTCAGACATCATGACCAAGCTATTGCATTTGATGTTTCGCTTAAAGGAATAGAAGAACTGAGATTAATCGTTGATTATGGCGGGGACGATCTGGATGAAGATTGGGGCGTATGGATGGATTTAAATATAGAGAATGGATCCGAAGCACACGCTACTATTAATGAAATTTCCAATGAAAATAAAGCTCCCTTCTTTGGGTTTAGGTTTGGCGCATTAGGAGGTGTTAGTTATAACTTTATAAATGATGATGATATTTCAAGACTTACCAATTACAACGCTACTAAATATAATCTAAAAGTTGAAGATAATTTATTAGGCTATCACATAGGAGTAATGACCCAAATGAGATTTTGGAAAATACTTGTGAGGCCTGAATTTATTTTGAATTTTAGTTCTACAAACTATCAGGTTCAAGATCTAGCAAACTCATCAAACAATACAACAGCTAAAGAAAGTTTATTATACCTTGACTTACCTGTTTTACTAGGTTTTAAACATCAGAATTTTAGATTAATGGGAGGGCTTGTTGGTCATTTATTTGTTTTAAATCAATCAGAATTAAATGATATTGGAAATTTTCCCAAAGATTTTGAAAACTTCACGTTTGGATATCAAACAGTGGTTGGATTTGATAAATCAAACTTTGGCATTGACCTAAGGGTTGAAGGAAATTTCAGACAAATTGCTGATGGAATTTTAATGGGAGGGAATAAAATTTACTTTTCAGAAACACCTCATAGGGTTGTTTTAAGTTTTGTTTATAACATGAATTAGCAACCAAAAGATAATTCCAAAATACTAGATGTCTAAAAGAAAGTTTATAATAAAAATAAATTACCATGAAAAATTTTAGTGTTCTGCTGTTAGCATTGTTGATGACCTGCACTTTAGTAATAATGAATAATAGATGTACCACTTTTACTGATGACGAGCTTGGGGTAGTTGAGGGAAATGTAACTGACGTGAATAAGAGTCCATTAATCGGCGTAAAAGTAATGTTAAACGATGCCATTACCTTTACTGACATGGAGGGATATTTTAAAATGGAGAATGCCGATTTAGGTGAAAATCAGGTTTTGTTTTTTACAAAAGAGGATTATTCAGGAACTCAAAAAAAGGTAGACGTTGGGATGGATAAAAACGCTTTTGTTTTTGCTGCACTTGGTCAATGGAATAAAACGATTTCTATTGATCCAAACATTAGCAATACCGTTGATTTTCAGAATGCTCAAGTAGAATTACCAGCGAATGGTATTGTAGATGCAAATGGTAATCCAGTTTCTGGAGACATCACGGTTAAGGCAGTCTATTTTGATCCAACTACTGATAATTATGGAGATGTTTTTCTCGGAGATTTCGAAGGAGAAGATGTTTCAGGTAATGTGGTATCTCTTGAATCCTTTGGATTTATTAATGTGGAGTTGTCACAAGGAGGCAATGAGTTAGATCTTGCTGAAGGTCAGGTATCTAAAATAATCTTACCCCTACCTGCTTCTTTACAGTCAACTGCGCCTCAGACCATTCCCTTGTGGTATTTTGATGAAAATATAGGTACATGGGTGGAAGAAGGTAGTGCAAGTAAACAAAACGGAAGTTATGTAGGTACAGTTAGTCATTTTACAGCTTGGAACTGTGATGCACCCATTAATAGTTCCATCATAAAAGGTAAAGTGACTTGTGAAGATGGAACGCCTATTGAAGGAGCTAGGGTAATCGCAAAAGGTGTTGATTACTCAGCTTTTAGACGTGTCGAAACGGAATCTGATGGGAGTTATGAGGTAGCCGTAAAAGCTGATGCGACTGTGGATATCTATGCTTTGGTCTTATCTTCATTTGGAACTGTTGTGGCTCAAAGCCAGACTATTCGTACCAGTACACCAAGTGGCGAGCAAATGAAAACAATTGAAGATCTGCTTATTAAATGTGATACAACCAATACTGGAAATTATTCAAGATTATATGGTGTAGTAACAGATTTTCCTTACAGCTCGGATTATGGACGGGCTATTGCTGTAGGTGAATCGGGCTGGATTGTATCTTATGATTGGGACATGGATGTTTGGGTTAGACAAGAAGCTGGAACAGTAGAATCATTCTATGGAATTGAATGCCCAGCCTGGAATAGCCTATGGGCAGTAGGCAGTAATGGAGAAGTAAGATTTTCTGATAATCTTGGAGAAAATTGGACTCCTCGACTTATAGGTACTGATGCAGATTTATATGATATAGAATTCTATAATGCCTATTATGGATGGATCGTTGGATCAACAGGTAAGATTTTCAGTACGACAGATGCTGGGGAAAATTGGAATCAGCAAACATCTGGAACGGTACAAACTCTCTACGATGGTGCCTTTGTAAGTAAAAATGAAGGATGGGTGTGTGGAACCAGCAATGGGACTTTTGGAACAATATTACATACTGTAAATGGCGGGGTTGATTGGCAGGAACAAATAAGCAGTACCCCTGAAAATCTAAAGGCAATTGAATTTACTGATCCAAATAAAGGCTGGGCCGTGGGAGAAAATGGTGTAATCGTCAGAACCCAGGATGGTGGTCAATCTTGGACCCCACAGACATCAGGAACCTTGGAGGATCTGAATGGAATTGATTTTGCAAATCAAAGGACAGGAACGATTGTAGGAAATAATGGAATATACCTTGAGACGGATGACGGAGGTGAAAGTTGGACTTCGTCAATGCACGCGAAAACTAACAATTTAGAAGCAGTAGATTACAGATCTTTTAATACATGGGGAATCATCGTTGGAGATGATAATATTTTTGAAACAAATTTTGGTCAATCGGAAGAATTAACCCAAGGCTGGATTTTACAATCAAATGAACCTGAAAAGCTAAGAGATATTGAGGCAGTTTCGGAAACAGAAGCCTGGACAGTCGGTGATCAGGGAACAGTATTAAATACTGCAGATGCGGGAAATACCTGGGTCCCTGGTAATTTTACCGGATCTGATGATCTGTACACTGTGGAAGTAATCGGAAATAATATATGGATTGGTGGTGATAATAATAGTCTTTATAAATCCCAAGATCAAGGTTTAAACTGGACTGCTCAAGTTACGCCTACACCTGACAAACAAATTAATAAAATTCAATTTGTTGATGCATTAAATGGGTATTACAAAGTACTAGGTAATGGATATGATATTTATAAAACATCGAATGGGGGACAAACTTGGAATAAAATTACAGAGCCTTCAAACTTTATTTCAGATTTTTATTTTGCTGATGAGGATACAGGATGGGCTAGTGGCTCAAATGAAATAAATGAAACAACTGATGGTGGAAATTCATGGCAAACAGTGAGCTTAGATTTTGAAGGAAATCATTCATCAGGAGGAAGTATTGCAGCATTCAACAATGATTTAATATGGTTTACTACTGGAATAAATTTATACCATGCAGAAAAAGGGAAACAATGGTATGGAAAGTTTATTGATTTTTTTGAAGATTATACACTTAAAAACCTGGAATTCACAGATCCACAAACTGGCTGGGCTATTGATGATTTTATAAACGGAGATATTGTTAAAACAATTGATGGTGGAAAAACCTGGTATTATCAAAGGAGAGGAAATTTTGAAAGTCTGGATATGTTCAATAGTAGTGTTGGATGGGCTACGGGTAAAAATGGAGAAATAGTATATACAACAACTGGAGGTGATTAGAAAAAACATGAACTTTGAAAATGACGAAAAAATGAATAACTAAGTAACCCAAGCGAAAGCGGAAATTTTGTAAAGATTTTTTAAGGGCAGTGCTTGGTTTTTAAACAAATTGTTTGGTTGGTCATTGATTTTTATCCGGAGCAAAAGTTGATAATACTCAAAAGGATGAAACTTATATTTTGAATGCTTGATTTGAATGTTCTATACTTTGGTCTACAAGTTAATGCTTCTTTTTAGAGTAAGAGTTTTACTAATTATGTGGCTTGCTGTGAAATAAGATACGACCAATAAGGTTTTAGAATCTCGCATGCATGTATAATTATACCTATCTTACATTGACATTTTGATTTGGTACTGCTAATATGATTGATATAATAGCTTGCTCGGTTAGATAATGATTCTAGTTAAACGCAAGTATATTATGGACAAAAAGCTACATGAAGTAGAGTCATTCCAGCTTTTCTCAGAAAGTAAGATTTGGCAACTTAATCGAGATTATTATCAAGATATTGGTATTGAAGCTTGGAGCGAAGGCGAGGTTCCTCACCAAATTACCAGCAACTCTTTGGTAGGCAAAACGTATTCAGAATTGATATTGGGTTTTTTAAAGGATCTTGCTGATAAAGGAGAAACTAAAGAAACTGTTTACATTATCGAACTTGGTGCAGGACACGGCCGACTTGCGTTTCATATTCTTAAGCATTTAGAACGGTTGATAGCATTGCATAATTCTGAGCTGCCACCTTTTTGCTATGTACTTAGTGATATAGTCGAAAAGAATTTACACTTTTTCAAAAACCACACACAGTTTCAATCTTATTACAAAAGGGGGATACTGGACTATGCATATTATGATGCAATTGGCGGCACGGACTTACATCTGAGATATGCTGATCTGCATGTGAAAGCTGGTGAATTAAAACAACCAATATTGGCAATCGCAAATTATTTCTTTGATTCAATACCAAATGACCTTTTTTATATCAAGGAAAAAGAACTGGCGGTTTGTTCCATTGCCTTGCATTCTGCAGAACACCCTTTGATGCAAGAAACAGACTTGCTTTTAAAAAGTTTAGAATTAACATATAGGGAAAAATCTGTGGCAAATTCCTACTATTCATCAGTTATTTTGGATGAAATGTTAGAGGACTATAGGTTAAAATTAAAAGAATCTTATTTTTTCTTTCCAGAAAAAAGTATTCTCTGTCTCAAAAACCTTAAAGCATTGTCTTCTAAAGGCCTTATGTTGCTATCAATGGATAAAGGATATCATAATATTGCCAATATCAACAATAGGAATAAACCAGAAATCATAACACATGGCAGTTTCTCACTTTGGGTCAATTATCATGCTTTAGGAAGCTACTGTGAAAAAACTGGAGGCAAAATACTTTTTCCTTCTTATTCAACTTTTCACTTGGAAGTTGGATGCTTTCTTTTCTTGGAAAATGCAGACTCTTTTTCTGCTACTAATGGCGCCTATCAGCGATACGTTAATGACTTTGGACCTGATGACTACAATAGTATTAAGAAGCTTGCTTATGCTAATATTTCTAAGTTGACTTTAAGAGACTTGTTGGCTTTGACACGATTAAGTTTTTATGACTCAACCATGTTTTTGAAAATAATTCCAAGGATTAAAAAAATGGCAAAATCAATAACGCATGAAGAGCGTGAAAGATTAGCACAGACATTGCATTTGGTTTGGGGGCTTTATTTTAATATCAATGAATCAGAAGACCTTGCTCTTACTATTGCTGGAATATTTTTTGACTTGGGATACTATGAATATGCATTGGATTTTTATCAGAACTCCACGGATGTGTATGGTGTAGAGGCAGATACTTGTTATAACAAAGCGCTTTGTTATTATCAGCTAAGACAAGATGTCCTTTTCAAAGGATTGCTAAAAGAAGCAGACGAACTGTTTCCAGATTCTGATGTTTTTGATAGTTTACACAAGCTAGACTTGAGCGCTGTATAGTCCTTGTTTGTTGGACCTAACATATATATTTAATTTGTTGCTTTGCTAAAGGCGAAGCCTTTGTTAATATGCATTCAGGCAGAGCCTAAATGCTGTGGAGTTGATATTAGAATGGTTAAAGAATTATGTATTTCGTTCGCTAGCTTTGGGCTGTGCCTGAAGCTATGTTGACCAAGGCTTTGCCTTGAAATTTTTTGATTTATTAAAGGCAAATATAATTATGTAAAGTGGCTATATAAATCTTGGTTTTGACAATCCGAAGTTGCTTGCTTTGC
>CAJQRD010000036.1 GCA_905480605.1 uncultured Saprospiraceae bacterium | reverse complement strand
CTTTAATTGCAGCAGATGGCGGAGTTCTAAGAAGGACAGGGCATACTGAAGCTGCTGTTGACTTATCAAGAATGGCTGGTCTATATCCTGCTGGTACCTTAGTAGAGATATTGAATGAAGATGGCACAATGGCTAGGTTGCCAGAATTGATGGCATTGAAAGAAAAATTAGACCTTAAGCTTATTAGTATTAAGGACTTGGTAGCCTATAGAATGGAAACCGAAAGATTGGTCTCTAAAAAAATTGAAGTTGAATTTGAAACTGAATTTGGGCCTTTTACAGTAATTGCTTATGAAGAGAAGTCATCACAATTGACCCACTTGGCTTTTATAAAAGGAGAATGGGGTGAGAATGAAGCTATTTTAACACGTGTTCATTCTTCTACAAATACAGGAGATATTTTGGGATCTTTGCTTCTAGGATATGGTAAAAAAATTCACAAGACTTTAGAAATCATTGCCAATGAAGGCAAAGGGATCCTTTTGTATTTGAGACAAAAGGAAGAAGACAACCCTATTATCAGTACTTTAAAAACAATGCAGGATCAAAAAGAAAGAGGAGAGAAAATTGATCCACTACCCGCACAAACAAAGACTATTCAACAACGAGATTTAGGAATTGGAGCACAGATTTTAAATGATTTGGGTGTTCGCAAACTAAGACTTTTAACAAACAGACCAAGAAAAAGAGTTGGTCTTATAGGATACGATTTGGAAGTTGTTGAAAATGTTCCTTTTCAATAAAAAAAATAAAAAGTATGTTAAGCCCTAAAGAAATCGTCAATAAAATGTACACTAATGATGATTACAGCAAGTGGCTTGGTATTTCTTTCATTGATGTTGGACTTGGATTCTGCAGGATAAAAATGGAAGTCAGACAAGAAATGACCAATGGTTTTGATGTTGCTCATGGAGGTGTAACATTTGCTTTTGCTGATAGCGCTTTTGCTTTTGCATCAAACAGCCTTGGAAGACATGCTGTATCAATTGAAACATCAATATCGCATACCAGACCTGTGTTTAAAGGTGATACTTTAATTGCTCATGCCTCACAAAAAAACATTTCTAATACTCTAGCTATTTTCGAAGTCACTGTAACAAATCAAAATGAGAAAGTTGTTGCGCTGTTTAAAGGCACAGTGTATAGAAAAGAAAACATCTGGACTTAGAAGTGATTTGAAAACAATTCTTAAGATTAAAATTAAATCATACAATATATGAAGCCGTTAATTACACTTGTTTCTGTTTTTATTTTTATTAATATTAATGCTCAAAAATATCCGATTCAAGAAATCGATTGGAATGCTTTACAAACAACAAAGCCTTGGGAAGCCTCAGAAGTGTGGACTCCCATACCAGACAAAGTAACACCAGGAATGACAAATTCAATGGCACCTTCGGATGCCATTGTTTTGTTTGACGGAAATAATTTATCTAATTGGCAAAAACCAAAATATTATTGGGGAGCTAAATTTCAAGATACTGAAGGTCATGTACTGAACAACATTAATGAAAACTTCCCTGGTACTAAACCTGAATGGCATATAAAATCTGGAGCTATCGAAGTGGTTCCTGGCAGAGGTAATCTCGCAACCAAGCAAAAGTTTGGATCTGTACAATTGCATATTGAATGGCTCCCACCAGTTGATCTCGGAAAAGAGGGACAACTTTACAGTAACAGTGGTGTCTTTTTTATGGGTCTTTATGAAATTCAAGTTCTAAATTCATATGAAAATAAAACTTACCCCAATGGACAAGCTGGTTCAGTTTACAAGCAACACATTCCCCTTGTAAATGCCAACAAACCTCCTGGTGAATGGCAATCCTATGACATTGTTTTTAATGCGCCTCAATTTGACAAAAAAGGTGGTGTCACTAAAAAAGCCACTTTTACAGTATTTATGAATGGCGTATTGGTACAAAACAACGTTGAAGTAAGTGGCCCGACATTCTATATTGGTGAACCTAAGTATATTCAGCATCCAGAAAAAATGCCTTTGGTATTACAAGATCATGGAGATAAGGTCCGGTTCCGTAATATTTGGGTGCGTGAATTATAATTAATGATTGATATTTAGATAATGAATGATTATGAATTATGTTCACCTACGTTTTTTCAAAACTTCTGTGAATTAAAATTAAGGATTAGAGAATAATAGCTTTTAAAATTGATTACAAAAAATATTCATGAAAATTAGAAATATATTATGTTGTTTAATTCTGCTTTGTGGATACTCGATTCAAGGGCAGGAAATTATTGATGGTGGATTCGATTTTGAAACAGTAACCAATAAGAAGTACTCACTATATATACCTTCAGGTTATGACGAAGGCACACCTCATCAATTGATGCTCGGCTTACATCCCTTAAACACAAGTCGTTGGGATGGTGAAGCTTGGAGAGATACGCTAATTAATTTTGCTGAATCTAATGATCTTATTCTTGTTTGTCCTGATGGAGGTCCTGACGGTAAAATAGATGACGCAATAGACACTTCATTTACAACAGTTTTACTAGACTCCGTTGCTGCTTGGTACAACATCAATCAAGGTGAAAAATATATCATGGGATTTTCTTGGGGAGGCAAGACAACTTATACTTATGGATTAAGAAGAACTGATCAGTTTGCAGGATACATCGTAATTGGAGCTGCGGTTCAATTTGGAGAAGTCTCTGATATCATTGCCAACGCTAAAGATGAAAACTTCTATTTGGTACATGGATCACAAGATGCCGTTTCAACTAGATATACCCCTTTATTAAATGGTTTAAACGATAACAACGCTTGTACAGAAACGAGACTAATGTCTGGTGTTGGTCATACAATAGATTTTCCAAATAGGAATCAAATATTGAGTGAAGCATTTCAATGGATAAAAAATAACAATTGTGGTACTTCTTCAATTCAAGATATAAATTTAACTTCTCAACTTTTGGCCAGTCCAAACCCATCTCAAGGCAAATTCAATATTTCGAATGCAAATGAAATAGTATTATCAACTATTCAGATTACAGATTTAGCTGGTAAAAAATTAAGATATGATATTGAAGGTTCATCAATAAATTTGTCACAAGACACAAAAGGAATGATAATTTTAACTGCTAAAAGCAAAAGTGGAAATAGGGTCAGTTCCAAAATACTTATCGAGTAACAACTTTTAAATTGAGAAAAAAAAGCCACGAATCAAGAAATATGATCGTGGCTTTTTTTGTTATTAGTTTTTTTGAAATAACTTAATCCTCAGTCATATTATCTTTGATCTTTTTTGAAAGCACATCTTGATTAACCATAATCGCAACAGTTTTCATTTCAACATACGCTCTTGACATATATAAGTATCCTTTGAATGGGCTTATTTCTCCCCAACTGTTTTTAATAATATAATACTCAGTTCCGTTTTGATCTTTTGCCTTTCCAATAATATGCATCAAATGATCATCAGTTGTAGAATAACTCTCAAAATTATCTTGTCTATTCTGAGCTGTTACTTTGATCTCTTCACCAGGCATTGTAAACAAGTCTTTTCTTTTCTCGTCAGTAGGTAAAACCGCAATTCCTTTTTTGGCATCAAATCCTTTTTCACTAACATCGCCATCCCAAGCAATAGAATAACCCTCACCCAATGAATTGTCAATTGTGGACATCATCTCATTTAAAGGAACATTGTAAAAACTCCCATTTGAATAGTTATCAGGAATTTCCAAGATAAATGATTCATTATATGGGTGATGTGTAAAAGAAGTCAAACTTACATACTTCCCCGAATCCAATCCCAAGTCGGCTGCTAATGACATTGGCGTGTGTTCCTTTCCATTGTACATGAATTTTTCTGGCGCCTCACCGATATAAGCATCTAATATTGAAGCAAATGCAGGTTGCCATTTTTTACTTAATGTTTTTCTTGTTAAGATACCATCCAAAAACCCTTTAAGACCAGCTTCCATTTCACCATGATCATGTTTCTCCTCACCTTTTAATAATCCTGAATAAACAGACTCGGGCATAACACCTCCAGACTTCATTATTCTAATAAGATCATGCGACAAACTTCCTTGTGAAAAATTTGCTTTGCCTTGTCTCAAAACATAATTCCTCGCTTTATCTTTATAAATATTCCTAACAACAAACATTTCAGATAGATTGGCATCCGAATGCCCCATTCTTATCAACTCTGATTCAATGAAAGAAGAAGTTGCAAAAGACCAACACGTTCCTGTTCTGGCTTGACTTTTTACAGGTGTACAATTGATGTCTTTGGTGTGTGTAAAGTCATATTGAGCGGTTAAGCCCAAGGTAAACAACAACAAACAGATTATATTTAAAAGCTTCATAGTTATATTATATATTTAATTCAAATATAGTGGTTTTTTTAAGTAATTAAATATGATGCATATCACCGATCAGCTAGGTTTAAAATTATTTAATAATTAAATTGTGTAAAATTTGAATATGAAGCGTGTTTTGAAAATTTTATTGGTCTTACTTGTCATTGTTTCTTTAACATATGCTCTTGGCCCAACTACATCTTTCGAGAAAGTAAATAATGCACCATATTCTCAAACTTTCAATTTTGAAGAAGTACAATCATATGTTGATAACAAGGAGGACAAAATCTCTAACATCAAACCTGATAACCAATCACAATTTATCTGGAAGGACAGTTTGCAGAAAACAGCCTACAGTGTTGTTTACCTTCATGGATTTTCTGCCTCACATGGTGAAGCCTACCCCATTTTAGAAAATTTTGCGGAGAGATACCAGAGTAATACCTACTTGCCAAGATTACATCTACATGGTATTAATGACGTTGATGCATTTATAAATCTTACACCCAAAGATTGGTTAGAGTCTGCCAAGGAGGCCATCGCAATTGGCAAAGCTATTGGTGAAAAGCTGATTGTTATTTCTACTTCAACTGGTGCAACATTGGCAACTTACCTTGCGGCAAATGATCCAGATATTTCAGCTTTGATTATGACTTCTCCTAACATTGATATATTTGATACAAATTCTCAACTGTTGGTAAGGCCTTGGGGCAAACAACTATTCAAACAAATGATGAATGGCAATTACCGTCAATGGCAAGGTAATGAAATAATAAATAAATACTGGACTACAAAAAATAGAATTGAAGCTCATGTTGCCATTAGGGATCTTCTAAATCAAACCATGACAGATGATGTTTTTAGAAAAATAACACAACCTGTCTTCATTGGGTATTACTATAAAAATGAAGAAAAAAGGGATAAGGTAATATCAATAAACGCTCTGGATAAAATGGGTAAAACTATCTCAACACCAAAAGAAAAAGTCACTATAATCCCATTTGCAACAGCCCGTGGGCATGTGATCAGTTCGAGTTATATGAACAATGCTTGGGAGGATGTTCAAAATGCTATTTTCAAATTTACGGACAAATCAATTTTAGGGGAATAATCTTATTTTAAACTACGTTCCTTTTTCACTTGGTAATTCAAGTTTAAATATGTTTTGGTTTTTGTTTGTAGAAACTCTATTGGCATATCTCAACTTGTGATTACAAGTAAGCACACTTAAAATATCTTTTGCGATAACTGGTGAAGCTCTAAATGATGAATGGCCAGTCATCAAATCACCAAAATTGGTTTCATCTTTAATATCAGTCACCTCAATAAAAGTAACATTATCTGGAATTGAAGAATCTTCAGTAGGTCCAGCTCTTCCCAATCTATCCAGATCATTTAAATTATTTGAGACATTTAAAGTTAGGTCTCTGTCACTAAAGTAAACTGTTGTTTGATTGATCATCTTTAATTGCCTTCCAAAACAAGTTTCTTTTTCAAAAACATCAGTATCCAAATCAGGTGATGCCAAAATCAATTGATCAAGTATTGGTTCATTAAAGTTTTCACTTGGTAATTGACAGATAACTTCTTTGATCAATTCGGTACCTAAAGAATGGGCAATCATATCGAGATTTACATCATTTAATCTGTTCAAAAATCTAAAAGTATAATAACTATTAAAAAATTCAAGAAAGGTATTTGTTACATCATGATCTATTGCATATAATTTCTTTTTGTTGACTTTATATTCCATTTTATTTCCTGGCCATTTAATGGAAACTATTCTACCTATATCAGAGTTAGGATTATCCAAATACAAATTCTCAATCATTTTGTATGTACGATCAAAGGCAAACTTTTTACCTCCCCACATACCATGCACATAAAATAGAACTTGTCTTTTCTGCTTCGGTAATTTTGCCAAATCACTAAATAAAAATGCTGTTAATTCTTGAATAGATTCTAGAGATTTACTTTTTGACTCATCATCTAGATTTTCAATTTCATATAAAGTATTGATGTTGACTTCTTTGGGTTCGCTTTTAACAATTATATTGTATTGCAGTCTTGGTGCTTTTTCTTGGGCAGAAAGAAAGCTAGAGCTAAATAAGAAAAAAATAAACATTGAAAATCTCATGTCATGGAAACGTTTGTTATTGGGTTTTGTTTAGTGTACTTTTCTTTTTCTCTCACAGAGATTCACAAAGGAGAAAAGAAAGTTCACAAAGAAGAAGATCAATTTATAATTAGATTAAAATATGTGCCTAAATCCTATTCCAAGATTTACAACAAGACGGTCTCTTAATCCAGAATATCCCAGATCAAAAGTCAAAGGTCCTATTGGGCTATTAATCCCTAAGACTACACCAAATGAAAGGAGAGATACTTCATAATCAACTTCATCAAATGCATAGGACAATAAGTTTCGTCCATAAATATATTGAACTACTGGGGTAATGTATATCACTTCCGAAGCATGCAATCGCAAACCATACTTAAGAGCTATATGATTATCGACTAAGAGTTCCGAATCGTCTACTCCAACAAATCCAAAAGTTCTGCCTTTTGACTGTATCGGGCCGCCAATTCTATACGAATCTAAAAAAGACTTGCCATTTGCATATCTCGCATTCACATAAAATTCTGAACATATCAATGTAGATGAATGCAAAAAAGCTTTGAATGCCACTTGAGCATATGCATAGTTTTTATCTTCCTGGAAATTTAAAAAAGTAGTCGTTTCAGATTGATTTTCTCTAACCAATTTATTATTAAAAATATGACCAGCTGTTGTTTCTATACTCAGTCCCGTTTCGGGAAATACTTTACTATCTAAGGTGTTGTACTCAAAACCTAAACTGGCATTAATCTTATTCGTTTTATATTTATTAAAATCATTTGCCTTAAAAACTTCAGACAATAACCCATCAAAACGATAATCTAACGAAGCTGAAACCAACAAAGCATTCTCTGACTCATAGAGCAATTCCATTTTTGCTCTCCCCTCTCTTGTGTTGTATAACCGATCTACAACTTTCCCCCGGTAAATCGGCAAAATATACCTTTCATACTTACCCGACAACCTCACTAAAAAGCTTGGTACTTTAGGAATTCTGACATAATACTCTGCTTGCAATCCTGGGTTTTCAGAAATACGCGCATCTATTCTAAAGTTAGAAGGCTTACCAAATAAGTTTCTAGCTTCTGCATTTATAATAAAAGAAGCATTGTAATGTTTAAATCTGTTTAAGCTAATCCCAACGCTATAAGGCTCTACATCTTCAGTAATAACTTTCAAGCAAGGCTTCTCTCCTGTGTAATCAAATGAATAATTAGCCTTTGAGAAATTTTTTGTACCATAAATTAAAGAAAGACTTTCTTCCAATTCTTTAAGAGTTATAAAATGTCCAGGTGAGAATCCCAATTTATTAGAAATCATTTTTCGCAATACTGGGTCAGTTTCAGTGATATTTAATTCATCAACTTTAATTTTCAATGGGTATTCTATCCTATCGTTTTTTAGTACCTGTGGAAATGTCCTAAGCCTATTTGCCAATTTCTTTAATTCATCATCATAATCTCTCGCTGCATCATAACCTTTTTCAATAAACTCATCAAAATTATCAAAATCGAATGTCCCCATATCTTTCACATCGGGATGAATGATGATATCAGCTAATTTAGATTGTCCTTCAGAATCAAGCATACTTGCCATTGCAGCACTTTGCTTTAAGACATCCAGCATAGATTTTAAATCTTTCTTTTTTTTCTTCTCACTACCTACATAAACACCTATTATATAATCGGCACCCATTGCAAGACATTCTTCAACTGGAAAATTTCGAATCAACCCGCCATCAACATACAAACGGTCATTAATATTCGAAGGAGGAAAAACTGTAGGAATAGACATACTTGCTCTAACAGCATCACCTAAATATCCATCTTCAAAAACTTTAATTGATCCATCTTCAATATCGATGGCCACACACTTAAATGGTTTATGAAAATCAGAAAAAGATTTTGTCTGATATGCCGGAGCGTAAATGTTTGATAATATAATATCCAATTTCTGTCCTCTAATAATTCCTTGAGGCAATTTAAATGAATCGTCCTTCCAATAAATAGATAACGGGATGCGTTCATGGTGGGCTTTTTCAATTGGAGCAACCTCATATAAAGGCGTTTTATTACTCATCAGGAGTCTCCAGTTTTGACTTCCTGCAACATCTCTAATTTGATCAGAATCAAAACCCATAGCACTTAAACCACCAATTACAGCTCCCATACTTGTACCGGTTATATAGTCTATTTTGATTCCTAATTCTTCTAAATATTTAATCACACCGATATGGGCCAATCCATGGGCTGCACCTCCAGAGAGAACCAAACCTACTTTAGGCCTTTCTTGTGTAAAAGAAGGAGCAAAAATAGAAGATAAAAAAAGAAGTGTAAATAGAAATCTTAACAATTTTAATCATTTGGTTAAAGTGATTTGCAAAGATAAATTAAAAATAGCTTCATGCATGGAAAATTATAAAATTTGAGGGATCTAAAACGGTACTAAAAAAACATTTCAACTAGTGATGACGATAATCATAATCTGGGAACCCACCGTGGGGTTACAACAGCTTTATTATCTCTTAAATATAACAATCTATCCAAAGGTGAAACTCTTCCTTACCCGTCATAGTCAATACCATCAAAATTATAAGTAAATTCAGATCCACCAAACCAATAAGGGATGTCTTCAAAAACAAGAGCTCCCATTCTGTAACCTTTTGCTTGTGGCGAATCGACCGATGTCCATGTAATATCAGTTGGGTCTGTTGGATTGATATATCTCTTTCATAAAATCTATGAAGGCTCAAAACAAGTATTGGTGACGCAAGTATATTTTGCCCCACCGAGATAATAGATTCTATCCCCTACGATGGTTCCAGATGCACCAAAAACAAACCACTCTGAATCATTAGACGCTGGAGTTCCCTCCATCCAAACATCAGTTCTTGGATTGTATATTTGAACATCAACCACATTGGTTGCAATGCTCTATCCTTTTATCACATAAATTAAACTGTCATGGTAAACGGCTTGTACATGATCATTTATCGCCTTTGAATATCAGCACCATCTGCGAAATACGTATTCGCTTCTGGGTCATAGATGCTTGCCTTCTTAGATGATCTCTCATTACAACTATTAGAAACATGATAACCACCAATGATATAAATTTTATTTTTCACCGTACTTGCAGCGGCTGCAATTTTACCACTTTTTGGATCATGTAAATCCACAATAACTTCCCAAGATTTTGCACTTGTATCAAACCGAAATGACCAAATGTGGTTTTTCCCACAATCTTTACTTTGACCTAATCCCGAAAAAGAATAAATAAAAGGCGCACCATTTACAGTCGCACTTGTCACTGCATTATTGATGACCGGTTTTGGCATACTTTCATATTCCTTCCACATTTTTTTTTGCGCAGCAATAGAAAATGAAATCAAAAGTAAAACACTGTTTATAAATACTTTTGAAAGCATAATTATTATTTTACTTTATGATAGACCAGATATAACACCATTGTCATCAATCTCCATCTGCTCTGAAGCAGGTGTTGCTGGAAGTCCAGGCATCCTCATCATATTACCTAAAATTGGAACAACAAATCCAGCTCCTACAGCATATTCAAATTCACGAATTGTGACATCAAATCCAGTAGGCTCTCCTAATAATTTCGGATTATCAGACAATGACTTTTGTGTTTTCGCCATGCAAACAGGAAGCTTATCCAAACCTAATTTGAGTATTTTTCTTAAATCAATTGCTGCTTGTTTCGAATAAACTACATTGTCAGCCCCATAAATCTCCTTGGCAATAATATCGATTTTTTCTTTGATAGAAAGGTCCCAATCATAAAGAGCTTTAAAGCTGTTTTTTCCAGATTCTACCTCCTCAATAACTGCTTGTGCCAAGTCTGTCATTCCCTCACCACCTTTTGCCCAACCTTTTGCGACAACAGCTTTAACATCCATTTCTGCACACATACTTTGAACAAGATCAATCTCTTCAGTAGAATCGGTAGGGAAAGCATTAATAGCAACAACGGGTGTCAAACCAAATTTCTTACAATTCTCAATATGCTTCTTAAGGTTTGCGAAACCTGCTTCTACACGTGATGTACTTTTTTCGTTGTATTGATCTTTTGTTGCACCTCCATGATGACGCAATGCTCTTATCGTCGCCACAAGTACAAGTCCTTTAGGTTTTAGACCTGCAGAAACACATTTGATATCTAAAAACTTCTCTGCCCCTAAATCTGCCCCAAATCCAGCTTCTGTCACAACATACTCTGCCAAAGACATTCCCATCTTTGTGGCAATTATTGTATTAGTCCCTTGAGCAATATTGGCGAAAGGTCCACCATGGATTATAGCAGGATTATTTTCTAGCGTTTGTACCAAATTAGGCTTGACAGCATCCTTCAATAAAATTGCCATTGCATTTTCAGCTTTCAAGTCCGATGCGTAAATTGGTTCTTTTGTAAATGTGTAGCCAATAAATATTTTCCCCAATCGTGTCTTAAGATCTGCAAAATTTTCAGCCATGCATAAAATTGCCATCACTTCAGATGCAGGAGTAATATTAAAACCATCTTGTCTTGGTATTCCATTTGCAGTACCTCCTAATCCAATTGTGATATCACGAAGAGAACGATCATTCATATCCATCACACGTTTCCATACAATTGTACGAGGATCAATATTTAAATTTTTTGTTTTGCTTTGTATATTATTATCTATCAAAGCAGACAATAAATTATTTGCTTTTTCAACAGCACTGAAGTCGCCTGTAAAATGAAGATTGATATCTTCCATTGGTACAACCTGAGCGAAGCCACCACCAGCAGCACCACCTTTGATACCGAAAACTGGACCTAAAGACGGTTCACGTAAGACCACTACTGTTTTTTTATTTAGCTTGTTCAAACCTTCAGATAAACCAATTGATGTAGTTGTTTTCCCTTCTCCAGCAGGAGTAGGTGTCATCGCAGTGACAAGAATCAGATTAGAAGATTTTATCTTAGACTCATTCAATAAATCAAGTGGTAATTTTGCTTTGTATTTGCCATACATTTCAATATTATCTTCATCAACATTTAGCTGTTCAGCTATTTGTCGAATATGTAACATATCGCAATCTTGAGCAATTTCAATATCTGAAAAACTGTGTGATTCACCTGTAGGTCTCATTTACTTTATTTTTAATTGTTAGGTTTTGTAAATGTAATTATCTTTTCAGATAAATTATTCTATTATTTCGTAAAAATGAAGAGATCTAAAAAAACGATCTAAAGGAACAACGGAAGCCTTATCGTAACTATAGAATACTCCTAGTTTACAAAGCGAGCAATCAAATTACTCATTGTTAGCCTATCGCTATTTAACTATCACCTTGAGATTTTAAATACGCTTCAATTTCAGGACGTTTATATTCTATAGAATAACTTAAAGCTGTTTTACCTTTTGTTGATACGGCATTAATATTAGCACCTTGCTCAATTAAATATTTTAGCATTTCTAATTTTCCAAGTTTGGCCGCATACATCAATGGGGTTTTATTTGCGCATATGTGTTCAATATCTGCTCCACTTTTTACAAAATAGATTAATGATTTTAAAGAGTTTTCATATATTGAAACCACAATTAAGTTGCTCATATCAAATGCAGTTTCATAACAATTATTAAGAGAAGATTTTAGAACTATCCTTTTTAATTTATCTATGTTCTCATCTTTAATAGCATTAAGTACTTCTTTAGACAAGTAGCTTTTTCCATCAACTGTTTCATTAGATAAATACTCTACAATTTTTCCTAGTAACCGATTGGCTTTTACAAGCAACTGATTATTTTCACTCAAACTAGCTAAGGCATAACCTTTCAGTATAGAGATTCGATTAGCAAAATGCTTTACTTCTGGATTATTAATATCATAATCAAAAAAGGATAAATCCAAACCATCAAGTTATGAACGCCACTTATTGGGTACCATAAAGTTTTCTACTAATGAGTTCATGTCAATACGATCAGGAAATGCCTCATTTTTAAGCGATGCAATTATCCGGTTGTTAATATTGCTTTGAGATTCCACTAATTTTTGACTGGCATTATAGTATTCTAATATTGAAAAACGGAGTACATCAGATTTAATAAAATTGATCTTTCCGGACGACTTCATATCTTCAAAAACAATGCTATTTCCTTTGAATCCATGATTTACATAAGACTTTCCAATTGCTCCAATAAACTCAGGTGAATTTTTATTTATACTTTTATCCGTAAATGCCTTTAATAACAAAGTATAAGCTTCAACTTGAATAGTATCTTTTTCAACTAAATCATTCAAATCATAAACATCTTGATTGATATTATTTAATATACCATTAAGATAGCCGATCTCTATTCGAGAATTATTCCGCTCTTCTTTCGCTGTGTTCAATTGTAATGCTATCAATATCCCGAAAACTACAAGTACAATCTCTCCTATTGCATAAATTATATATTTACTGAACTTGTTTTCAGAAAGCAACTTGTGTCGAATTTTTCTAAAGAATTTTATCATTTTATACCAATTGGTTTTAATGCAAAAAAATAAAAGATGCTTCGATATACAAAGGTCTATCTAACCACTTTTCTATTCTTCAAAAATCAGTTAGATATCAATTCGTTAGGCAAATCAAATTTATTAATTACACCAAAGCTTATACTAATCTATCCACCAATCGCTGGCTTAGAAAACGGAGGTGGTGTTATAGCCTTCACACCTTCTTTCTCCACTGCTTTCAATACTTCCAACACTGCTCTTTCCAATTGTGGATCTCTTCCTTCAGAAAGAGACTTAGCATCCTGACGCACAAAAATATCTGGTGCTATACCTTTATTTTCACCTACCCATTCATTATTTACTGGATCGAAGATGGCATTATCAGGACAAGTTACGCGACCTCCATCTATCATCCGGTAGTGCGTAGAAGATTTGACCAATCCTCCCCAAGTGGTTCTTCCAATAAGTTGCCCAGCTTTTTGCTGACGGAATACCCAGGGAAAAAAGTCACCGCCAGATCCAGCCATTTCATTTATCAATAATACTTTTGGTCCCAATATTCCAGCAGGCAATTTCATAGGAACACCATTCGGTACTTCATTGGTAATTGCTGCTCTGATTTTTCTAGTCATATTATCTACCATGTAATCATCTAATGAACCTCCACCATTGAATCTTTCATCTATCACTGCACCAAGTTTGTCTTGCTGAGCAAAGAAGTATCTATTAAAGGATACGATACCTCTGCCGCCTGTATTAGGTACCCAGATATAAGCTAACTTTCCGTTAGATAAAGAATCAACCAATCGCCTATTATCCTCAACCCAGGCACGTGTTCTCAATCCATTATCTGATCTTATGGGTTCTATAGTCTCTTGCCAAGAATCTTCAAATGAAGGTTTGTCATTCACATGTATGATTGTCTGCTGACCTCCAGTTCCTTCGAAAAAACGGTAAGGATTATCTGATGATTTAATTTCTTCACCATTCACTCCAACAAGGTAATAGCCATTTTTTATTTTTGTGCCAGGTCTGTCAAGAGGTCCAGATAAACCAGGATTCCATGCTTCTGTTGTATATATTCTTTCAATTTTCCAGTGGCTTTTATCTGCTATTAAATCGGCTCCGAGAAGTCCCATATTGCTATCGCCCACATCAGGATAATCGCCTCCTCCAACAAAACTATGTCCAACAGAAAGTTCTCCATTTACCTGATCTAAAATATAATTTAAATCTGCTCTATGTTTAACGTAAGGAACAAGGGGTGCATATCTTTCATATACAACATCCCAATCTCTGCCATGCATGTTTGGATCATAGAAGTAGTCTTTTTCATACCTCCATGTCTCTTCGAATATCTGTTTCCATTCTTCACCTCTATCAAGATTCATTTTTAGATTGACCTTCACCGTTTCTCCTCCTTTACCACTTTTTCCACTGGCATCCATTATGGTCCATGAGCCTTTAATTCGAGAGAGTAGTTTTTTGCCATCGCTAGAGGTAGATAAACTACCAGCTCCATCGATGAACTCTTTTACTTCTCCATCTTCCAAACTAAATTTATGGATGGTGAGTGCTCGACTGCCTGGCTTACGTTCAGCAATAAAAACTGAACCTTCGGGTCCGGCTATCAATTGCACAATATTACCCTCGTCCAATGGCAATGGCATAATTCGTCGCGTAAGGTTTTCAAAATCAACCTTGACTACTACTACCTTTTCTTCCTCTTCTTTTTTCTCCTTCTTTTTATCTTTGCCTTTATCTTTGCTATTCTTTTTATCTTTCTTTTTATCTTTTTTATCTTTTTCTTCTTCTTTTACAACTTCTTCATCACTCTTCGGTTCAAATGGTGAAGCTGTATCTGAAGTGAGATTCATAACATAAGTAGCATATTCAGGATCGGATTGCATCGCACTTGTATTCGCCCATCCAGATCCTAGACCTACATCCGTACTCGCAGCAAAATACATGTGTTTGCCATCTCTATCCCAAGTAGGATATACTGCATCAGCAAATTCATCAGTTATTCTTTTTGGTGCTGTTGTACCAACTTGCCAGACCATTATTTTTCTAAGATTATTTTTATCAGATATATTATAAGCCAACCATTTAGAATCTGGTGCCCAAGCGAGATTCATGTTTCCTCGGTCAAGATTAACACCTGCATGACCGATGGCTTTCACAGACTTGGTTTTTAAATTAACAATTTGAATCCAGGTATCATCATCTACGAAAGCTATCCGTTCACCATCTGGACTCCAGGTTGCTTCCCAACCCAATTTTGATTTTCCAATATCGATTCTAACGGGTTCCTTCATTCCTGATTGATCCTGAAGTATGAGCGCATATCCTTTTCCACCTTTATCAGAAAAGTATGCAATTTGATCTCCATTGGGTGACCATAATGGTCTTCGATCAGCGACACCTGATGATTTGGTTAGGTTTCTAGGTGCACCATCCTTCGCAGGTACTGTAAATATCTCCCCTCTTGATTCCATCACCAATCTCTTACCTGTTGCTGATAAAGAAACCGATCCAACACTTTTACTTATATCCTCCCATTTTGTTTCAGCCCATGGAAAATCACCGATTATATTTATTTCGACATCTGTAACTACACGCGTTGCGGTATCAAGCAAATGTAATAACCCATCTCGTTCAAAAATGAGAGTTCCATCGTGACCTGCCAAAGTCTTAATATCAGATCCCGTGAATTTTGTTACTTGAGTTAGTGATTGAGTAGCAACATCAAATTTCCAAATATTTGCGCAGCCATCACGATCAGATATGAAGAATATTCCATCTTTACTCCATACAGGTTGTATGTCTGTTGTTAGTTCATTTGGAACAAGAATTTCAGAATCATCTGCAAGGTTAAGTACAATCAATGGCGTATTTTGACCGCCTCGGTACATTCTCCACTCAACATCCCATCTTGTATTTTTATCTAAAATGAGGCTCTCTCCATCTGGTGAATATTCAGCATCGAAGCCCCATTGTGAAGTTACTTTACTTGCAGGCCCGCCATCTTTTGAAACCGTCCATAAGAAATTATGCCTTGATGGCGCAACACCTCTAGCAGAGGAAAATAAGACCGATGATCCATCATTCGTCCAGTCTCTAACATCAGCTCCTCCAGGTAACCATGTAAGTTGCTTAGGAGTTCCTCCCTCGATAGGCACAATGTATACCGCACTGTTTCCCGATCTATTAGATGTAAATGCGATTGTCTTTCCATCAGGTGAAATGTGAGGATGCCTTTCCATGGCTTGGGTGCTTGTTATTCTTTTGACATCACTCCCATCTCTATTGGCAACCCAAATGTCTGATGCATAGGAAAACGCAATGTGGTTATCGCTTAATGCTGGTTGTCTGAGTAGTCTAGTTCCTTGTCCAAAAGACTCAAACGAAATAAGTAATAATAGAACAATAATAATTTTTAATGTGGCTTTCATGTTGGAGGTATTGGTTATAATTTAGGTTACATAGCTAAACTAATGCAATTATTGTGGATCCACAATAATTCCGATATCATTTCGATCAATGACATCTTCTTTGCGACAAGGATAAGTTAATTGATATAATCAATTTAACCAATACCATTAAAAAATTAATATTTTCCAATGCAGAGATTACTTTGAATGTTTTAACAAACATACTTTTGAGAGTATCAACACAGTATCAAAATAAGATTTGAACAGATTTTAAATAAAATTTTCAGCTATTAGTTTCAATAAAAATGTTTCCCGTTCAATAGACAACCCTTTTTTTTCACTTGTAGATATTGTTACTGAATTATGGCTTATAGCTTCATGAATATTTACCCACATAGCTTTCATTCCATTATTTATTTCATAAGACTCCATCTTTGGGGCACCAAGCTCTTTGTTAATGTCACATGTGTAGCAATAGGAAATCATATGCTGAATGTCATAGTCTGGTTTATGCCAAAGTCTGAACTCTTCATAAGCGCCAAATGGCTTTATGTTTCTAATATTTTTAGCTCCTGTTTCTTCACTTAACTCCCGCACCATACCTTCTATCTTATCTTCGTTCGAGTCTAGACCTCCGCCAGGAAGGCTGAAATCATCATATCTTTCTGTATAAAGCAGTAAAATACTGCTGTCCTGAATCGTTATTCCTCTTGTGGCTAATCGCGTAAAAATAGATTTATCTTTTAAGTTTTTTACTTCTGGATGGTAATGGGTTTTTAAGATTTGCATTTAAGAATCTCTATATTTATTTTTATACTAATCAACGCTGAATTCAATAAGTATTGACGATTTATCAAAGCCAAGGTTTAATATTGAAACAGAGTTTGTACTTAATCAATCTACATTATTAACTTCTAACTTATTACCCACTTACACCTCCAACTGGATTATACCCCAGGTACTCGACTTGTTCTTCTTTAAAGTGGATACCGTACTCTTCTAACTCTTTCAATATAGGCGTATAAACTTCTTTGCTTAATGGTCTTTGAACACCTGGTGTTATTATTTCTTTATTTAGAATCTTAATAGCTGCAATTGCTACTGGAAGGCCCACAGTTGCCGCCATTGCAGTATATGTTTGATCTTCTCCGATCAATACCATTTTACTGTCAATTTGGTGTTTTTGTCCCTTCAATTCATAGCCAAACTTGTGATACATAACGATCATGTCTTTATCGTCAGGTTTCAAAGTCCACTTATCCATTAATATTTTCTGAAGAGCTTGAGCGGGAGTGGCATTCTTAATATCAATTTTTTTATCATTGCTAAAAATATCTAACTCTAATAATTTATACCACATCAAATCGTCTTGATCAATTTTCAATGCATATCTGGTTTTTAACTCTACCGAATCTGTCGGAGAATAAGGCAAGAAAAGATTGATAAAATCTCTATAGCTCAAGTTTTCGGAATTATTAATTTTATAAGAATCATCTGTCAAACCAAGTTGCACAAACATATTCCAAGCCTTACTAAATCCAACTCGACGCATCGTTCCTCTGTACAGGGTAAGGACATCCTCTAGACCATATATACTTCGGTATTTTAATGAATTCCTATTGGCTAATGCTTCAAATTGACCATATCCTTCTACATTTAGAAACTCAGTCCTTCTGAAAAGTCGATGGTAGGGAATATATTTGGTTGTCCCCTCTTGAATAAATTCAGCTGGTCCTCCTTGTCCGGCAAGAACAACATTTCTTGGATTCCATGTAAATTTATAATTCCATAGATTATCATCACTTTCCGGCGCAATTAATCCTCCAGTAAAGGATTCAAACATCAACATTTTTCCTCCAGCATCTCTAATCCGATCTATAACTTGCATAGCACTCATATGATCAATACCTGGATCAACTCCAATCTCATTCATAAATACTAAGCCGTTCGCTTTAGCATCTGTATCCAAAGCTTGCATCTCATCACTGACATAAGAGGCCGTAACTAAATGCTTCTTGTATAAAATGCAATCTTTTGCCACTTCAATATGAAACCTAGCAGGTAGCATAGAGATGACAAGGTCAGCTGATTCAATTGATTCACTTCTTTGTTTAGCATCAAAAACATCAAGTTTGATGCCTTTTGCATTTGGGTGTCCTACAGTAAATTTTTGAGCACTTTCTTCAGTTAAATCACCAATTGTAATGAATAGATCTTCACTTTCTGATTTATCTAACAAATATTTTATTAATGATGTAGCAGAACGTCCTGCGCCAATAATTAAAATGTTTCTCATTTATAATATCTTATGTTAATTTGGACCAAATGTAGTTAGGCGAGTTCGTAATATCGAATAAATATATCGTTTCTTTATATTCTCAAACATACGAGCGCATTTAGAATGCACTATTTTATCAAAATTGTAATTATAAACTCTTGTAAATCATTTATTTATACTTTGTCTAGCCGGCAGGGCTTTCATTTTTGTCTTGATACAAAAACTAAACAAAAAAATCAAGGCTATCTGTATTTCTTAACGGTTCCAAAGATTTAAAAACCTAAACAAGCATGAATGAACGATCTGCGCTTGCAGTCGAGTTCGGTAAAACTCAAAGTGTATGAAACGTGATAGCGGATGGGTGGCTAGCTTTCAGCTCAACAACCACTTTCGTGGTTCATTCATTTGAAGCACTGTCGTACTTCACTTTTTCGAGATCATTCATTCATACCTAAAATTCAGAAGGTCAATTCAAGCTCATTCATAAAATATAGTAACTCATCTTATGTTTTTAAGTGCAAATTAAATGCGCTATTCAGTCTAAATATTTAGACTGATAATACTAAAAACCCAAATTGCTTGATCGAATTGAACGCTTATCCATTGAATGAAGCTTTTCCTATCTATCTTATCATTTCACAAACCCATATTTTTCTAGCAAAACTTTTCTTTCCTCTTTTATACACACTGCAATAATCCGATATTTTGAATCCAGTGTTGAGGATTAAGTTTGTAATATCTGCAATAGATACAATAACCAGTCGATCTGTAATTTTTGCTGTTGACTCAATAACATGTATGATATCATTATCAGTTGCATTGCTATACAAGTTGTATGGCAGGTCAATAATCGCAGCGTCATACCGTTTACTAATGTCTTTTATATCGGAGTGATATACGTTTGCAATATAGTTGAAATGAGAGAGATTTTTTCGTGCATTATTACAAATCTTCTTGTTAATATCACAGCCTTCAATTTTTTTTCCTGCAAAACAGGCTTCTAGCATAATTGTACCAACTCCACAACATGCATCTAATAACTTTACATCATTGTTTGTAGTTGCTGCGATATTTACAAGAGCTTTGGCTATATTTATACTTATTGAGTTACTGTATGAGCTTGGTTTTTGTTTGTGATTAAACCAAGCAAAATTATTTTTTATCAAAACACCAAAACACCAAGTACCCTCGTAACAGCATAAAGCATAAATTTTTGTTGGGTTATAATAATCAGGAATGCCTTCAATGCTGAAGCCTATATCCTTTAACTTTTCAAGCCGCTCAGCATATCCAGTTGTATCACCATCAAAAACTAAATATTCAACCTTGAAACCTTCAATGCGTATACTTTCTTTTTTGATTTCATTTATTAGCGTGGAATAATCCTTAGCAAATGAAATAACATCAAGCCTGCTTTTAATGAAAGCACTGTTTGAGGGATCTGTTTTTTTATCCGAAAAAAGCAGTTTATTCTTTTCCTCCTTATTGAAAATACATTTCGATTCAAGCTTACATAACGCACTTTCTGTATTGTCATATCTAAAGGAGTATATATATTTGTTTATACGCATATTTTTTGTCCTTGATATTCTTTTATCATTGTGAATTTATCAATGATAATGTAACAACAATATAGAGTGAATTAAACCGGCTTGTAAGCAATCGCCTTAATCTCAATCAATAAATTAGGATGAGGTAATTCTGAAACAGCGACTGTAGTACGTGTTGGACCAGTATGATCAAAATATTTTGCATATGCTTTATTATAACCTTTGAAGTCTTTCATATCCACAAGGTAAACACCCATATCTATTAAGTCACTAAGGTCAGCTCCGATACTTTTTAAAAGCACTTGAATGTTATCTATTACAGCAGCGGTTTGTTTTTCTATGTCAAGTTTATAGTTGCCATCATCTTGAAGTTCTGCTCCCACGTGAGTATTATCACTCCTTCTGCTGCTAGTTCCTGACACATAAATAAAATCACCTACGCGCTTAACGTGAGGATACATTCCCAATGGCTGAGCACGATCTTTTAGTACTTTACTTTCTAGACTCATTGTTAAAATTTGTATGAAGGTTTTTAATTTGAGACATAACATCAGCTAGGTTCCAATCACTGCTTTCTTTTTCTACTATACCCAGCAACAACTTATCTTGTTGCCGACCTAAAAGCATAGCAGTGTTATAATCCAATTCAGGACGAAAAGTGACCAATGAATATTTAGAATAGTAATCACTGTAATTTTGTTCAAGTTGCATTTCCAATTTACGCTTCAACATAAATGCTTTATCGTCTACATGATCTCTCATTTCATAAAAATTGTCAATTGCCAAATCAGCAATGGCATCTGCATTCTCCTTTCTGGATTCTTGAAAATTAAATAATACTTTTTCATAGTCATCACCGTAAAGATCCAGCATATCATCAAATACTCTTACATCTTCGAATGATGCATTCATTCCTTGACCATAAAATGGTACGATAGCATGCGCCGCATCTCCCATAATTAATGTCTTTCCATAAGCTTGCCAAGGATACGCTTTTATTGTTCCTAATGTACCCACTGCATTTTCAAAATATTCATCAAGATAGTGAGGAATAAAAGGCAGCAAATCACTGTAGTATTTTTCAAACATTGCCTTGACCTTATCTTTCGTATCCAAAGTATTGAATCCTGTTTCGCCTTCATAGGGATGAAACATTGTCAAAGTGAAACTGCCATCCAGATTTGGTAATGCTATTATCATAAAATGCCCTCTTGGCCAAATATGCAATACATTTTTTTCAATTTTGAATGCTCCACCATCAGCAGGCAAAATACTCAACTCCTTATAACCATGACGCAAAAAATCTTGCGAATAATTAAACAATAATTTAGTGGTTTGAGACATCATTGATCTTCGAACAACTGATCCTGCCCCATCTGTGCCAATTACCAAATCTGCATCATCGGTAAATTCATTTCCACCCATGTCAATTCCTTTAATATGGGCTTTCGATAAGTCAACATCTGTAACATTATAGTCAAATTTAATTTCAACGTTACTTAACTTTTCAGCCTCATTCAACAATAAGATGTTCAACCCTGAACGAGAAACTGAGTTTATATAATCTTCATCTCTGCCACTATATGGTGACAAGAAAGTATCTCCTCCTAATGGGTGAATCAAACGACCTTTCATTGGAATGCAATCTTCCACAATTGTCTTCTTTAATCCAACACGCTCAAGTGCCATCAACCCACGCGCAGATAACGCCAAATTAATTGATCTTCCTGAATCATTACTTGCTTTGCGCATATCATCCCTTTTCTCATACATCACTACATTATGTCCTCTCTGCGCCAATCTTACAGCGAGCAATGATCCACAAAGTCCTGCGCCTACTATTATTGTTTTCATTTCTACGGTTTTACGGTTATACGGTTTTACGGTTTTACGGTTTACGGTTTACGGTTTGCTGTTTTACGGTTTACGGTTTACGGTTTACGGTTTACGGTTTACGGTTTACGGTTATAAATAAAAAACAGCTTGTATAGGTTCAACCCACTTGTCTCTTTTTTACATGAATATACCTCTTAATTGAAGCAATAATTTTATGTGCTTTATTTTCAAGTAAAATGAGTTCACTTTCCTTAATATAACCGACTCTTTGGGACAATATTAATTGTGTGACTAATTCTGCCGCACTACCCTTTGCTATGTTCAGATATTTTATTTGATTTTTCATATAACCACACTCTTCGCCCTCTGCGATATTAGATGGAACACATATAGAAGATCCATGTAATTGATCCATCATTCGATAATCATTATTAAAATTTGAATTCTTTATAATACGATAAACCATTTCTGCTAAAATCATACTTTCTTGCCAAATTCTTAATTCTTTAAACTTAGACATATACTCATCTTT
This sequence comes from uncultured Saprospiraceae bacterium, assembly GCA_905480605.1. GTDB lineage: Bacteria > Bacteroidota > Bacteroidia > Chitinophagales > Saprospiraceae > RFSX01. Next base: position 19,246 of record CAJQRD010000036.1, on the reverse strand, counting down.
ACTTTAAATGATTTTTTCACTAAAAAGTAAACAATAGGTCGAAATTATATTTCAAAAAAAACTGAACGCTTAAAAAATACCAAACAATCGTTATCCGTAAACCGTTAACCACAATCAATCACTTCTAGCTGGCTCCTCTTATCTCGCTCCTGTCACCTGCCTATCTACTTTCACCCATCTAAACCCTTTCTCAAACACTCAACGAACCTCCAACAATCTTCGTAATTATTATACAATGCCGTTGGAGCAATCCGTATTACATCTGGCTCACGCCAATCAGCAATAACGCCATCCGCTGTGATTTTATCATACAACTTTCGATCTGCATTCTTTACCTGAATAGACAATTGACTTCCTCTTTCGTTTTCATTGTCTGGAGTTATAATACAAATAGACTCGTTACCCAAATCATTTACAAGAAACTCTAAGTAACTTGTCATTCGTTTGGCCTTCTTTCTTAGGTTTGACATTCCGGCCTCCTGGAAAATTTCCAGAGATGCCCACACAGCTGCCATTGATAATATTGGTGGATTACTCAACTGCCAAGACTCAACAGTAGGGATAGGATCGAAGCCATCGCGCATACCAAACCTGGTATCTTTATTGTGTCCCCACCATCCTGCTAATTTTGGAATATTCCTATCTTTTATATGGCGTTCGTGCACGAAGCAACCTCCCAAACTTCCAGGTCCAGAATTTAAATATTTATAACTGCACCATACTGCAAAGTCTGCTCCGCAATCATGTAAATTCAATTCTACATTCCCTGCGCCATGTGCACAATCAAATCCAACAACACAACCTTTTTGATGCCCCACTTCTGTAATGGATTTCATATCAAAAAACTGTCCTGTATAATAATTCGTATTGCCCAACATTATCATAGCAATCTCATCCCCATGTTCAAGCACATACTCTACAATATCTTCATGCCTCAAGCAAACTTCACCTTCTCTTGGCTTTAACTCAATCAATGCATCTTTCTCATCGTAACCATGCCATTTGATTTGCGATTGTACCGCGTATTTATCAGATGGAAAAGCATCCGACTCAATCAATATTTTATATCTCGTTTTGGTCGGCTTATAAAATGAAACCAACATCAAATGCAAATTGACTGTCAGTGTATTCATCACGACTACTTCATCCTTTTTAGCACCTACCACTTCTGCCATAGCTTCCGTCAAGAACTCGTGATAAGGCATCCAAGGGTTCTTAGCATTAAAATGTCCTTCAACTCCATACTTTTTCCAATCTAAAAGTTCTTGTTGAATCTTGGATTCAGTGGACTTAGGTTGCAAGCCAAGTGAATTTCCACATAAGTATATATGCTGGTGGCCCTTATCATCAATTGGATGATGAAATCTATTCCTAAATTCCTTCAATTCATCTTGTGAATCTTGCCGTTTAGCAAAATCAACTGTATTCTCAAAATTGTATTTATTTCCCATTTACCGCTTTCTTAATTTTTGCTGATTGTTCATCTCCTAACCAACGCATCACATTTGTTTCCCAAATATCTTGGTACTGATCCTTATTAATAATATCGCGTTCCATTGCCAAGTCCAGTAATTTTCCTGGATAAGAAGACTGTGATTCACTTTCCATTTCACCTAGTGGGTAAGGATCATCTAAACCCATAACTATTTGATCGGTACCGTTCCTTCTTACCATCAATTCTAAGGAGTCAGTGTCATGAACAAGTGTATCAAAAAATATGTTTGAATGTCCAATTGCTTTTCTAGGATGTGATTTGCCTTTAAATAGATCTGGACGACCATCAAACCCTTGGATTCTCCGGCCCAAACTAATTTGTGCCAATTGACCACCATGAGCAAAACAAACTCTCATGTCTTGATATTTTTCTTGGTATGCATTTAATGTAAAAAAATGATATGAATCTGCACATTGAGCTAACATCCAAACCAAATGGAAACGCCAAGCCGTGTTTTCTAATTTTATAAACTTCTCTCCATCGTATGGATGAATTTCTACAGCCAGTTTATACTTATTCGCCAATTCAAAAATGGGTTCAGTTTCTTCATCAAAAATTGTTCTCCAAGTTCCAACTGAATCCATATAATGTGTAGGCAAACATAAAACACGTAACCCCAATTTCTCAACACATCTTTCCATTTCCCACAATGCACTTTTTACAAACCCTGCGTGCACAACAAATCCCGTTGTAAATTTATCTGGATGATTGTGTTGTACTTCTGCATTGAAATCATTCTGAAACCTTAGCACTTGCTTCATTTCTTCTTGGCGCAAACCATTGCCATAGAGTTGAGAAAGGTTGAGAACAACAGCATGATCAATATTATTGCGTTCCATCCATTCCATTTTCTCATTCAAAAAGAAACTGGGATCAGTAACTGGCCGTTTCCAATTTTTTGAATACATAAACTTTCGGGAATCATCAATCCAGAAAATTTCTTTGTCCTTCATGAATTGAGGAATCTGTTCTGGATAAGGCAACAGATGTGAATGTGCGTTTATTCTCATTATTTATTTATCTTAATAGTGTATTTTCATTGAACTATTTTAATTAAATATTAAATACAATTCATAATAAATTCAATACTCTTCCTTTGCCTCGCCGGCACGGCTTTCATTTTTGTCATGACACAAAAACGAAACAAAAAAGTCTAGGCTGTCTATATTTCTTAACGGTTCCAAAACTTTAAAATCCTAAACAAGTGCAAACTCGCTTTCAGCTCAAACATGCCATCGTTTTTTAACAGATTTTAAATTTTTTCCACCTAAAATTCATAATGCCGCTATAATATCACAAATTTGATTATTTAAAAAATTGATATCAATCCTATGTGCGTTTATTATTATTAATTATCTATTATAAAATTAGAATTATTAAAAATAAATTCTAAAACTCTATGCAAATATTTTTAGGCTCAGTAAAAAACTTTAATGCTTCAAAACCACCTTCTCTACCAACACCCGAATTTTTTACTCCACCAAATGGTGTACGTAAATCACGATTCAACCATGTATTGACCCATACTATTCCTACATCAACATTTTTAGAAACTCTTTGCGTTTTATTTAAGTCTGTTGTCCACAGAGTGCAAGACAATCCGTAGTCAGTGCAATTTGCCATTTGAATAGCTTCCTCTTCTGTGTCAAAAGGAGTGATTGTAACAACCGGACCAAAAATTTCTTCAGTATTAGTACGACAATTATAAGGAAGGTCTACAATCACAGTCGGTTCAATATAATATCCATTTTCTAGTCCTTCAGGTTTTACTACATTTCCGCCACACAATATTTTCCCGCCTTCTTCTTTTGCCAGTTCGATATATGACTGAACTTTCTCAAAATGAGCCTTTGATACTAAAGCTCCAACTTTAGTATCTTCAGCAAGAGGATTTCCTACTTTTAAATGCTTTACTTTGACTACAAAATCACTTCTAAATTTATCATACAACTTTCGTTCTACTAGGATTCTTGACCCACACAAACAAATTTGACCTTGGTTTGCAAATGAAGAATTGACTGTGACTTTCAACATTTTATCATAATCACAATCAGCAAAGATTATATTTGGATTTTTGCCTCCTAATTCCAATGACAATTTTTTAAATTTCGGTGCAGCTATACTCGCAATATGTGCTCCTACTTTTGTACTACCCGTAAATGAAATTGCTTTGATTCCTTTATGATTACTTATTGCATCTCCAGATCTGTGCCCTTGACCATGAATAACATTCAAAACACCCTTTGGTAATCCTGCCTCATCACAAATCTTAGTAAGCAAATAAGCAGTCATGGGTGTGACCTCAGATGGTTTTGCAATTACAGTATTACCTGCAGCCAAAGCTGGTGCTATTTTCCATGTAAATAAATACAAAGGAAGATTCCATGGAGAGATACAAGCCACAACGCCGAGTGGACTTCTCACTGTGTAGTTTATTGAATTGGGGTTGCTATGAGATTCCGATGCAAATTGCGTGATGGCATTTCCAAAAAATCTAAAATTAGAAGACGCACGCGGAATATCCACTTTCTTGGCAAGCCATAATGGTTTTCCATTATCAACACTTTCCGCCATTGCCAACGTATCCAATTGACTTTCAATCAAATCTGCAATCCGTATTAAGATACGAGAACGCTCAGTTATTGATGTATTTGACCAACCTTCGAAAGCCGCATTTGCTGCAGCATATGCATTGTCAACATCTGTTGAATTTGAATTGGCTACTTGCGCATATACTTCACCAGTTGAGGGATTGATTACATCCATACTTTCATTAGAAGTACTCTTTAGATGTTCTCCATTTATATAATTAAATATTTCGACCATTATATAACTGTTTATTGATTTGTATAGTAATAACTCAATTGCTTTTCTAAAGACTCTGGCAACTTAGGGATTTCTGATCTCGGAATCAGCAATGTTGATATATTATGTAAATCTTTAAAGATCATATGTTTTTGTGCTGTTGCATTCAAGTAAGTATGGCCAGAAGATCCACCTGTTCCCATTTTGTTGCCCAGCATTCTAAGTACCATTTGTGCATGTCTATAACGCCACGTTGTCAAAGCGTCATCAATTTCTATCATACACATCAACAATTTATATGGTAGATGCAAAATTGGTTCATCTCGATATAGATTTATAAACAATGCAGAAATTGTAGCTTCATAACTCATTCGAATTTCACCTGTCTCTTGCATCTTCAGATATTTTTCTTTGTCAAGGACCACTCCAAAATAATTGTCTGTGCCTTCTAGCATCTTGATTCGCATTTCCACTTCATGCTCTGTTAAATACTCAGAGGATTTTATGGCCTTTTTCTCTGTATCAAGCATTCTTCCAACTGCCTTTTTATACTCCTCTAAAAAATTAAAGGATCCCAGCTTTAAAAACGGTGTTCGTTCCAACCAGCCTTCCATAGCTTCAAACAAGGATGTATCTTTCTCTAGTTGCATTAACTCTTCTTCCTTTTCGGGACTGAACACACTGCTGTATGGACAACCATTATAGGTCATTCTCTGAGGCGTTTCTAAGCCCAACAAATTTTCGATTTTTCGAAACTGAAAGCTTTGGAATCCCGAGGCTGGGAAAAGGTACTTTCGGAAATCTAAAAAATCAAGAGGAGTCATTGTTTCCATTATCCCAATCTGATCAATCAAGATCTTTTGAATATCCACTACACGTTCCAGTCTTATGATTGAATTTCCAATTGTTTTTTCATCAACTTTTTCCATTGTAAAAAGCTTAACAACAGATTGCAGTTCGTGAATGATTTGTTTAAACCAAAGCTCATATGTTTGGTGAACAATTATGAATAACATTTCATCATGTGCGGCATTCTCTTCCTGAACTTCACTTCTTAAATTTTGAGCAGATAATATTTTATCTAACTTCAAGTAATTTCTATAATGAACAGTTGAATATTTTCCTTCGTTAGTGGCCATGACCTAATTAAATTTTATAATTTCCAATATTTTGTTGAATGGCGTTGGCGCCTTTTGTTAAAATAGATACATATTCCAACAATGAATCTTTTTTAAATCTTACTGATGGACCCGCAGCACTTAAAGATGCCACCAAGTCATTTTTTTTATTAAAAACAGGAACAGCAACACAAATCAATCCTTGTTCAAATTCTTGATCATCAATTGCGTAAAATTGTTTTTTTATCTTTCGTAATTCCTTATCAAAATCTGCTTTGTTGATTATTGTTTTCTCTGTAAAACGAACATAATCATAAGATTTTAAAAAAGAGGTAATCATATTATCACCAAAAGCAACAAGAACTTTACCTATACCTGTACAATGAATAGGACTCATTTGCCCAACTGATGAATCAAGTCTCAAGCCCATGGAGCTTTCTACTTTATCCACCATTAGCACTTTGTTATTTCTTAAAATTCCTAAATGGACTGTTTCTTCAATTTCCAAAGCTACACGTTCTAATTCAGGATGTGTTAAATGTATAAATGAAGCATTAATATCTACCCTATTCCCAAGTTCGTAAAGCTTAAGACCTAGTGCGTACTTTTCAGTTTCTGGATTTTTATAAAGTATATCCAATGATTCCAATGTTGCCATCATTCGATAGGTGGTGCTTTCATTGGCACCAATATGACGTGATAATTCACGAACACCCCATTGTTTTTTCTGATTTGAAAAAAACTCAAGTAGAGCAAAAGCTTTCACCAAGCTTCCGTTCTGTGGTCGATTGCTCGTTATTGTTGACACTATTTAGACACTTTTAAAGAAACATCACCTAACCCATCAGCAATAGCCGATATAGTTTGTCCAGGTTTAATATACATTGCAGGAGTTGCGGCACCTGCCAATACAACATAACCTTCAAGAAGATTTTCACCGTTTTCCATTGCTAATCTCGACGCGGCAAACAAAGATTCCATTGGATCACCTAGGATTGCGTTTGAATTTCCTGCTTGTACAACTTCACCATCCAAAGACAAACTCATTTCTAAATTGTTTACCTCTTGTGGTTTTACCCACTCGCCAATAATAAATCCAGATGATGAACAATTATCTGCTACAACATCCTCTAGAGAAAATTTAAAATTTTCATATCGAGAATCTATTATTTCAATAGCTACGGCTACTCCATCAATGTAATCAAATGCATTGTCTTTATTTAGAATAACATCAACATCTTTAGATAATCTAAAGGCAATCTCTGGCTCAGCCCGTGGATGGATGAATGTTGACATATCTAACTCCTCATCTTTCATGTAAGCCATGCGATCAGTTAACCTTCCCCATATCATATCATGCACACCCATTTGCTCCATTTTGGCCTTACTTGTAAATCCAAGTTTGATACCAACTAGCTTTTCACCTCTGATATATCTTTTAGCCATTGAGATGCTTTGAATAGCATAAGCTTCATCTAAGTTAATGTTTTCAGTTGCACTAATTTGCGCTGTGGGCTCAGCATACAATGCTGCTTTATCCAAGGTTTCTGCTAATAAATTATAATTCATATTAAAATTTAAGTGTTTCACTATGTGAAACAGTGATTCATATTATGCAAGTTATAAAATTAATTAAAGATTTTATCTTATAATTGTTTTAGATGATAAAAAATTATCAACATAAGTACTTATACCTTAGCATCTTCCTTATCTGCCTTTTGAGTCGATTGCTTTTCAAGTTGATTTCAGGTTATAATAATTTTGAATTATTTGGAGATTCTACCAGGTATGACATGCTCAGTGATAGAATTTTAGAAGGAAATTTTGATCTTGATATTGTGGCCTTTATTGTTGCTCCTTTGTATCCTTATTTTCTAGTTTTATGCAAATGGGTTGCTGTTGAAAACTGGGAATTGCTTGCGGTTAGTAGCCAGTTTTTACTTGTATCACTAAGTAGTGTATACATTTATAAAACAGCATATTTAATTTTTAAATCTACAGAGGTTGCTATAATTTCTGCATTAATTTTCATCATATATCCAATGACATTATGGTACAACTTCACTTTAACACAAGAAACGCTCTTCCAATCATTTTTCATTATATTTTGCTTTCATTTTTTAGAACTTCTAAATACGCATACTGTTAAAAGTACAATTTTAGCATCTGTTTTTTTTGCACTTGCTTTTCTTACGAAGTCACATATCACAGTATTGTTACCAATATTACTAGGTATTCTTTTGATAAGAATTAAATTTTCAAAAACTGTCTTGTTTGTAATTGTAATATTAATTTCAACTATTCCACATGGCTTGGTTAATAAAAAATTACATGGGGTTTATAGTTTTTCGAGTTATGGAAGCAACTCATTACTTGTCGCTGGTTATTCAGACGAAACTTACCCTTGTTTAAATTCAGGTTTTAAATTCTTTAGAACAAATCAACAAAAAACATGTGACTTAGATTTGATATTTCACCAACCCTATATAACTGAGGGGTTTGGAAATATCAATGCACTGCCGATTTATGAAAGAAATAGGGCGCGTCAAAAAGTCGCATTCTCATGGATAAAAGAAAATCCAATTAAGTTTATAAAACTAAAACTCAATGGTCTTATAAGATTTATATTACCAGGGCTAGATTTTAGAATCTATAAATTTTCGACTTGGTTTTTGTCTCTCATAATTGGAATGCTCATTTATATTCCAGCGTATATAACTTTATGGCATGCAGTAAAAAGAGATTTTTGGCAGCATGTCCTACCTATTAGTTTGATCATAACTATTGCAATAATATTTTTAGTTTTTTATCCACAACAAAGGTTTAGAGTCATAACCTTAGAGCCCATGCTGATAATTTATGCTTCGTTCGTTTATTGGAAATTGCTTAAGCCCAAATTAAGATTTCTGAACATCGAATCAAATTGACCCCAGAGTGATCGCACCATATCATATACAATAAAGACATGCAAAATTTCTATAAAAAAAGACGCCCTATCGCAAGAAACAATAGGACGTCTAACATTATAATAAAAAACCAATTCTTAAATCTTAATTATTTTTTCCGCTTTTGATCTTATTTGACTGTTTGCAAATTGCACAAAATAAACGCCACTAGATAGAGCCTCACCGATTCTCAATACACTAGAATTATTCCCTTCAACGGTCATAATTACTTTACCATCAATAGATATCACTTCTAATCTTGAATCATTATTTCTGAATGCTTCTGGTACATCAATATAAAAAGCATTCTGACTTGGATTTGGATACATTTTAATATCAATATCCTTTACCAAATCAATTGTTGGTGAAACACCAGCATCAAATATTTGGAAAGCATCAAAGCCTGCATCTACTGCATTTCCACCAGACTGCGAAACATTTACAATTAATCTCATTTGATCAGTTGGCGCTAAATAGTCGCTAATCTTAAGGCTATCTGTAGCTTGCCAATCTTGAGTTGCCGTCCCTGTGAAAATTCCAAACAAATCAAATTCTAGAGAATCAAGACGTATTGTATCGATTCCATTTTCTAAGTAAATTTCAAATGGCTCTTTTGCAGGTTGTCCATTTTGGGTTGAAGCCCAAAACCATGTATCATAACTTAATACAGGTTCTAACATAGTGGTAGCGTCAAACACAGGGGATGTCAAGGTAGTTTCACCAAACAATAATCCAGCCACTAAATCATTTGCATTACCAGTCACAAAACAAAAATCTCCTTCATCATCAGCATCGTGACCAGGAGCGATTTCAACTGGTGCACCTGGAGGGCTTATACCATATGGTAAAGCTCTTTCCCAATCTCCTTGAGCGGCAATACTTTCAACTGTCCATCCTAAATCAAGGTCAAAATTATCTTCATATCCTAATTCAAGTTCTATGTTTATCTCGTTTACATTTGTATCATCTAAAATATCAACAGTTGTAAACTCATATTTGTAACCCCATCCCCCAGCAACTACTACATAGTCACCAGAAGCAATCAAATCATCAATTGTGATATTACCGGCAACATCTGTCACATAGTTTCCGTCAAATCCATTAATGGAAAGATTAACTTTGATATTTTCTAAAGATTGACCATTAGTCGCATCATTAACAGTTATACTTGCTGTTACTCTTGGTGCGCTTGCCAATTCAAAATCAGCTATCGAAACTTCTCCGTTTACAATGGTTACCATTTTAGTTTCTGAGATATAACCAAATGCAGAAGCAGTTACCATATAGTCACCTTCAATTGGTGTTCCTGTTTTGTACTCTCCACTTGCATCAGTATTCTCTTTTAAATCAATGGACCCAATAGAAACTTTTGCACCATTTATCATAATTCCAGATCCAGCTTCACTGACACTACCTTCTAAATAACCTGCTCTTGTATAATCAGGTCCAAGAATGAATAATTTAGCTGCAGGGCTTCCATTTTCATCAGGACTTCCCATGTCTCCAACAATTATATTTCCAGAAGGAAAAAAGGGATAAGCCCCCCAGGCACCATTAAAGCCAGTTTGCCCTCCAAGAAAAGTATCCCAATTGCCAACTTCCACCAAATTATCAGGCTTGGTAGCATCTACAATGACACACCCATCCGAATAATATGAAATAACCAACCAATTTTCGTACACATGAACATTGTGCGGAATCACTCCATCACCAACAGTTTTTAAAGGTCTAAATTCATCTAATAGTTTGATATTATCTAAATCTGAAACATCATAAGATGCTACAGGAGCATTTGCCAATTCATCTGTAGTAAATAATATATTACTATCATCAGACAGCCAAGTATTGTGTGTAAAATTGAACGGTGTTGATTGAGTTGCCAATTGAACAATGGAATCTTTATTACTCACATCGTATATTGAAAAGAACCCAATATTAATCTCTGAACTGTACGCTCTATTATCACGAACATAAACATCATGAGAGTATTCTGGATTTCCATTTGCAACAAAAATTGGATCTCCAGGGGTAGTTGCAACATCCAATATAATCAACCCACCAGCATTCAAACTTGAACATCCTGCTAAATATAAAAAGCCACTTTCATCGATATATAGATTGTGACAAGTATTGATAACCCCTTCTCCTGGGATTGCCATGTTATAGTTTCTATATGAAATCGAGTCGGGAAGATTCGCCATATCAATGATTAATAAGCCATCAGTAGTTCCTCCTTGATCGGAAGTAACATAAGCATAATCACCCCATGTTTTTATATCTCTCCAAGTGGATCTTTGTTGATTAATAAAGTCAACTTGTTCTGGATTTGATGGGTCAGTAATATTAACAACTGAAACACCCTCGACAGTACCAAAAATGCCATATTCACTACCATCACTGTCAACATATCCCCAAACATCGTTACCGGTGTCATTAGGATAATCAACTTGAGAAAGCAGTTCAACATTTAATTGCCCAAATGCAACAATAGAAATAAATGTAAAAAAAGTAAGAGGTAGAATTTTCCTGATTATATTATTTTGTTTTTTTCCTAATTTATAACAAGCAGAAAAAAACATGTAAAAAAATCTATAAACGACATAAATTTGTCGTCATAAACAGCAGAATTGTTAAAGCAATTAGACTTTTCTTAAAATTAACCGTTAGGATCTTGGTAACCTGGATCATTCATAAAATCGACATCATTAAGTGTCTTTAAAAATGCAATTAATGCAGCTTGGTGTTCTTCGGTTAATCCTAAAGGTTGTAAAAGTGCATCTTTGCCAATTGATTCTTTACCTCCTGAATTGTAATGATCAATAACTTCTTCCAATGTTTCAAATTGACCATCATGCATATAAGGAGCTGAAAACTCTATATTTCTCAAGGTTGGCACCCTAAATTTTCCATTTTCAATACGCTCTCCACTGATAGCACCCAATCCTAAGTCCCTAAAATCTTCGAATTCTAAGGCTTCTGTAATCCCATTATTCATATACTCGTTATTGGTCAAAAGTGGAGCACTATGACAATGAAAACATTCTCCATCAGGGATTAGAGGATCTGCATCAAAAAATATTTTAAAACCCAATAATTCTTGATCAGTATAAATATATCGACCCATTACAGCTTTATCGTACTTGCTATTACCTGATGACACCAAACTTCTTTCAAATTGTGCTATTGCTTTGGCTGCATTTTCCTTAGTGATGCCATTCGTGTTTGGAATTCCAAACGACTTTCGAAATAACTCAGGGTAAACTTCACTTTTCTTGAGTTTTGATATTACCTCTGGCCAAGTCGCATTTTGCTCTATTGGATCTTCAACTGGTAAAAGTGCTTGTTCTTCAAGAGTTCTTGCCCGTCCATCCCAAAAAAGACCATTGTAATAATAACCTACATTTAACAATGCCATTGAACTTCGCGTTCCAGCAATGTCTTCAACTCCAAGACTTACCTTCAAATTATCAGTAAAACTTCCATTCGGCAAATGACATGATGCACAAGACATTGTGCTATCCTTACTCAATATTGGGTCATAGAATAATGCTCGTCCCAGCTGTACACCATCGAATGTCATTATATTATTAGTAGGCTGCTCAAAGATTGGAAATGAATCAGGCGGTAAAATAATATATTCTATAGGGTTGTAAGGAATAGATGTCAGATCTACTGGCATAGGTTCAATAACGGGTTCGTCAATACTACATGATACCACGATCAAACCAATTATCATTAAAAAAGCTATGCCAAGAAATCTCACTGTAATCTTTTTACGTTAAACGTGATTAAAAATCAAAAAGTTTTTATTTAATGCTCAAAGATGATATAAAATTTTGCTCAAATGTCTCAATCAGCAATTCATTGGTCATATCAGAGGTGATACCATCACGCAATTTATTAAGATCTAAATTAAACGAAATTATCCAATCAGAACCAGCATCAACAAATTTATCCAACTCAAAATCAAGCTTGACATCCAAATTTTTCAAATTCAATTCTCTTATACTGTCAGCCAACTCAATTTGAATTCTACTGAAGTAGAATATTTCTTCATCATCAAAATACAAACTGTCTAATGCTAAGTCTAATTGACTGGTGTTGTCTATATTTTCAAATGGCTTATATGTCGACACAGTTGTTTCATTAAAACCCAAATGAACGGACACTGTTTTAATTGTATCTTCCAAACGTGTTTGACCAACAATCTTCGTAGATGGGCTTTGAAAGTAAACATAATCGTCTTTGATGTATAGATCATTTACCTCGATTGAATCAAGAATTTTATAAGTATCATTTATACCTTCAATTTCTATTTCAGAGAACAACAATTCAATATTTTTAAATATTAAAGTATCGCCACCACTTAGAACTATTGTATCATTTAGAGCATTCTCTATGGTATCATTTATAATACCTAAACCAATCTTAAAGTCTGGATATTCACAGCATTCCTCACATTCACTTACCGCATCAAAACCATAATTGGAGGATAGCAAATCTAGGCACCCATCTTCTGTTTGCTCACAAGCAAAAAGTATGAAAAGAAGTGAAAATAAAAATAAGAATTTATGAAGACTGTTTTTTCCCTCCATGCTCTTTTACGATTTTCTTTACAATTTGCTTTACTTGAGCAGAGAAGTCTTTATCCATTATCCAATGGTAATATTGCTTGTCTCTTGTTAATACCTCTGCAGCAATTTGACCATTGTATTTCCCAAAATTAAAAACGATTTCACCATTTTTATTGTACTTAAACCTTTGAGTCACATCAACTGTCCGTTTGTCATTTGTAAAAGCAGCAATAGCTGTCATATCATTTTTGATTGGTGCAGTATGTGTGAAACCATCTCCATCGACCCAATCGACATTTTCATAACGCTTAATCTGCCCTTTAAGAACCTCTACTGTAGCACGGACATCTTCCAATGCATCGTGTGCATTTTCAATTTCCTTGTTACAATAAACTTTATAAGCAGCAGACAGCGTTCTTGGCTCCATTTTATAAAATATTTTTTGCACATCTATAGTCCGTCGATTCTCGAGGCTTAATTCTTTTCCAGCACGTGCAAATTCCTCCATTAACATTGGAATGTCAAATCGATCTGAATTATAACCTCCCAAATCAGCATCTCCAATAAAATCCCAAACTGTATCTGCAACTTGATCGAAAGTTGGTTTGTTTGCAACCATCTGTGCAGATATTCCATGTACATTAAAAGCCTCTTCTGAGATCAATACAGGACCAGGATTAATCATCAAGGTCAATTCTTCACCTTGTGGTTTTTCTTTTGTGTATTTAATTAATGCCAATTGGATAATTCTATCCTTTATAACATTTAATCCTGTTGCCTCAATATCAAAAAATACAATATCTTTTTCTAAATTAAAATCCATAATCACTTTTTACAATCCCGTTTATGAGATCTCTTATTAATACGTTTTAAAAATCAAGATTAGTCTGTTCCTTAGTTAAAGGGCAAATAATGTAAAGAGTTAAAACACGAATACAAAGTAAAGATAATTTTTTAGAACTTAAATGCTGTAATAACACTGTTCCAAAGATGACATTAAGTAATTTACCGAAATGAAAACCTCTGAGAAATGCTGATGTCGATATTAAGCTAAATTAACCATGTTACGTATTAATATTTTGTGTGGTTTTCGTGGACTAAAATGGATGATATTTTGTCGTTTCAGGTCCCCTAAGACCCTAGCGACTGTTTGACGTGAAGTATCTGTGATATTGGCAATTTCCTTATGAGAAAGACCATGATTGACTAGTATTTCGTCCATTCCTATTTTCAACCCATTGGTTACTGCCAATTCCTTCAAAAAGTCAACAATTCTGCTTTGTGCTTTTTTGAATACGAAATTGCTCATTCTTGTTTCCAAGGATGACATTTTCTTAATAAGTATTTGGGTTAAGTTTTGGCAAAGGTTAGGATTCCTTTCTAGCATTGATTTGAAATAGCTTGTTGGTATTTTGAAAACCTCAGTATCTTTTACTGCATGTGCAAATAATCTTCTTTCTGAATGGCCTGGTAAGATGTTTTCTCCCACAAACTCATCTTTATAAGCTATCTCTTTAATAAGGATTTTATCATTGCTGGTATTCATGCCTACTTTGACAGCACCTTTGTGAATGATATAAACATAAGACATAGCGTCACCAACTTGGAATAGAAATTTACCCTTAGGACATTTTTCAAACAAAACTTGATTACTCAATTGCTCAATTTGAATGTCTGAGAAAGAATTAAAAATCTCTAAATCTCTTAAAATCAAAAATTTGGATGAATGCAACATAAGTATTGTATTTATTTGTTAAGATGATCCTCAAACCAAATACCCCTACTGTGGTTTAAAAATAATAGGAAATTTATTTACAAATATCTCAGTTGTCTTTATGATTGACTTTGAAAACTTAAGCAATCTTAGTTTTTCTTAACATTTATTTAACACTTGCGTTAACCGTTTATCTGCTTACTGTCCAGGACCAATAAACATAGACTTTACGTATAATTGACACTTAGATTATGTAATGATTAAGCAGGTACTTTACGTATAATTGACACTATGAAATAATAATTGTCTCTCTTTCTTTGTACCATGATTCTAACTAAAACATTTACCAGATGATGAAAGTTATCGGCGTCAAAAACCCAAACGCCAATTTAAGTGATCACAATCTAAGTGAGATTAAAACTGCTTACTGGAATCTCAAGCCAAACGAGCTTATTGAGGACACTCTCCGCCGTAATCAAGGCACCTTAACACAAAACGGAACTCTAACTATTAAAACTGGACGATTTACAGGAAGGTCGCCATTAGATAGATTTATCGTTAAGGATAGTGTAACTGAAACCGCCGTTGACTGGAATGATATAAACCAGCCATATGACAGCGACAAATTTGACATCTTATTTGAAAAAATTACACAATATTTTAAAGGCAAAGACATTTTTATCAAAGATGCTGCTGTGTGTAACGATGAGAGTTATCAGTTAAAAGTTCGTGTCTTTTCTGAACATTCTTACAGTGCTAATTTTGTGCACAATATGTTTGTCAGATTAAAAAAGGAAGAATTAACTACATTTTCTCCTGAATGGGCTGTTTATGTTGCACCTGGATTTAAAGCAGATCCTTCTGTTGATGGTACTAGGGCTGCAAATTTTTCAATAATTAATTTTGAAAAGAAAACAATTCTTGTTGGAGGATCAGGATATACAGGTGAAATTAAAAAAGGAATGTTCTCCGTATTAAATTTTAATTTACCACATCATTATGATGTCTTATCAATGCATTGCTCAGCAAATGTAGGTGAGAACAAAGATGCGGCAGTATTTTTTGGATTGAGCGGAACAGGAAAGACTACATTGTCTGCTGACCCTCAAAGAAAACTAATTGGTGATGACGAACATGGTTGGTCAGATGATGGGTTATTTAATTTTGAAGGTGGTTGCTATGCGAAGTGCATCAACCTAACAAAAGAAAATGAACCAGATATTTATAATGCAATCAAACCTGGAGCCATTCTAGAAAATATTAAATTCTTTGAAGGCACTTGCAGACCTAATTATGAAGATACTAGTGTAACACAAAATACGCGTGTGTCATATCCTATTCATCATATAAAGAATCATTACAAACCAACACTTGCACCACACCCTAAGAATATATTTTTCTTGACTTGTGATGCTTTTGGAATATTGCCTCCATTGTCTAAATTAACGGTAGAACAAGCAATGTTTTATTTCATTTCTGGATACACCGCAAAAATTGCTGGTACTGAAGATGGTATAGTTGAGCCTTTGGCAACTTTTAGTGCTTGTTTTGGAGCTCCATTTTTACCTCTTCACCCAAATCAATATGCTCAACTTTTAGGGAAAAAAATAGAAAAGCATGGTGTAAACATTTGGTTGGTTAACACAGGTTGGACTGGTGGTCCTTATGGAGTTGGAAACAGAATTTCTCTTAAGCATACAAGAAAATTAATAACTTCAGTGTTGGATGGAGATCTTGACGATGTATCATTCACTAATTTTGATGTGTTTGATTTAGCCATTCCAAGTTTCTGTGATGAAATACCTGGTGATTTGCTTCACCCTCGTAACTCTTGGGCAGATAAAGAAGATTACGATGAAAAAAGAATCGAATTAGCTAATTTATTTAATAAAAACTTTGAGAAGTTTGAAGATCAAGTCTCTCAAAACATTCGTAACTCGGCCCCAATACATGAGATGACTTTTGTTGGTTGAACAAACTAGCAATTTGTTTTTGAGTAATAATCAGTATACTTAAAATGGCAATACTTCGGTGTTGTCATTTTTTTATACACTGAATTGAAAAAAATGACTTCACCATTTGCAAGGGAGTACCCTCTTTCAGAGACCCCTCTCTGGCAGGGAGGTTAATTAAATCCTTGCTTTCATTAACGATATGGCAACCCTTACCTAAAAATTCACTACATAATCTTTGGAATATTAATATTTTATGAGCAAGAGGGTACCCTCTTGCAGAGACCCCCTCTCTGGCAGAGAGTCCATCATATTTACCACAAAAAAGGCAATCAAAATTAATTGATTGCCTTTTTTCATTTAAAATGTCAACCTATTTTACGAGGATTCAATAAATAATCAAATGTGTATGTGTAAATCACTACATCTTGAAAAATGGTTTTACGATCACAAAGTTTTCATATTGCAATCTTATAATATATATTCCAGATGTAAAATCTGTCACATTCAACTTTTGTCTAGAATTCAAATTCAAAACATTTTGAACTACTCTTCCTTTTGCATCAATAATAGATAACACTGTTGGTACTGTTTCGATAAACTCAACTGTAACATTATCAGAACTAGGGTTTGGATAGAGTATTACTTTTTCATTCGCCTTGTCCAAATCAACAATTGAACTTACCATATCTATGGTATAAGTATTCGTAACTATACATCCATTTGCATCTGTCACCATTACGGTGTAATCCCCTACTGGAAGATCACTAAGGTCTTCATTTGTTGAGATGACATTTCCACTTGAATCTACCCAAGAATAAACATAAGGTGCTATTCCTCCACTTACTGTTAGATCAATCGATCCATTATTCGTAGCATCAGAATCAATAATATCTGCACTTTCTAATATCAAGATTTCACTGATTAACATTTGCTCAATGTTCTCTGTGATTGTACAACCATTTGCATCTGTTATTGTAAGAATAAAAATATTCCCCAAAGTATCTCCTTCTACCATAAATGGCTCAACACCTCCACTTACACTTATATCAATATTACCTAAAACACCTGTGCAAGGATCACGTTCTACCTCAAGCATAACAACCTCAATTAGTTCTGGTTCTGTAATTTCAAACGCTTCAACCAATTGACAACCATTAGAATTATCTGTTATTACAACTTCGTATAAACCCGCTGCCAAAGCACTTGGATCAGCGCCTGACGTGAAATCAATGCTATAATCTCCACTACCGCCTTCAACTTCTATTGATACAGATCCATCAGTATCTCCATTACAAAACACATCCGTTGTTGCTATAATTGTTTCTAAATTATTATTTGACTGGCCAACAGAAACTGTTTCCATATAGGCACAACCATTAGAATCAGTAATAACTACATTATAATTTCCAGCATCAAGATTTGTTAAATCAGTTGGATCAACAGTATAAGGTGGTGTACCTCCTGATATATCAGGACTTATAGATCCCATACCACCGGAACATGACGCATCAACAATAGTGAACGTTGCAGCCAAGTCATCGACTACCGTTACTTCAAAACTACATGAGCTTGAGTTTCCACATTCATCAGTGGCGCTATAAGTTACATTTGTAACTCCTACGGGAAATAAAGATCCCGAAGCCAAGCCATTTATAAGAGCAACAGTTGGAACATCACAGTTATCAGTTGCACTAGGTGTTGGATAATCAACAGTTCCACATGAGCTTGTAACAACAGCTGAACCAGAACAATCTATTACAGGTGGTGTCATTTCTAAAACAACGATAGACGCCTCACCTGAAGAACTATTGCCATTTGTATCAAAAACTACAACATCATATGTTTGAATTCCAATGTCATCACAAGTAAAAGCTCCTGTACTAAACTGAATTTCACCCAGTTCACAATTATCAAAAGTGCCTGCATCAACCAATGAAAAATCAGCTAACTCTGCTTCACCAGAATCATTCAAAACAATTGTTCCTTGTTGTAGTAAAACAGTAGGAGGAAGTATATCTGAATTGTTTAAAATAACAGAATCCAAAACTGTACAACCATTGTTATCAGTTAATGTATACGCATAAGTTCCTACACTTAATTGTGTCAGTGTATCTGGTAAATTAATCATAGTGTCTAGACCTACGATTATAGTATCGTTAGTCAAACCATTGGACCATAATAAATCATATCCTTCAACTCCACCTGCAATAGCCAAATTAATTTTTCCATTGTTTGTATTTGAACATTCAGGATTAACCAATAAAGTAACTGCCGATTGCAAACTATCAGGCTGACCGACTATCAGTCCTGTCAATACTTCCATACATGAAGCATTTTCAGTTATTGTCACATCATAACTTCCTGCTGGAACTCCAAGTATAGAAGATGTCGTTGCACCGTTAGACCAATTGAATGTAACTCCAGAAGATATTCCGGTTGCATTCAACAATACTTCACCTGTAGATTCTCCATAACAGCTGACGTCTAAAATTGAAGGCGTTATCATTAAAAAACATCCTAATCCACTAACCATAACAGATCCATCTGCCTGACAACCATTGGCGTCTGTCACAACTACGGAATATGTTCCGACTATTAAACCATCTATCATACTAGGATTTGTCACTGAGGTAACACCAT
>CAJQRD010000035.1 GCA_905480605.1 uncultured Saprospiraceae bacterium | reverse complement strand
CATTGATAGATGACATGCTAGATCATTGTGATCCGTTTGACAAAAAGTTCAAGGTATTTGTAAAAGACTAATTATTATCTTGAAATTTAGGACATGGCATGTCTTAAGACATGCCATGTCCTAAACAAACGTTTACAAACGCTTAAGTCAGCTAATTGTCTTGCTGATTTAAGATAATTCAGTAGACAAATATGTAAATAATTGTGGGCTCTGGATTTAAAAAAGATTCAGGTATTAATGCTGCAGTATAAAAAGTTAAGTACTTAAACTTCTTGATTTTTAATAAAAATCAATTCAGATTTACAATCGAATTAAATCCAATCTTTTGTAAAAAATCTCTTTATAAATGATAATGAAAGATATCATTTATAAGTTATTTGGGATATTGAATTCTTAATGTAGGATTAAACTGCCTCCTCTTCCTTTTGTTCAAACAACAATAACATATCTGATAATCTTTCAGTAAGGTCTTTCCTGTTGACTATAAAGTCTAAGAAGCCATGTTCTAATAAAAACTCAGAACTTTGAAAACCTTCTGGAAGATCTCGTTTGATAGTTTCTTTTATTACTCGTGGACCAGCAAAGCCGATTAATGCTCCTGGTTCAGAGAAATTGATATCCCCAAGCATTGCAAATGATGCGGTTACACCACCAGTTGTAGGATCAGTCAAGAAAGAAAAGTATGGCAGACCTGCTTTTGCAAGTTGTGATAATTTTACTGAAGTTTTGGCCAATTGCATCAATGAAAATGCAGATTCCATCATCCTTGCACCTCCTGATTTAGAGATTATCATAAACGGGAGACGGTGTTCTAGACAATAATCAACAGAACGAGCGATTTTTTCACCAACTACTGATCCCATAGAGCCTCCAATAAAAGAAAAATCCATAGCAGCAGTAACCAGAGGTCTTTTGTTTATTTTACCAACAGCAACTGTTATTGACTCATTAAGGTTGGTCTTTTTCTTTGCTGTCTCTAATCTCTCAGTATAAGGTTTTAGATCAGTGAAATTTAGGAAATCTTTTGAAATCAATTCATCGAATAGAATTTCATATTTCCCGTCATAAAACATCTCGAAATAATCATATGAGCCTATGCGCGTATGATAATCACACTTAGGACATATGTAAAAGTTTTCACGAAGTTCTTTTACGGTTATCGTTGAATTACAGCTTTTACACTTGTACCAAAGCCCATCAGGAGCTTCTTTTTTATTTTTCGTGGCAGTATGTATGCCATCTTTGAATCTTTTAAACCATCCCATCAGATCAAATTTTGGTTATTTCTGCTGGATATGCCTCATTGGGAATTTGCAGCATGTAAAGTTATAAGGAAAGCCCAAAATCACAAATTACGCAGCATACTTAATATACATAGATTTAATCTATATGTATAGTAATTTGATTTTTAAGTCCTTAATTTTTATTTATTTTTTTGAATTTAATACCTATAAGCCTTAACTGTATTTATAAAGTGCTTGACATTATCCAATGGAGTATCAGGATAAACACCATGACCAAGATTACAAACATGATGCTTGCCAAAATTATTGATCATACTATGAATTCTATTATCCAATGTTTGTTGATCTCCATACAATGTGCAAGGATCAAGATTGCCTTGAACAACTACTTCATCACCATATTGCGATCTAAAAGAATCTGCAGACATAGTCCAATCCAAACCAACAACATCCGACCCCAATTTGATGATATCTTCAATTGCAAAATAAGCTCCTTTTGAAAAAACTATTACAGGAACCTCGTCAATTGAATCTACAATCTGTTGTAAATAAGGAATACAAAATTCTCTATACAATTGACGATCCAACAAACCAGCCCAAGAGTCAAAAACTTGAACAACATCAACGCCTGCTTTGATTTTCAATTTCAGATAAGCAATGATTGTTTCTGTCAACTTTGTTAATAGTTTATGCGCTTGTTTTGGTTCTTTATATAAAAATCCTTTGGCTTTTGAAAAAGTCTTAGATCCTTGACCTTCAATCATGTATGACAGTAATGTCCAAGGAGCACCACTAAATCCAATCAATGGTACTCTCCCATTTAACCTTTTCTTTGTGATTTCGATAGCATCAAAAACATAACCCAGTCCTTCTGCAGCAGAAGTCCCACTAGCCAATTTATCAATGTCAGCACCTGACTCGATTGTCTTTGGAAAGAAAGGACCTTTCTTCTCTATCAACTCATAAGGCAAACCCATACATTCTGGTATTACCAAGATGTCACTAAAAATGATTGCCGCATCAACGCCCAAGATATCCACAGGTTGAATTGTTACTTCAGCAGCCAAATCTGGTGTTCTCACCAATTCCACAAAACCAGACAAAGAAGCTCGCACTGCTCTGTACTCTGGAAGAATTCTACCAGCCTGTCTCATTAACCAAATTGGAGGTCTTTCAACAGTTTCTTTATTTATTGTCCTTAATAGTAAATCATTCTGTATCACAAATGCTAATTTTATGGCACAAATGTAAAGTAATGTCAGGTAAAAAACTCAAAATCGGATTGATAGGTTATGGTAAAATGGGCAAAACGATAGAAAAAATCGCCATAAAAAACGGACACGAAGTTATATTGCGTATCAGTACCTCAAATGTTTTGGAATTGAATGCTAAAAATTTAAATGCGTTAGATGTTGCTATTGAATTTACATCACCACAATCCGCAGCTAAAAATCTGGAGATATTGGCGCAAAATAAGGTGCCTACAGTATGTGGAAGCACAGCTTGGCTTTCGGACTATGACAGAATATCAAAATTGTTTTTAGAAAATGAGACACCATTTTTATATTCAAGTAATTTTAGTGTGGGTGTTAATGTCATGTTTGCTGTTAATAAGTACTTGGCAAAATTAATGGACAATCTTTCAGAATATGACATTTCTATGACAGAGTCACATCACATTGAGAAAAAAGATGCCCCTAGTGGTACAGGTGTCACATTGGCTGAGCAGATAATCGAAAATATAAAAAGAAAAGACGGTTGGCATCAAGATGAAAAAGATATAAATGACAAAATCGAAATATCATCTATAAGGGAAAACGATGTAAAGGGTATACACGAAGTAAGATACACCTCTTCTATAGATGAAATATCTATACGGCATGAAGCTTACACAAGGGAAGGCTTCGCAAAAGGATCATTGATGGCAGCAGAATTTGTGGTAGGTAAGAAAGGAATATTTTCCATGAATGACTTACTAAATATTTAAGAAAATAATATTTCATATTCACTTTAGTAAAATTTATAATTCCTAAATGCAACATTGTTGCGTAAAGTTTTTTACATTTGTAATAAAAATATAACAAATGAAAAAAATAGTATCAATTATTCTATTATTTGCTGTCGTACTTTTTAGTTCTTGTAGCAAGGATGATCCAGTCACCACAATTCCTCAGGAAGTAATTACTACTTTAAATTATACTTTAACTTCATCAACAGGAGAAACATTCCAATTCAAATTTATAGATCCAGATGGTGATGGAGGTATAGCACCAACAGTAAGCTCAGAAATAATTCCAGCTAACACCGTTTTCACAGGGAGAATACAAGTTCTTAATGAAACCTTAGATCCAGTTGAAGATGTAACTTTAGAAGTAAAGGAAGAAGATCTTGAGCACCAATTCTTTTTTAGTTCTACTCTAAACACTACAGTTATTTCGTATCAAGACCAAGATGCTTCTGGCAATCCTTTGGGAGTGGAAACTGGATTTATGACTGGGGCATCAGGAAATGGGCAATTAACTATTATTCTAAGACACGAACCAATTAAAGATGCTGAAGGTGTATCAGAAGGTGATATTACAAATGCAGGAGGTGAAACTGACATAGAAGTTTCTTTTGAACTAGATGTACAATAAACTTTTAATCTTTTTTCTATCCCTATTCGTTCTTAATGGATATGGGCAAACAGAAACTTTGAATGTAAAAGGATACATCAAAGATCAATCTACAGGTGAGCCCTTAGAATATGTAAATATTATATGTAATGAAACCAAAACTGGAAGTGTAACAGACAGTTTTGGTTTCTTCATAATTTCCGATTTATACTCTGGTCATTTTCATTTTACAATAAGTCACATTGGGTGTGAAACTCAATTAGTCTTTGCTGATATAGAAACAGACACAACACTTTACTTTACTTTAGATCATACAGATCATATTATCGATGATATTGTTATTACAGGAAGTAATATTCCCCTATCAACAGAAAAGTTTGAGACATTAACTTCTCAGGACATTTCAGATAGCGGTTATAAAAATATTTCCAATATCCTAGAATCCATATCAGGTGTCAGTACCTTAAAGAACGGAAGTGGCATTTCTAAACCTGTCGTACATGGGCTTTACGGTAACCGCATAACTATATTAAATAATGGCGTTGCCCAAGCAGGTCAGCAATGGGGAAATGACCACAGTCCTGAAATTGATCCTTTGGTTGCCAATCAAATAAATGTGATAAAAGGTACATCTAGTTTAGAATATATGGGTTCAAATCTAGGTAGTGTCATCTTGGTGCAGCCACAAAATATTGGTACAGAACCGCATCTGAATGGTAAGGCAAGTTACTTTTTTGAAAGCAATGGGTTGACACATGCCACAAACATTCAAATAGGTAAAAAGACAAAAAAAATAGGTTGGAGATTAAATGGAACAATAAAAAAGGGAGGTGATAAAAAAACACCTTCCTACTTTCTGAATAATACAGGAACTGAAGAGGCTAACTTAGCTTTAACCCTTGAAAAAAAACATTCAGAGAAATTAAAAACAAATTTTTACGCAAGCACATTCAATACACAGTTAGGTGTTCTAAGAGGGTCACATATCAGTAACCTAACAGATCTAGAGCAAGCTTTTCAAAAGGAAAAGCCTTTCTTTACTGAAGATAACTTTTCCTATGCTATTGATGCCCCAAAGCAAAAGATTAATCACCATCTATTAAAGTTAAAAAGTTCATACTTTCTAACTGATACCAATTGGTTAAATTTTACACTCGCCTCTCAATTAAATATAAGAAAAGAATTTGACATAAGAAGAGGTGGCAGAACTGATACCCCAGCATTGAGCTTAAAACAATATGCTTTATTCTTAGAAGGTAAATATCATACTCATAGCAATAATGGATGGAAAATCAATTCAGGTATTCAAGTCAATATTATAGATAATACAAACGATCCAGAAACAGGAATATTACCGCTAATTCCAGATTATATATCTTATGAATCAGGTGCTTTTGTTACATTTCAAAATTCAATTAATATGAGTCTAATTGAATTTGGCTTTCGATATAGCAACTTCATTCAGAATGTTGTCACAATTTCTAAAGATGTCAATCAACAGATAATCAGATTCCAAAATATTTATAACAACCTAAGCGGTTCAGCTGGCTGGAGATATAAAGCAAATGAAAATTTATCTTATGCACTCAACGTCGGTTTTGGACAAAGAAGCCCTGGAATTAACGAGTTATACAGTGGAGGATTACATCAAGGGGTAAGCGGAATAGAAGAAGGAAATTTGGATTTAAAAACTGAAAGTTCATTGAAGTCAACATTTACAATACTTGCTGGTATCAGTAATCATATTTCTTTTGAGTCATTGTTGTATTTTCAAAATATAGGCAATTATATTTTCCTAGAACCTCAAGATGAAATAAGACTAACAATAAGAGGTGCTTTTCCTGTAT
Organism: uncultured Saprospiraceae bacterium; assembly: GCA_905480605.1. Taxonomy (GTDB): domain Bacteria; phylum Bacteroidota; class Bacteroidia; order Chitinophagales; family Saprospiraceae; genus RFSX01. The sequence goes on along the minus strand of CAJQRD010000035.1, from coordinate 97,970 downwards.
TTAAATACGAACAAACACAAGCACAAATATTTGGATTGGATATCAATGCAAATATTGATTTTTCAGAGTCAATTAAATCTACTTTTGGATACAGTTATATAAAAGGTAAAGATGTAACAAATAAAGTCGCTTTGATCAATATCCCGTCAAATGTTTTAACATCAAAAATAGACTATGAATCAATACACGCGATTAAAATTGGCAATTCAAAATTTGAAAATCTAGGTTTCGAAATAAATGGTAGATATGTTTTCAAACAAAATGATATTACATCAGATCAAGATTTTGTCACTCCACCAGAAGCATATTTTTTACTTGGACTTGAAATGTCTACAGAAATACAAATATCATCTACAAGGTTAAGGTGGATCCTAAAAGCAGAAAATATCCTGAACGTTGAATATAGGGATTATTTAAATCGTCAAAGGTACTTTGCTGATGATATAGGTTTTAATCTTATAACAGGATTTAATTTAAAATTCTAAAGTTGGCTTTAAAACTAATTGTATCATAATTGCTCCTTCCTAGAATCAATTGATTTACCTTCCTCCTGATAGAAAAAAGCACTGCCAAGCATTATTTTAATTTTTCAGATTCAATAATATGCTTTTTCATCTCTCGATAAACTAAATCCTTAGCCTCAGCATAAGAAATATTAAATGAGCGTTTGATTTCTCGAAAACTTTCGGGAAACCTGCCAAGTAATTCGTTGTAATATTTATTCAATTCAAGTTCACTTGGTACATCAAACTCGACTTTTAACTGAAATCTTCTTAAGATTGCACTATCAATGAATTCAATGTGATTTGTGGCGCAGATGAGTAGAGTTTCATTTGAAAGGTTATCGATTAATTGGATTACTGCGTTAACCAGTCGCTTCATTTCACCAGAATCATTTTTATCGTCACTTCTTGCTTTTCCAACAGAATCAAATTCATCAATAAATAAAACAGAATTAGTTCTTGATGCTTGATTAAATATACTTGATATGTTTTTTGCTGTTTCGCCCAATCTGTGAGAAACAAAACCACCTAAGTTAAGAATTAGTATTTTTTTGTTCAAAGCCTTAGCGATAGCCTTAGCTGTTACAGTTTTACCACAACCTGAATGTCCATGCAATAATATTTTATTATCGATCGGTAAATTAAATTTCTTCAACGAATCATAGTATTTAAACTCGTCTAATACTTGGTATAATAAAGCTCTATTTTGCTGATTAAGATGAATTTCTTCAATTGGAATAGTTTCTAAATCTGGGTTACTAGGTAGACTAAAGAATGTCATATATCATTATGTTTTTCCAACAATTTGGATTTTAAAAGGGAATACAGATCGTCAAGACCATTGCTTAACTTTCTTCAAAATCAAGACAATCCAACTTAATCCCCAGATTCAAAAGTTTTTTATCCAATAAATTACAAAAGTACTTATTCTGTTTATTTCCATTATAAAACTTACAGCTATAAAATGTTATGAGGACTTGGATACCATTGATTTGATTTAGTTGGTAGATCAATTTTGAAATAATGGTGAAACAGATTTTAAGGTGGTTTTCACTACTTTACTTTTAATGTCATTTGACCCTAATCTTGTGTAATCCAATAACGCTATTAGCAATCTTTTTCCTTTAATAGAAAGTAATAAATTGAATCTGCGATTATCAATTGGAGATAAATATTTCTCCAAGTATATTTTATTGAATAGTAGTTTATTGCATCACTAACAGTTGGCTCTGTAGCGTTAAACTCTTTTGCCAAATAACTAACATATATATACTAGACGTCCAGCGTTATAAAAAACTGATTTACTCATTGTTATGTTTTTATGATTAATAATTAATTACAAATTAAACAGAGATAGAATTCCAAACTATTTCAGACATCAGTTGAACCTTATCACATATTTTTCTTTGTAGTTAAATATGTTTGCAGTAAAATCAATAAAAAAAGGGATGCAAAACTGCATCCCTTTTTCTTAGTAAATATTGTTAGTGGATTAGTTGTTACTAACTCCTATTTTTTCCAATAACTCTTTGTATTTGTTTGATTTTACAAGATCATTTAATCTAGCATGAATTTCTTTCAATGCGATTAAAGTATTTCTATCATTTCCATTTAAAGCCTCAGCCTTATCAAAAAACGGCAGTGCTTTTCTAAACTCATTGTCCATATCCTCTTTTGCTTTATCGTATGATTTCATACCTGCTGGAGTTAAATCGGCTGCCAATTCATTTAACCTTTCTACATATGTTGCTGCTTTATTGTAGTATAATGCACCCACACTATAAGTCGCATCAAAATTAGTAGGATCTTTTTCCAAAACTACATTGTAGTTTTCTAAAGCTGAGTCAAAATAACCCTGTGCTTTTTCTTTATTCCCCGCAGACATTTCTTTTTGGTGTAATTGATCATATACACTTCCTAACGTATTATATACTCCTACATTATCAGGCTCTGCTGCAATTGCACTATTTAATTTTTCGATTAATACATCCAACTCACCTAATTTCAGGTAATGATTGATTTCATTGAATAATAAACCAGTATCTCCAGGCACTATTTCACGACCCTTAGCCAAGTAAGCTAAAGCTTTTTCTGAATCACTTTCGGAATAAATGTTATACAAAGCATCATAGACAAATGCCTCCTCAGAACCATCATTGTACAACTTATCTAAGTAAGGTTTCACAGCATCAAATTGTTTACTATAATATCCACTTACGCCAACAATAAAGTATTGATCATTTAATAAAACGGCATCATCTAGTCTACTAGCTCTGTCCATAGATTTTAATAAATCATGAGCCTCAATACTTGCTTTAAAGTTTAAAAATGCTCCCTCATAATCTTCATTTTGGTAGGCAAATGTACCAAAGTTACTTAAGTGGCTCTCAACATCTTCTAATCCGTAACCTATATCCTTAGCTCTTTTCTTTTCTCCCAATTTAGAAGCCGAATTAAATGCATCAAATGCAAATCTTGCAGAATTAGGAACAACTATTTTATATTCAGGATTTAGAGTTTTGAATTTGAATTCTTCATTTGCAAGTTTGTTAAATGCTTTACCTGCATTTACCCAGTTTTTAGCAGAAGAATTTACTTCAGATGATTCTAAAGCTTTATGCAAATCTGCTATTGCATTGGTTAATTCGTTTGCATTATCTCCAGGATTAGAAGCTAATTTTGAAATTGCTTTTTCTGCTTTTTTAAACATTTTTGCAGGATCTTGAGCAATTGAACTAGATATTGCGAATGTTACACTTAAAACTACGATTAATAAATTTTTCATCTATTATAGAATTGGTTTAATAATATTTTCATTAATAATTACACTTATAATACAATCTTAACGAATTCTAATATTCTTAAATTTAGTTAAGATTTTGTTTGTTGGGTGTTAATTTTTAACATTTTTCAATAAAAGATTAAAAAAAAGGCCAAAAACGGCCTTTTCTAAAACTATTCTTCTTCTTCTTCTTCAGAGCCATCATTTGGTACAACGGCAATATCTGCTATAGAGTCTTTTTTATCCAATTTGATAACTCTTACTCCTTGTGTTGCTCTTCCCATTACCCTTACATCTGAAACGTGCATTCTAATAATTATACCGTTTTTAGTCGTAATTAATATGTCATCTTCTTCATGAACACCTTTTACAGTAGCCACATTTCCAGTCTTATCGGTGATTTGCATGTTCTTCATACCTTTTCCACCTCTATTAATCATAGTATAATCATCAATTGAAGATCTCTTACCATAACCATTTTCAGACACAACCATTATTGCTTTTGTTTCGCCTTCACCCTGGTCAATAATCATACCTACAATTTCATCGCCCGCTTCTATATCTATTCTCATTCCTCTCACCCCTGCCGCAGAACGGCCCATAACTCGTAGTTTATTTTCACTAAATCTGATAGCGCGACCAAATCTACTGCCCAGCATTATATTGGTATCGCCGTTTGTCAATTTAGCTTCAATAAGGTTATCCTCTTCTCGGATTGTTATTGCATTTATTCCATTTGTTCTTGGTCGAGAATAAGCTTCTACAGAAGTCTTTTTGACAACCCCATTTTTAGTAGCGAATACAATATAGTGATTATTTAAGAAGTCTTTATCTGTCAAGTCTTCAATAAGAATGTAGGCTTTAACCTTATCTTCTTTCGGCATGTTGATCACATTCTGAATCACTCGGCCTGTACCTGTTTTGGCACCTTCAGGGATTTCAAATATTCTTAACCAGAAACATCTACCTCTCTCGGTGAAGAATAAAATATAATTATGATTATTTGCAACTATGACATGTTCAAGGAAATCTGTATTTCTTGTCTTACTTCCTTTACTTCCTCTTCCACCTCTTCCTTGAGTCTTATATTCACTTGATTTTGTTCTTTTTATGTATCCTAAAGATGAAATTGTGACAACAACTTCTTCATTAGGGATCATATCCTCAATATTAATCTCACCGTCAGAGAAAGTAATTTCGGTTCTTCGTTCATCACCGTACTTCTCTTTTAACTCATTCAATTCTGTTTTGATGATTTCTCTTCTTCTGCCTTCATCTGAAAGTATATCTTTTAGATCTGCGATGATTATCAGCAATTCATCATACTCGGCACGCAACTTTTCCATTTCAAGACCCACCAACTTTTGGAGTCTCATTTCCAAAATAGCTTTTGCTTGAATTTCAGAAAGATCAAGTGCTGAAATCAAACCTGTTTTGGCTTCATCGACAGTTTTCGAACCTCTAATAATCTTAATAACTTGATCTAAATTGTCTATAGCCTTTATCAGACCTTCAAGAATATGCGCCCTTTCTTCTGCCTTCCTTAGATCAAACTGAGTTCGTCTTACGATTACTTCTAATCTAAACCTTACAAACTCATCAATAAGTTGTTTTAAGTTTAGAATTTCAGGTCTACCATTTACCAGTGCTACATTGTTAACACCATAAGAGGATTGAAGTGGTGTATACTTGTACAATTTACTCAAGACAACATTAGCAATTGCGTCTCTTTTAATATCTACAACAATTCTTAATCCTTTTCGATCTGATTCGTCCCTTATATCACTGATACCGGTAACTCTTTCATTGTTAACCAACTCAGCTATTTTCATAACCAAGGTGGCCTTATTTACTTGAAAAGGTATTTCAGTAACAATAATTGATTCTCTACCTGCTTTATTTGTTTCAATCGTAGCTCTACCTCTTACAACAACTTTACCTCTACCCGTTCTAAAAGCTTCTTTAACACCTTCAATACCATAGATGATCCCACCAGTTGGAAAGTCTGGAGCTTTTACAAATTCCATTAAACCATCAATAGAAATTTCTGGATTATCAATTGTTGCAATTGTTCCATTAATAACTTCTGTAATATTATGAGGCATCATATTGGTTGCCATACCTACAGCAATTCCAGAAGCACCATTTACAAGAAGATTTGGATATTTTGCAGGCAGTACAGTGGGTTCTTCGAGAGAATCATCAAAGTTAAGCCTAAAGTCAACCGTATCTTTTTTGATCTCATCAAGAAGTTCATCACTCAATCTTTCAAGTCTTGCCTCCGTATACCTCATTGCCGCAGGACTATCACCATCCATTGACCCTTTGTTTCCTTGAATTTCAACCAATGGGTATCTCATTGACCATGGTTGGCCCATTCTAATCATAGCGTCATAAACTGAAGAATCACCATGAGGGTGATACTTACCTAAAACCTCTCCAACTACTCTTGCCGATTTCTTATGTGGCTTACTGTACATCAGTCCCAAATCGTCCATTCCGTACAAAATTCTTCTGTGCACTGGTTTCAACCCATCACGTGCATCTGGTAATGCTCTAGAGACAATAACTGACATAGAATAATCTATGTAAGAAGATTTCATTTGATCTTCTATATTTACCTCTACAATCCTCTGATCTTCTGCCATTTATATATTATAAATCTGTTCTTTAAAAAGATTGCAAATATACATAAAATATACCATTCAAAGTCCTAAATTTGCATAAGTTTTAATAGCAAATACCTCCATTTTAAAGGGGATTATAATTGAACGATAGTAATTTTGTAAACAATAGACTTTTTTTTGAAAAAGATGCAGAATTTTGTGTTTTGAAGCACATTTCTTTACATCAATAAGGTATTTATACTAAAAAAAAATACAATTCGTTTTTAGTAAGTAAAATAGAAGATAGCTCGACGTCATATGAATCACTCTAATTATATTAAAATCACAATTTCCCTTGTTTTTGCACTCTTTCTGGGCATTTCGTCACTAAAAGCACAAACATCACCAAAGGGTAATTATAATTTCTATGAGTTCAATAAGAAACCTTTCTATTTTGGATTGACATTAGGTGGCCACAGCAGCGGTTATTTGACAAGCAATTCTCGAAACTTGATCCAACATGACTCTATCCAAGTTATTCAAGGTAAGGATATACCAGGATTGCACGTAAATATAATTACTAATTTAAAAATTGGACAGTATTTTGACTTCAGATTCATTCCTGGCTTTTCTTTTACAGAAAGAAAAATACGATTCATTGATAGTGAAATATCCGAAATTGAAATACAAGAGGAACGCATTGAATCTGTCTTTCTTGAAATCCCTATGCTTTTAAGATTTAAATCAGCGCCTTACCGAGACAAACGTTTGTTTGTTGTTGCTGGTTTGAAATACACATATGATGTGGCATCCAACTCAAAAGCGAGGCAGGATCAAACCATAAACCTATTGAAGATTGCCCCTCATGATTTCCAATTTGAAATAGGTGCTGGAATTCAATTCTTCTTTCCTTTCTTTATATTTTCACCAGAGATCAAGTATAGTCAAAGCATTGGAAATATTCACGTTTTTAATAGCAGCAAACCTGAGTCTTCGGTTATTGATAAGATACTCTCTAGAACATTATCAATATCGTTTCATTTTGAAGGCTAGGGTAAGAACTTATGAGGATTTGGTTTTAGAAATCTCAACTTAAAGACGAATCTAACATCCACATTCAATTTCAACATAATTGACTAAATCTTGGAAGAAGGTTATAAATAGCGTCTGTGTCAAGTCTTCATTTTCTTCTATGTCATTTATCGCTCCTACAAAGTTTGAGGGGTACTTGACTCGGTTATCCATCCACTGTAAAGATCTTAACATTCTGTCTTTGTTTTTATAAGCCAGTAAAAAATCATCACTTATCATGTTATTGATTCTACCCTTAAGATTATTAGGCAAAGAATCTTTATTTTTCAGAACTATTGGATATATCGAATCAGCAAAATCTCTTAGTGTAGCACCAGAATAAAGAGACCAATTTTGACATAGAAAATAATCCCACACCAAATCAACTACCACCGAAGCATACTTACCATGCCTTTTCCGCAGCAGACTTCTCAATTCAAGGCTTGCAGAATGCTTGTCAGTATAATTGTCTATTTTCCTATGCAATTCTATACCTTTTTGAATCTCGCCAGTATAAGCATCTGCTTGTCGTTTGTTTGTAAAGTCTGTAATAATATTGCCAATAAGCATGTCTTCGTTCGAACAAGAAAGGTAACAATGTGCTAAAAAATTCATAGGAAATATTAATCAAAATAAAATACAAAGGTTTTTGTCTATATATAAAACGCTGTATTAAAAAAAGTAATAAAGTGGACTTTCCTTCTCTACTTTGCAAAGACTCTACTTTAGAAACTTGAAAAATGGTATATAGTTTAAATCTTTAAATTTTAGAAGGTTTGTAGTAGTTATTTGGAATACATACCAGCCTTTCAACAATTAATACGGATATAGAAATGAAATAAATAAGGTTTATTATTTCATACATCCTTATATTTGCGCTTCAAAAAAAATAAAGATGCCATTATATTGCGGAATTGTAGGATTGCCTAACGTAGGAAAGTCAACACTTTTTAATGCTTTAACAAATGCTAAAGCTTTAGCAGCCAACTACCCTTTTGCCACTAAAGAGCCAAATGTTGGTGTTATTACTGTACCGGATGATAGACTTACCAAATTGGCTGAACTTGTTTCGCCAGAAAAGGTTTTACCTACCACTGTAGAAATAGTAGATATAGCAGGTTTGATTAAAGGAGCCAGTAAGGGTGAAGGACTAGGAAATCAATTCCTTGCCAATATTCGTGAAGTAGACGCAATTGCACATGTTGTAAGATGTTTTGACGATGACAACATAATCCATGTTGATGGTTCTATTGATCCAGTTAGAGATAAGGAAATCATTGATACCGAATTGATATTTAAAGATTTGGAAACAATGGAAAAACGCTTAGATAAATTTAAAAAGCAAGCAAAATCAGGATCATCGCATGATAAAAAGATGGTTGAAGTGGCCACAAAAATAATCGCTGGTTTAGAGGAAGGCAAATGTGCACGTGCTTTGGACTTGGATGATGATGGACTAAGTCTTGTAAAAGAGTTGATGTTACTGACTGCAAAACCTGTTTTGTATATCTGCAACGTTGACGAAAATTCTGTTGTTAAAGGAAATAAGCATACTGAACGTTTTCAAGAATTGGTTAAAGATGAAGGAGCTCAGGTTATTCTGATAAGTGCGGCCATAGAAGAAGAAATTGCTCAGCTGGAAGAGTATGAAGAGAAAATGATGTTTGTAGAAGAGATGGGACTTTCAGAGCCAGGTGTTAACCGAGTAATTCTTTCATGCTATAAGTTACTAGAACTTTACACCTACTTCACAGCTGGTGTAAAAGAAGTTAGAGCCTGGACAATCAAAGCTGGTTTTAAGGCGCCACAAGCTGCTGGTGTGATCCATACTGACTTTGAAAAGGGATTTATCAGAGCTGAAGTTATAGCCTACGAAGATTTTGTTGAATTCGGCTCAGAAGCAGCTGTAAAAAATGCAGGAAAACTTTCAATCGAAGGAAAAGAATATGTTGTAAAAGATGGTGACGTTATGCACTTCTTGTTTAATGTATAAGGTAGACTCTAAGATCTGTAACCTAAAGAAAGAAATAAAAAAGCCTTTGCAGTTTTGCAAAGGCTTTTTTATTTGTTGTAACGAATGTATCAAGAGCGATTACTCTTCTTCTTCAGCGATTTCTATAGGATCAATCATTTTCAAATCCATTAAATTTGATTCTTCCGTGCTAATTGACATCATACCAAAGAACCCACCAGAAGCTTTTGCAACATGCTTTGCAAATGATAAAAATGATTTATAAAGTTCAGCCGCTAAGTTGTTTTCCAAACAAGATAAAACATCATTGACTTCAGACAACTTGTTGGTTAAGAATGCAGTTCTTTCTCCAGTATCTTTTGGAGAATTTGCAATTATGCTAATTAATTTATCATTAAAACCTTGCTCTGCAGCCTCATAATAACTGTTTAAGTTAAGTGGGTTGTTATAAGACCTGATATGTGTCAACTTAGTTGCCCATTCAGTTTCTTTCGGATCAATTTCTCCGTCTGCTCCTGCAATTAATACTGTTATGTGAGCAATTGCATCTTTCAAAATTGCAAACTGCTGATCGGTTAATGACTCAAAGCCCTGTACCATATTGAAAAATATTTGATTTACGCTTATCTCCTAAGCGGTTAATAAAGTGCAAAATTAATAATTTAATCTAATCCCAATCGATGGAATGATGGGTAATTGGTCAACTCTTTCAAAAAGTACTCTATCAAAATAGAAGATATTGTCTCTATTGTAAGCGTTTGTAACACTTAAAACCGCCTCAACATTCACATTTTCAGACAATTCGAAAGTTTTTTGAGCTGAAATATCTAGTCTATGGTAATAAGGTAATCTTCCTCCATTTCTAACATCAGAATAAATAATACCTAATTCATCTGGATTCGATGTTAAGAATTCACTATCAGCTCCTCCTCGCAAACCTTGTTGGTTGAAAAAAGATTGTGTTTTTGTAAATGGAAATCCTGATCCGAAATTCCATCTTGCACTAACTTGCCAATCTCTATTTTCACCAAAAGTATAAGTTGTTAAAAAGTTGATATTATGACGGCGATCAAATATCGTTGGGTATTCCTGTTCTCCATCAAATCTATTTACAAAACCAAGTGTATAAGTTGCCCAAACATACCAATTTGGAGTTTCAAATTTAGCTGAGAAATCAACACCATAAGCTTCTCCTTCTTCTGTAGAAAAATCAGATTGGGTAACATCAGTTTTGTTTCTATTTACTACAATTAATTGAGGAAAATCTTTAAGGTAGCCTTCAACATTTATTTGAATGTTTTCTGTAATATCTTGCTCAATTCCCAAAATTAAGTGTCTTGACTTTTGAAGTTTAGATGTAGTTCTGTCTCCATTCAAATCATCAAACTGTGATTCAGGACCAGAAAGGAAACCAGTAAATAAACTTACCACATCTCTTTCATTTGAAGTACTGATCACGTTTTGAGTATAGATTCCTGCAGCCGCCTTTATTCTTGTTCCTTCCAATACATTCCACTTAAGTCCCAATCTTGGTTCGATTGAAAATTCTCCTAACGAAGCATAGTACTGCATCCTTACACCAGGTTCAAAAACCAACTTATCCCAAGATTTTTTAAATTTCAAAAACCCTGACATTTCAGTAGTATTTTGGGACTGATTTAAACTAAGTCCGAATGGATTTACAAAATCAAATTCTGTTCTTATGCTTTTAACTTCAAGACCATATTTTACTTCCAAAGTATTTCCGTAATAATTAAAATCCAAACCTAAAAGATATTCACGTATCAAACTGCTTCTTGGGTCATCAGACGCTTCAACTATTGCTACGTCATATTTTGAATATCCTACAATACCATTCAAGGTCAGAGAACTTGCATTTGGCAAAAGATCAAAGGTCATACCTCCACCTTCATTACTCCAGTCAACTCGAGATACCAATGGATTATTGAAAGAATCATCGAATTTAAAACCAAAGAAATTGAATTTACTGCCATTATCTGCTACATAAGAAATCTTTCCATAAGTATCAGAAAAGCTAAACGGCAAACCGATGGTATCATTTACTGCAGCATATGAATATAGACTTTGAGAAGTTTGATCAATAATAGACCTTTTCGTTGTCAAAGCAAAAGACAAACTTCCACTGTCTTCTTTGAGTTTGATAATTGGTCCTTCAAACAAACCTTTAACCATAAATGGACTTGCAGACACTTGGCCTCCAAATCTCTTTTTGTTCCCTTCTCTTGTAGAGACATCAACAATTGCAGAAATTCTACCGCCATGCTCTGCGTTAAACCCACCTGTTAGTACATCAACATTTCTTATAATTTCTGTTTCAAAAGTTGAAAAGAAACCAATGGAGTGGAATGGGTTGTAAATAGTTAATCCATCCAATAATATTTTGTTTTGAACAGGTGCCCCTCCTCTTATGTATAATTGTCCACCTTGATCACCAGTAGAAACGATACCTGGGAGTACTTGCAAGTATTGAAGAATATCAGGCTCTCCTCCTGTAGAAGGTAGCGCTTTAATCTGTTTCTTACTCACACGAAGCTTTGAAATACGTACTTCTGTTCTATCCTGCTGTCTTGAAGCTGATATATCTACAACACCAATGTTTATTCCTCCTTCAACAAGGTCTACTTTATAGTAGTTGATTTTTGAAGATTTGAATTCAACTTTTATCAAGGCCTCTTCAAAACCTAAAAAACTGGCTCTAAGATTATATTCCCCCACAGGTACTCCAACTAAGTTGAACAATCCATTCTCATCGGTATTAGTACCAATATTGGTTTCTTCCAGAATAATATTGGCAAACATCACTGGTTCTCCTGATTTAGAATCATAGACGTGACCTCTAATACTTCCTTCTTGGCTAAAAGCTGATGTCGAGAGCATCATAATAAATAGTGTTGCTATTGTCCACACTTTGGCAATTGTCATATTGATAATCTTTGTATAAATCACAGAATCCTCAAATTTTGCCAAAAGTAATAATAATAAGGGATAGGGAACCCTGTTTGTCTTAAATCTTAGAAGACATTTCGTCAGAAATACAAGCATTCGTTGTCAACTATGACTCAATGCCAACGATGCCAACATTAATTCAATGCCAACACGGCTTTAATGGCGCCTATGAAATAACGCTGCCCTTAAAATGTAATGTGAAACAGCTTTGTTTTATCTACTTTCTTAAGGATTCGAAAAATACAATTAGACGCTTTCTCTCCGCATCACTAAGCTTTGCTTTGGGATGTAGCCATGTATAAATACCCATTGGCATCCATTTTTTTTCAATCACTTCCATGCAATCATTGATTTTATGGTTTTTCTTTGAAGCGTCATAAGACTGCCACTCTGAAATATTAAATGTTTGTCTTCCTCTATTGATATGCCCTTTGACCCACCAACTCACCGGTTCTATATTCGTGTACCAAGGATAAGTGGTCTCGTTGCTATGACAGTCAACACAAGAATTTTTTAATAGTGCCTCAACATCGACTGGCATCTTAACCGTTTTGAACATATCTAAATTTGGGTCTACATTTGGATTTGTCTTATCAATACTGAATACCTGTATAACTAATAGTATCAAGATGATTCCTAGTGCAATTTTAGTTTTTCGATCTTTCATAAGACAGTAGATTTTCCTGTAAAGTAACAAAATAAGATAGACAGAATTTCATAAAACATGAAAGTATTTAAAAGAAATTGAGAGATAGACTGATACAATATTTTATTGTAACTCAAAGGTATCTCTATCTTTCAAAAATGGAAATTTATTTCTAAACTCTTGAAGTTCATCAAGATTCAGCTTATAAGTTAAAATCCCAGACCTCCCTTTGAGCAATTCAAGGTTGTCGCCGTCAAAATTAACAATTGATGAATGTCCTGCATAAGTATTGTGCCATGCGTCTTCACCCGTGCAATTAACTCCTAGGACGTAGCATTGATTTTCTATTGCTCTTGCTTTTAGCAAAGTATCCCAAGCAGAGATACGTTTATCTGGCCAGTTCGCGCAATATATTAGAATATCGTAATCATCAATATTTCGAGACCATACAGGAAATCTTAGATCATAACAAACATTCAGACAAATCTTCCAATTGTTGAATTCGAAAATACATTTTTTATTTCCGGAATTATAAAACCTATCCTCTCCTGAAAAAGCAAAAAGATGTTTCTTATCGTAGCTGTGAATAATTTCACCATTAGAAATAACATAGGCTCTGTTGTAATAAGCATCATCAACTTTAGTAATTAGCGAGCCTATTATTGCTGATTTAAAGTCTGTGCTCCATTTTATCATTGCATTTAAGCCCAAATCTAAATCCCTACAAAATTGATGGGCCTTCATTGTAAATCCTGTCAACCACATCTCAGGTAAAATAATGATATCTGCCCTACTGTTTAATTGATTCAATTGATCTTGGATGGAAATAATATTGGCTTGAGGATTATGCCAAGAAGTAAATGATTGTAAAAGTGCGACACTTAATTCAGACATAATTAATAATATAATTTATAGATAAAAAAAACCTAAAATTCATCAAAGATTTTACGGGCATTCCGATTGAATCCATCAGGCATTGTTCTTCCATCTATAGCACTTGAGGGTAAATCATTGTAAGCTGCGCTGTAAAGTTCCAACTCCCAACGTGGATTATTTCTCTCTCCCCTGCATGTAGAATGTAACAGAATAAAATCATTGGTTACAAGAGATGGATTATAGAATAGAAACCTAACATTAGTTTGTTGTGTTTCTGCCAAATAGTTAAAAATCCAAATTTCATATGGCGGTGCTGTAGGTTCATCTTCAACAAAAATGATGTCATCGGGCTTTCCATATTTTAAAAAATAATAACCACGGTGAGTTTCGAAACCATGACCCACATTATTGGCATAGGTCAAATCAACAGCTTTGGCAACATCCATATACTTTTCAAAAATTCCTTTGTAGTCGTTCTGTGAAAATGAAGACCAGAAATTGTATAAAAAATATTTTTTAGGATCCAATTCATCGTTACGAATAATTTGATTCACCAAGTCTGTCATATTATTACCCAATCTAGGAAAGATCGCCTTAAGTGCATAATTCAGTTCCTCTTCGCTCAACATTTGAACGAAAGATGTTTCGAAAGAGGCGTCACCTAGAAATGTTTGTTTGTAATCTTCCAGAGGATTGTAAATAGAAAACCTTTCGGAGAATGACTTTAAAACAGACTTGTCTTTTTTATTGATTTCAATATGCAGTTTGTAATTACCACTCTTCATCTCCGCCAAATCAAAATTAATTAACAAAGCTTCAAAGGGCTTTGGCTTTAACTTTTTATAGCCCGTTTTAGAATAGGCGTCAAAACCAGATTTTTCAGTATTTTCCAAATAATACTTTATGAAATAATCTTCGCTGAATGCTTTATCTGAATTGTATAATTCTGTATAAAAAATCAATGAGCTATTGTCTGGATTCAATAAGTTATATGCTAATGGCTCAAATTTAAAATTAGATTTCTCAAATGGTAAATCACTGTTTGAGTCATCAACTTCTGACATAAAAAGAATATCAGAATGTGCTAAAGAGTTATTGCTTGGTTTAACTTCTAACTCTCTCTCAAATGAAAAAGTATCAACAGTATTATTCAAGTCAATATATTGCAATTTCAAATTATAATCGCCGGCCTCTAGCCCAAATCGCTTCATATCCCAGTAGTCTGATTGAAGTTCTGACCCAGGACTTGTCAAATTATATTTTTCGGCAACTATCAGTTTATCACCTTTAGAGATTAAGACTAAATACTCAATATTGGAATAGATTGTATTTATTTGAGCGGAGTCACTAACCCATTGTACAGATTCTCCAGAAACACGACTGTATATTTCTATGTATGATATATTCTCATTTACAAAGCAAGCTGTGGAAACACTAATTTCCATAGCAGCAAGATTCAAATTGAATAAGAATGAGATACAAAAAACAATCAAAAATCTAGTCATTTTGTGTTCTTTTTACAGAAGTGAATTTGAAATCGAAGTTTTTAATTTCTGCAGCCAAAAGCAAGGTGTCTGGAGTCAAAAGACGGACAGAATATATAGATTTACTTGGATTTAACACAATTATATCCTTTCCATCAAACGAATATGGGAAAGATTGTGAGGCATCTAGAAAATTACAATTAAATGTTGTGTCTGTAATTATAAAAGCTGCATTGCTTAATGAATTGGCGACACGGTTATTCCTAGTAGAATGAATAACATCCCAAGACCCCACTACATTTTCAATATCTATAGTTTTCTTAGGTGCCTGAGTGTCATTTTTACACGAGGAGGCAAATAAAAGCAAAGAAAATATACAAATAATTCGGATCACTACAATCTGTTTTTAACCAAGGATAAAGTTATAATAATAAGTTTAAGTTTGCACAATCCGATTAGGTTAAGTTTAGGTTTTGAGCTCTCTGATACGGTTTTCTCAATCAATGCCAATCATATTCCAGTTTTATGTTATAAGTTTGATAATATGAAAAAGAACATATTTATTACTGGGGTATCTAGCGGAATAGGTTTGGATGCCAGTAAATTACTACTGTCAAAAGGATTTAAAGTTTTTGGTACAGTCCGAAGTGCCGAAGATAAATCCAGGTTAAACGTCGAACTCGGCGATGATTTTAAAGCTTTGATCTGTGATATTACTGATGATGAAGCTTTGGTCATGTGTATAGACGAGTTAAAATCAAACTTGAATGGAGAATTGATCTATTGCCTTATTAACAATGCTGGAATTGCAACACCAGGACCTTTAAATATGATTGACGATGATTCATTTTTTCATCAAATGAACGTCAATTTGATTGCAACAAGAAAGGTGACCAATCATATCATACCCATAATGGATCATACTAATATGGAATTAGATCCTCGTATAATTTTTATCAGTTCAATTTCAGGCATTTTTGCAGCACCTTTTAATGGTCCGTATTGTATATCTAAGCATGCTTTAGAATGTATGATTGATATATATAGAAGAGAATTAAAGTATATGAATATCAAAGTTGTGGGAATTCAACCTGGTCCTATTAAAACAGAAATATGGCGAAAAACTGTTGGGGCCTTTGATAAGTTTAAAGGTGGACACTTTGATATGATAATTGCCAAGGCTGATAAAATAATTCAGAATACAGAAAAGACAGCATTGAATGTCAATACTGTCTCTCGTTGTATTTTAAATATTGCTCTTAGTCCAAATCCAAAGTTGAGGTATATGATTCGTAAGAACAAGACATTATTTAAGATAATGTCATATTATGTACCATCGAAATGGTTAGATATATTAATTTGGAAAAATCTTGGTAACAAGAATCCTAAAAAATACAGACCTGTTTAAGATTTCTTAGAAAAAGCTTTTTCTTTGATCTTAGCCTTTTTACCAACCAATTCTCTTAGGTAATAAAGCTTAGCTCTTCTTACTTTACCGTGCTTCAATATTTTGATTTCATCAATAATTGGAGAAGAGATTGGAAAGATTCTTTCAACACCTATCCCATTAGACATTTTCCTTACGGTAAATGTTTTAGTAGATCCGATACCATTGATTTGAATAACATTCCCTTTGAATATTTGTATTCTTTCCTTAGCGCCCTCAATAATCTTATAACTAACAGCTATATTATCTCCTGGCTTGAAATTAGGAAGATCTTTCTTTTTCGTTACTTGCTCGTGAACATAATTTATCAAATCCATGGTCGTATGCTTAAATTTTAAATTAGGAGCGCAAAGATATATTTTTTTAAGGATAAAAACCCGAATTAAATATATTTTTTCTAAATATTAAATATAAATGTAATCTGTTATAAAAAGCTTCTTATTTATCTCGGTAATATTCAGCAATTATTGCTTTTGAGCAATAAATACTACCTGATCAAGGTCACGTGCCCTTCCACTACTTTCTGCTCTCCTCTGGGGTCAATAAAGCTTGCTTTGTAAACATATACCCCTAAAGGAGAAATTGCCCCTGTATTTTCAAATTGTCCATTCCAACCTTCATTTGGATCTTGCGATGTAAATATCATTTGCCCCCAACGATTAAAGACATTTAATTCATAGTTTGAGATTGCTTGAAAGAAACCTTTCCCCTTAAAAATATCATTGCTGCCGTCATTATTAGGTGTAAACGCATTTGGCATATACAATGTTGTCAATGGACTTATATCTACCAACTTTGAAATAGAGTCAGGGCAACTTGTTATTGGATGAAAAACAGTTAATACAACTCTATATACCCCGGTATCTGGAAATGGGTAGATTGGGTTCTGAGCCAATGATGAACCTACATCACCAAAAACCCATTGCCAAGATGAGGCATTTGTCGAAGCATCTGTAAATGATACAGCTTCAGTAAAGTTATTTGGCTCATCTGGGGAAAATGAAAAGTCAGCTTCTGGAGATTCTAAAATGGTGATAAATGAATTGAAGGTTTCAGAGATAGTGCAACCCAATGGTGATGTTATTTCTAAACCAATATTATAACCTCCCGCTTCAGTGTAAGAGTGAATAGGACTTATTTCACTACTTTCGCCACCATCTCCAAAATCCCATTTGATATCATATGTTTCATCAATTGGGGATGATAGATTTTCAAAGAAAACATCAGAAGGCAGACATCCAACAAAAGAACTGGGTTCAACAACTATCAATTGAGGGACAGGAAAGTAATCCAATCGAATATCTATTTCCGCAATGCATTCATTCCTGTCAATAACAGTTAATGAGACGTTCTTTGTACCTGGAGTTTCAAATTTATGGGTAGGGTCTCTTAATGTTGATGACGTTCCATCTCCAAAATCCCATTCATAATCAGTAATACCTCCAATCGCTCCAGATAATGATTGATTAAGGAAAGTGACTGGCCCAGCAACACATGTATCATAATCAAAAGTAAAATCAGCTGATATATCTGGAAAAATGTTAACGAAGAAACAAGCTTCATCTGAACATTCTGTCCCTTCATTTAAAACCATATTTCCTTGATATTGACCTAAACCAGGAAATGTAATCTCAACATCTCTAACTTCAGGACCTCCAGCTATTTCTTCCAAAATAGAACCATCTGGGTTGTAAAATAACCAATGGTAAGAAAATATTTCTTCAGGAATACTACTGTTGTTTAGAATTGTAACTACATTCTCTCCACAAGAATTTATTCGGAAGTTTTTACAATCATCATTAGGATTTGTAGGAGCTATGATTTCATAATCAAACTCTGCCACAACATTTGAGACACAAGATGTTATATTGAACTGAAAGTCTCTTTGGATGGTACCTATTAAAACACCGTCTCTATATTCCTCTGCACAAACACCAACAACAAATTGTCCAACGACATTTGGAGCTCCTGATATGATTCCTGTGATATTGTTTATAGTAACAACTGGATTTCCACCAATAGGTGAAACTGATGTAAAAGGCGGAGCAAATTGAACATCTCCAAAAGGTGGAGAGCATCGCGTAGCATCTGGTCTTACACAATCACAACAACCCAAATTTCCTGTCATTGCATCTACTGTTCCTCCGGCTTCGGATGGTGCACAAAAACTGTATCTTATGACATCGCCATCAGGGTCTGTAGCTGAATCATCAAAAGTAAATGCTTCATTGGCGCACAGAAAAAGTGGTGGAAAGTCATTAAACCTTGGACTACTATTTCCAATACGTTGAGCTTCAGGAGAGATAGTTACATTAAAAGCAGCCCCTGTATCACCTGGATTTACAATATTTGTTATTGAGTTATTTCTACAGCATCTTTGATAGGCCACTTGGTAAGAAGTATTTATAACATCAAAAGTGTATTCAAAAGTATACGAAGTCGCCTCTGTTCCCACATCTGATGGTTCTTGAATACAAGGATTGTCGAGTGAAGGAATATTAGAAACGCGTCCAGGGCTTATATTTCTGATATCGATATTGACCCAGTTTCCCCCGGTCGTTTCTCTGAAAACCCCAAATTCTGCAGTGTTATCAAAATCTGCACCTCCACTAAACTCATCACGATACATATTGAATTCAAACCTTAGAGTTATCCTTGTTGAATCACTGTTGTAACTCACAAAGGTATAATTTGCATCACCGCCAACAATATGTGCAGAATTACCTTCAAAAGATGAAAGCAATAATAATGCAATAGATATATTTTTAATCAATTTTATCATTTGAGAAAAGTACTTTCTTTGATGAAAGATAATATTGTTAAACCACTTCTTAGTAATATTAATAATAACTTTAGTAAAGCTAATATAATTGTCAAAATTCTTATAATTCCGTGTCGAATTGTAAAATTTAATGGAATTTTCTTGCGTTAATTAGCAGAGATCAAAAAATAAACAATGTTTTAGCCTTAGATGTTTCATTCTAAGTAGCAAAAATTTAACGTCAAACCAATGTAATCTTTTATATGCACAATTATTTAGATGACCTAAATGTCGTAAAGGATATTCTTATTGAAAACAAAATCATCTTATCACCAACAGATACAGTTTGGGGGTTAGGTTGCAGCGCATATAGTAAGATAGCTGTTGACAAAATCTATGACATTAAAAACAGGGATGCTGACAAACCCTTGATCCTACTTGTACATAACATCCAATTACTAAAACAGTATATCAAAGAAATTCATCCAAGAATAGAAACATTAATTCATTTTCATCAAAGACCATTGTCCGTCATTTACGAAGCGAACGAGAATCTCCCTACTTATTTGACTTCTGATTACAATACTGTAGCTATTCGCGTAACTAAACATCCTTTGTTGGTGGACTTGATCTCTGCGTTAGGTCATCCGCTTGTTTCAACCAGCGCTAATATTCAAGGAGAACCTGCCCCTCAGCTTTTTTCTCAAGTTGAGTCAAACGTTATTGAAAAAGTAGACTATGTATTTAATGAAGGAAGACAATTAAAAGAAACAAATCCTCCTTCGATGCTGATTAAATTTGATGAAGACGGTGAATTAATTTTCCTTAGAAAGTAAGGCCATTGTAGTTTTACGATCATTCATAAAATCCATAGCTTCTCTTACATAATTATCATTTTCATTTATATATCTAAGATAACTTGTTTCGCCTTGTGACATTCTCATATATCTTGCATTTATAAAATCAGATAAATCATGTGTACAATTCGCATCTAATACTTTAAGATCATCTCCAAATTCATTTATAACAAAATCAACAAATTTTGATGAATTGAAGTCTTTAAAGTTTAAGGAATCACTTCTATTCTGCTTCATTTTATGCAGTAAAAAATAATCAGCATATCCCATTAAATTATAACAATAATCATTGAAGTTATCTTCAACAACAATATCTGGGACTATTCCTCCTCCTCCATCAACATTTCTATCAAGTAAAAGTGTTCGATATTCGTTGCTGTCACTTTCAAAGGATTTATTAATATTTCTATATGACTTTTGAATTAGCCTGCCACTTGGTGTATAGTATTTGGCAACAGTTAGTCGTAGTGCCCCACCATTTTTAAGAGGAAATATTTCTTGCACAAGTCCTTTGCCATAGCTGGTATTTCCAATCACAATTCCACGATCCCAATCCTGAATAGCTCCTGCTACTATTTCACTTCCTGAAGCAGCATATTCATTTATTAAAACTGCTATTTTCTTTAATTTATAAAAGTTCTTTCCCGTTGAAAAGTAGTCTGATTTCTTTCTATTCAACCCTTCAGTGAAACAAAGCAATTTATCCTTTTCATCAAACATTTGAGAAAGTATATTGATTGCCTCAGGTAAAAATCCTCCTGGATTATCTCTGAGGTCTAAAATAAGATTCATTTCAGGTTTATCAGCAATAAGTTTTTCAATTGATTGCATGAATTGCTCATAGGTATTTGCACTAAATCTTGTCATTTGGATATAGGCCGTTTCTTCATCAATCATGTAAGAACTATTGGCAGAAGCCATAACTATAACTTCTGGCCGCACCTTAATAATATGTGTCGCATTTTGACTCACGGGTAAGACTTCAATCTCTAGAAGATCATTTTCTCTAGATTTAAAATATGAACGAATTTTATCAAATGAACTTTTATTGCCTGCAACCAAATCCCCATTTATAGAAATAATAGCATCTCCCAATTTGATCCCATCATTTTTAGCAGGTGCATCATTAAGCAATTTGCTTATATAAAATGTATCATTGAGTTCTATTGTTTCAATACCAATCCCATTGTACTCTCCATCCATTTTCTCATTATGATCTGCCAATTCTTCTGGAGAAATATAGCTACTGTGAGGATCAAGTTGTTTGAGAATATGCCTAATAGCATCAACTGCAATAACATCTTGATTAAGGCTGTCAACATAATTGGTTTCTATAAATCTCAGGATCTCTTCTATACGCCCATCTTTATTGATCGATATATTTTCAGATTGATTGATACTTAAAAGAGAATAGTCATTGTTATTAAAGTTCATATTGTACCCAGCTAGCAAGCCAATTGCAGCAGAGATACCTACAACTAGAGGTTCCCAAATTCTAAATTTCTTTTCCGATTTATTAGGCATATAATTATTCGAATTTACTTTTAAATTATTCTATTCTTATTCAACGGCAATTTGCAAAGGTCGTTCATGACTATTATGCAATGAAATGAAGGTTTCTGTTCTTTGTATGCCGTTAATTTGTTGGATTTGATGAGATATGATATTTCTCAAATGCTCCGTATCTCTACAAATTATTTTTGCAAAGATACTATAAACTCCCGTTGTATAATGCGCTTCAACAATCTCTGGAATCTGTCCCAATTGTTCCGAAACCGTATCATAAAACTTACTCTTTTCTAAATATATACCGAGGAATGCAGTTATATCATAACCCAACTTTGCATAATCTACTTTTAATTGGGAGTTCAAAATAATTTTGGCATCCATCAATTTTTTAATTCTTACGTGTACCGTTCCACCAGAAATGAAAAGCTCTTTGCCAATTTCAGCATAGGTTTTTTTAGCATCAACCATTAAGATAGAGAGGATTTTAAGATCTACATCATCCGGGGCATATACTTTTTTCATTGATATTGCTATTTTGTTAGAAAATTTCTATCCTTTCAAATGTAAATGTAATAGTTTATGAAATAAATATGCCTAAATGACTTATGACTTTATTATCATTTGAATTTAATATTATAAATAAGCATTATACCGATAAAAAAAGCACCTCAAAAATACAATTGAGATGCTTTATATTTCTTTTAAAAAAATAATATTAGCCCAAGTAGTGTTTCAATAACTTACTTCTTGATGCTGATCTTAATTTATTTATGGCTTTATCTTTAATTTGTCTCACACGTTCTCTTGTAAGACCGAATCTATCACCAATATCCTCTAAAGACATAGGATGCTCGATTCCAATACCGAAGTATAACTTTATTACATCACATTGTCTTTCTGTAAGCGTATTAAGAGATCTTTCGATTTCTCTTCTCAAAGATTCTGCGTATTCAAGTTTTGTATCTGTACCTGGAGTACCACTATTCTCTAATACATCCAGCAATGAATTGTCTTCACCATCAACAAATGGTGCATCCATTGATACGTGACGTGCCGCAACACCTAAAGTGGTTTCAACTTCATCAGATGTTATTTCCAACAATTCAGCTAGTTCTTCAGAAGAGGGTTCTCTTTCGAATTCTTGCTCAAGTTCAGAGAACGCTCTGTTGATCTTGTTTAATGAACCTACTTTATTAAGTGGAAGTCTTACAATTCTTGATTGTTCAGCCAAAGCCTGAAGGATAGATTGTCTAATCCACCAAACTGCATAAGAAATGAATTTAAAACCTCTAGTTTCATCAAATCTTTGGGCAGCTTTGATCAAACCTAAGTTACCTTCATTGATCAAATCTGATAATGAAAGACCTTGGTTTTGATACTGCTTTGCTACAGAAACAACAAACCTCAAATTGGCTTTGGTTAATTTCTCAAGGGCTTCCTGGTCTCCCTCTTTTATTTTTTTGGCTAAATCTACTTCCTCTTCAGGAGTAAGAAGGTCGACTTTACCTATTTCTTGTAAATATTTTTCTAGAGATTGACTTTCTCTATTGGTAATAGACTTGGTTATCTTAAGTTGCCTCATCCTCTGGTTTATTATTAGAAATCAGTTACAAGAGCCAAATGTATTATTATCCTTGCTCAATCGCAATAGCAATAGTGAAACTTATGCTAAAACATCCAAACTTTCTCTTTTATTTATGTATAACTGAAAATAAACATGGTTTTATTTTTTTTTATGGAATTAAAATATATATTTTGCCCTCAACACGGTACCATAGGTATCAAAAACAACATACATGAGCAGAGTGAAAATTGAGATGGAGTTTATATTTAAAGCCTCTCCTGGAATAATTTACCAATTTTTAACAGCACCAGAGAATCTAGTAAGATGGTTCAGTGATGGTGTTGACATTAAAGAAGACATCTATACATTTACTTGGGAAGGATCTGATGAAGAAGCAATGTTAATCGATGACATAGAAGAAGAAAGGTTAAGATTTAGATGGTTAGAAAGTGAGAGTAATGAATATTACGAGTTTAGAATGTACAAATCAGCCATTACTAGACAGACAATTCTTGAAATAACAGATTTTTGCGATAAAGGAGAAGAGCAAGAGCAAATTGACTTATGGACAACTCAAATCTCCGAGTTGCAAATAGTTTGTGGCGGATAAAATTATTTAGGTTATGTTGACCATTCGATATCCAGATTTAGCGGCATTATTTCTAAGGTTAGGCTTTGGGCTATTTATGCTCCTGGGGCATGGGCTGTCAAAATTTCAAATGTTATTTTCTGGCGCTGAAATAAAGTTTCCATCCATTTTGGGTTTACCACCAACAGTTTCTTTGGCATTGGCTGTTTTCGCTGAACTTTTAGCTTGTATTCTTATTATTGTTGGTTTTAAAACAAGACTTGCTGCTATTCCTGTTATAATAACAATGCTTATTGCTGCATTTATGATTCACGGACAAGATCCATTGTTTATGTCAATGTCCGATGGAGCATCAAAGGAACCAGCAATTTTGTATGGCCTTGG
The DNA here is from genome assembly GCA_905480605.1 of uncultured Saprospiraceae bacterium. GTDB lineage: Bacteria > Bacteroidota > Bacteroidia > Chitinophagales > Saprospiraceae > RFSX01. Next base: position 73,952 of record CAJQRD010000035.1, on the reverse strand, counting down.
TTTTTTTACCATTTATTTACTTGGCTCTGGCAAGTATTCAATAGACCACAGAGTTGATAGTATACTCTAGCTGAGATTTATACCTATTTAAATTTGAACAACCTCTAACACAAATCTATTACAACCAATTATCGTCTGTATCTTAAGTTCAAGCAGTTCATTTGTTACTTTGTAGTATACTGAATATCATTCCACTAAAAGGAGGTTATATCCAGCTTACCTCCACATTTACTGCCCCTATTGCAGGTAATTATCTTCTTACGGTTAGAGCATAAGAAGATAATTCAACTTCAGATAAATATTGGATTCATATTGATGGTATTGAGCTTATAAGCAGCTCTTTCCCATTGGGTGAAATAGTGAGCATTTCATCGACAATATAATAATGCCTGAACACATCGATTCTGAATTTAAAATATTGGTTGAGAATGACATTACAATTACTAGTACAATTCTATCAGGTGCAGGAGTAGACACTTTAGCTGAATTAAGAGATGGCAATTTAATTTATATTAAATGGACCATTTGAAATCTCAACTGGGTGTTATGTCAACATTTAATAAAGAATCTTGTGACCTTAGCCAGCTTACGTTTGATGAAAGAAATGAAAACGATTACTAAAAAATAAAAAAGCAACAGCAGGACCTAACTCTATGGATATATACGATAAAATAATGACTCCATCCAAATCTGAAATTGCACGATTAAAATGTCTAGATATTTATTCCAATAACAACTTAGTTGAGCTAAACCAAAATTCAATTTTATATAATTAACAAGAAAAAATCCATGTCAATTTAAAATTGACATGGATTTTTTTTATAAATCATTCTTAATTAGCTTAGTAATTAGGTTTTCTGTCAAAATGATGTTCAGCTGAAATGTGTCTGATTGTTCCTGACTTACTTCTCATTACTATTGAATGTGTGGTAGCTCCCCATCCTTTAAATTGAACACCTTTGAGTAAACTGCCATCCGTAACACCAGTAGCCACAAACATAACATCACCACTTGCCAATTCATCCATTGTAAAGACTTTGTTGATGTCATCAACACCCATCTTTTTTGCACGGGCAATATCATGATCGTTTCTTGGTACCAAAACACCTTGAAAATCTCCTTTTACACATCTCATTGCTGCTGCTGCAATTACACCTTCAGGTGCACCACCAACTCCGAGCAAAATATCAATTCCGGAATCAGGCAAAGCCGTTGCAATTGCTGCAGAAACATCTCCATCTCCGATCAAATGAATTCGGGCCCCACTATTTCTAACTTCTTGAATCAAGTCTTTGTGCCTTGGTCTGTCCAATATGACTGCCGTAAGGTCAGATACAGAACATGATTTTCTTTGTGCAAGGTTTTTCAAATTATTAGTAGGAGTATCATTTATATCAATTGCCCCAACACCGATTGGTCCAACAGCAATTTTATTCATATAAATATCAGGAGCATGTAACAGGTTTCCTTTCTTACCAATTGCCATTACAGAAATAGAGTTGTGACCTCCAACTGCACAAATGGTCGTTCCTTCTAATGGATCTAGAGCAATTTCCAATTCGGGACCATTACCTGTACCTACTTTTTCACCGATATACAACATTGGTGCCTCATCTCTCTCCCCTTCTCCAATTACAACTACAGCTTGGCAATCTACTGTATCCAACATTTTACGCATTGCATCAACTGCAGCTTGATCAGCAGCTTTTTCATTACCTTTTCCCATCCACCTGGCAGAGGCGATTGATGCCATTTCTGTAACTCTGACAAATTCTAAAGCAAGATTTCGATTCATTTTATTGTTGTTAAGTGAAGTATAAGTTATTGGTTTCGAATATAAAATTAGTCATTAATAATCAATGAGTTAAGTCTGAATGAGTATTCCAATCTTAGTGTATTTTAAACACAATTTATAAGGATTCTACAATATTAAAAATACTCCATTTATATATTGGTAATATTAATTAAAACCAACATAATATGTGGATAAATCACAAAATAATATAAATGTTAAAGTTTAGGAATAAAAAGGACACTTAAGTAAAATGAAGAGAAAAATCATAGGCCTAACCTATTTTCAAAAAATCCTAACGATCTATTTACTGGAATATATTCTATTCAGACCAAAAACTGTATGAATATTATTACAACTCTGTTTATTTCAATCAAAAGAAGGCAATAAAAAAGCGCTGCAAAATTAATTGCAACGCTTATTTATTTTTGAGAAGTGAAACCTAAACAGTTTCTGCTACTTTTTCAAAGTTGTCTTCTTGGAATTTCTTACCATCCCAAACACCTAACCAGTCACAATTTTCAGGCTGTGTTTTTAAATACTGACGATAAGCATCAACTGCTTTCTTCTTTTCAGTTCTTTTAATTGTGATATTATTATTATAACCCTTTTTGATGTTGAAATAATAAATCCCTTTTCCAAATTCAAACTTTTTCGTACGTGGTCTAGCCATGTTGAAATTTTTATTCTAGTATTAACAATATATAGATAATCACCCGTTTTAAGATGTCGTAATTAAAAAAACCGACCTTAATTTAGAAAATTGCTTGTTTGAGTGAAGATCTCTTCATAAAGTTATCATAACGGATTATTTTCAAAAAAAGTTCATATAATAACATAAATATCAAATCTAAATCATTGCAAAATACATAAACTACTGTCTACCAATTGATTATATATAATCATCAATGAAGACTTTAAGACTTTATTAAAAGTCAAATCTCCTTTAATCACAATATGAACATTTGCGTTATTTAGGCTATTGAAATAGTAGTCACTTCACATTTAAAGCAACAAACTAGAAATGCTACCTTTGCATCTTTACAAAGTAAGCTTAAGAGTATATGCACCAAAATAAGTTTGATCAATTTAAAAGTATAATAGCCACTTCTTTTGAGTCAAAAAAACTCATATCCTTGAGGCTTTTAGATAACAAGTCAGGTGATATAGATTTAAAGCAAATAATTGTAAAACCGATAGAGTTAAAAACTGGGTATCAACTACAGTTTGTGTTTAGACACAAAACAAAGGATATTACAAAAAACTACACACTTGATGATGCTCTAAATGTCATTGAACAAAACTTACTTGAGTCCTTCCATCAATCAGAATTAATCACTACAACAGAAATTCAGCATCTTTCAAGAACAAACACCAATAATTGGAAAATTAAAATCAAAACAGCAGATAGTCAACTCAAATCTCTTGTTCATAATAAGCAAAAGAAATATTTAATCCCTGCAAGCGCCCCGTACTTGTTTCATCTTGGAGTAACAAATGAATCTGGCATGATAAAGTCAGCGATGCATTCCAAGTTCAAACAGATAAATAAATTTATAGAAATTATATCTACTGTAGTTGACAAAGCACAACTATCAAAAGAATTCTCAGTTTTGGATATGGGTTCAGGAAAAGGTTATTTGAGTTTTGCACTTTTTGACTACTTATCAAGAGAAAATAGAGACACAGTTAGTATAACAGGAATTGAATTGAGAGGTGGTTTGGTAAAAACATGTAATTATATTTCTAATATTTGTGAATACGACAATTTGAACTTTGTAGAAAGCTATATCCAAGATTTTAAGGTTGAAAACTTGGGTATGTTGATTGCGTTGCATGCTTGTAACACTGCTACAGATGATGCCATATTTAAAGGAATAAATTCTAATGCTAAGTATATTATTTGCTCTCCTTGCTGTCACAAGCAAGTCAGAAACAGTATGCATGAAGACGGTGCTATAACTTCTATAACAAGACATGGAATCCTAAAAGAAAGACAAGCAGAAATATTAACAGATACGATCAGAGCGTTAATCCTTGAAGCTCACGGATACAAGACTAATATTATGGAATTTATCTCATCTGAACACACCTCTAAAAACCTTTTAATTGTAGCCAAGAAGTCACAGAATCTTGACAAACCGAATCCGGTAAAGGTACAAGAAATCGAATCTTTAAAAGCGATTTTTGGCATTAAAAGGCACTACCTACAAGAATTGACAAAGATTTAATTTATTAAAGAACATTTAAATTCAATTTAAATAATTCTTAAAGCGTTGTACTATCGTGATAAATCTATTATCATTGAATCATAAATCAATACTATGAAAAATTTATTTTTATTACTAACGGCTTTGTTTATCTTTTCTTGCGGAAGCGATGATCCGGAGATTACAATTACACAGTGTGTAGACGATGAAATAAATGTATTTGCTTCTCAGGCTTGTATAGGGTCGGGTGATTTGACAAAATGGAATTTTGATGGTTTGGATGTATATTGTTTTAATGAAGGCACGTGTATTTCAGACAGTCAAGCATTTATTTATAATGGCAACTGCGATTTGATCTGCGTTCTTGGCGGCATACAAGGAACCCAAATTTGCGATGGGCTAGACTGGTCTTCTAATGCAAATTTGATTGGTGTGGTTTATCGATACTAAAGTTTAATATCTGGAAAATATTTAGAAAGATAAGAATCCGAAGAATCCAATTAGCAAATCATATTTAATTGCTTTCAATTACTATTAATTGATCATTTTTTTTGATCCATATTCTTGCCTTTTTTCCCAAAACGTAATTTTCAAATCAAAATCATGCCTGCTTTAATTAACCCGCTACTACCTAATTCAATAATTATATACCATTTTTCATTGGGGAAACGAGATTACCAAATTTCAATATCGGGCTGATTAACCATTTCTTTAATTTTTTCCTTGTTATGGAAGAAACACATAAGGCATTTACTAGCATAGAACAGACTTAATACCCAAAATGATCTAAAATTTGCAGGTGATTCTTCAACTTCTTCTGCTGGGTTATACGTAACTCTTCTGGATTTGTAATTTGCATTAGCATATATTTTGATAAGATGAAAGTTAGGGGAAACCCAAGAAGTTATATTCCCTAATACAAACAAATAGTCTAAGGGTAAAATACTTCTACATTGGTAGTATCAACTTTATAAATACCTTACTAAAACTGCTTAATAATTAATTAGATTAAAAGCTTTCAATATTATACTTCAGCAGGTTTGCTAAAACTTCAACTTAAATATTAGATTATAATCCAGCATCACCCCCTAACAAATCAACAACTCTAGTCATTTCATCAGATTCAGTTGCAGATACAGAAAAAGTCTTTCCATCTTCATATTCAAACCAAACCCTCTCGGCATGCAACATCATAGATGTCATCTCAAACTCCTCCTTCCACATACGATTCTGTTTATTACAGCCATGTGGTCTATCTCCAATAATGGGATGAAAGATATGAGACATATGCTTTCTCAACTGATGGAATCTTCCTGTTTCTGGTTTGAGCTCTACCAATGTATAACGCGAGGTCTTATGCTTGCCTAATGGGACATTTATTTCAAAGTGATTGAGAGCATTATAATATGTAATAGCACTTTGAACTGTTCCTCGGTCATTCGTTAAGTCATAATCAATGATACCGCTACCGTTTAAATGTCCGCGTACAATAGCTTTGTAAGTCTTATTGATTTTACCTTCCTGAAATTGTATAGATAAGTTCCGCTGTACTTCTTTATTGAGTGCAAATATTAGGACACCACTTGTCTTCCTATCTAATCTGTGAATGGGATAAACAAATTGTCCGAGCTGATCACGCAATTCTTGAAGTGCAAAGACTTTGGCGTCAGTTGCCATCTTGGTTCTATGTACTAAAAGACCATGAGGCTTATTTATAGCTACTAAGTTCTCATCTTTATAAATGATTTCTAGTTGCAATAATTAATCTCTTAAATTGAACTTAGCTTGTCCAATAAAGTTTGTTGGAAATTCTTCTATATTGGGAAATCCCAACCGAATATCACGGCCCTCATGAGGTATACTTGCTGTATTAAAAATATAATCCCAAATAGCTAGGGTTATACCAAAATTAATTCCGAATGTCCTTCCTTCAGGCAGATCATAGGTATGATGCCAAATATGCATTTCTGGGCTATTGAAAATCTTTTTCATAAATGGTCCCAATGCAAAGACGCCCAATACAACCATTCCTACAAAAACAGCTGATTTAGTAACAAAATCAGATTCAATCATTAAATTGAAATCCAATAAGTTATTGGTAATAATAAGTGCAATAAATCCGGCTACTATTCCACCAGTTATCTTACCACTTATAGATATATTAGAATGATTGTAATGCCCCCAGGCCAAAGTAAAGATGTGGATAATAAAGAAATCATAAAGTCCAATTCCTAGCAATGCCAATGGAATATATTCTAAAGTTCTGTATACTACATTTTCCATCCAATGATATCTTAAATGGGCAGCAAATCCCATCTCTTCAACACTGTGATGAACTTTGTGAAATTGCCATAAGAAATCAAATCTGTGCAGCAATCTGTGTATCCACCACTGCACAAAATCTCTCACTAAAAATCCGACTATCAGTATTGACCACAGTGGCCAAGAGTTTAAAGGATTTGCTGCCTGTAGGTTAAAGCCTCCCGTTATCAAAGAAATGCCATCATTGAATAGATTGACAAATACATCAGAAGCAGCATTGTATATTATTAGTGAAAAAAGGAAAAAATTGAAAAACATATAAAATGCATCAAGCCAAAAGTCTTTTCTAAAAACAAGTTGCTTTTTACGCCATGGTATTATTACTTCTAGCGCAAAGAAAAAAAGCGATACAACTATCAGCCAGTAAAAATAATTTTTAAAACTGGGGTGCGTTATTTCATTGAACAAATATGAGGCATAACCTCCATATGCATTTGTAAAAATATCCCAATACTTTCCCATGATCTTGCTATTAAATCTTTATGAATACATTATTAAAATGATTATAACCAATATTATTAGTAACAATGATTGAACTCGATAGTTCTTATACCAAGGTAAAGATAAAAGTTCAACTGTTTCGTTTTTATATTCTGAAGCAGTCCAAACTACCTTCGCCAATTCAGCATCTGGCTTATTCTCACCACTCATACTGAATAGTAAGATTGTAGCACACACAATACAAAAGTGCCAAAAAGCAACATATAAAAAGTTACCCAGGTTTAAATCAGGCTGATACATTCGCATTAAAATAACAAATACCGTCAATGAAAACCCTACAATAATTCCGGCCAAAGCACCTTTGTTGTTAGCCTTCTTCACAAACAATCCCATTACAAAAAGTGCTACTATTGGAGGACAAAACCAAGCCAAGGTCATTTGAAGATAAGTCCAAAGTTGTTCAAAATTTCCAATTTGAGGTGCCCAAACTATAGCGATTATCATCACAATGACAGTTATTATTCTACCAACCTTCATAAGTTGTTTCGAATCCATATTGGGCTTAAGTTTTTTTACAAAATCCATTGTTACCAAAGTAGAAACAGAATTCAATCCAGAATCTAAGCTAGACATCATGGCTGCTATTAGTCCTGCCAAAACAACACCCAACAAGCCAGATGGTAGTAAATCAAAAAGCATTGTAGGATATATCATATCCGTATTGTCTGCCAATTCAGGATATAAAACTCTGGCAAAAGCGCCAGGAAATATCATAATAAATAAGATTGACAATTTAAGAAAACCAGCAAAAATAGCGCCCCATTGCCCCTGTCTAATATTCCTTGCTGCCAAGGTTCTTTGAGTAATGTATTGATTTGTTCCCCAGAAATAAAAGCCAATCAAGAGCACGCCGGTAAAAACAGACGGCCATGGCATTCCATCATCATCTATGGGTTTCAGTATCTTAAAATGACTCGCATCAGTTATTGCATAAACAGGATCCCATCCACCTGCTGCATTGTAAGCATATATCGTCACCATCGTAGATCCTATAATCAATATCACAGCTTGAATGGCATCTGTATACATAACTGAACTTAATCCCCCAGCAATTGTATATATTCCTGCAATAAAAGCCAAGCCTACAATAATTTGCCACAAGGCAAAACTTGGAAAAATCAGATTGATAACCAATCCTCCTGCATATAAAGTAGCTGCAATATCTACAAGAATATTTAAAATGATAGCTATAGATGAAGCATATGCTCTCACAGTATAAGAAAATCTCTTTTCCAAATATTCAGGAATCGTAAAAATCTTATTTCTTAAATAAAAAGGCAAAAAGAATACAGCAAAAATAACCAATATCAATACCGCCATCCATTCATAGCTGTAAACAGAAAACCCATCTTTAAATCCTGCGCCAGCTAAACCAACTAAACTGTTAGAGGACATATTTGAAGCGAACAATGAAAACCCAATTATTGGCCAAGTTAAATTACGACCTGCTAAAAAATAATCCTCAGCATTTTCATGTTTACTCGCAAAATAGAATCCTAAAATTACAACACCTAGTAAGTAAATACAAATAATCGATATGTCTACGGTTGATAAACTGAATTCCATTTTAAACAAATTATGAATTATGAATTATGAGATCAGAGCTATTGTTTCGTTTTTAGGTTTTGTACAATGTAGTTTCCTACTTTCTTCCCTTGTGCCACACCATCCTCAATTGCTGGCATATAGTGTATCCCTCCATAGAGCCTGCTAATTGCTGCCTCATCAGCAGCATTGAAAAATGAAGCAAATTTTCTTTCAGGCAAACCATATTTCGTTTCTACATCATCAGTAAATGCAAAGTTATCTCCAAGTAGGCTCGTCAAAGCTACAGCGCTAGCAGACGAGATAACACTGTGCCCACTAGTATGTTCTGGGAAAGGAGGTGTTTGTAACACAGGAATCCATGTTGGGTCCATATGTTCATTGATAACCGTTTCGGGTCTTATCAGGTTGGATTTATATTTTTCGTCCCAACAACTTATAAACGCATCAAACAATGAAATAGAAACCATCGTCAAGTTCTCTATTGATTGCATAAAATTGCTATTGGACTTCTTTGAAGCTAAAGTAGCAATCCCCATCCAATGACCACCGGGTGTGATCTTTTTAGTAGCAAACATCATGTGTCCCGTTTGATTCATTACAAAAGGATTACAATCCCAAAAGCTTGCAATTAACTTATGCTCTTTCGTAGCGTTGGTAACTGCATCTTTTACTTCTTGTGTTAATCTGTAAAACTCACTTGTTTTATCTAGACTGTACTCAGGAGGAGTTTTGGGTGGAAACTGATTTGAAGATTTCAAGACCATGGTTCTCACTTCTCTCCAATTTGGCTCGATACCCTCCATATAAGCTGGGGGCGTTGGTTTCCATCTGCCTTCCTCATCTGTAATCGTATATTTAGGCATTGACCTCAATTGCTTATATCTGTCCTTATCTGCCCAATTCAATATTTCTTGAGCAACTTTTTCTCCATACATTATTGAATTGTTCCAAACATCTTTTGGCACGCCAATACTATCAAGTTGTCCATACAGTTTATCTGTAAATGTCTTCATTTTATCTTCAGAAAACACAAGGCTTCCTCCAACGACATTAAAAGCTCTGATGGCCGCTAACGCATTCGAAATAGACTTATTTTTTTCAGGGTCACTCACACCTTCAAAATCATTGAGTTGACCTGACATACTTTTATAATCTGAATTACCTTTACACATAATTTCATATGCAGCAATGCAAGGATAAACATATACCCTACTTGCCACAGGAGGAGAAAAGATATCATGAACTATGACATCAGTCAAGTTTTCAAGAGAAGCGAACAAATGATCAGGATTCGACAATTTCGAATCAAAATCAGGATCTACTTTTGGACTGTTATTACATCCAAAGCTTATAAATCCTATTCCCAATAAAATAAATATATAATTCTTCATTCTAGTTTATCATCAACTTATAAAGACGGCACTCCCAAGGTATAAGTACATCCTTCATTCTATTATTATAATTAGACATCACCAACAATTTAGCTGAAAATGCATTCAAGTCCACAGCAGAATGCTCATCACTGTGATTAAGTACGATAAGATATGCATTCTTATCAAATTTACGTGTATAAACATATACATTTTCAGATTCTTGATCAATCACGTCCCACTCTCCATAAATAAGCGCAGGTGCATTCTTTCTAAGGTGCAATAGTTCTTTGTAAAAGTAAAAAATAGATTGTTTATCTGATAAGGCCGCTTCAACATTAATTTCATTATAGTTGGGATTCATTGCAATCCATGGCTTTCCATCAGTAAATCCCCCATTATCAGCACCTGACCATTGAATAGGTGTTCTCACGTTGTCTCTACCATTTTCATTGGCTATTCCAATAAATTCATCAGGAGCCATTCCTTCATTAGTGAACTCCTTATAAAAATTTAATGTTTCCAAATCTTTAAAATCTTCTATTTTATTAAAAGTCACATTTGTCATTCCAATTTCAGTTCCTTGGTATATACATGGGGTTCCTCTCATTGTTAATATCAACATCGCCAACATCTTAGAACTTTCATTTCTAAATTCTTTGTCATTGCCAAATCTGGAAACCAAACGTGCAAAATCATGGTTATCAAGAAAAATACTCACCCATCCTGATGTACCCATTGACACATACCAGTCTTTAAAAATTCTTTTAATGTCATTCCAATTGTAAGGCAATTGATCAAATCGTCCTCGGGGCCCAAAGCCTAAAAACATATGATCCAAATGAAAAATCATATTGAGTTCACCTCTATCATGACCCACATAATTTAAACCAACATCTTTAGAGATTCCTGGACCTTCACCTACTGTCATGACATCATACTTCGACAACACCCGTTCATTAATTTCTTTAATAAATTCGTGCACACGAGGACCATTTGAGTAAACCTCTTCTACTACCTTGCCAAAAGTTGGTTGAGTAGCATCAGCAAATTCCAATCGTTTCGAAATTAGTGGAATTACATCCATTCTGAAACCATTAACACCCTTGTCCAACCAAAACGCTAGTATTTTATATATCTCATTTCTGACTTTCTCATTTTCCCAATTAAGATCAGGTTGCTTTTTTGAAAATATATGCAAGTAATACTCTCCAGATTTTGGATCCAATTCCCAAGCAGAACCTCCAAAAAATGATTGCCAATTATTTGGTGGCCCTCCATTTTTCCCTGGTTTCCAATAATAATAATTACGGTGATCGGAATCCTTAGACGCTATGGATTTTTTAAACCATTCATGTTCATCTGAGCTGTGATTGACAACAACGTCCATAATGAGTTTCATTCCTCGAATATGCAAACCAGATAGAAGTGCATCGAAATCCTCCATTGTACCAAACTCAGGGTGAATATTATAGTAATCACTGATATCGTAACCATTGTCATCATTTGGAGAATCATAAATTGGGCTTAACCAAATAATATCAACCCCTAAATATTTCAAATAATCTAGTTGGCTTATTATCCCTGGTATATCACCAATACCATCACCATTACTGTCATTGAAAGAACGTGGATATATTTGATAAATCACTTGTTCTTTCCACCATTTTTTCTCGACTTCCATTAAAATAACTTACTTCAATTTCAGGCAACAAGATACGAATTTGAAACGAAAACTATTATTCCTTGTAAGGAAATTTAAGAACTAGTCAGATCCCAATATATACCAGACTCACTCGTAATTACATACCTGACTATATCTTTAATAGGGTTACTTAGTTTATCACTTAGTAATCAAGATTTTTAAATCAACATTCTATAATAAATGAACAAGTGCTCATTTATGACTACTATTCTATTTTCAACAACACTAACATCTTTTGTCTCGCTTAAATTTCTAAGATTCTTTCTTATATCTTTAAAAGTCAACAAAGATGGTGCAGCTAACTTTTCGAATAACTCTTCAAGGTCATGAATTCAATGGTTATATTGAATATCCAAATCATCAAGTATCATACGCAATGGAAAAACATCAGTTCGAATCATTAAAATATGATGTGCCACTAACTTTTTCAAAACTTGTTTTTCATGATACGATTTTCCTGTAACGTTTAATATCTTGGCTTCAGCTAATAATAAGTTAAGTTGCAAAACTTGCTTCGAAAAAAATTTAAATTACTCTGATAGCGTTTTAATTTCAATACGTTGAGCTATATAATTACACGATTGACTAATAAATTCCTTTACTGTTTCGTCATCTTCGTGATCGGCAATATTTGGATTATTTAATGCCTTAAAAATAATTTTAGTAACGGTGCTTCGTTGTTGCATTAATAATATGAAAGTACCTACAGAAAAAAGGTTGCGATTGAACTCACTTATAAAGAAAGCTCTTAACGTTTCTGACAACATTATAATGTGCTAGATCGTAATAAAAATTCATCCTTTGAAATTGAGTACCACATGCACGTATGGCCTCAATCAAAGAAATCTCCAATCTTTTTCAACTGCATACCCAATTTCTCCAAAACCCGAATTGATGCAGTGTTAGTATCATAGACTACGTCAACTATTTCTTTCAAGTCAAACTTCTCAAAACCTAATTTTATAAATGGCAAACCAGATTCTGTTGCAATTCCCTTTCCCCAATAAGAAGGCAAGAATCTATACCCAATTTCTGTAGCATTTAATTCGGTATCAAATTTAAAACCTGAAAAACCTATGAGCTTCATATGCCTTTTATAAATTACGGCATAGGGTCAGAACTAAACTCAAAAACAGCATCCACATCTTCAACTGTAAAAGGTCTAAGCAATAGTTTTTCTGTCTTAATTAACATACGGAAATACAGAGTTTTGAGCTAAATTAAAGGAGAGTAAAATGCTTGACCAAAATCACCATTTTAAATGATGTATGTCATAAATCATAAGGTATAAAAAGGAGACATTTAGAAAAAACAAATGATGAACAATATTAAAAAACCCAATAGATCCTATGCCATATTAACCATATTAATGATATTATTGGGATTATCTGTAGCTTTAGCAGCTCTGGTTTTAGTAGCATCATATGCATAATTAGTAGTAAATTGTTAAAAACTCACTTATTAACCAATATGCAAAAAACATATATTATAGTTTTGATGACTATAACTTTCATCTGGGCGGGTTTGGTTACAGGCATATCATTTATTGAAGCACCATTGAAGTTTCAAGCACCAGGAATTACTTTGGAGTTAGGGTTAGGAATTGGAAAAATTGTATTCGGCGCATTGACAACAATTGAGATAGTGTTAAGTATATTCAGTGTGCTCTTTATATTTTTAATAAAAGAAAAAAGAAAATTCTTTTATCTATTTGCGATTCCAATAGTCATAGTTGTAATTGATAATATTATACTATTGCCCATTCTTGATGAAAGATTAGATATGATCGTAAATGGTACTCCCCCTTTAGCTTCAAATACGCATTGGTATTATGTTATTTTAGAAATAATAAAACTATTATTCCTTATATTATCAGGAGTATTTACTGCTAAACATTATATCAAATAGCTTATGATCGATGACAATTCAAACATATCACTTGATATTCGACCTCGCTTCGAATTAAATTCAAGCCTAGGCGTTAAGGAAATACATGAAAAATTTCAAGCCAAGCTTAAAAAAAAGGAAGGAAAGATTAGGGGTAAGTTAAGACTTGGTTATATCAACCTATATCACAATCAAGAAAGTCATCAATATTGGTCACCACACTTATCAGTAATAGTGGAAAAATCTGAATTGGATGACGATACTATTTTAAGAGGTCATTATGGACCATCACCTACTGTATGGACGCTTTATGTTTTCATTTATGCAATTCTTGGACTTTTAATTTTGATAGCCACTGTTATTGGATTTGCAAACATGTCTATTGGAAATTCTGGAATGATATTGATAGTTGTTCCATTTTTATTTCTTGCTTTTTTATCCTTTTATTTCACTTCACATTATGGGCAAAAAAAAGCATCACATCAAATTGAAGAATTGGAAACATTTTTTAATGAATGTCTCAATTCAAATTGATAAAGTCAACATTATCAATAATGTAAATTGCTATATTTATTTTCTAAAAATTAAATAATAAATTCAATAGTATTGGTATTATTAAATTCACTAACTTGTATGTAGGTGATAAAAAATTTATGCATAAATCTATACTATTATTTTCTGCACTTTTAATTTCTACAGTATTACTAATACTATCTTGTGGTAGATCGGATAATTTAACTGAGTGGAAATATAATTTCATTGTAAAGGATGTTTTAACCGATGAGCCTTTAGAAGGTGTTGAGCTGCGCCTGCTGCAACATTTTGGAGGAAGTGCGTTACTGCATGATGCAACATCAACCACGAACAGCAAAGGAGAAGCGAGACTAATTAGTTTAATTGATGAAAACACATTAGCCGCTGACCTAAAAGAGGGAATGTTCGACCCATCAATTGTGTGGCAGGAATTATATGTCACCTCATCATTTTTCAGACTTCAACAAATTGAACAAAATGGCGAAGTATTGGCCACTATAAGAAAGCATTTCGAACAAGAAATTGAAATCACGGTTTATGTGTGGAAAGCAGCACAAGTGAATTTAACTTTTAGTGATGTTGTCAATACAAATCTTTACAATGATGTAATCTTAAAAATTAGAGCCTCTCATGCAGATAAGGACTTCGTTTACAACATTGGAAATCCTGGAAGTCAATCTTCAGAATGGCTTCTCAAAATACCTGCTGAAAAAGATGTTACTTTTAGCTGGGAAGTTTATGAAGGCCCTGATTATTCGGATGTATCATTGGTCGACTCGCAAGGCGATACATTAAATCTAAAATTTGAGCAAGTCATTGATTATATAATCGAACACTAATTAGCTAGTTAATTTTTAACTGTAAATGTTTTTTTTGTATTGCCTACACCCGTTAGTGTTAACTTACCCCATGTATTGGGAATATTCACTTCTGTTTGAATAATACCTTTATCAGTAATTCTCAATCCACCAAAGCCAGAAAGTACAGCTTGTAACATTCCTCCAGCACCGGTAGCAAAATAAGGATTGGTTCCTCCAGCTGTTTCTGCAATAACACCAAATGGTGGAACTTCATTTAACTTGTAGGAATTAGAGAATATCTTGGCTGCTTTTTCAGTATCACCCAACTGATTATATAAAGTTGACAATATAGCGGCTCCCATTGCAGGTCCATTTGGACTCATTCGAGGTTTATAATACTCAAGGTCAGAAAGTATTTGTTTTTTATCGTCAATTAGTCCAAGTGGGAATGCTAACAAGTTAACATCAGCTTGTTTGATTTCTTCTCCAAGATATGTTGCATGTTCTTTTGTTACCCCATTTTCAAATTTTAAAATTGGAACATTATCAGCAACGTGCTTCCAATCAGGATCAGCTTCAAATCCTAATACTTGAGCTGCTTGCGTTGCATATCTCAATGACAAAATAGCCACTGCATTTGTAAATGCATTGTTGTCTATATTTTCGGCCCATTCATCGGCACCAACCACATTTACAATATCATAATTCCCTGGACCATTTCGATCAACTCTACTCGCCCAAAAATCCGCTACTGCACTGATCACTTGATATCCTTTTTCCTTTAACCACTTAGTATCCTTCGTTACTTGAAAGTATTTCCAAAATGCCCAAGATACACAACCAGAAATATGATGTTCAAAAGGACCTGTTAATGCCCAAACAGGTGTATCTTCTGATCCATCGCCAGCAGATTCCCAAGGGAACATAGCTCCTTTATATCCATGTGAAAAAGCATTCTGCTTGGCCGCTTCCAAACGTTCAAATCTATATTCTAAAAGAGACTTGGCAATTTTCGGTTGTAACATCAATAATGGAGGATACATCCACAATTCTGTATCCCAAAATACATGTCCATTGTAACCTAAGCCAGACAAACCCATTGGAGACAGACTGAATGCTGTGCCTTCTCGAGCAAAAGAATACAAATGGTACAAGGCAAATCTAATATCTCTAGTAACATCAATATCACCCTCTACGGTAATGTTTGATTTCCATAATTCATTCCAAGCTTTGATATGCTTGGATAGCAACCTCTTCTCCCCTTCCAATGCCGCAAATATTGTCAAACGCTCAGCTTCGTTATGTGGATCTTCATATTGCGTGGATGCACAGGCTGAAGCCACAATCGAAAATGAATACTCTTCCCCAGCTTTCAATTTTTTATAAAACTTGGTAAGGTGCATATTGTAATCCCAATCCTCATGAATCAGGATAGGCTGCTCTCCATGTTTTTCATTGAAAATAAAACTATTAGAAGCTGCCACTTTTATATTTCCTGAAGGGCTTAAACCAACAGAAGTCATCAATGGAATCTTAACATGAGGTCTATCAATCTCAGCATAATAATTTCTTACATCATTAAGATGATTTGGGGCCTCTATAACTGACATAGGTGTAATGCGTGCATCTTTATGTGCCTTGATCGTAACTTTTATCATTGCAGTGTAAGGAAGATGTTGTAGCGCCATCATTTGAGTAGACAAAGAAATTTTATCTTCAACATCAAAACTGGTTTCCAGCATAGCCTCTTTCATATCCAAGGTCTGTTGATAATTAGAAATTGAAGAACCAGAAATTCGAATTCCATCAACATCCAAATTCATATTTAAATGGTTGAACGTTTTTAGAATATTAGACACTCTCCCTCTCTGGTAATAATCATAAACACCGTTCAATACAACATCATTCACTTTCAATGGTTCTGCACTTGAAACAACACCTATAATACCATTAGCAACAGTTACACCATAATAATTATTTGGATCAATATTATCGGCTTTAACTTCCCAGGCAGATTGAGACAATATATTTGAAGTATATAAAAGAAAAACTGTAAGTATGTAAAATAGCTTCATAGTCTAGTCATTTTTTTAAAGAAAAATATATTAAATAAGCAAATTTGAATCTATGTCAAGGTTGTAACTAAAATCCTAGTTATGGCCAATAATCAGGTTTCTCCAAAGTGCTTCCAGGAAAGAGTAAACAAAAACAACATTCATCTGGAAGTGGAAAAGGTTGAAATCCTGCAACTCCACAATAAGGATTTTGATATTTTGTAAAGTCAGAATTACGGACAAGCTTAGTTGCTCTACTTTTCCCTACCACCGCAAAGGAACCTAATATTTCATTGCCAGAAGAACTTATTATATTTCCAATTAATTTCCCAGGTAAGACATCTGTAATGTCTCCATTTTGATCAAATGTTGCTTTTAAGTTTACCCAATAATTATACTCCTCTTGATTATAGGATAGTAAACCAACATCCAGACCAAAAATTTCACCAAAGTAAAAATCAATTGGCCTAAAATATATAAATTGTTTAAACGCGAAAGGTACATCCGATTCTTCTACTTCCAATAATTGAACGGACTGTGGCCTTTCATCATTACTGATATAACAAGTCTTTGCAGATACCAAAGGATTGCAAATAACTTCAGAAACCCTATATGTTGTATTAATTTTATATCTTAAAAACAAATTCTCATTTACACTTTGCTGAGATCCGTGTGAAATAAAATGAATAGAATTAAGTCTTCGTCTGTTACCACCTTGATCAATAAAGGTTGTCAAAGAATCCTTTATTGAAATACTATCAAGAACAAAAGAAGTTGGGACGGATTGGATTCTACTTGTCAATATATCGTCATTATCCAAAATAGCCTTAAGGTTATAAGTTCTGCCTCTTACCGCTTGACTAAGAGAAGAGTATTCGCCAGGATTTTCTTCTGTAAATAGGATGCTGTTTCCAGCATCGTCTTCAACTGAAACTTGTGCGCCAGTGACAGGTTCAATTACTTGATTTTCAACAAATGTAGAATATGATAATTTTACAATCTGCTTTTCTAATAAATCGGTAAATGTACCATCGACAACAACCTTAGGATCACCTTGTTGAGTTGGCAAATCTATTGGGTCTAAGCATGAAACAAAAAACAGTGTAAAAATTGATATATATAATAATTTTCTCATTTTCTAAAATGTAAAATTCCAAGTAAAATTAGGCACCAAGGTTCCAACTATTGAAAACTGAAAAGGTTGAATGTTCCCTCCTTCACTTCTTCTAAAAAAAACATTAAATGCATTCTTCCTGCTAAGAACATTATAAAAACCAAGATTGAAAGAACTTCTAAATCCAGATTGTTTAGCCTTTCTCATATCCAAAGTAATGCTAAAATCTAAACGAGAATAATAAGGAATACGAGATTGATTACGTGCTGAATAAACAGGTACTAAAAAACCATCCTGTAAAATTGTTTCACTGGGCAAAGTCGTTGGTCTGCCTGATTTATATACGTAAGCGAATTGAAGAGAAACTGTTGGTAACCACTTATAACTAGCTACAATATTCAGTTGATGAGGAATGTCAAAATTTGACGAAAATTTATCTCCGTTGTTTAATGCTCCTAAGTTGTCAGTGGTTTGTCGAAATGATCTGCTATATGTATATGAAAGAGATCCTACCCATTTCCCTTTATTCTTCTCAACAAACACTTCAACACCATAACTAGATCCAGTACTTTTTAATAATTCTGTCTCCAAATGATCATTTAAAATAACAACTGGAAATTGCTTTAAACTTCTTAGGTTTTCATAATCCTTATAAAACCCTTCAAACGACAGATTGTAACTACCAGCATCATTTGTATTAAATAAACCCAGAGAATATTGCTCAACAACTTGAGGAGGAATATATCGATTAGAAAAAATATAGAAATCAGAAGGAAGAGCACTGCTGGCATTGCTGATTTGAATCAAATTTTGACTCATTTTATTATATCCCGCTCGAATTGAAATATTATCAGTGTATTTGAAATTTAAAGATGCTCTAGGTTCAATAATAGAGTATTTCCCTAATGGATCATTTCCAGAAAATTCAAGAACTGATTCAATGTTTTCAGGTTTTAATATATTATTTTCATATTGATAGATATTTCCAGGTCCTTTGGAAAAGTAGTTAGAATATCTTATTGATGTTTCAAGTGTAAGTGATTTCAAAAGTTTAAAATTGAGGGTCACAAACGGTGAAATAACCTGCGAGGACATTCTTTTAACACGAGATTCAACTATAACACTTTCTTCACGTGGAGATAATACATCATCATCAGTATCATAATTTATAAGCTCCACTCCTGACTTAAGATAGCCTTTGTCTGACAATTGATAAGAGACATTTGCCAAGAGTTTTAAATATTGTACCCCACTTGAAAAATTACTGGCTGAAGGAGAATTTATTACAAACTGATTGCTTGTATAAAACCCTTTATTTAAAGAAATTTTAGAAAAAACAGAATCTGTCCATTTGCTGTTCAACTTTAAACCTAAATGACCATTTTGCCATTCGAAACCAAATTCATCATTGAATTCAAAGAAGTCATCACTATTGTAAGTATTAAAAAGTAAGGTATGGTTATCATCAATCGAATATGCCAAACTTCCATTTAAATCAAAAAAACTGGCATTACTTCTTTTAATTTTAATGCTGGCTATCAATCCCAAAAGGTAATCATTGTATGACGCTCTACCTGAAATTTTATATCTAATTTTTTTGCCAATCTTATTCTCAACATATAGTTTTATTAACGATGTCCCAACTCCACCGCTGCCTTTAAATGATTCTACATTTTCAGCATCTGCTTTTATATCCAAAATAGCAGAACTCCTATTTCCAAACTCTCCATCCACATAACCTTTATATAAAGTTGTGGAATTAATTGACTCAGCATTAAAAGCAGAAAGAAATCCTACAATATGTGTCGGATTGAAAATCATACCGTCATTAAATAAAACTAGACTTTCATCAACATTGCCACCTCGAACATTAAACCCGGATGATATATCTCCTACTGAAGTTACACCAGGTAAAATCTCCAGTGACTTTATAATATCTACCTCACCTAAGGCTTGAGGTATTCTTTCTATTTTTTGCAAATCAATAACTTCAGCTCCTACTCTTGAATTTTCTAACCTCCCTCTACTGCCAGTACCTACAATCTCAATTTCATTTAGAATAACACTTTGAACTTCCATAGGAATATCAATAACTCCATTTTCATAAATAGATACGTTAAGTTCAATAGTGTGATAACCAATATAACTCAAGTTCAATTTAAGTTCGGAAGCTAGATTGGTTAGTTTAATCTGACCATTTAAATCTGAAGCATCGCTTACAGAAAAATCATCATTTTTCACAACAGCACCAAGTATAGACTCCTTGGTCAAATTATCAAAAACATTCAATGACAAAGTAGGATTAGGTTCTTGAGTCTTTTTATTTCCAAAAGTAAAATTCATTACTTTTAATTCATCAACAAATGGATATTTGTACACGCCACTTTTCCACGCTTCTTTCAAGTAAGTGATATACTCTTTTGAAATTTTTTCTTTACGCGATAAAACTACACCTTCAGGCCCAATTGGTACAGTCATCAGATTACTACCATTAAGAAAATATTGAAGAACTTTATATAGTTGTTCACTTTCAAAATTACCCTCTAACGAATAGACCGGTAAATCTTTAGGATCAAAATAAAACTGAATATCATTTTCCGTACTTAATTGATACAAAACACTTAACAATGGTCTATTCTCAACCCTAATCGATACAACCTGATCTGCAACAGATTGGCTATAGCCTAGTGATGAAAAGATAAAAAAATAAAAAAAAATTATATACTTCATATCTAAGTAAGATACCAATTTCAAAATATACTAAAAACGTATTAAAAACAATAGATGACTATCTAAAATTAAAATATCTTAGACTATCATTTTCAGAAATATAAAACAATGTAGAATCTATTAGGATTGCATCCCAAACAACTTTACGCTCAATTGGGATTTCTATCCTATTATTGACTATCTGAACATCATTAATATCAAGAGGCATTATTCTTCCTGCATCCTGTTTCCCAAGATTAGGATCAATAACATCCAAGTTACCCATAACAAAAACTTCATCCGTATTATAAACTATTTTAGTTACTGGAAACTTATGAACATCATTTGTAAGTTCACCTCTTACCCAATTATCATCTTTCAATTTATAAATTGAAGATCTAAGTTCAGTTATCTGCTTTTGATTAGACTGTCTCAATTTTTCCCTATCAATAATATCCCGAATACTTGCATTGGCAAAATCAGAAGCCTTCATAAAATCACGCTTTACTATAGGCAATTGATCAATAAAGGTTTCATGTCCAAAATAAGGAACCTCCCTCTCCTTCTCCATAATCGTTATCAATGCTTCATACCTTCCATTCTTATCAAAGTCATTATAATACAATCTCAGAGGATTATCCTGATCAACATTTAGATCATGATTCAATCCAAAGTTACCAGCAAGTAAATCTATAGTTCCATCCCTATCAAAATCATTTAATTCTATACTAAACCACAATCCAGATGAGTTCTTAACTTCAGTGTTACTAGGACTGGTCTCTAAATTATCAAATATTGTTATTGGAAACCAATGACCAACGACAACCAACTCCAATACGCCATCAGAATCTAAATTGGCAAATTGCATATCATAAACGAGTTCATCACTTAGCAATTCTATTTCTTTAAAAGTTAAGCCCTCATTCACATAGAAAACAGTATTGCCGCCACTTCCATATTGTCCTTTGATATAACTTCCGCCTATTACAATATCCATATCCAAATCATTGTCAAAATCTTGAACTATAATTTTAGAGTTTGAAATATCTCTATCTACATTCAGTCGCTTTGTTTCTAAGATTTGATAAGTTTTCGAAAGTGTATGAATTTCAACAATAAAATTGATTATTGAATCAGACTTTTCAGATGCTTTCTGAGTAATTAAATAGTAATTATCTTTTCTTGAAAGCCCGGCACTTAAAAACTTTATATTCTCAGCTAAACCTGAAATTGAAAGAGGAGAAATATTTTTTCCTTGAAAATTTAGAATATTGATCGAATGTCTATCATCATTTACCACAAAGCAAGAAATGCTATCAATAGGAAATATCAAATCATAAGTACATTCTGGATCAAACAATAACCATTTCTCAGAAATTTGATTTTGAGGCTGGCTCATGTTTACTTTAAAATTCGGGACAGTATTAATGACATTTTTTTGTTCAATGGACTGATACTGAATCAAATTCGCCTGTTTAACTATTTCGACGCGTTTATTTCTCTTTGCTTCTAGATTATATTCCATTTGTTCATATCCATCAGCCCAAATTATACGAAGTGAATCAATGCTAGATTTCGAAATACCAAAATGAACAAACTGATCACTACAAGACTGAAATCCAGAAGATGATTTCATTTCATTTGATTGAATCAACCCATCTTGATACAATACCAGTTTTGCTCCTATACCATTAATATTACCATTGTAATCGTTTAATGTAACCTGTATATAGCTATTTTCAGAAATCGTATTATTTTTTAATATTTTGACACTACCATTTACCTCATTCAACACAATGTCCAATTTACCATCAAGATTCAAATCAGATACAGCTGCCCCAGTTGTTGCATTTTGTTCACCAATCAAGAATTCAGAAAAACGATCTTCATCTAATTCATTTTCAAAATACCTATTAGCAACTAACCCAGATGGCATTAGATCTAATTTTGATAAGTTATCAGAATCAGAATCAGAAAAATGAAATTTTATAAAGTCCAAATCATTCGGTCTGTACTTAATACCATTAGTAATGAAAACATCCTTATCCCCATCATTATCAAAATCATAAACCAAAGGAGCCCAGCTCCAATCAGTGGATGATGTTTTATAGAATCCAGATTGATCCGAAAACTGAGGTATACCATTTTGATTTCCTAGATTAAATTGCATGCAATTCTTTGGACTTTGATGATGGTAACCAAAACTTCTTTTGTAATTATAAATCTGCATAGACTCCCAGCCTCCACTTTTCTTATAATTCTCATAACTAGGCGACTTCATGTCCATAGTAAGTACATCCGTTCTCAAATCATTATTTAAATCAACAAGACTACAACCCATAGAAAAGTTACTGATATGACCAGTAGACAATTCAATTGATTCTTTGAAGGTTTTATCACCTTGATTAATATATAAATAATCCTGTTCATGAAAATCATTACCAACATAAATATCCAACCAACCATCATTGTTGACATCAGAAACATCAATTCCCAAACCAAATCCAATATTAGAGGAATAGATGTTAGACTCTTTGGTAACATCAACAAATTTACCTTCTTGGTTTTCCAAAAGCTTATCCCCAGAAATACTATCCGTAAGCATACGGATGGAAGAAGGTTTAAATTGTGAAGGATCTTTTATTGAATGATTTAATAAGTAACAATCCAAGTCGCCATCCCTATCGTAATCCAGAAATGCTGATTGTGTACATAATCCGGAAAAATTTAAATTATATGCACTTGCTTGCTCTGAAAAACCAACTCCCTTGTCATTGATAAATAATTTATTTGAATCATTTAGAGATTTAAATAAACCCAATTTACATACATAAATATCTAAAAATCCATCATGGTTGATATCCACCATTGTTACACCGGTAGACCATCCGTCAATATCGTTTTCAGGAAGCAAATGTGAAATGTCTGTAAATTTAAAATCACCATCATTGATAAAGAGTTTATCATCAACTTGATTTCCACACAGATAGATATCAGGTAAACCATCATTATTTACATCACCGATAGCTACCCCGCCACCATTATAGAAATACAGATAAGATAATATATTGAATTCGGTAGTACTTACAAGATCATTAGAAAAATTCAAACCAGTCGATTTTGAATCTAAAATCTTAAAAGTGGAAACATCAGAATTTACTTCACAAGATTGAAGCCAAATAATACTTAATATTAAAAATGAGAATAACTTCATTTCTTAAGTTCAAATAACAAACAAGAGTCATTATTTCTTGCAACCAGAACATATGGTTTAGCTGCAATAGTTATCAATTCTAAATCTCTTATTTCACCTTCAACCTCAAATCCAGATTCAAAGTTTTGTATGTAATCAAACGTTCCTTCATTGTTGGCCAACAGTAAAGCTCCTTGACTTGCATCGTAACGGCCAACCTCGGGTTTAACTGCATTTAAGTTCCCACCCATTAACACATCCATTCTGTTATCATCATTAAAGTCATGAACCAAAATAGAATAAATTGGAGAATATTGAATTTCATTTGGTAAATCGATTGACTCAAAATGAGAACCACGATTTATAAAGATTGATGTTTTCATATTATCCGCAGTAAGGCTAAGCATATTTTTTCTTTCTTCCTCAGAAAAGATATCTTCTATAGTTTGATTCGCATAATTCTCATATTTTAAATACTTCTTTTTTAGATGAGGAAGTTGCTTAAAAATATCATGCCTTAATGCTAAGGGATAAGATTGATCACCTTCATACCTACATAGTATTTGTTCGATAGAACCATTATTATCAAAATCATTGATGTGTAAACACAATGGCTGATCTGGGCTTGCCCTAAACCGTGAATTGAGACCATGATTACCAGCTATTATATCTGGCAGACCATCTCCATTCAGATCTTTTACTTCTAGTTTGTTCCACCATCCCTTGACAGGAATACCTTTAAAGTAATTTGTGTCCTTGATCCAATTGTTTTTACCGTCGTTTAACAATACTGTTACTGCCATATATTGACCAACGTATACGATGTCAATATGCGTATCATTATTAATATCAGAAAATTTAATGTCAGAGTACATTCCTTGTCCAAGTAAACCAGGAGCATTTTCCTTAGTGATATTTTTAAATCCCTGATCGCCATCATTTCGTAAAACGTAAGCGTTACATGGAACTCCAAATTGTGAAGCTTTTAATCGCTCTGCTATTATAATATCAAGGTCACCATCATTGTCAAAATCAAAATCATCTATTGCTCCAGAGTTTTGAAACTTTGAAATACCGAAATTTTTATCATACAATTCAAATGCATCATTTTCCTTTTGAATGTAAAGTCTATCTTTAATACCTGATGATTCTTGTGACAACTCAGAACTACAAGACAAAAGAAAAACATCTTTCTTATTATCATTATTAATATCAAAAACCAGACTTCGGGTATCTTCGTTGTTTGTATCCTTTGCAAATTGAACTTTCTTATTTTCAGTAAAGCCTCCATCTTTAGATTGATAAAACATTTGACTGGCCTTGCCCTTTGCTTGACTTAAAATGATATCATCAAGTCCATCGTTATTCAAATCTGAAACTTCAACATCGGGGCCTAGAGTAGAAGTCATATGAAATAACAACCTATCACGATCAAAATCGGCATAAGTACTTTCGTGATGTCTTAATGCCATTTCTTTGACTTCTGAAAACAACTTAGTCGAATGACTTTCAATTTTTCTATTCAATGATTCTTTTACAACATTCTCATAATCAATTGTTATCAAAGAATCTACATTAGGATTAATCAAGGTTGTAGTCTTAGAATCTGGCCACACAATACAAACAGAGTCAATAGATGTCTGATTCGCAAGTCCGAAATGAATTAGGTGATCCATAGAAGACTGAAAACCTTTCATCGGCATATAACTCAGATATTGAGAATGTTTTTTAGAGTGAATACTAATCTTACTTCCAATTCCTTCCCTATTACCAGATTTATATTTTAATTTAAATTGTATGTAGTGGGTGTTATCTGAGCTATTGTTTTCATATACAAAAGCCGGCATATTAACATTGTTAATTATCAAATCTAAATCTCCATCCAAGTCCAAATCGCCATAAGCTGAGCCATTAGAATGACTAGGAGTTTCAAGTCCAAAATCAACAGTTTTATCTTCAAAGATTAAGTCACCCTGATTCTTAAAAAAGTGATTTGGAATACGCTCAGATGGAATAGCGTCAATTAACTTTTGATAATCGACTTTATTTTCTTTCACCATAGATGCCATCACATCAGAATCTGCAATAAAATTTATAAAATCCTGATCCGTTAAATCCTGATAAATTCCATTGGCCACAAATATATCTTTTAATCCGTCATTGTCTAAGTCAACCATTAAAGCGCCCCAACTCCAATCAGTAGCTTCAACACAACTCATTCTACCGACTTCTAAAAAACGATTATTGGGTTGATTGACATGCAACATATTTCTTGTGAATTGATGATAATACCCATTCTTTATATTGCTTTGATACTTATCCCAATCCTCAAATGTTGTCTTCGTCTTTAATCGCTTGTCAGTAGAAGGTAACATCTCAGTTACAAAAATATCAGACAAACCATCATTGTTAAGATCTGCTAGATCTGCCCCCATTGAAGCCACAGAAATTGATTTCATTCTCGACTCCATCTCTTCACTAAATGTGCCATCTTGATTATTGATATAGAGATAATCTTTCTCAAAGAAATCATTAGAAATGTAAATATCATCCCAATTGTCATTGTTGATATCACCAACAGTAACACCTAACCCAAAGCCAATAACTGATCCATAGATTCCTGCAGTCTCACTTACATCTGTAAATACACCATTGTCATTTCTAAGCAATTTATCACCACCCACCTCATCTCTCTTGCTTCTTACTTTCTGTGTCAAATTGAATGAACCGATCGCCTGATAGGAATTATTCAACAGGTAGGCATCTAAATCATTGTCTTTATCGTAATCAAAGAAAACAGCATGTGTAGAATATCCTTTATCTGCTAAACCAAACTTTTCTGCAGATTCAGTAAAAGTATTGTCACCATTATTTATAAACAGTTCATTTTGTTTACTATCACCTTTAATATCTCCAGAATTACAAACATAGATATCAAGAAAACCATCATTATTGATATCAATCATTGTGGTACCTGTTGACCATTGTTGACTCCCTCCTACTCCAGCAGAATCAGTGATTTTTTCAAACTGCAAATTGCCTTTATTCAAATACAGTTCGTTTTGTTTCATATTGGCCGTCATATAGACATCTGGTAGGCCATCATTGTTTATATCTCCAATAGATACACCTCCACCATTGTAAAAATTTCTGTAAGTATAGATGTTGAAATCACGATCAAACTTCAGTTCATTGATAAAGTCTATTCCGGAATCACTTGAATCAAGCAATTCAAATTTAATTTGATTACTAACAACTTGTTTCTTATTTTCTTTTTCACAAGATGAAATAGAAAATAAAACAAAAGCGAAAATGATAATTCTATATTTATACAAGTTATTTCTCTTTAAAATATTTATGTGTAATATCAGCTTTAACAATCATTTCATCCACATCATTGTAAACTCTCACCATTAACGGACCAATAAACATTACTTGGAATGGTCTACCATTAGGAGCTTTGCGTTCTTCAAAACTGGCTTCATATCTTTTTTCGAATAGCTTTATTACTTGATTGGCCAATATATCTTGGTTGAGTTTATCCTTATTCCAAGGTGCCCATCCGTGGAAATAAAAAGACATCGGCATTTTTGAAATCTTATCTTCATTAAAGTCTGGATAAAAATTTATGACAACCTTAGGATCAAAATTCACAGAATCCATATACATCACATTGTTGTCAATTGTACCATGTTGTGTTTCACCATTTTGATTAAGTTCCCAACAATGATCAAAAAAGGCTTGTCTTTCCATTCCAAAATACAACCCCTTGACAAGCTCATCATAAGATTTATCATATTTGGTTTGATCACATTTGTAAAAAGAAAATATACTTATTACAACAAGAGCAAAAACTGGAATTCTAAATTTCTTTTTCACTTTACTAATTATTTATCTTATAAAAACTCATAGGTGCGTTGTTCTTTGCTATCAGCAAATAAGTTACACCATTAACATTAATGCTTTCAATATCTCTAATTTGACCTTTCTCAAACAGACCTGATTGATCCATAGAGAGGTGCACAAATTTACCTGTTTTATCATTTAAAAGTACATGCCCAAATGATGCTGCATTCATCCCAATATGTGGCTGTGCTTTATATTGGTTACCTCCTATTATAAGGTCGTTCCAACCATCATTATTTATATCACCACACCAAACCGCTTTTTGTTCACTGTATTGCACCTCTTTAGGCAAAGGTACAAAGGTAAAAGAACCATTGTCATTATAAAAGATACCAGAGTTAAACTCATTTATATTGCAGATCAATGATCTTTTAACGATTGCATCTCCAAATATATCCGTCAATGATGCATCTGCATAATCAGCATATTTTAGTACTTTCTTTTTTACGGCAGGCATTTGCATGATCATTTCCTCTCTCAAATGAATTGGATAGAATTTATCCCCGTTTTTATAACAATAAACATTATCAACATCTCCATTGCTATCAAAGTCATTTGTAAACAAATACAATTCCCCATTTGACATATTATGCAATCTGTTGTTAATTCCTAAGTTTAAGGCTATAATATCATTATCTCCATCATTATCTACATCTTCTAATACTAAGTCATTCCAATTTCCTGCAAAACCATCAAGTCCAGTATTCGTCAATTTATCTACAGTGTTTTCTTCGTTTAGTTTATATATAGAAATTGGTTTAAATTGACTTGCAACTATAATTTCAGACTCTGAATCTCCTTCTATATTCCCCACAATAATATCTGTGACCATTCCTACATCCTCAAATGATTTTGACAAGGTCATATTAGATTCTACAACATTTTTTTCAAATTTATAAACTGACATCTTGGTAGGCAAACCCAGAACTGATCCATTTATACGAGGTGCAACCAAAAGTAATTTTGACTTACCACTTGTTTTTTTTATCACTGCTGCACAACATCCTTGCTGGAAG
The DNA here is from genome assembly GCA_905480605.1 of uncultured Saprospiraceae bacterium. GTDB lineage: Bacteria > Bacteroidota > Bacteroidia > Chitinophagales > Saprospiraceae > RFSX01. The sequence goes on along the minus strand of CAJQRD010000035.1, from coordinate 45,291 downwards.
CTGAGACTTGCTTTACTTTTTTCAATTCTCTCATCTTCTAGACCAAAGAAAACATCATCCTTTATATTACTTGATTCTCTTGAAAATTCTACACTTCCATTTACAGTGTATAGATCATTTAGTCCATCTACATTTAAATCCTCAATTAAAATATCAGAAGTCTCTTTTTCAATATTTATGTCAGAAAAAGATGAATACCCTTTTCCAAATTTTCCATTTTTTTGAGTAAAAATAAGATTGGGAGCGTCCTTGCTATTTGATATAACAACATCATTCAATTGATCATTATTAATATCACCAATACTTATGCTTGGAGATTCATTTGAAAGAAAATAATTTTGAATCCTATTTTTATCAAAATCTGCAAAGTTATTTTCCTTATGTATAAACTTAAACAGAGGATCCACTTTAGTCAAGAAAGTTTTAGAATTTATTTTAGTTTTTGGCAATGTTTCATAAGCCGCAGCATTCTGACTTAAAAGATATAAACTATCTGCTGCAAGATTATTTAACTTTTGAATACCCATATCTGGCCATTCAATGTGTACTGAATCTATTGTAGTAATATTTCCTAGACCAAAATGCAACTTAGGATCAATGCAAGATTGATATCCACGCATTGGATTGTTTTCTGCAAAATAAACTTCACCATTTACATAAAGTTTAATCTTCGTTCCTATGCCGTGTGAATTGAATTTACCACCTGATAACTTAAATTGTATAAAATGATTTTCCTCAGTTGTATTTTCTACAACTGATGCAATTTTATCTATATTATTAACAATCAAATCAAGGTCCCCATCATTATCCAAGTCGCCATAAGCTGATCCATTTGAAAATCCCTTTTCACTATCATTAAAAGGAATATGAACAAAGGAATCAAGTGAGATTTGTTTGTAGTAATAATTGTTTATTGGATAAGAAGGAAAAGACTCTATCATGTTTTTAAATATATTAGTCTCCCTGCCTTTGATAAGGTTACCTAATTTTTGTGGTGTGTAAAAACTGACATGGTCTTGATCTAACAAGTCCTTTTTTATGCCATTAGCCACAAATATATCTTTATAACCATTGTTGTCAAAATCAGCCATTAGTGCTCCCCAGCTCCAATCAGTGGCTTCTATGTTGTGATACCTTCCCAGTTCTTTAAACTGAGGTATATTGTTCTTATTACCAACGTTGTATTGTAAGACATTTCTTCCGAATTGATTATGGTAACCTTTCGTTGCGTTGAGCTGTGATTTATCAAAGGACTCGAATGCTGTTTTAGTCTTGTAACGCCTCATTGTTTCAGGAAGCATTTCAGTAACAAATATTTCTGGACGTGCATCATTATTTAGATCAGCAATATCCGCACCCATAGAACCCAAACTCAACTCCGTCATTGATTCAGTAATTGCTTCTTTAAAAGTACCATCTTGATTATTTAAATACAGGTAGTCTCTTTCAAAAAAATCATTACTTACAAACATGTCGTCCCACCCATCTCCGTTAACATCAGAGATACTAACTCCTAACCCGAAACCAATAGCACTTGTATAAATTCCAGACTGCGTTGAGACATCTACGAATTTGATTTCTCCCGTTTCTACTTCAAGGTTTTTAAGTAATTTATTGCCTCCTTTTTCATCTGGGGTTTCTCGTAGTCCTGTTGCAATATCATAATTGCCAACAGAACGGATACTGTTGTTGAGTAAGTAACAATCAAGGTCGCCGTCTTTATCATAATCGAAGAAAGCAGAATGCACAGATAAGCCAACAAAGTCAAGTCCATACTCTTTTGACATATCGGTGAATGTCAAATCGTGGTTGTTAATAAATATTTGGTTTGATCGGTTAGGCGTGTTGGGTTGTCCTGATTTACAAACATAAACATCCAAAAAACCATCATGATTAATGTCAACCATACTAATACCAGTAGACCAAACATTAGGACAAGTTAACCCTGATTTTTCTGTGATATCTGTAAACTTTAAATTACCAGAATTTAGGTAAAGCTTATTTTCAACAAGGTTACCAGAGAGGTAAACATCTAAAAGTCCGTCGTTATTAATGTCTCCTAAGGCAACACCCCCGCCATTTAGGAAACTTTTAAAAGTATAAGGATTGAATTCCTCAGTTAGAACAAGGTCATTAGAAAAGAGAATACCCGTATTTTTTGACGAAAGTGTTTTTAAATTATTTGATTTGGGGTCATCTATGTTAATATCTCTTTTATTGGAATCATTACAGGATAATAAAACCATACTAAAAATGAGAGTGTATATTAGAAAACGGTTGGTCATAGATATAGGTAAAACATAAAAGGTCACCAACAAAAGAAGGTGACCTTTTACAAATATATTTTTAGTTAAATCCTAGTAACCTGGATTTTGCACTAAATTTTCATTTAAAGTAATTTGATCTGCAGGAATAGGCATCAACTTTTTGTTAGCATCTGATGTATTCTTTTCCCACCATGCGTCACCCCACTTGTCAAATCTAATCATATCGCTTCTTCGCTTAACTTCGAAACAAAGTTCTCTACCTCTTTCAGCTAAAAAGCTGTCAGCATCAAGAGAAGCGAAAGGAGCTACACCAGCTCTTTCTCTGATCATATTTACAAGATCTAAAGCTTCAGAACTACCAGCATTCATTCTCCACATAGCTTCTGCTTTGTTCATTAAGATTTCAGCATATCTGAATAAAGCAAAGTCATTACTCATAGAACTTGGAGAACCAACTTCGTACTCATACTTTGACAATCTAGCTCCACCATCTCTATGTGCATTAGGTGCCAGTTCATTTATTTCAGGATCAAATACAACAACTCTTGCATCACCATTGAATGCATTGTCTTCGTACCATGAATCCGCTTCATCTTTCAATAGTTCACCATTAAGGTCTCTTTGAGGTCCATGCAACATAACACCGTATGCTCTTGATCCACCAGATAATCTAATATCATCAGCTTCAAAAGAGTTGTAAAGATCTGCAAGAACACAGTATCCATTCCAAGGTTGATCAACAGTACCAAAAGTCTTTTGAGACTCATAGTGTAATGTCATTTGAACCAAGTTAAAACCACCTGCATTAACAGCATCATAAGGGATAACCCAAATGTTTTCATTAGAACCTGAATTTTCTACTGCAAAGTTTGCAAAGTAATTAGACTCCATTGAAAAAGCTCCAGAATTTATAATTTCATCACAAGCAGCTACAGCTTTCGCATTCTCTGCTGTACCTGTATAAACTTCTGCGTTTAAATATAAATTAGCTAAGATTGCTTGTCCAGCATAATAGTTAACTCTTCCATAAGTAGCTGAAGAATTTTCTTGTGGTAACAAAGGAACTTGAGCCTCTAATTCAGCTTTAACCCAGTTATAAACCTCAGTTCTAGAAACTGTAGCTGGTTTAAAACCTTCAGGAACATCGAAAGTATCAATAATTGGTACATTACCAAACACATCCAATAAGATAGTATAGTAGTAAGCTCTCAATACTTTTAACTCAGCTATAAATGCTGGAGAATTTTCATTTGTTGCATTTTCGAAAGTTGCGATCAATCTGTTACAAGTGTTAATTCCACCGTAACAAAAGTTCCAAACATTACCGAATACACCTTCACCATCAAAAAATTCGTGCTTATGCATTCTTAGCCATTGTCCACCATCTTCCCAATCCGGGCCTTTGTGTGTAACTGCAGCCTCATCTGAAGAAACCACGTCCAATGAAAACATACCACCATGATTCATATATCCATACATATTTGTATATGCTGAACCTAAAGCAGAAATGAATGCTGCCTCATTTTGAAAATAATTCTCCTCAGGAATTACATCCGTGAATTCAGGTTCCAGATCAGAACAAGACACGATTGAAATTGCAAATACGAGAAATAAAAATTTATATAATTGTCTCATTTTTTAATATTTAATTTTTAGAAACTGATATTAGCACCTAAAGTGAAGGTACGTGTGAAAAAATAAGTATTTCTTCTATCAACACCTGGAGCTAAAACATCTTGAGTATCAAGATCTCTTGCACCATTATCTACTGCACCAGTATCTCCAAGTCTTACCTCAGGATCAACACCAGTGTAACCAGTTAAAGTAAATAAGTTTTGACCTGCGATAAATATTCTTGCTGATCCAAACTGAGAATTAGAAGTGTCAAAAGTATAACCCAAAGACATGTTGTCCAATCTCACGAAAGATGCATCTTCAACATGTTCAGCATTGTAAGAAGCTGTCTTTACAGCTGTATTTGCCTTGCTTGTATTTATGAAGTTTGCACCAGGTTGATCTGGGAATGTTTCATAAAAAGCTCTGTAAGTATTTACCAGACTATGACCAAACGCTCCTCTTATGAAAATGTTTAAATCCCAGTTCTTATTTATAGTAAAATTGTTATTTAATGACATTTCAAAATCAGGTAATCCATTACCAACGATTGACCAATCACCAGCATCAATAGCACCGTCATTATTTAGATCAGCAAATTCAATCGCACCATCTTCAGTAATATTTCCAATTGTTGGAGCAACAATTTGACCTAGAGCTTGTCCTTCTTCAATTAAGTGAAGACCGACACCTGCATCAGTAATGTTTTGTCCTGGAGCACCTAAGTTAGTTCTAAATTGTCTAGGAGTATCTTCAAGGTACTCATCTAAAATTGTGCTGTAAGAAGTAAAGATTAAACCTGGTGTATATGTAAAGTTCTCACCTTGTATTAAATTATAGTTAACAGCCAATTCAATACCATTCGTAGAGAATGAAGCTACATTATCCCATGTATTAGGAGCTAAATTTGGTGGAACTGGAACAGCTACAAATAAAATCAAGTCATCAGTTTTCCTGTTGAAAACATCTAATGAACCTGTTAATCTGTAATCACTCAAAGCGAAATCCACACCAACATTAATTTCAGTCTTTGTCTCCCACTTCAAATCAGGATTTGCATTTGTTGTTGGTCCAAAAGAAGGAACAAATTCTCCATTGTAAAAGAATTGAGCTCCAGGATTAAATATTGAAGCAAAAAGGTTGTTTTGACCAGGAAGGTTTCCTGTAACACCATACCCAACTCTTAATTTTAAATTATCAACACCTGAAATATTAGATAATTTAGAGATATCCACACCTGCACTTAAAGCAGGAAAAATACCATATCTATTATCAGGTCCAAATCTATCAGATCCTTCTCTTCTTACACTTGCAGAACCAAAATAAGTATCATCAATATTTACACTAACTCTACCAAATTGAGCCTGTAAGCTATAAGAATTACCATATGAAAATACGTCAGCTTGTCCTGATAATATTTCCGCAGCTTGAGACAATTGATTGAAATTATTATCATCTAATAAAAATCCACCAGCTTGAATACCTAAACCTTCCGAATTAAATTTTTGGAATGAAGTTCCTGCCAAAGCCGTGTATGATATATTTCCTGATTCACCTGAGTATTGTAAGGTACCTTCAAATAAGTCATTGTGCTCATCGATAACACCTTTTCTTGCAAATCCGTTTCTAGCCACACCACCTCTATATCTAGAGTTTGAAGGATAGTACTCACCTATAGTTCTATCTTTCTCTTGTTTAGCATATGAACCTGTAATCTTTAATGCATCCGTGATATTATATTGAGCGTAAACATTTGCTAACAATTCATTTGTTTCTTCAATGTTTGTATTCAAATCAACCATTGCAACCGGATTGAAAACATCAAACCCAGAAAACTGATTGTATGATCCATCTTCATTTGTTATAGGAGAAGTTGGATTAGCAATTGAAGCATATCTAAAAGCTTCTTTAAATCCAACGTCAGCATCTTTATTTGTAGCAATTAAGTTAATAGTCACACTTAATTTGTCATCCAATGCTTTTTGAGTAAGCGCAAGACTTCCGTTAATTTGTTCAAACCCAGTATTCTTAACAACTCCTTGCTGCTTTCTGTAATTGAAAGAAGTTCTATAAGAGGTTTGATCAGTACCACCTGCCAATGATATATTGTGCGATTGTGCAATACCCGTTTGACTAATTTCATCATACCAATCAGTTGTAGCTCCTGCATCGTTACCATTTGCTGCTCTAAATTCTGCTGCTGTGGCAACATCTGGAATTCTAGAGATGCTTTCATTAGATACATATCCGTTGTAAGTTAACCTACTAGTACCTGGACGTCCTTTTTTAGTTGTTACCAGAATAACACCTGAAGAACCTCTTGTACCATAAATAGCAGCGGCAGATCCATCCTTAAGTACATCGATAGATTCGATATCCATTGGATCTATGTTAGACAATGAACCTCCAGGAACACCATCAATTACAACTAAAGGCTCAGCTTGAGCTCCAATTGTTGACAATCCTCTCAATCTGATACCTACTGATCCATTAGGATCACCACCTGATCTTGAAATTGTTAAACCTGCAACTTTACCTTGTAAAAGACCAGCAGCAGATGTAACATTACCTGCATTGAAATCTTTTGCTTTAATACTTGTTACAGCACTTGTAACTTCTTTCGTTTTTTGTGTACCATATCCAACTACAACAATTTCGTCTAGTAGTTCTCCTGAAGCCAATGATACATCAATAGTAGTTTGTCCCGCTATAGCTACACTTTGATCAGTGAAACCAGCATAAGAAAAGACAAGAACTTCACCGCCATCTGGAATAGCAAGAGAATAACTACCGTCAATATCTGTGATAGTACCCACTGTGAAACCTTGTACTGAAACGTTTGCCCCAATTAGAGCATCTCCCGTGTCTGCGTCTGTTACAACTCCACGCACTGTTTGTGCGGAAACCAAAGTTGCAAAAAACAACATAACTAAAGAAAGGCAGAATTTGCCTGTTAATAGTTTTTTCATACCGTAAGGTTGGTTTAATTAATAATTAAATAATATTTCATAGTTTATTGGACTTAGTGTCAAAAACACAAAAACCCCACGAATTTAGAAAAAAAATAACAAATAATTAAAACTTCATGAATTATTTTATTAAAAATCCTTTACAAAGACATTTTTTCATGATACTTCTTCTGTAATACACTAAAAAGTCAAAAATAAATACTGCGTTCCTAGTAATATACAATATATAACATTGCTAAATAATTTATTTGCAGATTTCATATTAAATAAAGATATCAGATATTAATTCAAGAATAAAATCTTGTGCTTGATACACATTTAGTCCTAAAGTATGCACTTGTTATGCAAGTACCCAATACAAGTAACGCTAAAAGTATCCCTTTCCAAATGAACACAACACAAAACAAGCCCACAAACCAAAGCCAAGCGACTAACATTATCGCAGCAAACTTAATAGATGCGTGAAATATTGGGTCTGGAACCTTAGTCTTTAAAATTACCCAAATCAAAGTATAAAAAGGTAGATTGGGAATAGTCATAAATCTGGTAATAACTTTTACCAATAGACGTGGTGAACTAGATTCTAGTTTGTTAAACAATAGTATTTGTTGTAACGATCCGAAATCATATTTCCTCCCTTCTTTCATAATAAATGACTTCGCTTCTTCATATTTCTCATCTTTATCAGGTAAAAGCATCAAATTCTTTACTTCACGTGCAATATGTGAGCGGATATCATTTAATATAGCCCCTTCCTTCAAATCACTACTAAATCCATCATTTACTTTTAATGGTGGGCCAAAGTTTAAAAACAATTTGCCTCCTGAAAAAAAATGATGTGTGTAATTAATTCCAATCGGTATAATGTCAACATCAAGATTATCATGAACGACAGCTTGATGTACGATGCGGGGTACCCCACGACTTAATTTTCTCAAGTAATATTCTTCACCATGATCTGCTTCTGGAAAAACCAGCAGTGACTTATTATCTTTTAAAAGTTGTGCACATTCATCAAAGACTTCATGATTCTTTGATAAATTCTCGTAACCATCACGCATACGAAAGACAGGTCTCATATTTATAGCGCGTAAAAACTTGTTAAAGATTCCTTTGAAAACACTAGCACGTGCGAGAAAGTAAATTGGTTGATCATAGAATACAGCAATAACAATAGCATCCAAAAATGCATTTTGATGATTGGGTGCTAATATGATAGGCCTACACTCTTTTGGGATATTCTCTTTTCCATTTATTTCAACACTTGAAAAATAGAATGGAATTGAAAGCTTGGCCAGTATTTTTAGAAAATTGTAAATCAAAAGATTATGAATTATGGGTTATGGGTTATGGGTTATGGGTTATGGGTTAAATTAATGATTAATGATTAAAAAACTTTTATTCAAATAAAAAGATCACTAATTATTCAATATTAATTATTTATTGTTTTTTCTCTTCTCCAGAAAAAACTTAGTGCAAATCCAGAAACAATATGCCATATTCCCCACCACGCTGCCACAATTGCCATTCCGCCTAGGCCTGAAAAAAAACTAAATATTATCAAAAGACCTAGACCCGAGTTTTGAATACCTGTCTCTATTGTTACTGTTTTAATTTCGTTCTTCTTTAATTTAAAGATAGTTGCGATTGCAAATGCACCGATAAAAGCAGCCCCATTGTGAACTAAGACCAACCCAAAAACTTCATCGATATATTCTAGAAAGTAACTACCATTTATCATTAAAGCACCAATTACAATTAGCAAAAACAACAACATGGATAAATACCTTAATGGAATCATTATCTTGTTGCTTAATTGGGGAAAGTAAGAACTTGTTAATTTCCCCAGTATAATTGGGACAATAATAATCAAACAAATTGCTTTTGCCACTTCAAGCCAGTCTAAATTAATCTGTTGCAATATGTTATTTGTATCGGGATATATACTTCCATAAAAGTTAAAAAGAGCGGGTGTTAATATTACGGCTCCTACACTTGAGATAGTCGTTAAAACTATTGATAATTCAACATCTGCTTTGCATATTGCACTTATAAAGTTAGAAATATTTCCTCCAGGACAGCATGCTACTAAAATCATTCCCAAAGCCATACTTGGCAATGGTTTAAAAATTCCGATCAATGCTAAAGTCAGAAGGGGTAGCATAATCCATTGTGTGCCTAATCCAACAAGCAAAGCTTTAGGATTTTCAACAACAGATCTGAACCTAGAGATTTTCAGATCCAATGCAATTCCAAACATGATAATTGCTAAAATAATATTGAGAATCCAAACAGAAGACTGATTAAAATTTAAAGTTACCTGATCAATCATTCGTGTAATAAATGATTAATTAATTGAAATTAAAAATATTTCTTACGAAATCGAATAATGAAAGATTAAAACAAAATCAACATTTTCTTAAAACGTATTGATGAAAAGGTATTTATAACAATGAAAAAATGACCCAATTTAATTAATACTAGCAATAAAGAGTACTCCTTTACATTTCCTGAATACTGTTGTAGTAAACTTTCTCTGTAATGTCTGTCCAAGGATTGATTCTCTTCTTAAAACTATAATAACTATCAGCCACTTTTTTGGCGACTGGATCATTGCCAATCATTTCCTGAATCGCCTCATCTGAATACTTTTTCAATGCTTTCAAAACATCATCTGGAAAGCGCCTAAGCTCTGTGCCTTCATCAAGTATTTTCTTCAAATAAATTCCATTTTTGGCATCAAATTCTGCTAAGGTCCATGACTGCACACGAACTGCTGCTCCTTGAATTATTTCTTGCAGATCTGAAGGCAAACTTTCATATGCTTTTTTATTTGCAAAAAACTCTAACTGTGTACCTGGCTCATGCCATCCAGGTGTATAATAGTATTTAGCTACTTTATAAAAACCCATCTTATAATCATGGTACGGGCCAACCCACTCTGTGGCATCAAGGACACCTCTTTCTAAATTGGTATATATTTCACCTCCGGGTACATTCATTGCTGCCCCACCAGCTTTCTCTAATGCTTTACCCGCTATTCCAGGTATTCTCATTTTCAATCCTTTAAGATCATCGACAGTGTTTATTTCCTTGTTAAACCAACCTCCCATTTGAACGCCAGAATTCCCAGAAATAAATGGAATCAAACCAAATGGCTCATATACTTCTTTCCACAATTCATAGCCTCCTCCCGCCACCATCCATGAATGGTGTTGCTGTGCATTCATTCCAAAAGGAGCTGTAGCAAAAAAAGCAGCAGCTGGTGTTTTCCCCAACCAATAATAAGATGCTGCCGAACCTATATCTGCCGTGCCATCTTGTACTGTATCGAAAACCTCCATTGCAGGCACCAACTCACCTTTTGCATACAATTTAATATCCAAACGGTTTCCTGACATCTTTTTCACCCAATCAATGAAGAATAAATCCCCCTCACCAAAAACAGGAAAGTTTTTTGGCCAAAAAGAAGCCATTCTCCATTTGAAAGTTTTATTGAAATTGATGTTTATTGCTGAAAGATCAACTTCCTTCTTTTCCACTTTACAAGAGGACAATGCAGTGGCTAAGGTTGTTATTCCTAACCCTAATTTGGCTGTGGTTTTTAAAAATTTCTTTCTTTTCATAAATGAAATAAAATTTACACTTAATTTAAATTACTATTTTTATTTCGTGATTTCTCTCGCCGTTCGGCGCCAAAAGCTTAGTCCGACGGCGCCACAATGGCTTTCACTTTTTGGCTTGACCCAAAAAACGAACAAAAAAAAGTCAAGGCTGTTCCTCTTTTTAATAGTAAAATTAATTCAAAAACCTAAATAAGCGTAAACTTGCTACGCTCAAACATACCATTGTTCTTAACGGTTTTTTATCAAATTAAACTAAAATAACTAATGCCGATGTACCATTCAGTAAAAGTTGAACATTTTACAATACTTAAAAGTATAATATAAGTAAGCTAAACTTTAGTCAATATCATAAAATGATTATTCCATATCTATTTAAATACGTAAAGAAGGTTTGGAAATAAAATTAGCGTAATTAAAAACAATATTTGTATTATAATAAACGGAATTATGCCTTTGTAAATTTGTGCCGTTGTAATACTTGGTGGCGCGACGCCTTTCAAGTAAAACAAAGAAAAACCGAATGGAGGTGTTAGAAATGATGTTTGCAAATTCATAGCCATTAAAATTCCTACCCACAACATATCAACTTCAAGAACATTAAATATAGGAGTTACAACTGGAACAATAATAAATATAATTTCAATGAAGTCGATAAAAAAACCTGCCACAAATAAGATCACCATTACCAGAGCCAAAAACATCATTGGCGACAAATTCGCTGAAGTAATAAGTGACACCAAATAGTCGTCTCCTCCCAAAGTTCTAAAAACCATTGTAAATGTCGTTGCCCCAAGAAGAATAAAGAAAACCATAGCAGTCAACTTCATTGTTTCTTGCATAACTTCATGTAGAATCGACATTGAGAATTTACGTTGGATAACAGTTAATATTATTGCACCTAACGCACCTACAGCCGCTGCTTCAGTAGGAGAAGCAAATCCCGCAAATATAGAACCCAATACCGCGACAATTAAAAACATTGGCAAAACAAATGCTTTAATTAATTTACCAACAAAACCGCTCAATTTGTAAGCATCAATTTCATCTTGAGGAATTGGTGGAGCCCATTCAGGATGTTTTTTTGTTATAAACACGATATAAATAATGTAGGCTAAAACAAGCAAGACACCAGGAAGCATTGCTGCCTGAAACATACTTCCAACATCTACTTGTACACCGCCTCTTGAACTGCTACTGATAGTATCTGCCAATAAAACCAAAACTACTGAAGGAGGAATGATTTGTCCTAGCGTACCTGAAGAAGCAATCACACCAGTTGCCAATTCTGGCTTATATCCACGTTTTAGCATCGTCGGCAAACTGATCAAACCCATAGTCACAACCGTTGCCCCAACGATACCTGTAGAAGCAGCTAGCAATGCCCCTACCACAACAACTGAAATTGCCAGTCCACCATGAAACTTACCAAATAAAATGGCCATTGTTTCCAATAAGCTTTCTGCCAGTCCTGATTTCTCTAGCATAATACCCATAAAAATAAAAAGAGGTACCGCCATTAAAACATAGTTATTGATCGTCCCCATAAACCGAGAAGGCAACAATTTAAAATCAGCAAAACGCATGACATCAGGAAATAAAATACAGACTACCAAGCAAAACAAAACCGAAACACCTCCTAGGGTAAAGGCGACTGGGTAGCCCCGTAAGATGAGGATAAAAACAAGCACAAATAATAATATAGCCAATGCCCCCATTACTATTTTTGTTTTGCCGTATTGATTAACGAATCATCAGAAGTCCTGATCTCCTGAATAGCTTGAAGTATACTTGCAATGGCTTGAATTGTCAACGTCAAAAAACCTAAGAAAAGAAAAAACTTTAATACATATATTGCAGGAAGTCCCCCAGGCTGAGAAGATGTTTCACCAATTTTCCACGACTTGAAAAAATAAAGGTAGCAGACATAAGTAGAAATCAAACTCCAAGGCAGAAGTAAAAACAAACCTCCAATCAATTCTGTCCACGCCTTACCTTTTTTACTATATTTTGAATAAAAGACATCCACACGAACATGTTTATTGTGTTTGAATGCATATCCACTTGCCATTAAAAATGAAATAGCAAAAAAGTAAGTTTCTAACTCAATGATCCAAATTAAAGTGAAATTGAAAAGATACCTAAGTATAACATCCAAGCATATAATCAAGACCATACATAAAGTGCTCCATGCAAACACCTTACCTGTTAGTTCAGTAATATTATTTAATATTTGAGTAAGTTTCTTCATTTTTTCAACTTTGTTTACCGAAGATTTTTACGCGGGCAAATGATTTAATGATTCAATTCTTCATTGCAAACAATAACTAATTATTAAATATTAATTATACATTATTAATAATCTAAAAGACTCTTAAAGTATAACTTTTGACTCTTGGTATGGCACCGTATTTTGAATCAGGCATCTCTCTTATTATACCTAAATCCAAGTCATTTTCAGCTAAGTATTTTTCAATGCATTCCTTAACAGTTACATGATCTAATCCGTCTTTTTCTGTAACTTCTATATCACTGTACTTGCCATTTGAATCAACTTTCACTTTAAAATATAAGAAAGCATCCGTAATATTTGTACCACAATGATAACCAATATTCTTTCTTAAGTCAGTCAATTTATCTCTGCGATTTTTCTTTAAGCTATCTACCAATTCTGGAGTAATCTTAGTACTGTTGATTATGTCTATCTTAGATTTTTTAGGCAATTCTGTTTTGTCTGTTTTACACGCAATCAAACAAATTAAACTTAATATTAGGAATGTCCATTTCATATTAAAAATCTAAATTATTTAATAATGTTTCATCAACAAATTCTGCTAGTGTTACTTTTAAAGATGGCGTGCGCGCCATTTCACGTTTGATTGCAAAAATAGCTTCTTTATTTCTTGCCCAACTTCGTCTAGCTACTCCGTTGTTGACATCGTAAAATAACATTGACTTGAGTCGTTCCTCTGACTCTGGACTACCATCTAACAACATACCAAATCCACCATTGATCACTTCTCCCCAACCGACTCCACCACCATTGTGAATTGAAACCCAAGTGGCACCTCTAAAACTATCACCAATCACGTTGTGAATAGCCATATCCGCTGTATATCTGCTACCGTCGTAGATATTACTTGTTTCTCGATAAGGAGAATCGGTACCACTCACATCATGATGATCTCTTCCTAAAATAACAGGAGCTGATAAGTGCCCTGAATTCACAGCACTATTGAAAGCCAATGCAATTTTGGCACGTCCTTCAGCGTCTGCATATAAAATTCTTGCTTGAGAGCCAACTACAAGTTTGTTCTTTTTGGCGTCTTCAATCCATTTGATATTATCAGACATTTGCTGTTTAATTTCTTCTGGGGCATCAACAATCATAGCGTTCATTACATCCAATGCCAACTGATCTGTCTTGTCCAAATCTTCAGGATCACAAGATGAACAAACCCACCTAAACGGACCAAATCCATAATCAAAACACATTGGCCCTAAGATATCTTGAACATATGATGGATAAATAAACTCACCCGTTTCGTCATTCATAATATCAGCGCCAGCTCTTGAAGCTTCCAATAAAAATGCATTGCCATAATCAAAAAAGTACGTACCTTTTTCTGTATGCTTTCCAATGGCCTGAGCATGCCTTAAAAGTGACTCCTTCACAGCTGTCTTGAAACCTTCTGGATCACCTTTGATCATCTCATTTGATTTTTCAAAACTTAAACCGACAGGATAATATCCGCCTGATAAGGGATTGTGTAAAGATGTTTGGTCAGAACCAAGGTGAATGAAAATATTTTCTTCATCAAATCGTTCCCATACATCGACAACATTGCCAATAAAAGCAAAAGAAATAACTGATTCATCTGCTTGAGCTTGTTTTACTTTGGTCACCAATTCGTTCATATTATCGATCAAAACATCAACCCATCCTTGTTCATGCCTTTTACGGGCAGCATTCGGATTAACTTCTGCACAAATTGTAATACAACCTGCAATATTACCTGCTTTTGGCTGAGCACCACTCATTCCTCCAAGACCTGCTGTTAAAAATATTTTTCCTTTTGACGATTCTCCTTTTTTTAATTTTTTCCTAAAAGCATTCATCACCGTTATACAGGTGCCATGGACGATTCCTTGGGGTCCAATATACATGTATGAACCAGCTGTCATCTGTCCATATTGAGTGACACCCAAAGCACTGAATTTTTCCAAATCATCTTTTGAGGAATAATTGGGTATCATCATACCGTTAGTAACAATTACACGCGGTGCATCTTTTGAGGATGGAAACAATCCCATCGGGTGACCTGAATACATATGAAGCGTTTGTTCATCAGTCATTTCAGACAAATACTTCATGGTCAAAAGATACTGTGCCCAATTTTGAAAGACACTGCCGTTACCTCCATATGTTATCAATTCGTTTGGATGTTGAGCCACTCTAGGATCCAGATTATTCTGAATCATCAACATAATAGACGCAGCTTGTTTAGATTGGGCAGGATACTCGTCAATGTGCCTAGAAAACATTTTATACTCAGGCATAAAACGATACATGTATATTCTCCCATATTGTTTTAGCTCATCTAAAAACTCAGGAGCTAAGGTATTGTGCCATTTCTTCGGAAAATATCTTAACGCATTCTCAAGCGCCAATCGTTTTTCTGTAGATGACAAGATATCCTTACGCTTGGGAGCTCTGTTTCCTCCCTCTGGATATGATCTTAATTCAGGTAAAATTTCTGGTAAACCTTGTTTGATTTGAGATTGAAAAATCAATGCCATATCTATCATAACTTATATCTTTTAAACTTCCTTATTGGAATAGACACATTGTCCATTTTTCCAAACTTGATTTGGTTTCAATTGTCCTTGATGGTATAGGATTTCTTTATAACTGTTAGTTCTATAAATTACCAAGTCCGCTTTCTTTCCTTTACCAATAAGACCTCGATCAAACAACCTCAAAGCTGCTGCTGCTCGATATGTAATGGCTGCCAAGACCTCTGCCGTACTTAATTTCTGAAAAGTAGCGAGAATAGATGCCTGAGTAATCAAGTCACCCATTGGACCGGAACCTGGATTCCAATCTGAGGCTATTGCCAATGCTCCACCTGCATCTAAAATTTTTCTTGCTGGTGTAAAGTCACATCCCAAACCCAATGTTGCACCTGGCAAGGCCACTGAAATAACATTGCTGTTAGCTAACAATTCAATTTCTTTTTGTGTACTTGCCTCTAGATGATCCGCGCTAACAGCATTATGTTTAACCGCAATTTCTGACCCACCGGTACTGAATTGGTCAGCATGGACCGTAATATCAAAACCTAAAGATTGTGCCTTGTTGAAGTATTTTGAAATAATTTCTCCATCAAAAGCTTCCTCTTCTATAAATGCGTCTATCCTATCTGTTAGTTTGCGCTCTTTTAATATTGGGAAAAGGTCATTTGCTATATACTCTAAATAATCTTTATGATTACCATCGTAGTCTTTGGGCTTGATGTGTGCAGCTAAGCAAGTTGGAATTAAATCAGCAACAGCATCTTTTTTTGCAGCATGTATTGCATCCAACATTTTAAGCTCATGTTCAACAGACAAACCATATCCACTTTTAACTTCAATAGTTGTTATACCCGATTCTAAAAGTTTTTGAGCTCTCTTATTTATACCTTCAATTAATTCTTTAAGACTGGCTTGTCTTGTTTTGGTAACGGTATCCCAAATTCCACCACCAGATTTAGCAATATCTAAATATGATTTGCCTGCGTTGCGCATCGCAAAATCATTCGCACGTGATCCAGCAAAACAAATGTGGGTATGAGAATCTATAAATGCGGGCAAGCAAACAGCTTCAAATTCAAATTCAACAACATTAATTTCTTGATTTGAGTATTTTGTCTTTAGGTTTTGAAAAGTGTCGACCTGAAGTATAGTTTCATTATCTATTACAAGACCGGCATTTTCAATAACATGGAGTTGCTCATCCTTAATAGAGCCCTTTAGATTTAGACCACTCATGGTGACAATTTCCTTGAAGGGTCCTATTATAGTTAAGCTTTTCAATTTCTTTTAGTTAAATTCAATAATTAAAACATGTTGAGTGCACTATTAAATATAAAATATTGTAAATCTTATATTTAGATATTGCCTCGCCGACATGGCTTTCATTTTTGTCTTGACACAAAAACGAAATAAAATGTCAAGACTTGATGTATTTCTTAACGGCTCCAAAAATTAATAATCCTAAACAGGCATGAATTAACGATCCGCGCTAGCAGTCGAGTTCGGAAGGACTAGAAGTGAATGAACCGCGATAGCGGATAGGTGGCCTTTTCGTTAATCAGCCACTTTCGTGGTTCATTCATTTGAAGCACTGTCGTACTTCACTCTTCGAGATCATTCATTCATAGCTCAAACATGCCATTGTTTTTTAACGGATTTCAAATCTTTTACTCCTAAAATTCATAATGCCCTTGCAATAAGAAAATGATGTGAATTCTAAGCCCACTAATTTCATCATTTAATATAAAAAGAACTTATAGTAAAGACTCTACATCAGTATATTTAAGATCAAATGCATCAGCAACACCTTTATAAACGACTTTGCCATTTACAACATTCAAACCTTTTTTCAATGCCTCATCTTCTTTACATGCTGTCTTCCAACCTTTATCAGCTAATTTTATTGCATAGTTCAAAGTTGCGTTTGTCAATGCTAAAGTTGACGTATAAGGTACAGCGCCTGGCATATTTGCAACACAATAATGAATTACATCATCAATTATAAATGTTGGCTTTTCATGTGTTGTTGGTTTACATGTTTCTATACAACCTCCTTGATCAACTGCAACATCCACAAGTACTGTTCCTTTCTTCATGTCTTTCAACATTTCTCTTGTAATCAGCATTGGCGCTTTGGCACCTGTTATCAAAACAGCTCCAATAATAAGATCACATTGCTTAGTCAATTCAACGATATTGTATTCATTAGAATATACTGTCGTCACATTTGCAGGCATTACATCTTCAAGATATCTCATTCTGTCAAGATTAACATCCAGAATAGTAACATCAGCGCCTAAACCTGCAGCCATTTTCGCTGCTTCTGTTCCTACGACACCACCGCCAATAACCATAACTTTTGCAGGAGGAACTCCTGGAACACCACCCAATAAAATACCACGTCCTTTAAGTGGTTTTTCTAAGTATTTAGCGCCTTGTTGTACTGACATTCTACCAGCAACTTCTGACATAGGGACCAATAGAGGCAATGACCTGTCTTGTAACTCAACAGTTTCATAAGCCAAACAAACAGAATTGTTTTTGATCATAGCTCTAGTTAAAGGCTTATGAGAAGCAAAATGAAAATAAGTAAAAACCAATTGATTTGATTTGATCAATTTATATTCAGACTTGATGGGCTCTTTGACCTTCATTATCATTTGAGCTACTTTGTAAGTAGACTCAATATCCTTTTTGATTTTAGCACCTGCTTCTTTGTAATCTTCATCAGTAAATCCACTGCCCTCGCCTGCTGTACTCTGTACATAGACTGTATGGCCTCTGGAAATCAATGCTTTTGCACCTGCAGGTGTCAATGCAACACGATTTTCGTTATTTTTTATTTCCTTAGGAACACCTATTATCATTTCAATTAAATTAGTTGGTTTAAATAATTTTGTTGAGTTTAATCGACAGCTAATATAATCGAAACTCCAAAGATATTTGTAACTATTCTCTGAATTTATCGGGTAATTCTTAATAAGCAACACGGATGCTCAAAGATGTTAATTCTGAGGAGGCTCCGCTCTGTCAGAGCTTTGCTCTGACAGAGCGGAGCTCTATCAAAGCAAAGCCATAGTATTTTACATAAAAAAAGCAGATGAACCACTAGGTTGACCTGCTTTTTCTTTTGGAGAAATTTACTTATTCTTAAATTCTATTGCTCTCATCAGAAGAAGATGTTTTTCTTTTCCTTGCACCCTTTACCTTCTGATTACCAAAATTATAGGTGAAGTTTAATGAAACTCTTCTAGTATCATTTACTTGATTTACAAATAAGTTGACATCATTTTGATCGATATAAACTTTACTGTTTGAAGTTAATAGAACATCACTTGCACTCAATTTAATGTTTCCTTTACCATCAAATAACCTTTTTGAAAACCCAAAATCCAATCTACCTTGTGGTTCTATAGTTAACTGCCCATAAACCAATTTAGATTGATATGAACCAGAAACTTCCATGTTTATACCAGCTGGTAGTTGAATTTCATTATTAAAGCTTACCTGAGCTCCAAAACTTTTGTTGTCAAGATTACTACCATCATTTAATACTGATACGAAGTCATTGTAGAATCCAGTGGCATTCAAACAAGAAGTCCACCATTCAGCCCAAACTTTAGGAGCGGAGATCGTCAAACTTGCACTGTGTGTGTTGTCCAGATTATCATTGGTTTGAAATGTTGTATTTGTAGCACTGTTCTGTTCCAATATATCTGAGATTGCATCAGTAGTGTGGCTATAATTTGCTGCTATAAAAAGTGAATTGCCTAATGCATAGTTTAATCCAATACTGTTAGAGTACTGAGGATTTAAAAACGGATTTCCTTTTTGGAATGTGTATTGATCCAAATAATCCACAAAAGGGTTTAACTTTTTATAATTTGGTCTTTCTAATCTTCTGCTAAATGACAAACTTACATTGTGTCTTTCACCAAATTGCTTAGACATACTCAAGGAAGGAAAAATATTGGTATAGCTTCTTGGGACATCAGAGCCAGTAGTCATTGAGACTCCTTTAGATTCAGTATGCTCTAATCGTAATCCTGCTTGAAACATAATATTTAGAAATGAAAAGCTACCATTTACATATCCCGCATATACATCTTCATTATAAATAAAATCATTGGTTCGCAAAGGCTCAAGAACCCAAACATCATCCATATTCAAAGATTCAAATTTGGTGTTACTTTCGGTTGATACCAGGCTTAGCTTTAAGCCTGTTTCTATATTAACCGTTTCAGAAATAGGTATTTCTAAATCTGCAGTCGTAGCAAAAATATCGATATCAATTTTTTGATTGTTTCTTAAAAAATAAGGATCTAAGACTGCAATATCATTATTGTCCCTGAAGAAATTTCCATAAACAAAATCTTGCTCATTTAAGTAATCGCTGTAATCAGCATCCAAAGTCAATTTCATTCCTTTTTCAGAAAGTTTTTGTGTAAAATTGACATTGTAGGTATTTGACATATAATCTTCATCTCCATCAGCATCAACAACCAATCTTTCAAATTCAGGCATGTTGTCACCAGTAATTGTAGTTATGTTGTCATTATAATTTTGTTCGCCACCTTCATTCCTTTTGACCAAGAAACCCAATGTGCTATTTTCAGCTAAAGACCAGTCCATTCCTAGTTTTACATTATAACCATTACCAACTTCACGCATTTCAGAATTTTGATCAAAAACAGTAACACCTTCTAAATAATTGATATTTCTTAGCAATCCCAAATCTTGAGACCAACCCCAATCGTAATACTCTGCATTTCCATAAATATTTAATTTTTCTGATCTGTTATTTAAACCAATATTATGAAAATGACTGGTATTAATTCCTTGCCTTAAGGTTGTAGAAATATTACCATTTGTTCCTAAATTTTCGTTCTTCTTCAACACAATATTTATTATACCAGAGTTGCCTTCAGCATCATATTTAGCAGATGGGTTTGTTATTATTTCAATAGTTTCAATATTTGACGAAGGCATAGTTTCTAATAACCTTGAAATCTCATCGCCGGACAAGTATTGATTTTTACCATTGATTGTAACCAGTACTCCTTGCTTACCTCTCAAACTTATATTATTGTTGTTATCGATCGTAACGCCAGGGGATTTGGCCAAAACTTCAAGTGCTGAATTTCCAACATTGACAGAACTGTTTGCCACATTTACAATCATTTTATCAGCTCTTAATTCCACAAAAGGTTTTTTACCAACCACTGTTATTTCATCTATTTCAATACCATTTTCCAATTGAATTTCATTTACAGAAAAATCTGTTTTTCCATCAAAATTAATCAGTGAACTTTGACCATTTCCAAAACCCACTAGAGAGGTTTCAATTAAGTATTCGCCCATACTTATATTTTCAAAAACATAAGCACCATTCTCTTCACTGATTGCACCTCTAACAAGACTAGAGTCCTTAGCACTTAAAAGCAACACATTTGCAAATTCTAAATATTTACCATCGCTATCTTTTACAGCACCGGATATATTTGCAGTTTGTGTGAAAGCAGAAAATGAGAAAAGTAGAAAGATTAAAGTTATTAAGTTTTTCATAAGTCGTTTTAGTTTGGTCAAAGGTAAAGGGTTAATTTGTTACTATGCTTAACCAAGTACTGTTTATAGCACTTTTATATACCAGATTGAATGTAATTCTGTCTAATCTAAACCATCAATAGATTAAAAGCACTGGCGAAATAAAGACGAAAAAATCAAAAAATACGTTACAAAATTTGAGGCTTTATGGTCGAAAGGATAGATTTTTCGGACAAGTCATAAGTCTTAGACTATAAACAGAATAATGGGTAAGGTCGGTTTTACATAATCAGAAGACAGGGGCCAGAGATAAGACAATAAGAGCCAGAAATCAGACAATAGAAGACAGAGATCAGAAGATAGAAGACAGAGATCAGATAACAGGGGCCAGAGATCAGATACAGACTTCGGAAAATTGAAATATCTGGAATTAAAATTGAATACCTAACTTCTTTGATATCACTTAAGCACAGTTATATCATCAGCAAATACCTCAAAAGTAAAATCTGACTATAATACTTGAATTTGATAAACAATTGAAAAAATCTTAATCGAATAATTATAAACAACATTACCACATCCATCGCAAATTGCAAAGCGGGGTGTATTATTTATTTCATCAGCCTCTTTAGGGTATATTTTAAAATCCATAATGAATCAATGTAAAGCATTGAAGTTTTTGCCTCCATCTGATTTCATTTGGTTTATTTTTTATACGTTTTTTCAAAGTAGAAAATGTGTCGCCATGCTGTGACTTTTCTTATTACATTT
Source organism: uncultured Saprospiraceae bacterium (assembly GCA_905480605.1). GTDB lineage: Bacteria > Bacteroidota > Bacteroidia > Chitinophagales > Saprospiraceae > RFSX01. The sequence continues at coordinate 23,706 of CAJQRD010000035.1, read as the reverse complement.
TACTAAGATTAAAGCCAGTGGTAAAATTCACATAAGCATCACAATTTTCGTACAATCATCTATATTGTATACGTTAGCATTAGAGAATAACCCCAAGTCATCAACGTTATCGAGATTACTTGCAAAAATAATATTCATAAAGGCAAATCAAGTATAACATGAACCCCTAAGTTAGTTGCTTTTTAAACTTTCCTTTGCTTTTTCTTATTCTTACTGCGACAACCTTATATTCTGGGCACATAGCTTCAGAATCATGAATGTCTCCTGTTAAATTATTTATCATTATTTCAGGAAAGTGAAAAGTTGTACTGAGTATCCCTTTTTTTACATCGTCTGTTATTCTAGCTTTGACATCTACTTTTCCACGTGGGGATTCAATACAAATGTAATCGCCATCATTGATTAGGTTGTCAGCGGCGTCCTGAGGATTGATCATTAAATAATCATCCGATAAGATTTGTTCATTTGCCGTTCTTCGTGTCATAGCACCACAGTTATAATGCTCCAACTCCCTATTCGTAGTAAGGATGTATGGAAAATCCTTAGCATGCGTTTGCAACTCCATAGTTTCTACCCAAGGGTTAAATTCAAAATATCCTTTACCTCTTTTAAAATCAGAAGTATGTAAAATTTGAGTGTCCGTACCATCTTTTGCTACTGGCCATTGAAGTCCGTTAATCCCGAGATTCTCCCAAGTAATACCAGCAAAGAATGGAACAATTTGGGAAATCTCTTTTAACATTCCATCAGGAGTATAGTCCGGTTGAGCATAGCTCATCTTGTTCATAATTTCGACTATAATTTGACCATCTGGTTTTGATCCCGTAATCGGTTCCACAACCTGACGGACTGCTTGTACACGTCTTTCACCATTGGTGAATGTGCCGCTTTTTTCTAAAAACGAAGCTCCTGGTAAAATGACATCTGCATATTTAGCGGTTTCCGTCATAAATAGCTCCTGAACAATAACCAGATCAGTATTCTCCAATGCCTTTATAACCTTTTTTGTATTTGGATCGGTTTGTACAATATCTTCACCTATAACCCAGAGTGCTTTTAATTTTCCTTCAAGTGCCGCGTCGAACATTTCGGGAATTTTATAACCAATCTCTTTTGGAACATCAACCCCATAGAATTCATTATACTGTTTATTCACCTCGTCACTAGTGACGTCAAGATAGCCTGCGCCTTGGTGTGGTTGAACGCCCATATCTGCGCTTCCTTGAACATTGTTTTGTCCTCGTAATGGATTCACTCCAACACCACGTCTTCCTATATTTCCTGTTAATAGTGCCAGATCAGCAATTTGAATTACTGTAAAAGTTCCCTGTGAATGTTCTGTAACTCCAAGCCCATGGAAAGACATCGCATTTTTTGCTGTTGCATAAGCTACAGCAGCTGCTTTCACTTCTTCTTTTGGTACACCAGTAACTTTTTCTAATGCATCAATATCTATATTTAATAGTTCGTTTTTAAAATCTTCATATCCTTCTGTTCTATCCTCAATAAATGAACGGTCGGCTACGCCTTCAGAAATGATATAATACATCATCATATTAAGCAATGCTACATTAGTTCCTGGACGGAGTGCTAGATGATGGGTTGCATATCGTGCGAGTTCTGTACGCCTTGGGTCAATTACAATCGAAACGTTATCCGATTTCATAGCGAATTGCTTCAACTTTGCCCCAGTTACAGGATGCGCATCTGTAGGGTTTGCTCCAATTACCATAATACAATTGGCGTCTTTTAAATCGTCAATAGAATTGGTGGCAGCTCCAGTCCCGAAGGTTCTTTGCATTCCTAAAGCTGTTGGAGAATGACATACTCTTGCACACCCGTCTATATTATTTGTGCCAATTACAGCACGAATAAATTTCTGCATCAAATAGTTCTCTTCATTGGTACAGCGTGCAGAGGAAATTCCAGCAATAGAATTAGCTCCAAATTCATCTTTATAGGAATTTAACTTGGAAGCAATATACTCATAGACTTCGTCCCAACTTACTTTTTCAAACGAGCCGTTACGCTTGATCATTGGAGAATCCAATCGATCTTGGTGATTATAGAATTTAAAAGCATAGCGCCCTTTAATACAGGTATGTCCTTGATTTACTTCTGCATCATATGGAGCAGTAATACTTAGTATTTCACCGTTATTTGTAGAAATTTCAAGGTTGCAGCCCACACCACAGTAAGTACATATTGTCCTTGTAGTATCTCCAGTTTGAACTGCTTTTGACTGAAAAATATCAGAAATAGCAGAAGTGGGACAGGCTTGAGAGCAGGCTCCACAACTCACACAATCAGATTCCATAAAGGATTGGTCCAAGCCTTTAATTATAGTTGAATCAAATCCTCTACCGGACATACTTAACACAAACTCTCCTTGCACTTCATCACAAGCCCTAACGCATCGGTAACAATTAATACATTTTGACATATCTGAAGTCATATAAGGATGACTCAAATCTTTTTCTTTGTGGAGGTGATTTTCACCTTCTGGGTATCTTACTTCTCGAATACCAACTTGCGCCGCTACAGTTTGAAGCTCACAATTACCATTGACCTCGCAGGTTAAACAATCCAGCGGGTGGTCCGTAAGAACCAACTCAATGATGTTTTTCCGAAGATCTTGAATAGCTTCAGTGCTTGTATAAATGTACTGACCCTCTGCTGCTGGTGTATGGCAAGAAGCCACTGTTTTGGGTTTCCCGTTTTCTTCTAGTGCCACTTCGACACTGCACACTCGGCAAGAACCAAAAGGATCTAAATTAGGTGCATCACAAAGCGTAGGAACTAAATCCTTATCTTTAAATCGTCTGATAAACGAAAGCATTGTTTCACCTTCATTTATTTCGAATGGCTCATTATTTATATACGCGAACTTCATAAGCTTTTCTTTTTCTAACTAAAATATGCTTTCAATTCATTTTCAAAATATTGCATAGCATTTCGGATTGGCAATGGGATTCCTCCGCCATGGGCACATAAAGACCCTTGTTCTAGTGTGGTTAATAAATCGGTAAATAGTTTTCGATCAATTTTATAATCAGAATTCAATGCCTTGGTTGATAATTCTTGACCTCGCTTGGTACCTAGTCTACATGGAAAACATTTTCCGCAGCTTTCATAAGAAGCAAAATCGAACAAATGCTCAATAAACTTCATTATTGGGAAATCTTCAGGAACACAAATCACAGAAGCGTGTCCTAATAAAAAACCTTCTTGAGAAAAGGATTCGAAATCGATACTAAGGTTGTCTATTTTAGAGATAGGAACCAATCCGCCTAGTGGTCCTCCAATTTGCAATGCTTTTACGGGTGTTTTAAATCCTCCTCCCAGATCATGAATTACTTCAGAAAGGGGTGTTCCCATTTCAACTTCATACATTCCAGGCTTATTAAAGAAACTATCCAAACAAACCAATTTAGTTCCGGAAGAACGATCCGTACCAAGGTTTTTCCAAGCTTCGCCACCGTTTTCAATAATGTAATGTAAGGCAGCTAAAGTTTCAACATTATTTACTGTAGTTGGTTTGTTAAACAATCCTTTTTGTGCGGGAAAAGGAGGGCGCACTCTAACTTCAGGACGTTGCCCTTCGATAGAGTTTATCAATGCCGTTTCTTCTCCACAAATATAAGAGCCTTGCGCCCTGATGATTTTAAAATCAAAATTAAATCCGCTTCCGTCAATATTGTCACCAATTAAGCCATTGGTACGAAGGTCATCGATTGCTTTCTGCATTATTATCGCTGCTTCAGGATATTCTGCTCTTATGTATACGATACCATAACTGGCATGTGTTACATATCCTGAGATTAACATTCCAAACAACACCGAGTGCGGTCTTTCTTCAAGTAAATATCGATCTGAATAAGCACCTGGATCACCTTCGTCTGCATTACAAATAATAAACTTTGTTTCGTTTTCAACATTTCGGCAAAACTCCAGTTTTAATCCCATTGGAAACCCAGCACCTCCACGTCCTCTAACATTTGAGATTTTAATTTCTTCTAATACCACTTGAGAATCTTGTTTCAATGCTTTTTTGAAGGCTTGATAATAATCCGAGATATTCGTAAAATTTTCAGTAAGAATCGCATTGCCATTATCCTTAACGATGTAGGAATCATGGTTTAATTCTTCTTCCGAAGTAATTATATTTTTTAAACTATTTATCGCTCCTCCCGAATAGTTTTTTCCATTGTAATGAAAGGCACTATTTTCATGACATCTTCCCAAACAGGTCATATGACCTATCTCATCTTCGTTGAACTGCTCTTTAAGAACTTCCCCCACCTTATCTTGTGATCCTGCACAAAGACAAGCACTACCATTACAGACATACACCTTTTTACCTTTATTCTCTGGTTTCATGAAATCATAAAAAGAAGCAGTTCCGTAGGCATTGGCAGTTCCAACTAGAAACTCTTTTGCCAGTTTTCGCATATCATCATCACTAGGAGTACCGTTAGTTATAGACAGTTCTCCCATTTCATTAAAAAGGTTCTTGTCAATACCTTTTCTTCCCAATAATTCACTTAAATTATCTGACATATATTTTATTTAACTTACTTTATTCCCAATATCTTGGGAGATATTTGTTGTCTTTACTCTTTGGGGATTTGAATAACACGTTGCACGATCACTTCGGCAAAATGCAAAAAGAGTCAACCCAAGTTCTTTTGCATAATCTACAGCCAAAGACGATGGAGCAGATACAGCAGCTAAAAATGGAATATTCGCTTTAAAGCATTTAATGATTATTTCATACGAAATTCTACCGCTTACAGTAAGTATAGCAGCTTGTTCCAACTTTTTTGAAATAATTAGCTCCCCAACTACTTTATCTACAGCGTTGTGACGGCCAATATCCTCTTTTATACAAAGCAAATCCCCATCTAAATTAAATGCTGCAGCGGCATGAGTACCTCCTGATTGTTTAAAATCATGTTGATGTACCTCCATCTTATTGAATAATTTTCCGATAAGTGAGCCATCAATTTTTGAATCATCATCTAAAGCCTCTCCCTCAACTGATATATCCGACAGTTCTGTTTTACCACAAATTCCGCAAGAAGAAACAGACATAAGGCTTCTGCTGTTTGCATATCCTTCTCCAAGTTCATTTTCCGGTATAGTCAATTCAACAACTGTCACAATTCCTTCACCGTTTATTTTCTTAGGGGTAATATTTGGGAGAAAGTCGATATTCTTGATAATACCTTCAGAATGAAGCATTCCTCTAACTAGAAAGCTGTCATCTCCTGGTGTTCGCATCGATACTGTGAATGGTTTGTTGTTAATGTCAATTTCCAGCGCCTCTTCAACCGTCAAAGCGTCCACAATATCTGTAGCAGATTCACCTTTAATTTTTTTTCCGTCGTAGTTCCTGGTTGCCATTTTTTCTAGTAGTTATACATTGGCAATATACAAAAAGATAATAGAAAATATGATATTTATTCAATGTCCAGCAATGTCAGCAATGATTCTATGTCAACAACGAGTTAAGGACCAAATGACCTAATGAATTGTTGACCTAATTCTCAACAGCCTTATTTACCGAATCTTTATGTGAATAAGTGCTTTAATTGGCCTTCGAAGATAATATTTTATGCTTTCTGTTGCATTTAGGGCAAATCAACATGTCTCCGTCCTTTTTCAACCTGATACCTGTGATGTTAGTTTCTACGAATTGTTGTACAAAAGCTTTTTGATTCTTCTTGTCTTTGTTGATGTTGGCTTTTGTTTTATCTTCAAAATACTCAATGTATTCATTATTATATTCTTGTTTCCCCCAACAATTTGGACATGCGCCAGCCTCTATCAGGTCTTGATCACTTAAATCAATTTTACCTTTTTTATTTCCAAATAACCAACTGAATATTCCCATTTATTTTTTATTTATTTTCTTTTAGACTGAAATCTTATAATATATAATGATTAAGAACTACATGATAGCATTGAGCATCCAACTTTGTTTCTAGCCCATTCTGGTCTTTTGGCAAACCATTTATTGAGACCTGGCTGTTCATCATATGGATTCTTCAACAAGGTATATAATTCTTCAATTAAATTATAATCGCCATTGTCTGCTTTATCAATTGCCAATTGAGACATATAGTTTCTAAGAACATACTTTGGATTTACTTTATTCATCTCAATTTTACGATCTTCGTTTGAAATAGATTGTTTTTTTAATCTATTTAAATATGAGTCGAACCAATTTAACCATTTGGATTTAATATCTGCTTTAATATAATCTGCTATGTAAAAAGCTTCATTTATAATTTGAAGAGCATCCTCTGAATTATCGTTTTGATCAACATTTGCAAGCAGTCTATAAAAAATTGTCATATCACATTCTGACAATGAAAGGACGACTTCAATTTGATTAATTAAATCTTCATCTCCAGTATCTTCATTTACCAACCCCAACTTAGCCTTCATCATCTTAATACGTTCGATAATGAATTCAGATTTGAATTTATCCAATGCAGATTCTAGTGGCTTCACATCATTTATAAGAGGAAACAAAGCATTAGCCAATTGGTATAAATTCCACAATGCAATTGGTGGCTGATTACCAAAACGATACCTTCGATTTTGCTTATCAGTTGTATTGGGTGTCCAATCATTATCAAAACCTTCTAACCAACCATAGGGTCCATAATCAATAGTCAATCCTAAGATTGAAAGATTATCTGTATTCATAACACCATGCACAAAACCAACGCGTTGCCAATGGACGATCATGTCTAATGTACGTTTGACCACACTTTCAAAGAATTGAATATATGCGTTTTCAGCTGAGAGATCAATGTCTTTATAGAAATGCTTAATGGTATAATCAACAAGTAATTTTAAATTATCAATGTCTTTCCTAGAAGATAATAGTTCAAAATTCCCAAACCTAATAAAAGATGGTGACACTCTACACACTACAGCACCTTTTTCATAAGCTGGATTGCCATCATACATAACATCACGAAGCACTTCATCACCCGTCAAACACAAAGACAACGAACGTGTTGTTGGAACTCCCAAGTGAAACATAGCTTCACTACAAAGGTGTTCACGAACAGAAGAACGCAAGACCGCCAATCCATCTGCTGACCTTGAATAAGGTGTCTCCCCTGCTCCTTTTAATTGTAACAGCCAAGACTTGTCTTTATGAGAAACTTCACCAAGGTTAATGGCACGCCCATCTCCTAGTTGTCCTGCCCAATGACCAAATTGGTGTCCACCATAACACATTGAATAAGGACGGCTATCTTCAGCGACCTTTGCACCTGTAACAATGGCTAAAAAATCATCTGATGATGTAAATTCTTCGCCGAATCCCAATGTTTGTGCAAGTTCTGGTGAAAAGTGCAGCAATGCAGGGCTCGATGGAATCCTTGGCTTTGCATATGAAAAGTGCGCACCTGCGACTTGTCGTCTAAAATTATCTTGAATCTCATCAGCTACGAGATTCGATTGAAAGCTATCTTGGTGAATTATATTCATTTACAATTAACGGGTTATTAGAAAATTTGTTTGATTTTAAATAATCAGTATAAAGTTATATGGCCTTTAAATTATTGGATAACAGATCTTGATTACAAACCAATCGAATATCTCAAATATACAGTATATAACTTTTCCACTCAAACATATAAATATTTGTGTTGCCAAGATATAGACTACATTTTCTTTAAGGCCAGATCAATCTGAGGTATCAATTTGTTCATTAGTTCTAGAGGCGCAGTTTCATCGGTTTTGCCACCTGAAAAGCCATAAACAATTAATCCGTTTTCATCAAGTAGAGGTGTTGTAGGATATCCCCAAATAATTTTAAACTCATTTTTCAAGAGGTCTCTTAGATAAGACCTTCGGTATTAACAGTGCCAAACTTACAAACAGAAGAGGCACACATACAATCAACATTCATTCGATCTATTTTTACCACTTTTGTGCTTTTCTGTCATTTCAGCAAAACATTTGTCTGAACCTTCTCGATAAGTTAGTCCACTTACGCATTGATTCATAGGAGGATAAGCTTTCCATCTGTTTTCAGTTTTATAAGAAGAGGAAAGTACAACAACCAACAAGATGATAAATAGAAATCATTTAATTTAAGTATGCTGGAAGAAGTTATTCATATTTATAATTTAAAATAAAGTAGTAATGGTTTTATAGATTGAAGTTATTAAAAACCCATTAGTAGTTGGCTAAAAGTATATCAATTTGAGCAATTACTAAAATTGAGACTTATTATCTAAATTGAGTAGGATCATTCAAAGCTATTGAGACTTTAGTTATTCAAATTTTAGAAATATTTGAAGAAAAAGAGAATGAAGACCTCCGCAATAATAATTATTTATTTAATGATTTCGATACCTGGGCAAGGTCAAACTTTCAATGCAAAGGATTCCATTCCAATTACAACCAAAACATTTGGCTATCTCTCTGGTAGTTCGTACCTGCCTTTCGCATTTGGAATTGGAATTTCTGCAAACCTAGAAATACCTGTATTTCAAAAAAAATGGTTGAGTCTAAATTTTAAAGGAACATATGGTATTCTAGGTTTTGGTGATTACGATGGAGGGAGTAATGGATATAAATATGGTTTGGTATCTACAGTAATACTATTGGGGAAAGGGCGTTCTAAATTTGAAATAACCATAGGTGTTGGAACAGCAGCTTCTACAGGGCCTAGACGCACTTCAATAGATGGCCTAATTCCTAACCTTGGGTTGGGCGTTAGATATTATTGGAGCGACTACTTTGTGAGAGGTGGCATTGCATTCCCAGAACTTACTAATATTAGTTATGGTCTCTATTTTTAGGAATCACGTATTCAATGTTCAGGATATACTTAAAACCAAGTCTGAATACTTAAAATAAAAGCTTGCTAATGCTACATAATGGGGTTCATGTTGAAGTGTTTTATACAATTAGCATTAAATGCAAGTATATATTAAAGATATCTATATATAAATAGGTATTATTGCAATTCTAAAAGTAAAAAATGCAGAAAATATTAGTCACTGGATCATCTGGATTAATCGGATCAGAAGTCTGTATTCATTTTGGAAATTTGGGTTGGGAAGTTCATGGGTTAGATAACAATCAGCGTGCTGTATTTTTTGGGGAGCAAGGAGATACAAGGTGGAATCAGAAGCGATTGGAAAGTAATATCCCCAATTTCGTACATCACGAAATCGATATTCGAGACCGTGAAGGCATTATCAAACTAATAGGCTCTATTAAACCAGATGCAATTGTGCATACAGCAGCACAGCCCTCTCATGATAAAGCTGCAGCCATACCCTTTGAAGATTTTGACACCAATGCGGTTGGAACATTTAACCTATTGGAGGCAACAAGGCAATATTCTACCATGGTACCATTTGTACATATGTCAACCAATAAGGTTTATGGCGATGCGCCCAACGAAATTGAAATGGTAGAGTTGGAAAAAAGATATGACTATGCTGACAAACATTACACACATGGTATTTCTGAGTCATTTAGAATAGATCAAACTAAGCACTCTTTGTTTGGAGCTTCAAAAGTATCTGCTGATATTTCTGTGCAAGAATACGGTCGCTACTTTAATATGCCAACAGCTTGTTTAAGAGGCGGATGCCTTACTGGACCAAGCCATAGTGGTGTCGAACTGCATGGTTTCCTCAGTTATTTGATCAAGTGCAATTTAATAGGTCGAGAGTATACCATATTTGGATACAAAGGAAAGCAAGTGAGGGACAATATCCACTCCTATGACGTTGCCCGTTTTATCGAAGAATTTATCAAAGCACCAAGAATTGGAGAAGTTTATAATATTGGAGGAGGCAAGGACAATACGTGTTCAATCTTAGAAGCTTTTGATATGATATCTGAAATTTCTGGAATTGAAATGCACTATCAATACAGCGATCAAAACAGAATTGGTGATCATATTTGCTATTATTCTGATCTTCGAAAAATCAAAGATCACTACCCTAATTGGACTATAACAAAATCAATAAAAGATATTTTTCAAGAAACTTACGACGCGTGGAAAACAAGAGTGAAGTAAGTGTAACGATTGTCAACAGGTATTACCCACCTAACAAAAGTGCTATAGCTGAAGCGGCAAATGATCTGGCGATTTTTCTTGTTGAAAATGGTTGCCAAGTCAAAATAGTGCATACCGACGGTGATTATCCTGGAGGCGGAGAAACTGGTAAAAAGATAAAAGGAGAGCAACACATTATTTCTTCTTTCTATAATGGTCAAAACAAAATATTAAGACTAATCGGCAATCTTATTGAAGGATTCAAACTGATACGAAAGGCACAAAAAATAAATGACGGTGTTATTATCGTAATGACAAACCCTATGTTATTAAATGTTTGGGCTGGCTTTATTTTAAATAGAAAAAAGACCCCTTGGATTTATTGGAGTATGGATTTATATCCAGAAGGATTTGCGTCGGGCAATTTGATTAAAAAATCAAATCCCATTTATAAATACTTTTTCCGAAGAGCTTATTTAAAAAAGCCAAATGGAATGATAGCTTTGGGAGACATCCAAGCTCAATATTTAAAAGATGCTTATAAAAAAGATATTTCAACAGTTATCCTTCCTTGTGGTGTTTTTTTAAACAATGCAAAACAAGAAAATAACATCGCAATTCCTACTTGGAAAACAGATAAAACCAAAATCTATCTGGGTTATATTGGAAATCTAGGTCAAGCCCACTCAATAGAATTTATCAAATGGACAATTGATCATTTACAACCCAAGAATCAGCATCTAATGCTTGTTGTTTATGGTGCCAAAGCCCATATCATAAAAGAATATATCAAAGATAAAAAGGAAGGTATTACTCTGCTTGATTATATGCCGAGAGAAGAACTCAAACATCTAGATATTAACATGGTCTCACTAATTTCTGAATGGATAAATGTATGTGTGCCATCTAAAATGGTTAGTGCCGTTCATCAAGGTTCTGCTGTTTTATTTTTTGGGTCAAAAGATTGTGACAGCTGGCAAGACCATAAAGATGCAAGCTGGCTCATTGAAGAAGGCGAAAATGCTGAGGTGCAAATCAAGGCCTTTTTAAATACTATTTCTCACGGTATTATCCAAGAAAAGAAATCTAATGCCAAGGGTTTGCCGCAAGAGATGACGAAGAATACTTTAAAGGCTTATCATGGTATTAGGGAAATGGGGAGAAAGATTATTGGCAGCTAAATTACTACTATTTTAATTCCTTACTTTTTTTTCATTTCACCAAATCATAGATTTTTTTGAATTGTAAATCTCCGAATCCATAGTGAGTATATCTTTTAGAGAATTTTTGAAATGCAATTGCAAAGGAAGTTGTATCTGATTCTTCAATAATTTTTTTCACATCTGATGATAGGTTATCTAGCATATTATCATCGGTTGCTCTACGATACACTTGTGCCTCAATTGCGGTAGAAATAAAGTTTAAATTTGAAGGCAAAATATCGCGTAACTTTAACAATTCCTTACTGTCATTTTTAACATAAGCTTTCCACAACTTGCTAAAGTATGACACATCATCTATTCTTATTGCCTCATTGAATATTTGTAAAAGATTGTCTTGAGTGTGGTGTCCAAAACTATAGGGTGCATGTTCTAAAGGGCGCACAAACATTACATTCCGGGTTACGTTCAAGGATGATAATATGGAACATATAAACCACATGTTTACTTGGCAAAAGAGATCTTCTTCAAACCACAGGTAGACATTAGCTTCTTCGGATATGTTATATAATTTGTTGATTTCCGATGCAGATTTATCATAGTATTCAGATTCTGAATCTATCCAACCTTCGCTACTTATATATGCAGTTCTGTTCTTGAAAAAATCTTCCAGATTATCTCCTTTTATATTGCCATCTATCAAACATTCCCTCATAATGATTTTCTCACCTTCAATGCCAGATGGAAAACGATCAAGAAGCGCATCTCCATTTAAAATATGAACAGTTGAGGATGAGGTCATAGATTTATTTAGATTTATATAAGTAGTGAAAATACTAAATTCCCTTTAATAGTATTTTCTTAATAAATATCATAAAAAAAAGGTGTAATAAAAATTACACCTTTTTCGATATTAAAATTCAAAATAAAAAATATCTTCAATTATTTCCCTTCAAGATCATTCAGGTCCTGTTGAATTAAAGCTCCACCACAGCCATCAATAAATGCATTAAAAACGGCTCCTAATACAACTTCAAAATTTGCAAGTAAGTTTATATCAGTTCCAGAATCATAATCGACAACTGTTGTAGCTCCTGTTATTTGTTGACTAGATGCAATACCACCATTTGTCTCAAAATCCATCGAAGTAGATTGGACCCCAGTCAAGGTATTTGGCCCATTGAAATTTGGTGGGCAAGCTACGGCATTATACTCCAGCGACCAAAAGAAAGAATTAGAGGACCATCTGTTATCCCATTCTATATAAATTGGTGTGCCTGCCACTACGGCTAGGTTTTCTACTAAAGAGGCAAAAAGCTCTGTACCGTTGCCATGAGTCATAGTGCAACCATCATCATTTGCATCAATTTGAGTTAAAGCGCCACAACTTCCACTGTATATCCATAGCCTTGTGTCTTCACCTGCTAAACATGAACCAATATTTATTGTTCCAGTAAATGGTGGCGTAAACTTATACCAATTGGCATTAGTAGCAGTTTCACCTGTACAGTTAAAACATCCACCACCATAACTAGGACCTGGAGCAGTAAAAGTGCCAGGCATACTTAGATCTATTGGCGACCCACAAGTCATTCCAAGTATATTTGGAGTTAGGGTACCTTTCCATAACCCACGTCCATAAGTTCCTACGTACAGGGTTCCATTTCTAATCTCCAATTCACGTATTTGTACCGTTGGCATATCTCCACTTTGGTTTACCCAATTGGTACCTGATGTATTATCCTTATACCAAATACCTACTTGACCTCCTAAGAATATTCCACTAGCCCCATCATTGGCATACAAAGCACAATAATAAGTCTGATTAGGCAAATTACCCTTTATATCAACCCAAGTAGTACCACCATTGGTTGATTCCATTATAGCTCCAAACTGAGCAATTACAACTTTATTAGGATCTGTTGGGTGTACATCAATATAGTTGATATAACCACCTGGGCCAATATTCGCACTCCAAGTAGTTCCCCCATTTATAGTTTTATAAAGCAATGCTCCATAAGAAACATAAATCACTTGATTGTTAGAAGGTGCAATTTCTATTTCATCACACTTATCCCCATTGGCAAAAGCAGAAATAGTTGTCCAAGACGCAGCACCATTTGTACTTTTATAAACTTCCGTTTTACCTTGATAAAGCGTATTTGAAATAGTTGGATCTTGTTCCGTTGGCGTAACCCATTCACCATTTGCTCCACTTTCAGTTTGTGTTATACCCACTGTAGTATTCCCTCCATCAGTAGATTTATATAAGCTTCCAAATTGTACATTTCCATACATAATATCAGCATTGCTCCAATCAATAAAAGTTTCCATTCCGTCAGCTCCCATATAATCTTTCCAAATGCCACCAACCAGCACTCCCGTTCCATTGTCTTGAGATCCGCCAGAAACTCTATCCACACTTGTTTGTGACGCTCCAATTCTATAAAACTGTCTGACATTGATTCCAGTTGTTTTATCTGTAAATGTTGCTCCAGCATCTGTACTTGTAAATAATCCACCATCACTCCCAACATACAGAGTAGTTCCACTATAATACATTAAGTCAACATCTGCATGAATAAAAGGTAATCCACTTGCTACCAACCAATCGGCAATTTTTGTAAATCCAGTACCACCATTGGTAGACTTCCATAATTCCGTTCCAGCTACATAAACATCATCTTTATCTGTTGGAGATACTACAATATCCATATCCCTTGGTGCTTGGCCACCTACAACTGATTGATTATAAAATAAAATATTATTTGTACCTGAACTATTATCTGATCGCATTGTCCATGTCGTTCCAGAATTAGTAGATCTGTATGTCGCGTCATAACCGCCGTTTGTTTCTTGTAAAGCATATATATAATTCGCATCATGAGGTGTTACTGCTAACATTATTACTCCTCCACCCCAAGGACCCGCAAGGACAGTCCATGTTGCACCATTATCAGTAGACTTTGATATAAACCCAGCACCAGAGGCGTACACGACATTCGAATTCCCTGGTTTGAATTCTATATCAAAAGCATCACCGGTTGTTGCTTCTACTAGTCCCCACGTATCACCACCATCACTTGATCTGTAGATTCCTCTACCAAATCTGTTTGTTGCAAGTAGTATATTGGCATTAGTTGGATCCATGGTGATTGTATTAAATGTACCTACTGGACCACCTGTTTGTGCTGTCCATGTTTCCCCTGCATCAATTGACTTCAAAATTCTAGCACTTGTACCTACATAATAATGATCAGCATTGGCATGACTAATTTCCAGAGATCTGATGTCAATATTCGTTGCATAATCATAAATAACCGCCCAAGTAGTACCACCATCTGTTGTTTTCCAAATACCTCCCGTTGGAGATCCAACAATTATGTGATTGGCGTTATTAGGATCAAGCCCAATAGCTGATAGTCGTCCTAATGAGGAAGACCATGTAGATGTATTGGTTTGTGAATAAGGTCCTAAATCTGTAAAATCAATCCCCACTGCTTTTTGAGAAGGGTTGTTTTTCATAAATGAATTATATGACTTCATTTGGTCAGATCTAGAAACTATTCGACCTTCAGCATCCAACGATCTTTGTTTTTCATATTCCCATCTTTTAAATGGCTTATATCCTTTTCCTTTTTCTCTACCTACCTCATCGAAATAGGCTTCAGTTTGCTCAACAATTTCGGCAAACGTCAAATCTGTTTTTGCTTCTAATTCTAAATAAATTTGTGCATTAACTGTAAATGTAAAAAACATAACAAATACACATATAAAAGAAATAATTGTAGATTGTTTCATGAGTAATTTTTTAATTTGAGGAGAAAAATAGACAAAAAAATAGTTAAAAATAAATTTTTATAAAAAATCACCCTAAATAGCTATTCGATCCCAAGTATTTCATGAGAATTGTTATTTATTTTAAAACTATTACCTAGCTTTTTACCTAACAACAATTTCGTCACTGGGGCATCTACGGAGACAACAAAATATACATGATCTTTAATACTGAGTTTCCCCATTCCTATCGATATAAAATATATACCTGACGTTGTAAAAACCAAACTCCCAAATTCTACCTGAGTATGTTTTTTTTCCAAATCAACTTGCAATGCCTTTGCTTTGAGTGTCTTGGTCTGCTGCAAGATAGATTCCCTCATCTCTTGCTCTTTTTGGATCATAGCACGACCTGTTTCAAATTTATCGCCCGCACTTGATTTGGTTTCATTACTTTTTGATTCTAAAGCTGATTGAACGGCTTGCTCCAAAGTCAAAATCCTCTCATCCAATTTGGCCAGAATAACATTTAAAATTTCGAGTTTAAGTGAACTTGAATTAACCATTATTCTTTTTAAATTCCCAAATCAAACATGCCCACCTCCTCCACACTTCCTGCCACCCTCTCGTCCAATATAATATTGCCGATCCGATAGCGTAACAATCGGAGGGTTGGAAATCCAACCTTGGCTGTCATTTTACGGACCTGCCTGTTTTTACCTTCTCTCAAACAAATAGAAACCCATGAAGTTGGGCCATGATGATCTCCTCTTATTTTCTTAATTCTTTGAGGAATATCAGGAGGTGTATCTAACTTTCTGACTTTGCACTTTAATGTTCTATATATTTCGCCTTCTACAGTTATGTCTATACCGTCCCTTAGCATTGTGATAGCCTCATCTGTAATATCACCATCTACCTGAGCATAGTATTCCTTTTCAACTTTAGAACTGTTGATCAAATAACTCAACTTCCCATTGGTGGTGAGTAATAAAAGTCCTTCAGTTTCTTTGTCCAATCGACCAATACTCATTGTTCCATCAGCAAAGTCATACAATTCTCCTAACAGTTTAATCTTTTTATTTGTAAGCAATTTGAATTGGCTGTGGTAGTTGTATGGCTTGTGAATAATGTAGTGGTGAAAAGTCAAATGATCGCAGTATTTAGGTTTACAGTCTTGAGTTTTTAACGGTCTGTAAAGGTAGTTTTTATTTTACAATGTCAACTTTGTATTCAACTTTGTTTACCGAAGTTTTAAACGAAGGTAAATGTTCTAATGTTTTCAATGATAAAAATTACTATTATTAGAATGGCTACCTATCTGCAAGGAGAACAAAGTCTTTTTAACTGGAAAAGGAAATATATTGATAATTTGAATAATCTTTTAATAAAAAAAGTCCCATGATTTAAAACCATGGGACTTAACTAAACTAAACTAAAAATTAATCAACATATTTACTATTATATCTTAAGGTAAAAGAACCTTATTAATTACGTGAACAACTCCATTTGAAGATTGTACATCTGTAACTATGATTCCAGATCTTCTTCCATTTGCATCAACAATCTCAGCTCCATTATCTAAATCGATAGTAAAATCTGAACCCTGTAATGTCGTAACTGTCATATCATCTGTCAGTGTTGACGCAAGAACGTTAGCACCATTTACAACATGATACTTAAGAACTGCATCTAATGTATTTACATCAATGTCTCCTAATCCTGCTGCACCAAGTTCTGTCAATAAATTTCCGAATGCATCATTTGTTGGTGCAAATACAGTAAACGGACCACTTCCAGAAAGTACACCTACAAAGTCTGTAGTCAAATCAGCTCTTGTCAATGCAGCGACCAAAGTTTCGAATGTGCTGTCAGCAGTTGCGAAAGTCACAACAGTAGGCAAACCAATTACCGCATCTACAATATGTATCACACCATTACTAGCAGTGATATCTGCTGTTGTAACTGAACTCACACCATTCAGCCTAACACCACCATCTGTATTGATGTATAAATCCAAATTGTTTCCAGTTGTAGCTTCCGTAGCATTTGTTTTGACATAACCAGTAGTCAAAGCTGAAGACATTACTGTACCGTTTACAACATGATTTAACAAGATTGATGTTAAAGTAGCTGTAGGTACATCATCAAGACTATTAAAACCATTAGCCGCTAATAAATCACCAAACGCATCATTTGTTGGTGCAAAAACTGTATAATCATCAGTTCCATCAAGAACAGAGACCAAATCTGCTTTTTGTAAAGCTTCAACCAGAATACTTAAATTTGCTGTCTCAGTTGCAATAGTTGCAATTGACTTATCTTCAATTACTGGATCATCATCGTCACTACAAGATGTTATTGTTAAAAATCCCAATAACAAGAACCACATTCCAATACTTTTAAAACTTTTCATCTTTTATTTTTTTTGTTTTTAAATGTTTATATAAAAGGTATGTGCAGTTGGTAGCCGAAAGGTTGCCTTGAGCTGGAAATTATTTTTTTTAATTAAAAAAGTCAATATTAACAAATTAGTTTTCTGAAGTTCGATACTTAGTTAAAGGAATTAGCGCATACTGTAAAGTAATGTATACAATTAGACCCTATTCGTTTTATTCACTTTTCTAAATATTTATCTATTAAAGTGGTTCTAGAACTATCTAATCAATAGCAAAAACTGCAGTAATAATAAACCATTGACTCTACTTCAAATGAATGATCATTGTTATTTTGAATTCCAATATAGTCCGGAGAGTAAATAAATCTAACAAGTGTAAACATCATAGAAAAGTAAAATTGCTTTACCAATTGTAAATATGATAATGACAATTACATATAATATTATTCCTTTTTTGAAGTGCCTTGGCCTCCAATTCAGTAATATTCATTAGATTATTTTTCAAGCCCATAATTCCTTTGTATTATTTTAAAATTGCGAAATTGCGACTGGCGATCTTCTTTATTTCCCACTTGGAGCTGATTAAACTTATAACTCGAAAATCCAAGATATACATCATACCTAATCTTCAATAAAGCTCAAAACAGCTTTCAAGCTTTCGACTGGGCTTTCCTCCATTGGCACGTGTCCTGAGTTTTTTAAAATCACCAATGTATCATTAGGTAAATCACGATGAAATCGATAAGCACTTTCAATTGTAATCAGTGAATCTTTTTTTCCCCACAAGATTAATGTTGGTTGTTGGATATGATTTATTTGCTTTAGGTAACTTGAGTCATAAGTCACCTTCAATCTTTCTACGAATGCCTGCCGATTACCGGATCGCAGTGTTAAATCAAAATACCTCTGAAACAGAGCTTCAGAAATTTTACTTTTGTCAGCATATACATTTTGAACACTGGATTTTACTACGAAACGTGGTGTTATAAATGTCATTATTTTATTCAATACTGGAATTCTAGCAATTTTAAAGGCAATAGGCTCGTTCGTAGAATTTTTAGGATAACCTGCTGCATCAATAAGAATTAATTTTTCTACCATGTCCGATCTTTTGAGCGCAAACCTCCACGCTATTTGCCCACCCAAAGAATTTCCTCCAAGTATACAGCGATTGATACCTTTGGCAGATAAAAAATCTTCTATGAAACTTACATAGTGATCTATTGAATAATTTCGGTCTGGAAAAGGGCCAGTTAAACCGTAAGCTGGTAAGTCCATTCGAACTACCCTATTATCCATTTTTAAAGTCGCTGCCCAATCATTAAAAGTATGTAAACTCGATCCAGTACCATGAAGCATTACAATAGGTATTGAATCATGTGGATTGCCTTCATCACGGTAATGGACATTCATGCCGTTTATTTTTATAAAGGCGGAGGGTTCTTGTCCGTATCTGGCTTTCAAAACATCCATAGATTTATCACAGTAGCCAAACAAAAGACATACGATTACTATTAATCCAAAGACGCTGGATAATAATACTTTTATTATTTTCTTCATTTTTATACGTTTCATATATAATATTCTTTTTCAGACAAGCGCAAGACAATAACAGTACTACCAAACCCACTTGCCACGATAACGTAATCATGTTTCATTATCTATATTAAGTATTTAATTTAAAACTGATTGATTTAAAATACTCACAAGTTCCATATAATCAAAATTTTCAGATTGACAGAACATGAATATTTCAACTGTTAGAAAAAAAGATTTAATACTAAATTCGTTTTTATCATAATAACCAACAGCAACATATTAGACAGCCTTATTGAAAGCCAATAATAGTCGAAATAAGTATTGTTAACATGCTATTATAGACAGTATGTTTTAGTTTGTTTTTTTATGTACTTGATGAGGTTATCATTGATTGCAAGTGCCTTCTAAATCCATAGGTTGTCAATTTGATTGATAGCTTAATTTTGACTCATTGTTAATACCTCAATAGAGAAAGCATATATGTGTTTTGATCAGGATGACAAGCACCTTCACATATTTGAAAGTATATAATTTGTATATTTAGCCTTACTTATGGCACCATCCAATAATTCTAATATTATCTTTCTTTTCTTCCAGGTTAATAACTTCATCAGTTGATAGAATTTGATCACCCCTTCTCTTTCCATCTGTTATTATCACCTTCCTATTTGCGTTAATACCATCTTGAATTTTCGCAACATGTGGGGAATAATATGCTATCTCAAAAGTGTCACTTTGACTTGGAGTCTCAGTAAATAATTCTTGTTCCCAAAATTCTTCAATATGCTCTGCAATTAATTTATGGAATATGTTATTGGATTTTTCTAAAAAATTATTTAATTCCACTTTGGACAAATTATAATCCAATCCTACCTCAGCTTGACCTTTATTTTCAATTATATCATCATCTTTTTCATATTTGTAATATAGTGTTATTTCCTGTTTATCAACATTGCTTTTAATCAGATAAAACATCGTGATATATTTAGTTTCACCTTTAACCCACTTGTCTAATTCTTTTTCTAGTAGCATTGATTGAATTTATTTTGTGATAACGGTTTCCTCAAACTGTTGTAATGCACTATAGCTAATATAGTCTTTTATATTTCCTTTACGGGCGTTCGCTTTACTCTCTTTACGGGCGTTCGCTTTGCTCGCTTTTCGGGCTAATGACTTTAATGTATACCCCAGAATTGCTTTTAGATCACTCTGTATTCTAAATAATCGTGCATAAGAAATTGCCTTTCAAATACTTACATTCTATTTCAATACAGTTTGCATCCCAAGATTTTTCTGAAACTATATAATCATCTTTCCACGATTGTTCCTTCCATTCTCTATTTCTTGCATTGTTACGATTGATTTGCCAACCTCCAACGCTTTTAAATTGCCTTTAATAGTATGTATAGTATTAAACATTACATAACTGGGACTTTCTGACTCAGTTTCAGGTTTAGATATTTTAAAAAAACCTGACGTTACAGCAGGTTTCTCTATAATGATTTTCTCTTTGTTCAATTGCCCACATCATGATATAGTGATAATTGAAAATAAAAATATCAAAACAACTTTTATTCGAGTATTTAAAAAGTGATCGAACTGTAATTCAAACATGTTATAATTAAGCTTTAAAGATTAGTTACATGTAATTTAATATCATCAATTAGCATAACTAGTTTTTCGATAGTCACATGATCCATAATGACAATTTTAAACCAATCTGGCGAGGAGTGGTCATCAGGGACCAACCCAAATTTCGATGTGATTTCCTTACTGACATACTTACTTTTTATCGTTATGATGTTTGACTTTTCATGACGGTAGTATTCCACTTTTAATTGACTAAGTTGTTTACACATCCACTCTGTTCTTTTCTGAAGTATGAATACTTTTTCTTGCCATCCAAACGGACCATTCTTGACCAGGATCATCCATACGGCTATTGCATTGGCCCCGGATCTACTGCCAATAAGCGTAAAGTCTTCTCCTTCAACATAACTGGCTTCTTGGGTATTTACATTCTGAATATATCCTTTACGAATCAGAAATACACCTGTGCCGTACGGTGCTTGAGCCATTTTGTGCGCATCAAGCGTGAAAGATGTAATATTTTGATTCTTAAATGTTAGGCGAGTTACTTCATTCGTAAACGGATAATAAAATCCTCCATATGCTCCATCAACATGCAGTTTGAATTCACATGACAAGTCAGTTAACGGGCTTGTATACGCTTCAATATTGTCCACAGAACCAAACATGGTTGTCATCATATTGCATATGACTATAAAGTATTTCTTATTGTCATTTTGAGCTGTAAGAATTACTTCTCTTACTTTTTCTTGTGTTATTGCACGACTATCATTTTCTACAGGTACTTTGTAAATATCCAATACCAATAAGTTTGAAGCTTTGTCCATAGAGTAATGGCTGTCTTCACTGCATACAATACAGATTTCTTCTCTTTTGGCAGACAGCTCTTTGATAAAGTAATTTCGATAAATCCAAATCGCTTGAATATTGGCTTCTGTTCCCCCAGATGCTACGTATCCATCCTGCTCGTCAGGATCACCTTTTAAAATATCAACAGCACAGATTTCAATAAGATCTTTTTCTATCTCCTGAGTACCTTCAAAAAAGGATTCTGACTTTCCCAAGGTATGACATCCAATATGATTTGGATTTTGAATTAGCGTCGAAATAAAAGGTGCCTCCTTTGCCAATGAAGAATCTTGATGAAAAACTTTCTCATCTAAATAAGATGCAGGAATTCCTAAAATATTCTGCGTATCATAATTAACATTTTTTTCAAGAGCCTTGAAAACAATTGCTTTTATTTCTTCTTGAGATTTTTTCTTCCAGGTGGCGTGCATTTATTTTTTCTTTTGTTGTACATAACATTAAGCAAATGCATCGTTATTAATGCACCAACAACATTATTTAGTACTGTTAGCTAGTTTTTTTGTAAAAAAATCCATCGTACGTCTCCATGAAAGATCAGCAGCAGCTTTGTCATATCTCGGCGTTGTATTGTTGTGAAAGCCATGATTCACTTCAGGATAAACATAGGCTTCATACTGCTTGTTATGTTCTTTCAGCCCTTTTTCATAGGCAGGCCAACCTTCATTTACTCTTTTGTCTAATCCACCATTATGAATCATGAGTGGCGCGTTTATATGAACAATATCTTCTTCAGAAGGTTGCCTTCCATAATAAGGAACTGCGGCTGATAAAGTTGGTATTTTTACTGCCATCATGTTTGATATCCAACCTCCAAAACAAAAACCTACAACACCAATTTTTCCAGTACAAGCCTCATGAGAATTAAGATATTCATAGGCTGCGATAAAATCTTCTAGCATATCATTCTTGTCCAACTTTTTTTGAAGAGCTCTGCCCCCATCATCATTCCCCGGATAGCCACCCAATGGTGTTAATGCATCAGGTGCCAATGTTATAAATCCTTCTAATGCTGCTCTTCGCGCTACGTCTTCAATATAAGGATTGAGTCCTCGGTTTTCATGTACAATAACTATTCCTGGTAAATTTTCTTTTGCATCTTTCGGTTTAGACAGAAGACCACGAATCATCTCTCCTCCCCTCGGGGATTCGTAAGTGATGTACTCTGAGTCTAATCTTTCGTCATCTTTAGGTACAACAATAGAATCTTCATAATTGGGCAATACAAAACTGAGTAGTGCAGGAACAGTGATACCGCCCACAGCATACATTGATAGTTTCTTAACAAATTGTCTTTTTTCAATTCTATTGTGAGCATAATCATCATATAAGTCAAATACTTCTTGCTTGATGTCTTCCTTTTTTAACTTTTTCATATCTTAAATATAATTAATTTAATAGCGTATTTACAAGACTTATGTTACAAATTGAGAATAAAATAAGTATGAAGAATATTTTGATCATAAGTGCCTCAATTCTTGAACTCATATGAAAAGTAATGAAATAAAACTGCGAGTTTTTTAAGTAGTAAAAAGATCATAAAAAAAAGCGCAAACCATGTGGCTTGCGCTTTTTTCGATATTTAATACAAACTCGATTGAGAAATTTTTTATTCTTTTACTCTTTTATAGTAAGAAACTATGCTTGCTTTTGCTATTGTGTTGTTCCATAAGTAATACCCCACTACTGCTGGATTGGTATTCGCATCTAGGCCAAGAGTGTCTGTTTTTAAAGCATATACTGTAATGATATATTGATGTAAACCATGGCCTTCTGGTGGACATGGGCCGCCATAACCCTGCATTCCATAATCAGTTATACTTTGAATAGCTCCTTCAGGTATTAAGTTAAGTTTAGTATTTCCTGCACCAGATACTAACTCGTTCGTTTTTACTGGAATATCAAATACAACCC
Source organism: uncultured Saprospiraceae bacterium (assembly GCA_905480605.1). Lineage (GTDB taxonomy): Bacteria > Bacteroidota > Bacteroidia > Chitinophagales > Saprospiraceae > RFSX01. The sequence goes on along the minus strand of CAJQRD010000035.1, from coordinate 413 downwards.
AGTGCCACCATCCACTGCCAGTAGGAGCATCAGGATCATACATCGTTACGGCAAAGCTTTTTGTACCTTCTGGAGCATTTTTCCACGATAATTGAGGAGATTGATTTTCTCCAGTACAACCAAAGCCATTAAACTCTTCATTTATAGTTGCTTCTCCTCCTAAATCATTACTAAATAATGTAAAGGTATTTTGTGCAAACACTGAACTGAAGAAGAAAATTAGAACTGCTAAAGTATAAATTGATTTTTTCATAGTTTTATTTAATATAATTTTATACCATTTAATATTTAAAATGTCATATTAAACGCATTTAAATAATGATGATTGCTGACGATGGATTTTATAGTTGTGCTTTCCATTTTATTTACTGTACTGTATAGCCATTTTTTTAGCTCTTCCATATTACTAAAAG
>CAJQRD010000034.1 GCA_905480605.1 uncultured Saprospiraceae bacterium | reverse complement strand
TAAATATAAAAAAAGCCTTTGCAAGATTTTGTGAAGGCTTTTTTTATGGGTAATCGTGTAACCTAGTGGGAACCTCAAATCCCTCCAGAATTTAAGAAAATTGTAGATTTCCAATTAATTTCCTATCTTTTACATGAATTTGAATCAATACTTTCTAGCCTAACCGTTGAATTTTGATAACGCCTTTTAAGATAGCAGGACTTATTTGCCTAATTTTTCTATTAGGTATTGTTAATATTTTTGGTCAAGGATGTATAGAATATGCTGAAATCGAAGGAACAGAATGTAGCAGTTGTACTCCTGAGGATTGGGATGCAACTTCTTCATCTCCTGATCTTGTAAACCCGACAAGTACTCTTTGTTTTATTGGTGAGTCACCTTCTGGCGGAAATGCCATCCACCTGTTTTCAAATGGTTCATCGGATATTGAAGGTATTATCACTGAAATTACCATTGACCCATTTGTTCCTGGAGCAATATATTACTTCAGTATTTATACAGCTCAATGCGGAAATGCCTCCTCTTCAATCGAAATGACGATAGATGGGGAAGATTATTCTATTGATCCAACTGATGAGTGGGAAGTCACTGAGTTATGTTTAACGCCATCTTCTAGCACCTTTGATTTGTTTTTAACTGTTTCTCCCTACTCCGGCGGAAGTATTTCAAATACACTTATTGACTCCGGAGTTTGTGATCCTACTTTTTGTTGCTCCCTCATATCTGAAATAGAGGAAGGACCAATTGAATTGTGTCCAGATGAAGAATATACAATAGATTCCGATTACGCAGAGGGTTCAGGATCCATAACAGTTGAATGGACTTGTGAACCTAGCAGTGGCATTGATTTCTTAGATAACCCCACTGATATAAATCCTACTTTTTATATACCACCTCAGACAGACTTCGAAAGCGAAACTTTTGTGTTTACTTTTTCAGTAACAGATGACGATTGTACAGTTACGAAGGAAATAGAAATAGAAGTTGAGGCGTCGTTAGTTCCGGAAATTGATATTTTATTATGTGAGGTTTTTGAAGACCAGGAATTACCACTTATCTCTTTAGATCCTTTTTCGGGTACATGGCAAGGAGATTTTGATTTTGAATATCTTGGCGGCACTACACAAGAATATATTTTCACTTTAGATCCTGGCCAAGAAAATTGCATCACTGAATGGACATATGAATTTGATATTGAGCTGGAAGAAATTGTTGAATTTGAATTCTTAAGAGAATATTGCATTACAGATGATGAAAGATATGACTTGCCAAAAGAATCAGAAAATAGAATTGAGGGAGAGTGGGATATTGATAGGTTTAGACCATCTGATTACGAAGAAGGCGTTTACATTTTTACATTTTATCCATACATCGATGAACATTGCAGTTTGCCATTCGAAATGGAAATCGAAATATTTGAAGCAATTGAACCTACATTTGATTTTCCTACTTCGTTCTGTATTCAGAAAGATAGTCTCGTTTTGCCAACTGTTACACTTGAAGGGGTTCAAGGAACTTGGAATCAAACTTTTATTGACCTAAATATTGCGGGTGAATATAATTTGACATTCACACCTGAAGATATTTTTGATTGTTATACAAATTTATCAACAACTGTAACTGTGGCTAATGGTGTATCAAATACTTTTAATCTTCCAGATACTCTTTGCAAATCATATGGCTTGTTTACTTTTGACTCCTTAAGTATTGAAGGAAATTTAGGCATTTGGACGCCACAAGAAATTGATATTGATACAATTCTAACAACTTCATTCTCTTCAATATGGATGCCAATAGATACAGGTTGTCAAAATCAAGTATCTGCAGAAATATTCCTAACAGAACCTATAGTACCAATTTTTGAAATACCTTCAGAATTGTGTAGGTCATTTGGAACTTACATCTTGCCATTGGTTAGTATAAATGGCATAGAAGGCAGCTGGTCCAGTAATGAAATTCAAACGAACACAATACTTGAGCCAACAGTCAGTTTGACTTTTACACCTCAAATAAATCAATGTGCAGTACCAGTTACCACCGAAATAAATATTATCCAAAATATTATTCCTGAGTTTAATATTCAACAAGTGTTTTGTGAAGGAGAAAGTGAGTTCATTCTTTCAACTGTTTCTGACAATAATATATCTGGGACTTGGTCAATTCCTGTAATTGACCCTTCAAGTATTGTCAATGAAGTATCGTCCACATTCATACCTGATGCATCATCAAGTGATTGTATAGAATCGACTGAACTGACCTTTACAATTTCAGAATCTATATTACCTGAATTTACTTTGCCAGAATATTTTTGTGCTGAAGATGAGATTTTTAATTACCCTTTAATATCAAATAACGGAATAGAAGGCTCATGGAACATTGAGCAATATAATTCTAATATCGGAGGTAACGCGATAAAGGCCAATACATTTACCCCTAATAATCTAGATTGTTATCTTCCATATGAATCACAAATTGAGGTTTTACTTTTTGACAACTTACAAATTGAAAGCATTTCTCCTTCCACTTGCAGTTCAGAAGATGGTTCTATTGCTATAATCAATTCCAATTCAGATATGTCATTTTCAATTGATGGCGGAGTGATTTGGCAAACTCAATCTATTTTCAACAATTTACAAGCTGGAAATTATGAAATCGAAATCAGTTTTCAATCAATACTACCCTCTTGCAGTGTTTTATTAAATTCGCAATTAACAAGTCCTGAATCTGCACAAATCACCAACCTTGAGATTGGTCAAATTTCAAATTGTTCATCGGCTGACGGTTCAGTAACATGCGTGGCTACCGGAAACAATTTAGAATATTCAGTTGACAATGGCAACTCATGGCAAGTCAGTAACTTGTTTGAAAATTTGGTTGCAGGAACTTATACTATTACCGTCAGATCAGATGGGTCACTTCTATGTTCAGATTCTGAAGATTTCACAATAGAAGCGTTTTTGACTACTCAAATAATTGACGTTGTTTCAACAGATCCAACAGATTGTAATAATACTGATGGCACAATATCTATTGAAGCAAGTGGAGAACAGCTTGAATATTCAATTGACAATGGCAGTTCGTGGCAACTCAGCAACTTGTTTATAGAATTGGCTTCAGGTGACTATAACATAGTAGTACAATCGCAAATTGCGAATGATTGTCAAGCCCAATCAGTCGTTACTATATTTGAAATACCACAACCTTCTATTGATAATGTGGTCATTAAAAATGTCAGCAATTGTGATGTAAGTGATGGGGAGATAGAAATCATAACAACTAGTAACAATATTGAATTTTCAATTGATGGGGGTATAAATTGGTCAAGTGATCCTGATTTTAACAACCTTCAACAAGGAAGCAATAACGTAATTGTAAGAGTAGCTGGAACTCAAAATTGTCTTGAAGAAACACTTGTATTTATAAGTTCCCCGGAAAGTCTTGAAATCAACAATTTGGAAATTATTCAACCTAGTGATTGTATCAGTGAAAACGGAAGTATAACAATTGATGTTTCATTAAGTGAGGCTGAATACTCAATCGATGAAGGAATGAATTGGCAAGCATCAAATTCATTTATAAATTTATCCAATGGGGTTTATGAAGTTTGGATAAGAAACGCTCTTGCTACAGATTGCTTTGAAAAAAGAACTCTAGAGATCATTTCACCACCCTGTCCTTGCTTAGATCTAAACATAGATTTTAGTACTGAATTGGTGAATTGTGAAAATAAAAATTCAGGCCGTATTGAGATTATTGACATTGATGGCTTTTTTACAATGGAGAATTTTACATTCACATGGGGTGACGGTACAACTCAAAATTCATTGGAAAATTTAGAAACAGGTTGGTATTCTTATGAAATAGAATATGATAAAAACTGCTTATGGAGTGATTCAATATTCGTTGGTGAAACGGATCCGCTGACATTTGGGTTGATTACCTATGATGAAGATTGCTCTGAATTGGGAAGTATAGAAGTTATAGATTTTGAAGGAGGCTCCGGCAATTATCTATTCTCATTAGGCGGGCTAGATTTTCAACCTTCAAATGTTTTTACAAATCTGTCATCTCAAGAATATGAAATATATGTAAGAGATTTATTGGATTGTGAGGAAGTAGAAACCACAACTATAAATGCAAACTTTGAACTATCGTTTGATTTACCAGATGTGAATAGTATAATGCAAGGTCAATCAACCTTTCTCAATCCCTTGATTAATGAAATGACTATTGATAGCTTTACTTGGTTTCCCAATCAAGGAATACTAAATCCAGGAGAACTTGTGGCACAAGTATCACCTAATGAAACTACTGAATATACACTAACAATATTCTTTGGTCAATGTATTGAAACAAGAACCATTACAATTGAAGTCAACCCTATAACACAAATTTATATTCCTACCATTTTTTCTCCTAATGATGATGGTGACAATGATGAATTTCTTATTCAATCTGCACCTGGCAATAATATTCTTGTCAATCAATTCAATATCTATGACCGTTGGGGTAACATGGTTTTTATAAACAAGAATTTTGTTTTAGGTGATGCAAACTCTGGATGGGATGGACGCTTTAATGATCAGAAGGTTAATATCGGTGTCTATGTATATTATATCAATTATGTTCTAAACGGTGAAGAATTCACAAAGGCAGGTTCTATAACTTTGGTTAGATAAAAAGTTTAAGATTAAGCTGAAATTCAATTAGTCTTAAAGTAAACATAGAATAAAAAAGGCTCAAGTTTTCTTGAGCCTTTTTTATTCTATCTGCTGGTTAACTTATTTCAACTTAAAGTCAATAATAATATCACCACACTGTTCAACAATTTTTGATTTGTTGAATTTATATTTTTTAGCATTTTTTTCGGCCACACTTATTAAGTGGGCATCAGTAGTTGTTGAACCTTTTTGAGTGTACTTGGCTGATATGACCTTACCTTCTTGATTCACACAAATCTTTACTACAACTCTACCCTTCTTTTGGGTATCATCTTTAATCGTGGGAATGAATACTGTTCCTCTGTCTCCCAAACCATCACCAACTTTTCCACTTCCAGTACTCAACCCATCAAGAGCACTAGCATTTGGCTTCCCATTATCTACACCTTTTGAATCAGAAGCATCTTCATCTCCGTTTCCAAATAAACTACTGAACTTAGATTTGGCTTTAGACTTAGCTTCGGCCTTTTGTCTTGCCTGTTCTGCTTTTCTTGCATTTTCCTCAGCAATCTCTTGTTGACGCTTTGCCTCTTCCTGTTCAGCTTTTAGCTTGGCATCGTTCTGTTTTTTCTTTTCTGCCTTGGCCTTACTATCTGCCGCAGCTTTCTTTTCTGTCGCAATAACTTCTGCCTCATCTATAGTAGTTTCTGACACAACTTTTTTAGCCACAGATTTTTGCGCCTCTGCTTTTTTTGGCGCAGCTTTTTTAGGAGCGGGCTTAGAAACCGGTTTGGTCTTAGCCACAGTAGGTTCAGAAATTTCACTTTTACGTGGATTCGTTTTTGTTTCTGCTTCTGGATTACCAAAAGCAACTATAACACCTTGCCTTTGTTCTGGTGGTTGTTTATCCAGCATACTAAAACATGGTACTAGAAATAAAAATAACAAAAGCATGTGGAAGAAAAAACTAATCCAAAAGGCGGTTCTTCTATTATCATTCTCGTTATAGTGTAAAGTTGCATTTTGCATACTCTTTCATTTAATAATGAGATGTAATTTTCATGTACATTACATAAAAATCACATCTCAAACATTATCAAATTGTGTAATTCTATATGAATCACACCGTGTTGGTATATAACAGTTGCCAGAAAATTTTATTCTTTTCTGAATAGAATTTAACTTTTTTTTATACTAACCTGATTATCAGCCAGTTAGTAAATTTAGGTTCTATGTAAGCTAAACTCTTGATTATCAGGATGCAATAATCAATCCAAAAATGTAATATGTTATTTAATCCAGAGTTATTTCATCAATAAATAACCAAGAAGGTGCTGAAGGTGCTGGATGCCACTCAGGATTCTGCAATTGACTTAAAATTTCAATTCTAATATACTTGGTATTTATAGGTGCAAATGATACAAGGAAGTTTTTGAGGGTCTTTTCACTTGGAGCTTCCATTTCATTATAGCGTCTATTCGCGACTTCAGTGTATACTTTACCATCTGAGGAGACTTCTACGCGAATACCTCGTGGTAAAAATATGTATGATCCAAAATCTGATAGACCACCAACTGACACCGATGACAATTCTTCGTTTTGGCTTAATATTACATCGACATAGCAATGTTCTCCTTGAAACCCTAACCATTCGCCATCAGAAAATAATTCACTACCCTTTGTCAAATTAAAAAGACTTTCCTCTGCTTTCGCATAATATTTCTCATTAGGCTTCTTCTTCAACTTTACCGATGCTGGTTTAATTCTGGATTTTAAAAATATCTCCTTTTTTAACTCACTACTCACCCACCCTTCTAATCGAGACTGCAAAACCAACTGTGTTGACTTCTTAATGGTAATTGGCTTATTATAAATCAATACGCTTTTGTGCAAGGTATCAGAGTCTAATGCATAATAAATATCTGCATTCTTTGGCAATGCAGAAATACTTACAACCAGAGAATCACTAAAAATAAAACTTTGGACATCAATAGTAGGACTTAATAGTTGTGCATCAGAAAATTCATTATTCATCCCACTATCGATAGACAGGTCTTTATTGGCATTTTTTAATTCATTTAGGACTTTATTTGTAATACCAGTTTGCCAAATGTAAATCTGTTTCAAATTAGAAAGTGACTTCAATGTTTCTAATATTCTATCATCAACTTTTGTATTGTACAAATTCAACGATTCCAAAGATTTTAGATTTTTTAAAAAATCCAAATCTTCAGACTTTACTCCTGTATTATCCAAATCCAATCTGACCAAAGACTTAAATTCTTTTAATTCACTTAACACATTGCCATTTATCTTAGCAAAACTCATATCGAGTTCCTTGACATTTAGCCTTATTGCATCAAGAACTCTCAATTTGTTTTTTGAAACACTGGCATTTGAAAAATCAATTGCTAAATCTTTATACTTGCTATCCAACTGATGATACTTGATACCAGATTTATCTAACAATGCCAATTGATTTTTTGTGTATCCTGTTAAACCATCTTCACCATATAAATTGTTTATAGCCTTTATAATTATTTTGTTAGGCTGCATCGATTCAACAGTCTGATCATAGCTTTCCATATTCTGCACCCACCAATCCAATATTCGGAATTCATCCATTGTCAATTGCTTTTTACCAGAAGGAGGCATATGTTCCTTTTCATCAAAAGGCAGATGTATTCTTACGGCAATTAAACTGTTAGGTTTATCCAATTTATCAATTAGGGGTCCATTCTCCCCTCCTTTGTTCCATTGTTCTGCAGTTAGTAAAAGCAAATCACCTTTCGATTTGCTTTCATTATGACAACTGCTGCATTTACTTTTGGTAATGGGTAGTATGATATCAGTAAAGGCATTTGCTTTTAAAGGCTCAGAAATCGCTACTTTGGTATTTTCAGACTCATCAGTCAATGATAAAAATTCAGCTCCATGCGTTAAGGTAGCTCCGAGATGGCCGACATAACTTAATAATAAGATTGCCACGAAAAATAAAATATAGTAATACCTGTTCTTTTTATAACGGTTGTAACAAAACCATAAAACAAAAGAAAATCCACAAAGTGCAAAACCCATGTTTTTATGCAGATCTAAAACATCCCCTTGAAATCCTCCGCTAGTGGCACGTTCATAACCTGTAAAAGCACTCAATAGAGTTGATATGAAGATTATAAATAAAGCAAAACTTAAATTGAAAGACACTGTGGTTTTAGAGCTTATAAATTTGTTGTACGTTAATTGCAGAAAAGCAAATATTAAAATACCAATAGGCAGGTGGACCATTAAAGGATGCAACTTTCCAAAAAACGATATGAGATTGTTTAATTCTATAACAACTTTATTTTAATATTATAAAAAACTAAAACACTATTATTTCATCCATAAATAACCAAGGTTGTCCTCCGTGTCCAGGATGCCAAGATGGTAAACTATCCAACTGCTCTATCTCTATCTTGTAAATAAGACTTGGTTTTTCCAATTGAATAGTTGTATAAAAAAAACCATCAGTCGAAATACTTTTAGAATCTATAACTTGTTGCTGCTTAGAGAAAACTTCTCCTTCATCATTTACCGCTTCGACAGATATTTTTTGGGGTTTAAAAATCCACGAAGACTGCATATTTAGAAAACTGAAACCAATTGTACCTTTTTGACTTACAATATCTTGAACTGTCAATTCAAACTTGACAACACTATCTTTGAATGCAATCCATTCTTCATCTTTAAATTGGAAATCAGCTTTCGCAATATTATTTAAAGCTGACAATCCTTTGTTTAAATATGGCTCTGAAGGCTCAGATCCTTCTATTTTAAATCTCTTAAAGTTTACCGTATTAAAATAATTCTGCGAGATGGTATCACTATTGATAAAATCACTATCAGCACAAAAGTAAGAAAGCTGAGATGATTTACTAATTACAAAGGGTCCATTATATTGTTTATATTTTGCATTATTTACTTTATAAAAAACTTTCGAATTTGCAAAAGTCTCATAGAATGAAATCAGGGTATTATCCTTAAAAAAGAAGTTATTATCCTTCAGTTTTGGTGCAACCAATTTGATGTCTTCTTTCTGTACAAGCAAAGCAGTATCAACTTTTTGATCATTATTAGTACATGATCCAAAAATAATATATGAAAAGGTTATGAGCATAATTCTAATCATATTCGAATCAATTTATATGGATATACTTTTCCTGCATTCCATTGTGCAACATACAAATTTTCATCTTTATCTACACAAATGTCATGTGGATGCTTAAACAATTGAATGCCTTGACGCGAAGAAGATAATATATTGTAATTATATTCTGGCTTAACTGCTCCTGGCTGAGAAACAACTTGATTTTTGCTATCGAGTATTGTGATAACTCCAGAGTTCGACTCACCTTTATTTGTCCATATCGTTGCCAAATAAACATTATCCTTATTCACAACAGGTCTGCATATAAAAGCACCAGGCAATTTTATTGTAGATTTATAATTACCATTCAAATCAAAGTACTTCAATTCGTTTTTCATTCTTGCAGTTATCAACAGCTTTTCATGGCCATCTCTAGAATCTATTGCAATCCCATGAGCATTAAGAAACTGATCATCACCCTCTCCTCTACCTCCAAATATGTTCTTTATATTTCCTTTGCTATCGTAATGAACAATATTTTGATTGCCATATCCATCCGCTACATAAATATCCCCATTACTACTGATTGCTGTCTCTGTAGGCATATATTCTGATTCAGATTTGTACTTCCCTGAATCTTGTGGAAACGACAAAGCCATTACAAGCTTACCTTCTATTGATAACTTGTAAACAGTATTTTTATTTGTATCCGTAACATAAAGAAACTCATCCCCTCCTTCATCGGACAAGGTCAAACCATGAGCACCTGGAAAATCATGTTGTACAGTCTTCAAAAGCTTTCCAGAAGTATTGTAATAAATAAGGTTGTTTTTGACATTATTTGTCAACAAGATAATACGTCCCTTTTTATCTTGAACCATCTCATGGCAATCTGTAACAGGGACTTTTAGAGGATCAAGATTCCCCCAGTTGGTATCAACTTTATATTTAAATCCATTGTGCCCAATAATAAGATCAGTAGGTCTGGAAATAAATTTTGGTATAAAGATAGCTATACCCGCAAATGTTGTTTTCTTGATATGTTGGCGTCGGTTCATGTCTATTGGTTAAGATAAAATACCTTTGACAACATGTCCGCTGACATCAGTTAATCTAAATCTTCTTCCTTGATATTTGTATGTAAACTTTTCATGATCAATTCCCAATTGGTGTAAAAGCGTGGCTTGGAAATCATGAACATGAACTGGATCTTTTATAATATTATACCCATACTCATCAGTCTCTCCATACGAAATACCTGGCTTGATTCCTCCACCAGCCATCCAAATTGTAAAGCATCGTGGATGATGATCGCGACCAAAATCTTTATCTGTTAAGGTACCTTGAGAATAATTTGTTCGGCCAAACTCACCACCCCAAATCACCAGGGTATCTTCTAGCATTCCCCTTTGTTTCAAATCCATTACCAATGCTGCTGATGCTTGATCAACATCCTTTGCTTGATTTTTTACAGCCAGCGGCAAATTGAAATGATGGTCCCAGCCCATGTGATACAACTGAATAAAACGAACGCCTTTTTCAGCCAAACGTCTTGCAAGCAGTGCATTGGCTGCAAACGTTCCTGGTTTCATTGATTCAGGTCCATACATTTTATAAATATGGTCTGGTTCATTTTCAACATTCATGATATCAGGAACTGAAGTTTGCATTTTATAGGCCATCTCATATTGAGAAATTCTACTTGAAATTTCTGGATCACCAAACTTCCTCAACTGCATCTCATTTAAGGATGCAATCTTATCGATCATCTTTCTTCTAGACATAGAATTGATGCCTTGTGGGTCTTTAAGATAAAGCACCGGATCTTTTGCAGCTCTAAATTGTACACCTTGATGCAAGGAATGTAAAAATCCATTTCCCCACAGTCGCGAGTATAGAGGTTGGCCAAATTTCCTTCCTGTCCCTCTTGATAAAAGAACGGTAAAAGTTGGAAGATTCTCATTCATGCTTCCCAACCCGTAACTCAACCAAGATCCCATACTTGGCCTGCCTGGTTGCTGAGAGCCAGTTTGGAAAAAGGTTATTGCTGGATCATGATTTATAGCTTCTGTGTGCATACTTTTTATAACACAAATCTCATCCGCGATCTTACTTGTATGCGGCAACAAATCACTGAATTCCGTTCCACTCTGACCATACTTGTTAAAACCAAAAGGTGAACCAACCAGTGGAAATGAATCCTGTCCCGATGACATTCCCGTTAGCCTTTGCCCATTTCTAATTTCACTTGGAAGTTCCGTTCCTCTCAATTTATTAAGCAGGGGTTTATTTTCAAATAACTCAAATTGGGAAGGTCCTCCACTTTGGAATAAATAGATAATTCGTTTTGCTTTTGGTGCTAAGTGTAAATTGTCAATAACACCTTTTAGCATTGCATTAGTAGCAGGATTGTTGTTATCTAAGTCACCAGGCTGACAACCCAACAAAGACCCCAAAGCTGCAGTACCAATTCCAAGGCAAGATTTACCTAAGAACGCTCTTCTGTTCATCGATAACTTTCGCTCTTCAATTTCTTTTATTGGACCTTTCATTTATGATCTTGTTATTGACTCATCTAAGTTAAAAATAGCATTTGCTACCATTGTTAAAGCTGCAACATCTGCATCTGTAATTGCATCTGAGGCCATATCCCTTTGCTTCAAGTCACCTATATCTATTAATGCTTTGGCATCTTCATCGTTAATGGTGAATCTTTCTTTTTCCTCCTTAAAGAATTTTGTTAAAATATTACGCTCTTCTTCATTAGGCAATCGAGAAGTTGCTTTGTAAAACATATATACGATCTGTGATTCTAAATCATCTTTACTTTCAAATGCTATATAAGCCAAATTTCTGCTGGCCTCAATCATTCTAGGATTATTCATCATAATCAACGCTTGCAACGGCGTACTTGTCACTTCTCTTTTTACCATACAGAAATCACGTGTCACAGCATCAAAAGTTAACATACCAGGAGGAGGGACGGTTCTTTTCCAAAAAGTATACAAACTTCTTCTGTATTGCTTGTCTCCTTTGTCTTTTACATACTTGGCAGTACTGCCTCCACCACCACCAGTAGTTTCTTGCCAAAGTCCTTCAGGTTGAAACGGTTTTACACTAGGACCACCAACAGTCTCTACCAACAATTCGCTTGTAGCCAACATATGATCAATTATCTTCTCAGCACTTAGTCTTAATCTTGGAGCGCGAGCGAAAAATCTATTTTCAGGATCCCATTCTATAAATTCAGGAGTTGTTCTAGATGTTTGCTGATAGGTTTTAGACATTATGATAAATTTCAGCATTTTTTTAATATCCCATCCATCGTCCATAAATTTAACAGCAAGGAAATCTAACAATTCTGGGTGTGTTGGTAAAGCTCCTTGATTGCCAAAGTCATCTGCTGTGGCTACAATACCGTTACCAAAGCAAATTTGCCACAACCTATTTACAATAACTCTTGAGGTAAGTGGATTTGATCTGTCAAACAACCAATCACTTAATCCTTTTCTATTGGGTTTATATGCCGCAAAAGAATTCAAAGAGGAAGGAGGTTTTGCAAATACTTCTCGTGTTGGTTTATCATATTCACCTCGATTCAAAATATAAGTTTTTCTAACTTTGTTTTGATCCTTCATTATCATCAATGGAATTTCTTCTAGCGTATCTAAGTTGTTTATAAAAGTCAATTGCTCATCAATTTCTTTCTTTGTCAATTTGATATATGGTTCAGGTATTCCACCATATTCAGATATCAAACCTTTTTCAGGCACGTTGTTAAAAAACGCGAATAAGCTGAAGTAGTCTTCTTGACTTACTGGGTCATATTTGTGATCATGGCACCTTGCACATTCCATTGACAATCCTAAGAAAGCTTTGCCAAATGTCAATGTTCGATCAGCCACATATTCTACGCGATACTCTTCAGGAATCACGCCACCTTCTTGGGTTATTTTATGGTTTCGGTTGAATGCCGTCGCTATGATTTGCTCTTTTGTTGCATTGGGCAACAAGTCGCCACTTAGTTGAAGAGATACAAAATCATCATATCTCATATTAGAATTAAAGGCATGAATTACCCAATCACGCCAAGGCCACATAATTCTCTCAAGATCATCTTGATAACCATGCGTGTCAGCATAACGGGCCACATCCAACCATTGCGAGGTCATATTTTCTGCATAGGAAATAGAACTTAAATACTTATCAACAAGATCTTCAATTGATGACGGGCTGGAACTGTTTACATAATGCTCAATATCTTTGATACTTGGTGGCAATCCAGTAAGATCAAATGAGATTCTTCGTATGAGGTAATTTTTACTTGCAGGGTTAGAAAACTCCAATGATTGTTCTTCCAGTTTCGATAAAATAAAATTATCGATTTCGTTGGAAACTTCACCTTCTACCTCTGGAACATCAACGACTTCATTTAAAGGAATAAATGACCAGTGCTTCTTCCATTGAGCACCTTGATCGATCCATTTGATAAGAACTTTTTTTTCATAATCACTTAAGGCTAAGTAAGAACCAGGAGGGGGCATCATAAAGCTCCCATCTGTTGATTTAATTCTTTTGACCAGCATACTATTCAAAGTATCACCTGGAACGATAGCATGTTTGGATAAGTCTGATTGCAAAGCCTTAAATGCTTCTTCCTCGGTAGCAAAACTTAAGCCTGACTCAACCTTAGACTTATCGGGACCATGACACTTAAAGCATTTGTCAGATAAAATAGGGCGGACATGAAAATTAAAATCTATAGCTTCTGGAATAGAGGCAAATTGAGATGAAATAATACAGTCTTGATCAATTAATGACTTATCATTTACACAAGCACCAATTAAAATAAGTGCTAATAAAAATATAGCTACATACTTTACCATATATGATCGAACAATTTCAACCAAATATACTAATTACAAAATTTTAAAAGAAAGATAAACCTATATGAATTAAAGAGGCTAAATACTTTACTTAGGGTCAGTCATTATAGCATCAACTTTGTACCTGAAAGCAATATCTAATATAGCAACAACTTTTTCAGTTGGTGCTTTGTCATCAGGAATTACGATCATTGAAAACTTCGAACGCTCTTTTCTTAATTTATTGATATTCTTTTCGATAGTCGTTCTAGTTGCTTGTCGTCCATTAAAATAGAACGTCCCTTTTTTGGTTATTTTCACCTCTGTTGGAGGATATTTAGGTTGATTTGTTTGTTTGCTTGACTTGCCTGGCAATCTTAGATTCAAGGCATTAGGCACTACCATTGAAGAGGTCAACATAAAGAAAATCAACAATAGAAAGATGATATCCGTCAAAGATGACATGCTAAACTCAGCGCTTACTTTCATTCTTTTTTTCATTCCCATGACAATCTATTTTCTAGGTTGAGTAGCAATATGTGCTTTCATTTTAAGAGACATCGCAATTTTCATAACATCATTTACCTTGGACCATGGCACCGCGACTTCTGCAGCAATAGCTAAAGATGCATTTTCTTTATTGCTCATTTTTGCAAGTTCCTTTTTGATTCTTGATTTGATCTTATTTTTCTTAATAAGCTTACCATTAAACTTATAAGTTCCTTCCCCCAAAATCTCAACCACTAAATCACTAGGTGCCACAGTTTTACTGTCTGATTCAGGCAACTGATAGTTGATTTGAACCATTTTGGATGTAAGCATGAAAAATATCAATAACAAAAAGATGATATCTGTCAAAGATGACATACTAAATTCTGCACTTACTTTACTTCTTTTTTTCATTCCTAACGAAGTTTAATTTAAGAAGTTGGCTCTTGTAATAAATCCATAAAATCAACAGCAGTTGCTTCCATTTTGTTAATGACTTTATCAACAGATGCTACCAAATAATTATATCCCACAAAAGAGAATATACCAATAAACAATCCGATAGCTGTGGTAATTAATGCTGTATAAATACCACCAGCCAAAACATCAGGAGTTACATTTTGCTCACTTGCCATTTTGTAAAAGGCCAATATCATTCCTGTTACTGTACCAAAAAAACCAATCATTGGTGCTGCTCCAGAAATACTTGCCAAAGAAGAAAGGTTTTTCTCCAATTTAAATATTTCAAGATTTCCTACATTTTCAATTGCAGTATCAATATCCCTTAGTGGCTTACCAATTCTAGCAATACCCTTCTCAACCATTCTGGCATATGGAGAATCGACATTTGCCAACATTGCTTTTGCACCTTCAATATTTCCAGAAGTTACAGCAGCTCTGATGTTATTCATAAAATTATCATCGATAGCGCCTGCTTTTTTAATCGTCAAATATCTTTCAGAAAAAATTATAACTGCTAATATTGAAAGTAATACCAATACTACATTAATACCAATCCCTAAAGGTCCACCCTGCTTTATTACAGAAAGTATATTTTGAGAAAGTGAAGTGTCAGTGTCTGCTTGTAAAAATATGCCTAGAAAGTACATGTGTTTTGTTTAATTTGTTGATAAACGATTTAAAAGAACGCGAAAGTATGTTTAATGCAAATTTAGTCATAATTAAACATATTACAAATTTTTATCATTTGCTTGATAAAATCATCTAAATTAAGCATTCTAGCAGTAAAATTTAAAATAATACTCTTATATATTAGTTGAGATTTAATATTAAAATGTCGTTTTTTGTCCTTCTAATTAAAACAAATGAATAATGGCTAAAATATTAATCAACGACGGTATTCACAACACAGGTTTAGAAATGCTTAAATCTGTTGGATTTGAGGTAATAACTGAAACAATTGCTCAAGATCAACTTTCTGAAAAATTGCCAGAATATGATGCTATCTGTGTCCGAAGTGCCACAAAAGTAAGAACTGAACTGATTGATGCATGCCCTAATCTTAAGGTAATAGGTAGAGGTGGTGTTGGATTAGACAATATCGATGTTGAATATGCAAGATCTAAAGACATTAAAGTTATAAATACGCCAGCAGCTTCTTCTCAGTCTGTTGCAGAATTGGCATTTGCTCATTTATTTTCAATATCTCGATTCTTATATAAATCTAATCGTCACATGCCAAGTGATGGAAATTCAGAATTTAAAGCATTGAAAAAATCGTTTTCTAAGGGATTTGAATTGAATGGTAAGACTCTCGGCATAATTGGTGGCGGTCGCATCGGTCAAGCCACTGCCAAGATTGCTCTAGGTCTTGGAATGAAAGTTATTTTTGTTGATCCATTTATAGATCAGGTCAATTTCAACATGGCTGTACATCACACAAATATTGATGTTTCATTAAAAACAGAGTCACTTTCATCCATGCTTCCTAAAGCAGATGTTATCAGCTTACACATTCCATTTACAGGAACGCCAGCATTGGGTTTGGGTGAATTTGCACAAATGAAAGACGGAGTTATTTTAATCAATGCCTCTAGAGGTGGTACTGTTGATGAAGATGCCTTACTGAATGCATTAAACAGCGATAAAGTTGCAGCTGCAGGTCTTGATGTTTTTATTAATGAACCTACTCCAAGAGAGGATCTAATTCAACATCCAAATGTATCCTGCACTCCACATATTGGTGCATCTACAAGTGAAGCTCAAGAAAAAATCGGGATTGAATTGGCTGAGCAATTGATCCAAATTTTAAAGTAGTTAAAGGATATTTATGTAAATACTTTTCTGGCTTATAAATATTACTTAGAATAATTGACACATGCATTTTTTATAGCCATAGAGTACCGTTATTTAGAATTTTACTAAAAGAAATAGAAAAATGTGCATTACTAGGCTACTTGTCTTTACAAGTTTGAAAACCTTTTAAAAATCTTATTTTCCGTACTTTAAAAAAACATGAAATTATTTATAACGTTATAAATGTATTTATCACGTTATAGTTATCTCCGGTATTTAGCTTATCAATTCTGTCACAAATACAGATTAATTCTGATGATCTAGGTGAATTAAATAAATTAGAGCATTCTTATTTTGAAAACAATAATGATGATTCAAAGGGATAGATCTTATCAAAAATTGTAATACTAAATACGGGCTTCTTAGCAAAACAAATAAAGACAATGGCCATAAATTGGATTTGACACATTCCAATAAAAAGGAATTTAAAAAACATCCTAACCTTAAAGTTCTTTTTAATGATTAGGAATAAAGCGCTAAAAATGAAGGTCAATTATTTTGTAAAAGAACAACCGTTTACCAAAACCGTAAAACGTTCTTATCCTGCATTAGATAATCAGTAAGAAGGAAATATTTTCGCGTTCAATAGAAAAAGTAATACAAATAGGAAAATCAACTGAGTTAATACAACCAATTTGGATTACTCTTCTAAGGGCAATATTTCTAAATCAAAAATTAATGGCGTGTTAGGCGCTACGTATCCAGGAAAACCCCTTTCTCCATATGCCAATTTACTAGGAATCAATAACTTGGCTTTTGTTCCTGTATTCATCAATTTCAATGCTTCATTCCAAGCAGCATTCATTTGACCAACAGAAAAGAACAAAGGCTTACCCTTGTTATAACTTGAGTCAAAAACCTTTCCATCCAAAAAATATCCAGAATAATGTGCTTTACAAGGTTGTCCATGAATATAATTGGGACCAACACCCTCTTTCTCAATTGCATAATATAATCCAGTCGCAGTTCGTGTAACATCAATTTCGTTATCAACTGCGTAATCAATCAATGCATTCTCGTCTTTTTGAAACTGAGTTTGCGGTTCAGCTGTATAATTAACGTATAATCTTTCTGCCAGAGCGCTGAGTGGCTTTTTCACTTTCACCTCCTCTTTTATAACTTCAGTTTTTCCTTTTTTAGGTTCTGTTTTACAAGAAAGAACCAAAAGTGAACAAAGAATTCCAATAATAATAAATTTCATTACTTCTATATTTAATTCAAATTTGAACATTATTCCATTAAATATCATAAAAATTGAGTTTTTCTATTTTTCATTTGCAGCTTAATGGCTTTAGATCTCATATTTATATATATGAGCAGAGTGATATTAAATAAATTTACTATATTTCGCCTTGACCCAATGAGGTTTATTGAGTCGTTTATTTAGAGATGTAATTGTTTTTGAGTTGCATTCCTCCTGTTTTAATAAAGATGAATGAAAATAAGTCCTATAAGTATCAATAATGGTTTATTCCTAGGTGTGATTTTAATATCCTTTACATGGATCTTAAGCTATTCAAATCCTATGATGTTTCTTACCTCAAAATCGATATTCTTAAGCATGCCATTTATACTTATATTGATAAAGGCAGGACGAGAATTTAGAAGAGGTAATGATGGAGAAGCTACGTTTGGAGAATTGTTCAATATCACATTCTTTTGTGGAGCAATAGCCGTAATAATCTGTAGTCTTTTTGAATTTATGCTATTTAATTATTTAAATCCCGAATTAATAGAAGTAGAAAAAGCAGTAAATCTTGATGCAATAGAAAAAGCAAAGAGTATCTTAGGTGAATCAATGTATGAAGTTCAAAAGAAAATATTAGAGGAAAGTGACATGCATTCCATGACGCAATCTCTAAGTACAATGACCTTAAGATTCTTCACTCCATCAGCTCTTTTTTCATTGGTATTAAGTCTAATTTTAAGAAGAAAAAAACAAAATCAAATTACTTAACGAAATTAAAAAACTATGGCACAAACAAGCAAAATGCAAATCGCTCTCAAATGGGGTGGAATTATGGCCGGGGGCCTAATATTAGTTTCACTATTGTTCTATTTAATGGGCATGTCTGAACCTTCAGGAGCATCAAGTTTAATAAACACTCTATTGTCATATGTCATCTCAATTGGTGCCTTGGTAATGGGAATCAGTGCTTATAAACAAGGCAACGCGAATAATTTAAGTGTTGGAGATGGTGTTGTTTTAGGGATCTTAATTGCATTGGTTGGTGGAATACTAGTGGGAATTTATACTTATATATTCGTTTCATTTATTGACCCTTCTACAATAGATGCAATCAAAGACCAAACTCTTGCTTCAGCCAATACAGAAGGAATGGATGCGGATCAAGCTGAAATGGTTGAAGGCATGTTGGGTGCTGTTACTTCACCTGCATTCATGGCACTTATGGTTGTAGTTATGAAATTTTTCTTGGGTCTTATCGTAGGATTAATTGCAGGTTTAATCATGAAAAATAGCAAAGAAGAATACCCTGACTTAACTTGATAATTATTTATTAGAATGGATTTAAGCATTGTAATTCCTTTATTTAATGAAGATGAATCTATCGGAGAATTGATATCTTGGATAGACAAAGTAGTTTCTAAAATGAATATCAAATACGAAGTCGTCATGGTTGATGATGGAAGTACTGATAACTCGTGGGAAACTCTTATTGCTTTAAAGCAGAAGTTTCATTTTGTAAAAGGTTTGAGATTTAGAAGAAACTATGGCAAGTCTGCTGCATTAAATACAGGATTCAAAGCTATAGAAGGGAATGTTGTAATTACAATGGATGCAGATCTTCAAGATTCGCCTGAAGAAATCCCTCATTTATATAAAATGATAAAAGAAGAGGGCTATGACCTTGTTTCTGGGTGGAAAAGGAAACGTCATGACCCTCTTTCAAAAAGATTGCCATCAAAACTATTTAACAAAACAACAAGATGGTTGAGTGGCATCGAACTTAACGATTTCAATTGTGGATTGAAAGCCTACTCCAAAGACGTTGTAAAGTCTATTGAGGTCTATGGAGAAATGCATAGGTATATTCCTGTTATCGCAAAAAATGCAGGCTTTGCTAAAATCGGAGAAAAAGTAGTCGAACACCAAGCCCGAAAATTTGGTGTTACAAAATTCGGATTAGAACGTGTTCTACGTGGGTACTTAGATTTGATTTCCATCACATTTATGACCAAATTCAGTAAAAGACCAATGCACTTTTTCGGAGCTATGGGCACCTTATTGAGTTTTATCGGCATCATAATGTTAGTATATCTTTCCTTTATGAAATTATTTTTTAATATTCCAGGCATTTCTGATCGACCTCTGTTCTTTCTTGGAATGTTGAGTATTATTATTGGAGTACAACTTTTTATTGCAGGTTTTTTAGCAGAAATGATTTCAAGAAACAACCCTTTAAGAAACGAGTATAGTGTTAAAGAAACTATTTAAAACTAGCTCAAAACATAAGTATATTACATGAGTAAAAAAGCTATTTTTTTAGGTCCCGCTTATCCATATAGGGGTGGTATCGCCGCATTCAATGAAAATTTAGCTTCCACTTTTCAATCCAATGGTTGGAATTGCAAGATGATAACTTTTACTCAGCAATATCCCAATTTTCTATTTCCAGGTAAAAATCAGTTGACTACTGAGGACTCAGCCCCAAACTTGAGCATTAAAAGAGGCATCTACAGCACAAACCCTCTTAATTGGTTAAAGATATCTCGACAAATAGTTGAAGAAAAACCGGACTTGGTTATAACACAGTATTGGATGCCCTTCATGGCTCCTGCATTTGGGACCATTTTAAGAGGAATTAAAAAAGGACATAAAGCTGCAAAATGTGTAACTATTGTTCATAATTTCAAACCACATGAAAGCAGAATTGGTGACAAGCAATTAAATTTATATATCGCCAACAGAACTGATTTAATGATCGGTCTTTCTGAAAGCGTTAGCTCGGATATTAAATTATCAATAAAAGATGGTAAGGTCTCTACACTCTTCCACCCTATCTATGATCATTATGGTGAAAAAATTGATCAACATGAAGCTCAACAAAAATTACATCTTGATCCTTCGTATAAATATCTTTTATTTTTTGGTTTGATCAGAGCATACAAAGGACTTGACCACCTCATTGAAGCTTTGGCTTTGCTAAAAACTGATAAAAAGTACAAGCTGATAATCGCTGGTGAGTTTTACGAATCAGAGAATAAGTACTTAAAAATTATTAAGGATTTAAATCTTGAAGACCAGGTTGTCATCAACAATCAATACATTCCTAACGAACAGATACCTCTATACTTTTGTGCTGCCGATGCCATTGTTTTACCCTATAAGTCTGCAACTCAAAGTGGTGTGGTACCTATTGCTATCCATTTCGAAAAACCTGTAATTGTTACCGAAGTTGGAGGTCTGACACAGTTGATTAAAAAATATGAAATCGGATTGATCGCTGATTCTAATCCAGAATCTATAGCAGAAAACATTGATAAATTTCTCGATGAAAAAATTTTACTAAATCCCGATTTTGACAATATTCGCAAAGTGCTGTCATGGCAGACATTTTTTGATAACTTTATGGATCAATTAAAAATCAATGGCTACTCAATTTGATTCTATTATAAATGAACATTTAAAATGTTTGAATTCTATCCTGCATAATATTGCGATTCAGAAAAAGGTAGAATCTACAATCGAAGCAATTGTAAAATGCTACAAACAAAATCATAAAATTCTACTTTGCGGAAATGGGGGAAGTGCTGCAGATGCGGAACACCTAGCAGGTGAATTAAGTGGACGATTCAAGTTAGAAAGGGATCCACTAAATGCTGAGGCTCTACATGTCAACAGTGCTGCTCTAACAGCAATCTCTAACGACTACAGTTTTGAAGACGCCTATGCTAGAATTCTGCAAGCCAAGGCTTATACTGGAGATATTCTTATTGCAATCAGCACATCTGGAACTTCAAGAAATGTAATCAAAGCTATTGAGAAAGCTAAAAACATGGGCGTCATTGTCATTTCTATATGTGGAAGCAATACATCAGAAATGGAGTTAATTTCCAATATAACCATTTCGATTCCATCAACAAATACTCCAAGAATCCAAGAAGCCTATATGGTTCTTGGCCATATAATCTGCGAAGAAGTAGAAAAACGAATCTTTCAAAATCAATAACATGGTGTCTGATTTTTTTAAAAGCTCTAAAGGAATACAACTTAGAACCAATACTTGGTTAATCGACAATGCCAAAGCAGATATATTTTTCGTACATGGATTTGGGGAACACTCAAAAAGATACTTTGCTGAAGCTCAGTATTTTAATTCTCTTGGTTATAACTTTTATGCCTACGACCAAAGAACACATGGCGAATCTGATGGAAAAATCAGAGCGTATATCGATGATTTCGATATGTATATAAATGAATTTGGTGAATTCTTACAACATTTTGATTATGGTAAAAAAAGACCATTCTATTTAATGTCCCACAGTATGGGAGGATTGGTCTTATTAAGTTTTTTACTAAATTCCAAGGATAGAAAACCCAACTACTTAGGATGTGCTTTTTCATCTCCATTTTTAATGCCCAATAAAGATACAGCACCGTTACTTCAAAAGATAGCAGGGATAGTTGCTATTTTCGCTCCTAAACTAAAAACTGTAAAGATAGATGCTAAGGAGATTTCAAGAGATCCTAAAGAGCAGCAATCCTACATAAATGACCCTCTCAATTATCATGACGGTATCTACGCCAAAACAGGCGCATCACTACTCAAACAAATGAAGAGTATTAAACCATTCTTCAATACATTCAAAGATCCTTTCATAATACAACATGGTACTATTGATCAATTGGCAGAATTCCAAGGAAGTCAATGTTTGTATGACAATTCACAATCAACTGATAAAACATTCATTCCGTTAGATGGATATAAACATGAGATAACAAGAGACCTTGATTTTGAAGTTGTCCGTGATAATTTTGGGAAATGGATGGAAGGCAGAATTAAGGATTAATGATTATGGATTATAGATTTACCGTATTCTAATGATTAATATGAATTAAAAATATAAAATAATTAGGTCATTACTACTTACTAAGATAATTCAAGATCTTATTTCCGCGACTTTTAAATCCTGCCGAGCCATAAGGCATATGCAATTCTAAAGAGGCAATCAATTCATTTTTGAGGTCAGGGTATTTCTTTGCAATATTAAAAACCACTGACATAGAAAAGCATCTGATAGCAATTGGTTGATCTGGATCATTCAGAAAAACAAAACATCTTTGATATATCTCACCTTCATATTTTTCTGGCACCTCTATATCTTCTAAAATTCTAATCGTATTGCGAAGTACTGCATTATGGCTTGGGTTGTCCATAACCCTTATCAGGTCTTCAAAATATGGTATAATTAATTTTGGATATTTTCTTCCGATATATCCAACAGGCCATGCCGCCCATTGATTAAATCTCCACTCCCATTTATTATCTAAAAAGAATGACATCAAAGCTTTCATCTTCTTCTTATCATCACCAACAAAATTTACGATAGTGTTGGTTTGTTTTCTCGAGTGGTCTTCCTCTAAAAGACACTTAATTTCATCTAAAAACATCATAAAGAAACAAATTATAAAAACTTATATATATTTTTTCCAAATAAAGGTAAGAATATTGAATTTAAACAATATCTTCGCTAACAATACCCATTACCTTTTTGTAAAACGAGATTACTGAATTTAAGGGACGCTCATAAAATTATTATTAATCCTTGTGATTATAAAACCAACTATCACTGTAATAATTAATGAAACAATATAAAAGGTATTTAATCACAGCTGCCCTACCCTATGCGAATGGACCATTACATATAGGTCATCTTGCAGGAGCATATTTATCTTCTGATGTATATGCAAGGTTTTTAAGACTTTATGGTAAAGATGTTGTCTTTGTCTGTGGATCTGATGAACATGGTGCAGCCATTACAATCAAAGCGTTAAAGGAAAATAAAGAACCTCAAGAAATTGTTGATCAATATCATGAGCAGTTTAAAGATACATTTGAGAAAATGGGTGTATCATTTGATTATTACGATAGAACAACTGCCCCTCATCATCATGAAACATCTCAGGAATTTTTCAGAACTCTTTACAACAAAGGAGAGTTTATTGAAAAGGAATCTGAACAATTCTATGATAGTAAAGCAGAACAATTTTTAGCAGACCGATATATTAAGGGTACTTGCCCAAAGTGTAATTATGATAATGCTTACGGAGATCAATGTGAAAATTGTGGAAGTGCACTTAGCCCAACAGAATTAATCGATCCTGTCAGTACAATTACTGGTGAAAAGCCAGAACTAAAGAAAACATCTCATTGGTTCTTACCACTCGATAAATACGAAGACTGGTTAAAAGAATGGATCAATACCGGTGAAGTTGATGGTTATAAATTACACTATCCGGAAGATTGGAAAAAACACGTATTGGGACAATGCAACTCATGGATAGAGAGTGGGTTACTGCCAAGATCAATGACGAGAGATCTAAACTGGGGTGTAGATGTTCCACAAGAAATTCCTGGCTCATTAGGTAAAAAACTTTATGTGTGGCTTGATGCACCAATTGGTTATATCTCTGCTACTAAAAAATGGGCTGAAATCAATGGTAAAGATTGGGAAACATATTGGAAAGATGATGATTCTGCCATTGTTCATTTTATAGGCAAAGACAACATTGTGTTTCATTGTATTATATTTCCTTCTATTTTGAAAGCACATGGTGGATATCAGTTGCCAATGAATGTACCAGCCAATCAATTTATGAATCTGGAAGGAGATAAAATATCAACATCTAGAAATTGGGCTGTTTGGGTACATGAATATCTTGAGGAATTTGGAGGAAGAGAAGATGAGTTGAGATATTGCATGATCAAAAATATGCCAGAATTAAAAGACAGCGAGTTCACTTGGAAGTCATTCCAAGATGCTAACAACAATGAACTCGTTAATAATTTTGCCAATTTTGTAAATAGAGTTGTAGTTCTTATTAATAAATATTACGATGGTGTAGTACCAGAGTTTGATGAAGACATAGATATTGTAGGTTGTGATGATGAAGACGAGTTGACATATCATGACGGGGAAATACTGAGATTGTTTGATAATATTGACGCTCTTTGTGCTTGTATGAGAGCCTTTGATTTTAGAGGTGGGTTAAGCAAATTGATGGAAATTAGCAGTCAAGGAAATCAATTGTTACAGTTTAATGAACCTTGGAAAACGATCAAAGTAGATGAAGAACCTGTAAAAGTTGTAATGAACTTACTGATACAATATCTTGCAGTGATGAGTGTTGTAATGAGACCTTTCTTACCTTTTACTTCAGACAAATTAAGAAACTTACTTAACCTTGATGCAATAAAAGAAGAAGGAGAATTGCTTGACATATGTAATATGCTTGCTGAAGGAGAACTACCAGTAAAAGCGGGTCACAAAATTGCAGAACCGACACATTTGTTTTCAAGAATTGATGATGATGTGATTGCTAAACAAGTTGACAAGTTGATGGCTACCAAAGCAGTTGCCACAGAGGTAGAAACTAGTACAACAGATATAAAACCAACGATTAATTTTGAGGATTTCCAAAAAATGGATCTTCGTTCTGCAACAATCATTGAAGCTCAAAAAGTTAAGAAAGCTGATAAATTACTTCAGTTAACTATAGATCTAGGTTTTGAAAAAAGAACTGTTGTTTCTGGTATAGCCAAAGATTTTGACCCGGAAGATATTATAGGACAAAAAGTGACTTTGCTAGCTAATTTAGCCCCACGAAAGATCAGAGGTGTTGAATCTCAAGGCATGATCTTAATGGGAGAAAATTCAGACGGCACTCTTATGTTTATCGAACCACAAAATGGTTGCGAAAATGGTACTACCATATCATAATTAGAGTAAGATTATAATTAAAAAATTCTTTTAATCTATCAATCGCTTAGGTATATCATCTTTTAATCTTTTTGAGAAATTGAGATGAACACCTAAATACATCATAGGAACTGATTCAACAATATTATTTTTCTCTTGTAGTGGTATAGTTAAAATTGTCTGCCAAAAAACTTTTACTTGTTTCCAACCTATCTTTAAGGTAACTCCTGGTTCTATAAATTGATGGCTATATTCATGTACTTCCGACAAATCAGTTTCAAAAACATTACGTCCTCCGTATCTCGTTAGATCGGGATTATTTAAATTCAAACTAACAAGCCTTGTTGAAAAAACAAAGTCTACTATTTTGTAAGAAAAAGCAAGATTAGGTTGCACAAAAAACTTTGAAGTACTTGCTGAATAATAATTACGAGCACCTCCACTTTCTTCAAATTTTAATCCACCAATTCCGTATCCTCCATATATTTCAAATACACCAAATTTTCCAAATTCCTTAAAATACCCAACTCCAAAATCACAAAAAGATCGAGACACATCCTCTTCAAAATCAAATGCCTGGTTAACATTGTTTCTATAAAGGTTTAGCATGATTCCAATATTATCAGAGACTGCATAAGCACCCTGTAAATCATTTGGACTCAATGTGATACTCACATCTTTTTTTTCCTTTAATAAAGGAACATTATGAATATTTGGCACATAAAGTGGTCTGCAACTTTGGGATATTAACAATACAAAAAAGACAATTGTTAGTTGTGGTGTATTCATCTTTCGTTTTCTAAAGTAAAGGCAATTCAGTTTGAGAAAATCTGATCTTCTAATTTAAAAAAAAATATACTAATTCAACAAATTAAACAAGAAGACTCGATTACATCTAATCACTTGCATTACTAAACTTCACTATTAATGAATAGTGAGTGGCTTCAATCAATATCTAGGAATGAATAATCACAATAGAAATGTTTAAATTACGTTCAGAATATTAAATTATATGATTCACCATTTTAGACTTACTATCGTATTCTATATTTTATTAGCTTCTCTAAGTCTAATACAAAATGTTTCTGCGCAGTTATCTGAAGATGCCTACATCTCATTAATCACTTGCCGACCAGGAGATGAAATATTCAATACTTGGGGACATACCGGAATCAGAGTTGTCGATAAAGAAAACAAAATAGACCATATATTTAATTATGGTATGTTCAGCTTTAATGAACCTGGCTTTTTAAGAAAATTCCTTAGAGGTAAGTTATTGTATTGGGTAGACACAGAAAATTTCGATAGTTTCTACTACAAGTACAATTTAGAAAAAAGATCAGTAATTGAACAAAAACTTAATTACACTGAATCACAAAAAAACAAAGTATTCCAAGCGTTGAATAACAATCTCAAACCAGAAAACAGAAAATATTACTACGATTTTTTCTTCGACAATTGTGCCACAAGGCCACGCGATATTATTTTAGATAATCTTAGCTTAGAAACAAATATCCAAGAAGAAACAGATATTACTTTTAGGAATTTATTGGATAAATATATTCTGCACCAACCATGGGTAGATTTTGGCGTAGATTTAATAGTCGGATCTTTAGCCGATAGAAAATCTACATTTTCTGATCAGATGTTTTTACCTGAGCTCTTATATTCTCAAATGGGTAAAATTAGTTTAGGAGATAAGCAATTGGTTGCTTCCTCTAAGTTGATAGTGGATCATGAATCCCAAATTGGAACAAGAAAAAAATCAACAATTTTCAAACCATTTTATTTATTCTTACTTCTTTTGATTCTTGAGTTATATTTATTTGTAAAACACAGATGCCATAACACCTCAAAGCTTATAAGAAATTACGATAAATTGTGGTATTTCATAGCTGGTGTTAGCAGTCTATTGATAACCTTTATGTGGTTCGGCACAGACCATATTGCAACAAAAAACAATCTCAATTTAATGTGGTTAAATCCTATTTTCCTTTTTCTACTGTTTAAAGAAAATAAATGGGCAAATCTCATAGCAATAGCTTGCCTAATATTAACACTTATTGGAAGTACTTTCTACCAAGACATCCATTATGTAAGTATTATCGCCATCATAATCTTATTGCTGAAAGTTACACGAAAAATGAGCTATAAGGCTCAGACTTAAAGCTCTCATTTACATAGGTCGGTTTACCGACATTTAAGGGTATTAAGCGTCAGTTAAACGTTTAAAAAGGACATGGCATGTCTTAAGACATGCCATGTCCAAGCAGCGATGACAACAATTCCTCCAACCAATTGATAATCAAACAGTTACTTATTTACATGAATATAGTACTGAGTTCTGACACTGAAAAGTATCTATCTCACACTTGCTAGGTGATTTCTGCCGTTTTGACACTTAATAACTATAATAGCGTACAATATGGCAGATAAATACAGCATTTATGAAATGGTACAAGTATTGACACTATCTTAATCAATAGAAAAAGTAGAGATGTTTAAAAACTTAGTGATAACGCATCAGATGGATGCAAATGAAACCGAAATTATTCCAATATTTTCAGCTAGTGATGATGAAAATGATCAAAACATAAAAGATGATATTCCTTCAGAGCTCCCTATTCTTGCTTTGAAAAACACAGTGCTTTTCCCAGGTGTTGTAATTCCAATTACTGTAGGAAGATCTCGCTCTGTAAAAGCAGTAAATGAAGCTTTTGAATCTGATAAACTAATCGCTGTATTTTCTCAGAAAGACATTCAAATAGAAGATCCGACAGAGGGCGAATTGTATAAAATTGGATCTGTTGCTCGGATAATCAAGATCTTAAAAATGCCTGATGGCAGTACAACAGCAATTTTACAAGGAAGACAAAGATGTCAATTGGTAAATTTAAGTCAGGATAATCCTTTTTTAAAAGGTGAAATCGCACAACTACCAATGAACTCCAATGACAGTTTAGAATTCAAAGCCACTATATCTTCTATCAAGGATATGGCGAAAAAGATTATTGACCTATCGCCCCAAATTCCACAAGATGCCGCAATGATGTTAAATAACATTTCTAACGATGGCTTCTTACTTAACTTTATTGCATCAAACCTTAATGCAAAAGTTAAACAAAAACAAGAAATTCTTAACATCAATGATATTTCAGAAAAGGCGAATAAAATTTTAGCCAAAATCAATTCTGAACTTCAGATGGTTGAAGTCAAAGGTCAAATTGAATCAAAAGTTCGAGGGGATATAGAAAGACAACAAAGGGATTATTTCTTAAATCAGCAATTAAAAACAATCCAAGATGAACTTGGACAAAATCCTGTAACTGAACAAGTATCAGATTTGGAAATAAAAGCTAAGGATAAAAAATGGCCAGAATACGTAGCCAAACATTTTGAAAAACAACTTAGCAAACTGCAAAGAATCAATCCTCAAATGGCTGAATATTCAGTCACACTCAATTACTTAGAATTGATGCTGGATTTACCTTGGGACAACTTTACAGATGATAATTTTGATTTAAATTCAGTAAAGAAAGTTCTTGATGAAGATCATCATGGGTTAGAAGATGTTAAGGAAAGAATTCTTGAACATTTGGCCGTTTTAAAATTAAAAGGTGATATGAAATCACCTATTATTTTATTGGTTGGCCCTCCTGGAGTAGGTAAAACAAGTCTAGGGAAATCAATTGCCACAGCATTAAAACGTAACTTTATACGTATGTCTTTAGGTGGTTTACATGATGAAAGTGAAATTAGAGGTCACAGAAAAACATACATCGGTGCAATGCCGGGCCGTATATTACAGTCTATTAAAAAAACTGGCTCATCTAATCCTGTTTTTATTTTAGATGAGATAGATAAGATTGGCAAAGACTTTAGAGGTGATCCATCGTCCGCTTTGCTTGAAGTTTTAGATCCTGAGCAAAATTCAACATTCTACGACAACTATCTTGAATTGGATTATGATCTTTCAAAGGTTTTGTTTATAGCAACGGCCAATTCACTGAATTCGATCCAACCTGCGTTATTAGATAGAATGGAGGTTATTCATATAAGTGGATATTCTTCAGAAGAAAAAATAGAAATAGCAAAAAAACATCTTTTACCAAAACAATTGAAAGCTCACGGTTTGAAGGCATCTGATTTAAAGATGAATAAAAAGGTACTGATGAAATTGACACGTGAATATACCAGAGAATCGGGTGTAAGAAGTTTAGACAGAGAGATTGCTGCTGTTATGAGGAACATTGCCAAAAAGAAAGCATTAGAAGAAAAATACAACACCAGTTTAACAGAAGAAGATATTACTGCCATTCTAGGGCCTTATAAATTTCCACCAGATAGCCACGCAAAAATTTATAGTCCAGGAGTCGCGGTTGGTCTAGCATGGACACGAGTAGGTGGTGACATTCTGTATATAGAAACAAGTCTAAGTAAGGGAAAGGGTAAATTGACGCTGACAGGTAACTTAGGTGACGTAATGAAGGAATCTGCCACTACTGCATTGAGTTTGATCAAAGCAAATGCTGAAAAAATTGGGATAGACACTGAACATTTTGATTTATATGACATTCACATCCACGTGCCTCAAGGTGCTATACCTAAAGATGGCCCAAGTGCTGGTATTACCATGATGAGCGCAATCGTTTCCGCTTTCACAGGGAAGAAAGTGAAGAACGGTTTAGCCATGTCTGGTGAAATTACTCTAAGAGGAAAAGTACTTCCAGTTGGAGGAATTAAAGAAAAAGTACTGGCAGCAAAGAGATCTGGACTTAAAACCATTGTTTTGTGTCAAGAAAACGAAAAAGATATAATCAAAATAAAACCAGAGTATGTCAAGGATATGAAATTCATCTATGTTGATAAAATGCAAGAAGTTCTAAAAGCTGTATTAGGTATTAATATCGAATAGGTTTTGTATAAAAACAGTAAATTGAGTCATTAATCTGTACCTAAATTCAAAATCGGGTTAAATTGCCGTTAAAAAAGAAATAAAAGGATCTTTTTGTAAGCGTTTCATGCTATTATTATGATGGAATAATAATTAGGACTAAGTTTTTATATAATTTATCACTCGTTTATCAGTTAACACGTTAATGCTAATTTGTAATATGTATAAAATTTTCGGATTTCTAGGGTTGTTTTTAATGCTTAGCAATTCTGTTAAAGCTCAAGCTGACCAAGATAGTAGCAGAGTTATTCAGTTTTCAGGAGTTGTAGTCACCCAAGATGAATTTGGTGAAATGGTACCTCTCCCCTACACTTCAATTTCTGTATTTGGTACTTCGCGTGGTACGTATGCTGAAATTGACGGTTTCTTTTCAGTGGTGGCAGAAGTTGGAGATACAATAGTATTTACGAGAGTTGGATTTGCTGAAGTAAGGCATGAAATTTCAGATACATTGGAATCCAATTATTATTCTTGGTACCAAATTATGAGTCGTGATAATGTCTTGCTTCCAGAAGCAGTTATCTACCCTTGGCCGAGTAGAGAGCATTACAAAATAGAGTTTTTAGCTCTAGATGTAAGTGATGAATTAAGACAAAGAGCAGAAGAAAATTTAGCGCAAGAAGTTTTAAGTCGTCTTAAACATTCTGTGGCTGTCGACGGAACTGAAGCATTCGCTTTATCTATGGAAAATAGAGTACAGGAATTCAAGTATTCTGGTCAATATAAACCACAGAATATATTTAACGTAGCTGCATGGGCACAATTCATCAAGGCTTGGAAAAGAGGAGACTATAAACGTAAAAAGAAGAAAAAACCTTAGCCTGGATAAACTTTATTCACCACCGTTTTATACAAAGCTTGAATGCTTCAATACCAACATCTAAGTTAACCAAAGTCCAATAGAATGTGAATTGCTAAGTATTTCATTCCCCTGATGTTAACTCTGTGCAGCTTCACATGATACTTTGTTTTAGTCTGTTAGAAAAAAGAAACTTATAAAAGTCATTATTCCGCTTTTCAAGTGATTACTTTTTACAAAATTATATATATGTATAGTAGAACAATGAATGTTTACTATCATGATGACAAAGTGCAACGAGTGTAAAGAACCAATGTTGGGTAGATCTGACAAGAGGTTTTGCGGACCTTATTGTAGATCCACATGGCATAATAAGAAATACCAAATTGAACGTAAGACAGTAAGGAGAATCAATGTCATTCTAAAAAGAAATCGACAAATATTGATTTCAACATTAGATTCTGGCCTTACTAATATTACGTTACAACATTTACTTGAATTAGGCTTCAATTTCGGTTTTTTTACGTCAATTGATTTACTAAAAAAAGGTTATGAATGTAAATATTGTTATGATGTGGGGTATTTTAAGATTACAGATAACACATTTAAAATAAAGTTAAAAAACAAAAATCGCTAGTTTTGTAATACTTCTACGAATAATTTCGTTTAATCAAAGAATTTTAATTGTTTAACAAAACAACACTAAAATGAAAATTGTCAATTATTTAAAGCCTGTTATTTTAATGGCTTGTATGGTTATCAGTATCATATCATGTACAAATGAAAAAACAGATAGGCCAGCAGGATCTTCAAATCAGCCATCAGAGATTACCAAAGTTTCTCATCCAGCACAAACTAAACCAGTAAAGCAAGAAAATAAGCATATAAAAATTGATGCCCGAGGTGGAACTGTTGGTGATCAAATCAAGCAACAGCAAATACAAGATGAAAGACAAAAAAGAGCTCAGCACTTAAATGTTGGAGGAATGAAATGGACAACATTCGATAAAATTGCCAGGTCAGGAAAGAATGAAGGTAATAAAAAGTATTTGGTCGATGTCTATACAGAATGGTGCGGATGGTGCAAGGTAATGGATAAAAAGACATTTACAGATCCAGAAATTAAAAAATATCTCGAAGAAAATTTTCACATTGTAAAGTTTGATGCTGAGCAAAAAGAAATGGTTAAATTCAAGGATAAAGAATACAACTGGGTCAATGGAGGTAGAAAAGGTATAAACCAATTGGCCATAGAATTGCTCGGCAATAGAATGTCCTATCCAACTTTGGTTTATTTAGATGAAAACCTGAATAAAATCACAGCATCTCCAGGCTATAAAAAACCAGATCAATTGATCAGGGAATTGAAAGCAATCACAAAAAAATAAATATTTTTAATGAAAATTAAAGCTTCAGGCAACACAATTTCACTTAAAAGTATCTTAACATAGACTATTCATATATATTTATAGCCATTCTAAGTTTATTATAAACTTACAATACCTTATATTTAGCCTAATTTTAAAAATTAATCATGAGAAGTATACTAACTGTTCTATTTGTGTTTTGTACAATGACATTAATTAATGCTCAATCTATCCAATCTTCTTTTATATCTGATTCAGAAATTGAATGGTTAAATAAAGAAATATCTGATTTGGACGCTACTTATGCCAAAATGAAGTCAGCAATGACTTCTGGTGACAATAATCTCATTGCAGCTAACAAAACAGCAGTTATGAAGTCTGTCAACAGATTAGCAACTAATTGCAAAAGCACCCATGATAAAATTGAGTACTCCTTCAGTACTGAGTCAAGAAAAAGAAGAGAAACACCTGATACACCTAATTATTACTATAATAAACAAAAGGAGAATAAAAAGCTTGAAGAAATTCGTATCAATGACAAAAAGCTATCTGAATTCAAAGAAAATAGCGATAAGATTATCGAGTTAAGAGATGCTTTAAAAAATACAAAATATTCATTTGATGGCAATACTCAAAAAGCTGAACAAAACATTATATTTGTAGCTGAGATTCTTTCTCACGCAAGGAAAATTAATACAATAATTAACACAAGTTTAGCAGAAAAGTAAATATGGCATTCGCAACAGAGGGTATCGTACATAGAGTATTTGAAACAGAAAACAAAACAGCATCATTCCAAGCAAGAGAATTTGTTATTAAACTAGAAGGAAATTACCCTCAGTTTATCAAATTTCAATTGACTCAAGATAAATGTGATATTATTTCTAACTATAAAGAAGGAGATAAAATTAAAGTTCATTTTGATTTGAGAGGAAGAGAATGGAATGATAAGTATTTCACAAACCTAAATGCATGGAAGGTGGAAACAGTAGCTCAAGAAGCAGCTGTAGAAGCATCGGGGCCACCGCAAGAGTTCAGTCCAATTGACAGCTCTTTTGAAGTTTCTTCTAAAGGTTCTGATACTATTCAGGCTGAAGATTTTGGTGATTTACCATTTTAATTTAAAGAGACTTAATGTTAATATCATTAATTCAAACTATACAAATAAAGCTTATTGTTATCGCAATAAGCTTTATTTCTTTATACCCCTCCCTAAATCATGCACAATCGAAATTCTTCAATATCTCAAGTGAGTATGACAATACAGCCGTCGAATGGCAAATCATAAGTATTGATAGCTCAAATAATGAAATATACTCGTCCGTAAGGGCAAAATGGCCATACAAATCTAGCTGGACAGAATGGCAATTTGATCATTTAGAATATTTCTGGGGTATGTCTTTGAGATACCAGACCAATCCCCAACACTGGTTTTTAGAAACTGACTATGGTAATGTATCGATCAAGCAGAAATGGCGAAATGATATTACAGAATGGAATGTGAGTTATGAAGATATCAAACTAAAATGGACTACCGATTTTGGTAATGATATTAGCCAATGGTATTTTGAAGATAAAGAGTTTGGATTTATGGAAATGTGGACAACCTATGAAGGAGATTCTAGAGACTGGGAAATTGATGACCAAGCACCAGATGTTCCTGATGAAATAAAACTAGCCATGATATTAATTTCTGTTATTTTGGCAAATGGAGGTGTGTAAAAACCTACTTTAGGTATTGATTACAGCATAGGATTAATTACCAATTCTTGTTTACACTGTGATTAATAAAAAATTAAGCTGTAGCTTTTAGATTTGAACTGGCCAGTACATCAAGAATTTGATTGCCATGAGCTTTTGTTATCACTTTATCAATAATGTGTGAAATGATACCTTCTTCATTTACTATAATCGTTTTTCTATAAACCCCTACAATTTCTCTACCCATAAATTTCTTAGGTCCCCATAAACCAAAGGCATTGATCATCTCCTTTTCCGTATCAGCTAACAAAGAATATTGAAACTCGTACTTATCTATGAATTTTTGATGTTTTTTAGCTTTATCAGGACTGACACCAAATACTTTATAATCTAGCTTTTCTAAAGCCCTATAGTTATCACGAATACTACAGGCTTCCTTGGTGCAACCAGGTGAGTCGTCTTTTGGATAAAAGAATAATATATACTTCTCACCAATTAAACTTTCAGATGAAATTTGCTCTTCTTTTTCATTTTGCAAACTGAAGAAAGGCACTTTTTGACCTATTGATACTAGCATAAACAATGTTTTGGTAATAAACGCCAAAACAATGTTTTTGTTTAAGATATTTGAAAAAATGTAAAACAAAACTTTCATTCCATCAAACAATAAAGGCAACTTCGATAGGAGTTATTAATTTTTGAAAATTAATTGATTTCAGGAGATAAAATCACCCTTCGCAATTTGGTGGAATTCCCTTGAGAGTCAGCAATAATTAATTCAAAAACCAAATTACCTTTTGGCAATCTGACAAAATCATCAAATATTAAAATATCATTTTTCAAATCATACTTCATACAAATCCAATTACCATTTACCGTAGCTCTGTAAAATAGATCTGGAGTACGTCCATCTGGAATCAAATTGTCTTTAATGACTACCTTCCAAGGACTTTTCTGTGAGGCTTCTAGGTTTATAACTTGATATGTTGGAGCTTCTAAATCTTTAAAGGTATAAAAGTTACCCAATTGATCAACATATGAAACCATTTTACTATTGAGAGTATCACACCCAAAATTAACCAATCTTGATTTTTTATCGAAAGCCACAAACGTCCAGTTTTCATTATAAGAATTTGGAATAGGTGTTTCTACTTTATAATACTTACTTACAGCATTAGTCCCACTCCCAATAGCAATCTCATGACATTTTTGACCTTTAATTTCTCTTGTAGATGCAGCCAAAGGCTGGCTTAATTTTTCGAATAAAGTATTAGGCTGAAAAGTAACAGTAAACATTCCGGCTTTTTCAATGCTTGTTGTATCACATAGAAAAGCAGGTGAAGAATTATTATTACTATTATTAGCTAATCCACTTACTTTGAAATACAAGTTGGCCTCATTGCCAAATATATCTATGGCCTTTATTGCAATACGCTTAACTTTCCCATCGCTCAGATCTACTATACCTTGATTTCTAGTTTTAATGTTTGACATCGCAGAACAATATGGCTCATACAATTTATAAACTTTTTGCCCCAAAGTAACTTTCTTATTGTAATCTATAAAACCATTTATTTTTTTTGACTCTTCAAACGAAAAATCAGAAGCTGTCCATCTGTAATAGTTTTCATTATCAACATTAACATTCAAACTATAAATACCATTTTTATTTGAAGAACCATTCATTTGATCAAATGCCTGTATTCCAAAAGCAACCTTATTGCCGTTAACTTTTACGATATCACTAAACAAATAGTAGTGTTCATTTATTCGTTTAAAGTACTTAGTTTCAGTATTTTCAACTGAGTTATCAGAACCAATTGTATAAATACTCAATGACTCAAAAGTAGGATCTACACTGTCTTTGGGTCCAAGGCCAAGAAGCTCAGGGTTAACCGGAATCTCAGTATCTGTATGTCTCAATTCAAAATGAAGGTGAGGGCCAAAAGATCTTCCTGTATTCCCCATTTGACCAATCAACTGACCTTTCTTGATCATAATTATACTGTCAGGCAAATAAATATCCACAGCAAAAGATTCCAACTCATATTGAATAGATTTGATATAATCATCTATTTCTGGAATGTACTCATTTAAATGCGCATAGACACTTGTGTAACCATTAGGATGGTCAATATAGATCGATTGTCCGTAACTTCCAGATTGTAATTTAATTCTAGAAACATAACCATCTTGCACGGACTTAATGTTATCTCCAACGACTCCTTTTGATGATTTGATATCTATTCCAGAATGGAAATGATTGGTACGAAGCTCCATAAAATTACCAGTCAAACGAATTTGGTGATCAACAGGAGATACGAATCCTAAAGTATCTGCACTGTTACCAAAAGCAACCTGAGCTGATATCAACAGAAAAAATATATAATTATAAAAGTTCTTCAAGTTTCTTCCTTAATATATTTAAAGCCTGCAAAGGTATAATTTCTTTGCTATTGAGTTGGGCTTGTAATTCATCAATCAATAGTTTAAAATCCTTCTTTTGAAGAAGCTGGCTGAGCATTAAATTCTTATACTCTTTATTAAAATGATATTGACTTTGCTTGTGTCTTAATTTTAACAGTGAGTCATCTTTAGTCATAAACTTATAGTAGTTTTCAATTCCCTCCAACACATCATCATTACCATCTCCAGTCAACGAGGAATATATAAAAACTTCTGGTGACCAATTATAACTATTTGGCAACATCAATTTCATAGCATTTTTATATGCCTTAAAACTAAATTCGGCATTGCTCAAAAGCGAACCATCGGCTTTGGTAATAATCATCATATCAGCCATTTCCATGATACCCCTCTTTATGCCTTGTAAGTCATCTCCTCCACCTGGTTGCAATAGTAAAATAAACATATCGACTAAGTGACGTGCTTCGTATTCGGACTGCCCTACTCCTACCGTTTCCATTATTATGTAATCAAAATGGGATCGTTCGCACAACATTGAAGCCACAGCAGTTGAAGGAGCCAACCCCCCGAGAGCTAAAGCTGATGCCATTGGTTTGATATATGCACCATCCAGATTTACCAAATCTTCCATTCTTGTCTTATCACCTAAAATACTTCCATGGCTTATATGGCTACTGGGATCAACTGGTAGAATAGCTATTTTCTTTTTATTTCTGATTAAATGCGCTCCGAAGGAATTGATAAATGTACTTTTCCCGACACCTGGTGAACCTGAAATTGCCAATTTCCGAACATTGGTATTAGGCTTTAATTCTATTATAATGTCTCGCACAAATTGTTGATCATTGGCATGATAACTTTCTGCCTTAGAAATAACATAGCTTAACAGCTTAGTATTTCCATTAGCTATTCCTTCTAGGCATTCGTTTTTTGAATACTCTGGAATAGGTTTCCTTTTATAATTTGGATTTATATTTGAAGGTGATTTTGCCAAAGAGCTTTTTATTTTAAATCAGCGACTTCTATCATTTTATCTTCAACAAGATGTACAAATTCTGTATACTTAGGATCTCTCTTTGTCATCCGATCTCGAACTAAAGGCAAATCAACATGAATATGTTCTACAAATCTTGAAGGTGGAGATTTAAGAATATAAATATCATCTGCCAAGTAAACTGCTTCTGAAATATCATGAGTAACAAAGATTATTGTAGACTGAAATTTATGCCAGATTGAAGTTAAAAGATCTTGCATAGTCAACCTAGTTTTAATGTCCAACGCTCCGAATGGTTCATCCATCAACAATATTTTTGGGTTGGCTAAGAGACTTCTTGCAATAGCTACACGTTGCAATTGACCGCCACTTAATGTAGGATATTGAGCGAACTTATGCTCGTGTCCTTCCAGTCCAACCATCTTGATCAATTCCATGGCCCGTTCGTCTCTCTCGGCTTTTGATACACCTTGGAATTCCAATGCCAAACCCACGTTTTCCAAAACAGTATACCAAGGCAAAGATGAGTATTGTTGAAAAACCATGCTGACACGTTCTTTCTTACCCACTGGATTTCCATTGACCATTACAGTCCCTTTTGTAGGTTGTTGTAAACCTGCAATATATCTTAAGAGCGTAGATTTACCACTTCCTGACATTCCAAGTACAACAACAAATTGACCTTGATCAGGTTTGTCTTCAATTATAAATTCACAATCCTTCATGATCCAGTTCTTACCACCATCATAACTCTGACTGATGCCACGAAGCTCAACAATATTCTTTTGATTTGGATTATCTTCAAACATTTTCTACTTCTTTAGGTGGTGAAGAAAGTTTGGATTTGTGCTTTGTGATAAAATTATATGCCTTATAAAATATAATCGAAATCATAAGGAAATGAAAAGCCCAACATGTATCTCCAAATAAGTAATCCAAAATTTTGATATCAGATAAAACACCAGTCACTTCATTAATCGCGACCAAAATATATACCCCAAGAATTGTCCAAGTGAATGCCGTAAACGCAAAATCAGCAATCGCTTCAAAAATGCTTGTGGCCTTTATTTGTCCGTATTTGTTATGATTTTTCAATTGGAATTTATGAGGAAATAACTCATTGTCAAGACGTACAAAAATTCGATCCTGAATAATCCCAATTAAAATAATGAGTAAGAATGCAGCATACATTTTGTCTGGCTGACTTGTTCTTCTCATCATATATGTCAGAGCACCTAAACCTCCTTGCTCAGAATTAATAGTTTCTATTACTACGATATATGTCCATGAAATCGCTGTAAGAATTCTGATGTCATCAATCAGTTTTGAAAACACTGAAGGAAAATATACCGTCTTGATAGTTTGCCAATCAGTAGCACCAATTGTATAAACTGTTTTCAAGTAAACATCTTTTACTTCAAAAATTCTCTGAACGACAATTGGTGTGAGAAATATAAAGATACCAAAGGCCAAAAAGTTAACCTTCATATCTGCTCCAATACCAAACCAGCCAATAAACAAACCCAATGCTGCAGCGATTGGAACAAATCGTATGGCATCCAAGGGTTTTTGAAACATTCCCCGGATTATAGGAAAAAGGCCAATTAAAAAACCAATTGGAATAGTCCACAATACCGCTTTAACATAACCAGCTAAATTTAAACCAAGAGATCTAAACATATTTTTAACAAGGTCATTCTCATTATACATCTCGCCAAAGGCTCCTAATACATCACCGGGCTTTGGTAAAATTTTACTAGGTGTTAATGGTGACTCCCCTGCTGTTAAAAGTATCCAAATAGCAATAATAATTCCTAATCCAATTAGCGTCAAAGGAAGTTTCCATTGCGATGGTATTTCACCTCTTAATTTAAATAGCCAATTCACTACTTAAATTATTGGACTGCTAACAATTGAAATTCAGTTCTTCGATTTTGTGCTTTACAATTTGCAGTACTGTTTGTTTCACAACCTTTAACAGGCTTATCTGGACCGTTACCTACCACTACAAATCTATTGGCACTCATATTATAAGTCATTCTCAAATAATCAGCAACCGATTGTGCTCTTTTTTGAGACAAGTTCATATTCATTTGCCTGCCCCCAACATTATCTGTGTTACCTTCAACTCTTACACGTACATTACCAAATGATTTAGCAACCTCTGCAAATTGAATATCAATTATTGTTTTAGCATTTTCTGATAATTTGTATTGCCCTGATGCAAAATTGATACTGATTGGCTTTGATGCCAAAGCGGGGGCCGATTTCTCTTTTGCAGTCGCTGGCTCAAATTCTTTAGCACCTTCTGCAGCATAAGCAGCGCCTCTAAGTTTAGAGTCTGCATTAATAATTGGACCAGTTGCAATCACTTTTTTCCAATTTGGTGCCAACTTAGGATTGTCCTTCATCTGGAAAAACTTCTTATTCATTTTATTGTAAAGGTCACCACCTGTCATTCCTCTAAAGGATTTATTTATACCAAAGAAATTCATGTTGTCACCATGAGATGCCAAGTGAACTGTAGACATCATCGCTTCAGCATCTGCTTCCGGAAATTGTAAAAATTCAGCCAAGTATTTCACTCCTTTTCTTCTATTACCTGGATCTTTTAATTCTGCAACACCCTTCATCCAACCTTCGTAAAACCCATTAAACATTTCTCTTTTAGCTTGGATAACTTCTTTTTTAGCGAACATAATATCACCGATGATATGAGATTGCTCAACTGTAGTCAAAAGAATTTTAGAGCCAGGAACCTTAGACGTTGCTTCAATATCAAAAGGGCTCCAAACAACAGCTGCATCAATATCTGGGGAATTGAACAATTCTGCTGCAGCTATATTGTCTGTTGTCTTTACAACTTTTACATCATTTATTGACATGCCAGCAGATTCCAATGCTGTAATCAACATTGTTTGTGCTGGTGCAGGTACTGCTAAGGCAATTTTTTTACCTCTCAAATCATTGATAGAATTAATACCTCTCTTTGCAATAATTGCATCACCACCTCTAGACCAATCTACTTGCATAAAAGCAGTTGGGTTTAAACTAGCCATTTCATCTGGAGCTGTATATAATGGAAATGCATCCGCAGTTTGCACCAAGATATCAAACTCATCTGCTGCCCAAGCATCCGCTGCATTTAAAAGATCGTCTTCTTTAACAAACTCCACTTTAAAACCATAGTCTTTATAGAATCTACTTCTGGTATTTGCCAAAGCACCTTCATTGAAATATAATCCCGGTGTGTACCCTGGCCATGTTACCAATTGAACACGTAAGGTGTTGTCATCTTTTCGATTGCTATTATTGAAAAGCCCTCCGTTCTTAGAGTTTGTTTCAGTTTTAGCATTAGAGGAGTTGTTGCTTTCTTGCTTTTCTTCTTCACTTTGGTCAATTCTTTCTTGCTCAGCTTTCTCCTGAAGATTTTTGCCAAATGCAGTATTGTTTAATACCCATTTACCTCCAAAACCAATTGCCAATAGTATAAGAAATACAATCAGCAGTTTTGAAAACATTGTTAATCTCTTTGCCATAATATAAAAAGTAAAATGATCTTAAACGATCGTTAGTTAATTAATTGTGATCTGATGTCCAGATAATATTATAATGTTAAGATCTAAACTTATTAGACCTCAGTATTCGTTTCTTGTTATTCAAAAAAGTTATCGTACTGATTTGAACGATCTGCTTTTTGAGGCTGAGCGATGGGTTGATTCAAGTCCAAGATATTTCCTTCATCATTGGCATTAGAAATTAAATCTTCTTTTGATTCACCTAATAAGAGTGAAGTTGATTTTTTCTCCCAATCTTCTAGCATTTGCATTCCCTTTTCCTCGAAAATACCATTTTGAAGATCTATAGAAGACATAAAGTTTTCTGACATCTCCATAAACCTTTCCATTTCTCCAACCTTAGAACTTACATCATCAGCTATAACTTCCAAGGCTTGATCAAACATTGCTTTTTTATCAGAATCACCTTTAATTATTGACATAGCAGACTTCATTGCTGAATGCCCAGCTAACATAGCTTTACGTTCCTGTTCTTTAAGTTTGACTTGATCTTCAATATCTTCAGCCAGAATGAATGAATTTTCATACATCTTGGACAAAACTCTATAAAGAACTTCCATTCTTTTATAAAGATCATCAAGCTTCATATTTGATTCTTTAAGACGGCCAGCTTTTCGGCTTTTTAGAATCATAACAGATTTTTGCTGAGTCTCTTTGGCTTTAGATGCCAAAAGCATATTGGTTTTAATTTCTTTTTGATTCTTGACAATCATTTCTTTAAGCTTATGCATTTGTCCTCTGAGCATACCAATTTGCTTTCGCATTTTCTTAAGATTGCCTTTAAGGTCTTGGATATAACTTTTAAGAATACCAATAGGATCAATTTGAACAAAGATACCTGTGATCCAGCGCATAGCCGATTTATACATATAAGACAATAAAGTTCGGGCTTTATTGTCTAGAGCCATGAAAATTATCATACCTAAAACCCCTAGAGTAACACCCAATCCTACAGGAGTAGAAGCAAAAGCAACAATTCCAGCTATCGACTTTACAATCAACGTTCCACCTAGCACCAAACCAACTATTAAAAATATAGCACCTGTTACACCTTCA
The DNA here is from genome assembly GCA_905480605.1 of uncultured Saprospiraceae bacterium. Taxonomy (GTDB): domain Bacteria; phylum Bacteroidota; class Bacteroidia; order Chitinophagales; family Saprospiraceae; genus RFSX01. The sequence goes on along the minus strand of CAJQRD010000034.1, from coordinate 31,731 downwards.
GGTTTTCTCCAAAAAGATTTTTTCTTGTAATTGTCAGTCATGTATAAATAAGTCAAGTTATGGCACAAAAATACAATTTCGTAGGCGTATTGCCCACGAGAAAGCAAGTTATCATGAGGTTTGTGTATAAAAAATATGGTTTGCACCATAATACTGTACAGTATTTTAACCTATGTGAGCAGTTTTTAATTCCTTAGGTTACATTTTTTCGTTTAATACCTTGGTTTTATAGACGTATAAAGTAGAATAGGGTATAAAAAAGAAAGTCCTTGTAACTTCTACAAGGACTTGCTTAACACTCTTACTGAATTTTTTGTTTACGAGATCAGGCGATCGCGTAAAACGCTTGATAATGAATTTGATACAAATATAGGTTTAACATATATAAAATTTGAATTATACTAGTCCCATTCAGGACATGCATTTGCATAAAAAAAGCCCTTGAATTAACAAGAGCTCACGTTTAACGTCTTCAATTCTTAGCATTTAGAAAGAACCATCGTCTTCGATAATTCCCAAAATTATTAGTAACTCTAACAATAATTGCATGATAGATTAAATTTAGATAATGATAGAATGAATTTCGATATAAATTTATAAACAAAACCATGCCAAGTAGTTGACAAAAAACACTAAATGAGGACATGCAATTAAGGCAAAAAACTGTAAAGTAGCTTACATTTTTACATTATTTAAATATTAACTGAATACAAGTTACTATTATTCAATTATTTATATATAACACAAATAATACGTTCCAAAAAAATATAAAAAAAAGAGGACATGCATATTACAAATAAAAAGTAACTTTGGAAATTAACTATATCTTAAAAAATTATATTTGGACACATTAGTCGCTCTTGTGAAATTGCTTTCTAAGCAAAAATTAAAACAAATAGAAATTATAACTGAAGACGTCAAATTATCTTCTAAAACCAAATTATTATATGATGGAATACTAAATGGAGAGTTTAATGATGATGACGAAGCAGCAAGAAAAATTTATGATTCAAATTCAAAAAACTCTAGTTATAAAAAATTAAAGTATAGGTTAACTCAGCGGCTTTTAAATACTTTATTTTTTATTGATATCCAATCTTATTCAAAATCTGAATATCAAAAAGCTTTAAATAGAAGTTTTAAAAATTGGGCCGCAGCAAAAATACTTCAAGATAAAGGTCAAAACAAAGTATCAATTGAACTCTTTGAACAGATTTTAAAAACATCAATAAAGTACGATATTATTGAACTGTCATTATTAATCCTTAAAGACTTAAGATTAGCATATGGTCTATTTATTGATAACAAGTATAAATTTGAAAAACATAGTAAGAAATATACTGAGATCAAACACATCTATGACCTAAAGGACCAAGCTGAATATTATTATATTTATTTTGGTCAATTAATCAGTAAATCGAAAGCATATGATTTTGATACCCATGTTCAAAAACACTTAGAAGAGGTCGAGGTTTTAAGAAAATCAGTTGAAGATATTGATTCCTTTTATTTAAGATACTATACCTACAATGCATCATACTTCGGTTATTTGGTGAAAAAGGATTTAGATATGCAAATCCTAGTTGCAAAGAGAGCTATTAATTATTTCCAAGAAAAAGAAGGCTTTAAAAAAATAGGTTTATTTTCATTTACGCAAAAAATTGGTATTTCATACCTATCAAAAAAGAATTACATAAAAGCAATGGAATGCTTTAAGTATTGCATGGAATTTAAATTACCTGAAGGAAGCTTACCATGGATGTATGTAAGAAGTTATTTCTTTCAAATTCACATTCTAAGAAAAGATTATAATTCGGCTTATTCACTAATAAGTGATGTTACCAATAATAAATCATTTACTAAAATAAACGAAACATATCGTGAACCTTGGTATCTCAAGGAAGCTTTCATTCACTTCCTAATTAAAATTGGTAAAGTAAACATAGAAGATTCAGATGCTCAGAAATTAAGACCTTTCAGATTAGCTCGTTTTATGAATGAAGTTTCTACTTTCTCAAATGACAAACGTGGATTGAACATAACCATCAATATCATTCAAATGTTATTTTATATTGTCGACGAAAGATTTGATGATGCGCTTGACAAACTTTCATCATTAAGGCAATATAACTTCCGATATCTCAAACGGCCTGAGTATGCGCGTTCCAGTAATTTTATCAAGATGTTGTTGAAGATTCCAGAAGGAGATTATGAACCAGCTAAAATCAGAGCAAAAGCAAAAAAGCATTACCAAGCATTACTAGATAACCCTTCTGACTTTTCTGAACATGCTCTTAGTATTGAGATTATTCCTTATGAGCAATTGTGGGAAGAGATTATGTCTATTTTTTAACTTTTGGGCGCTTTCGCTTCCTTAAGGTCGTTTATTGCATTCTCTTAACGAAGGCTTCGTTTAAGATGCTTTCAAGGAATTTATTTTGATACTGCGTTTATGGAATGATTGCACTCCCCTTCTTCTGCACAAGAACAACTTTTGGCATCTTTGAAGGAACAATTTGAACAGCCATTAGCTACACATGCCTGAGCTCTATACTCGCTCTCTGCCTTTGTTATTGTTAAACCATCATTACTTGTTGAGACTTCAATACGGAAGACTACTTTTTGCTCTTTATCATTTACGCCTTCGCCTTGCAAAAATTGCTTGCCATCCACAGATATCAAAGCATAATTTCCTTTGCTCCTTAGCGATTCGGTCAGATCAATCCTTCCAAAATACCCAGTTAAATAATTGGTGTATTTGTCAATAGACTCACCTTGGCTCATTGATACAACTACTTTATCCAATTTCTTTAGTTTTAATTGAGCAGAACTAATTGTTGATATTGAAAAAGAAATAAATAATATAATGAATAAAGTATAGTATCTCATAATAGTTATTTATCTGTTAACCTAGGTATTTTTTCATTTTTTCAATGTCTGCTTTGATTTGCTCCGAGACAATATGATAAGAGTGGTAAAAACTATCTTTAGTTGCTTTTACTTTTGCACTTGCTTGATCGGCATTGGTTTTCTTTTTATTCAATGCCTTTTCTTCAGCCTCAATTTCGCCTTGCAATTGTTTAATTTGCTTATTTTTCAATGCAATACCTTTTTCAATATTGATGATATCTTCATTCCTGTTATTAACCTGCATGTTGACTTGCTTGCTAAAGGATTCCATAAATTTTGACTCCTCTTTTGACAACACACTCAAATACAAATCAGCACTGCTGAATAACACTTTCTTACTCGCGCCCATTGTTTTAGCCATCGCCAAGGCCGACTTAAACATAGTAGCCTCATCCATTTCTACACCACTTAAGTTTTGAAGTGCTTGTTTAAACTCTAGGTAATCAAATCCTTCAACATTATTACTTTCAATGGCACCCAATAGTATATCGACAAATTTTTCATTTGGTTTTCCTTTTGGTGGATTATTTTTATCATATACAGGCTTTTCTAACTTTATAACTGGTTTTTTAGAATCAGCTGTTTTTGGAGAAGAAGATGCCCCAGATTCTGCACCCTTAGACTTAGCCTCTGCCTGAGGATTATCATCAACAATAAAGAAAGACTTCAATTTTTTTAACATAAATTATTTTGTTATAGGATAAATTTATAAAAAAACTAGCGATATCGTAATGTCTATCCGTTTTGCAAGCATGATTTTAGGCAAAATACTTAACTTGCGTGTCTAATTAAGAGTTAAATGTTAGCAGATTCAGAAATAAATAAGCTTGAACGCGTTTTAATAAATAGGCCTGATAGTGGAATTGGTAGGATTAAACCTAAAAGAGCAGAAAAATTGCTTTTTGATGATATTGTACACTTGCCACAAATGATTGAAGAGCCCCGTGTGAGTCAAAACGATTTGGTTTATTTCAAACCAATAGTTTATGATGGACTGGCGTCAAACGTAATCGTACATACAAAAGAAAGTCTAAAGGCAACATATGCTTCTACTGGGGATTTCTTTATAAATGAGATCAATCCAAACATGAATTTTATCTTTTCAGGCGATGGTGAGTCTCCATATCAAGAAAGAGAGCAATGGACTGATGGGTGTAATTTGGTAGCGGTAAAACCAGGTATTGATAATACTTATGATCGAAATTTGCATATAGGATATGCATTTGAAAAATCTGGATATTCAATATTAAGTTCTAAATATTTTTTAGCTAAACAATCAGAAAATGATAGTTTTGCTTCTTCATTAGAAAAAACAATTATTACCACACCGTCAGGTGAACTGTCAAGAGCTAGAGGAGGAAGTCACTGTATGACTTGTCCAATCAAAAAAGCTATCCTTTAATATGTTTAGTTTCTCTTTTCACAAGCGCGTCAGATACGCAGAAACCGACAAAATGGGTTATTTGTATTATGGGCATTATGCCAAATACTACGAAATAGGCAGAGTTGAGACATTACGACATTTAGGATTGTCCTATAAAACAATGGAAGACAGCCAAGGCATTATGCTACCTGTTGTAAGTATGGAAAGCCGTTATTTAGCTCCAGCTTATTATGATGATAATATTGAAATAAAAACGATATTAAAAAATCTTCCAAATAAGATGATAACATTCAACCATGAACTGGTAAATGAAGATGGTAAAGTTATTAATAAGGCAGAAGTAAAACTCTTTTTTGTAGATATGAAAACTGGTAAGCGCACATCATGTCCTGTGTTGCTTACAGAAAATCTTTCACCTTTCTTTGAGTAATTAACTATCTTGGGGTATGCTAGGCATAAAAAGTACATTTAGTAAAATATTAGATTTTAGTAAAGAATATTCTTTACCAGGTTTTTCTGGCGTGCCGGTTTATGATGTGATAGGTTTTATTTACCAGGAAGCCATGCGAGATGATATAATCACTCGCGCCAATTCAGTAGCTTTTAGTTTCTTTTTGTCTTTGTTTCCTGCACTTATATTTTTATTTACTTTGATGCCGATGTTTCCGATTACGGCAGATTATATTGCTCTATTTAAGACTTCAACCCAAGACATTTTACCCTTAGAGGCACACAACTATTTATTTGGGGTCATTGAAAGTGTTGCATCAATCAAGCGAGGCGGTTTGCAGTCAGTAGGATTTATTTTTGCCATTGTGTTTTCAAGTTCTGGTATGGTCACCTTAATGTATGGATTCAACAAGAGTTATGAAAGAGTTTTTAAAAAGCGTTCATTTCTCAAGAGTAGATTGGTTGCAATGATCTTAACCGCGATGGTGGGTTCAATTTTTATGATTTCAATTTTTTTGATTATTCTTGGGCAACCCTTGGTAGAACTTGCTATCAACAAACTGAACATAACAGGTCACTCAACAGGTGTTTTCAACGTTTTCAAATGGCTTATTGTTTTATTGGTTGTATATCTGGGAATCACAATTATATACCGATATGGATCAGCAATGCGAAAAAAATTAAAATGGCTGAATACTGGAGCCATATTAGCAACAATAATCTCTTTATTGTCATCTATAGTATTTTCTTTCTTTATAAATAGCTTTGGCCGATACAATGAAATATATGGATCTATTGGAGCTCTTATTGTCCTTTTGGTATGGATTCAAATTAATGCCTTGATTGTTCTTATTGGTTTCGAATTGAATGCCGCAATTGCTGTTAACAAATCAAAAATGCTTCTTCAATTAAGAGCCAAGGAGGATGAGGAACAGTAAATTCTATTGATAATATACTTTCTATTTCTAATCTATAGTATTCTTGACATTAGTTTAACTTTTTTCACTTGGAATTATCACACCAATTTTCTAACTTTTCAGAATGGTAATTAAAAAGGCAATTGTTCTTTTCTTATTTGTACTGCTTGGTAGTAGCACGAATTTTGCCCAATCAAAAGATTCAATTACTGTTAATTTTTTCCTTCTTGAAGATTGTAAAATTTGTCAGTATTACGCACCAACTATCCAACAACTGTATGATGACTACGACAACGAGCATATCACATTTATTGGGTATTTCCCCAATAGATATTCGTCAGAAAAAGACATTGCAACTTTCAAAGAAAAATACAAAATTCCCTTTAAATTAAAAAAAGAGTTCTTCCAGACCAGAACGCAAAAATACAATGTAACCGTTACACCTGAGGTTGTGGTTTACAACGAAACAACAGATAAAATAATCTATCAAGGCCGTATTGACAACAGCTATGCTAAATTGGGAAAACGCAGACGGGTTGTAACAGAACATGAATTAAGTGTAGTGCTAGATAATATCAACAAAGGAAGCGAATTAGTAAAATCAAAAACCAAAGCAATTGGTTGCTTGATTACTCTCGTGGAGTGATTTAATATTAAATTTATCAAACAACCTCAGCAACAGTAAATATACTTCCAGCGACCAAAATCAAATCTTTTTTATCTGCCGATCTCTTTGCAGCGCTAAATGCTCGACTAACACTTGAATATACTTTTCCATTAAGGTTAAAATTTCCAGAAACTGACCTAAGTATTTCTTTATTTAACGCTCTAGGAATTTTAGCTTGAGAAAAATAATATTTAGCCTCTTTCGGAAATAATGGCAATACTTTTTCCAGATCTTTGTCATTGACCACTGCTAATATAATATGCAGATATTTATAATTTTCATTCTCCAGCTGATTAAATAATACTTTGATTCCTGCAGGGTTGTGGGCGCTGTCAAATATGATAGTTGGTGATTTATTCACCTGCATATACCGACCTATAAACTCCCATTCTTTCAAGCCTTTTGTCCAAGCAGAAATCAATGTTTCTACTGCAATTGACTTATCGAATCTCTTAAGTGTTGTAAATGCTGTTTTTAGATTTTCATGTTGATATTTTGGGAATTTCTTCAAAAGCTTATCAAGCGCTTCCGGCCATTTCCCTGCTTGAGCAAATATCAATTTTGTTTTCTTTTGTTCTGCTTTTTTCTTGAACACTGGCAAGGTTTCTTTTTGCCTTCTCCCAATAATAACAGGAACGTTCTTTTTGATGATACCTGCTTTTTCTTTGGCGATTTTAGGTAAGGTATCACCTAAAAATGCTGTATGATCTAGCCCAATATTTGTAATTACACTCAGCACTGGTGTAATAATATTTGTCGAATCCAATCGACCACCTAGCCCTGTTTCAATGATCGCAATATCTACACGCTCCTCTTTAAAGTAACTGAAAGCCATCGCCACTGTAATTTCAAAAAATGAAGGTTTGAGTTCACCTTCCAAAACCTTATCTTCAATCAATTGATTAACAAATTGCTTGACAAATGACTTAGAGATCATTTTGCCATCTATTTTAATTCGTTCTCTATAATCTTTGTAATGAGGTGAAGTATACAATCCCACTTTGTATCCTTGTGCTTGCAAGGCTGTTGCCAAGAAGTAAGATGTTGAGCCTTTGCCATTGGTACCTGCGATATGAATGGACTTAAAATGCTTATGTGATTGCCCTGTAACCTTAGACAATTGCTTAATATTGTCAAGGTTCGTCTTAAATGCTTTTGCTCCGACGCGCTGAAACATTGGCAATTGTCTGAACAAAAATGACTCAATTTCTTTGTACTTTGTAAGCTTATTCATTGGCGACAAATATAAGCTATCAAATTTGAAAATTGTCAATCATTAACAGAGAGTATTTGATGCATAAACATTATGATTATATTATAGCAGGAGCTGGTCTTGCGGGATTAAGCCTTGCTTTTAAGATAAAGTCTTCACCAATACTGGCTGGTAAGTCAATATTATTGGTAGATAGAGATACAAAGCAAAAAAACGATCGTACTTGGTGCTTTTGGAGTAATGAAAATGAGCTATTTGAAAGTATCGTTCACAAGAAATGGTCTAAAATCACTTATGCCTCCCCATCTATTGAAAAGGAATTTGATATAAAACCCTATGCTTATAAAATGATTCGAGGTATCGATTTCTACAAGCATACGATAGCTTACCTAAAAGAAAAAGATGGTGTGGATTTCCTATTTGATAATATTAAAAGTTTAAACTCTGATCATAAGAAAGCTATTCTTGAAACCGACAATCATAAAATCACTTCGAATCACGCATTTAAAAGTTATTATGAAAACATTGATTTTAGCAAAGACATATTTGTTTGGCAGCACTTTAAGGGCATTATAGTACAAACACCAACAGATACTTTCGATCCTAACAATGCACATTTCATGGATTTTAGGGTTGAGCAAGATGGTGAAACAAGGTTTTTTTATGTTCTGCCAATCAACAAGCGAGAAGCATTAATTGAAATTGCAGTTTTCTCTTCTAGCATACCTGATCCTTCTTTTTATGATCCCTTTATCAAAAAATATATCAATGATACATTAGGCATCAGTACATATGAAGTTATAGAGGAAGAACTGGGTGCTATACCTATGACCACTCATAATTTTCAAAAAAAGACTCAAGATAGGATCATACGTATAGGCACCAATGGTGGGTCGGTGAAAGCATCTTCTGGTTATGCTTTTAAACGTATTCAGGAGGATACTGATTTATTGGTTTCATTGATAGAGCAAAACAAGATTAAGAAATACAATCCAAGAAACAACAGGTTTCTATTCTATGATAAGATTATGTTAGACGCTATACTTTCTGGAAGTACTACTGGAGAGACAGTTTTTACGAAGCTATTTAAGAATTTGAAGCCACAAACAATATTTAAATTTTTAGATGAGAAAGGCTCATTCTTTAATGATTTGAAGATATTTACGGCACCGCCTACCTGGCCTTTTTTAAAATCTTTTTTTAGGGTTTTACGGTAAGGTTTACGGTCGGTCGCTTTGCTCTCTTTACGGTCGTCGCTTTCGCTCCTTTACGGTCGGTCGCTGCGCGCTCTTTACGGTCGTCGCTTTCGCTCCTTTACGGTCGGTCGCTGCGCGCTCTTTACTGTCGTCGCTTTCGCTTCCTTTACGGTTGGGGTGAAATGTGTTGAATACAACGATTTTAAATTAACACTATTGGTTCACCTAGTACTTTTGATTTTTCGAAGGCTAATGCTAACTCCATTGTTGAGACTGAGTTCGATAATTTGCTGGTAAATTTTTGTTTGCCCATAATTACTTCTACAAAATGATGAAGTTGTAAGTATTCTGCATATACGAATTTTAGGTTATCTTTTATGGAGACTTCTGATTTATCACCTTCGTTATTTATTAGATAAAAAGAACGTTCATTATTGTTAGATAATGTAATGTGTCCTTTATCGCCATATATTGAAAAATAACTTTCTTTTTTAGAAAATTGAGGCTGTAAAATCAAGTCCAGAGTTGTGTTGTTATTAGACTCTGCTTGACAAATTAAAGTATCTCCGTTTACTTTGACATTAACTGAATTGAAAGGTTTATCAATTAACCACAAACACAATTCTATCTCATTGAGAGTGCTGTCTAGAAACAAACTACCTGTGGGTTTGTCATATTGCTGGTTAAGACTTTGGATCAAATCAGAATCAACTGTAATGTGTCTAATTTTTCCTATGGCTTGACTTTCGACCGTTTGTTTAAGAAGCTGAAACAATGGAGTGAACCTCACCTTTGAACTTACCATTACACGTTGGCTTGGTTTGGAATCAGCTGCCTTAAACACAGCTTTTGCATCTTCGACATTTAGGGCAGTTGGGCTAATGATATAGACATGTTTTCCGGCCTCTATAGCTTGAATCGCTTGGTGTGGCCGCAGGTGTGCTTGCGAGCAAACGAAAACAACATCAATATCATGATTTTCAAAAAGGGATTTTTCATCAGAGTATACGTATTCCAATGACAGATCATTTTTAGCAAACAACAACTCATTTTGTGAACGCCCACATGCTGCAATCAGGTTAAGATTTTTAACATGATCATTAATCAGATGGGCAAATTGTCTTCCTAAATCTTCTAGGCCAATAATTCCGGCCTTTACATTATACAGCATAATTTATTTTAGAGATGTCTTTCAGCGTGATAACTTGAACGAACCAATGGACCGCTTTCAACAAAATCAATTCCCATTTTTAATCCTTCTTCCTTATAAAAAGCAAAAACATCAGGATGCACAAATTCATCAACAGCTAGGTGCATTTTTGTAGGCTGAAGATATTGGCCAATAGTAACCACGTCACAACCATTCTGATAAAGGTCATTCATAATTTCCAAAACTTCTTCTTTGGTTTCTCCAAGACCCACCATAAATCCAGACTTTGTACGTATACCCTGGTCTTTAGTACGCTTAATTTGTTCTAAACTTCTATCATATTTGGCTTGAGGCCTAACTTTTCTATAAAGGCGTTTGACCGTTTCCATGTTATGAGAAACAACTTCTTGGCCACCTTCAATCATTCTATCCAAAGCATCCCAATTGGCACGTACATCTGGAATTAACGTCTCGATAGTAGTGGATGGGCTTTGTTCTTTGACTTGAACAACTGTTTGATACCAAATTTCTGCACCTCTGTCTTTCAGTTCATCTCTATTGACTGAAGTCAGTACAGCATGCTTCACCTCCATCAAACGAATCGCTTCAGCAACACGTCTTGGTTCATCTTCATCATATTCAGGTGGTCTTCCTGTCTTGACTGCGCAAAAAGAACAACTTCTTGTACATACATCTCCAAGAATCATAAATGTAGCAGTACCTGCACCCCAACATTCTCCCATATTGGGACAATTCCCACTTTGACATATGGTATTTAGGCTGTATTCATCAACCAACCTTCGGACACGTTTATAGTCCTCACCAATAGGTAGTTTGACTCGTAACCAATCTGGTTTTTTTGCTCTTTTTGGTGTATTTGAAACAACAGGTAATTCTAGCATTTACATCAATATTAACTGAATAAAGTAATACAAATTTAGGTTAGTTCACTTCAGTAACAAAGAATTGTTACTAATTTCTTCTGGTACCCAAATGTATGTTTAGATATAACCGTAAAAAGTAACGATTGTTGGAAATTTCTTCTGTTTCGATAAGAATTGGAATTTTAGAAGGGAAAATATCAAACATTATCCCAGTTTCAAGTGCTTTTACGTTTTTATCAAAAGCCCCCCACGCTAAATGAGCACCAATTTTACCCTGTAAGCCAGCTCTTATGGATAGATCATCAAAGCCTTTAAAGAAAGAAGACTTATCATCAACTGCATTGACATTTAGAAATCTTTCAGCGTTTTCCTCAGTAAATTTTTCACTAACGGTGAATGCTGTCAATTGACCTCCCTCTTCAGTTGTATAAATCAAATTTAAATGGTAAGGTTTAAGAAGAGCAATAGAAGGACCAATTTCATAAGTATACCCGACCGCCAGTCCTTTTCGCTTTTCTTTTTCAGATAGGTATTTTTTAACACCAGCTCCAATCCTTAGGTTAATTAAATTATTGACTTTACCATATGAAAACGATCCTGATCTTCCTCTAGATGAGATTTTAGATTGATTTCGTTCACGTGGATCATTGGTGTACCCTAACTCAATTTGATAGTAATTGGTACGATTGTAAGATTTGATTTTACCTGTATTATAGGCAATAGCAGCTCCATTTTCATGTAATCTAAGATCAAGTGCCCATTCTTTTTTATAAATAATACCCTTCCAATCCACTTCAATCAACTTAGGAGTTATTATTCTCTGGCCTGACAGAGCAAAAGAACTGATGAATAAGAGGGAAATAAAAAAGGATTTTAATGTCATATGGTTAAATATAGTGGTATCTGAGGTAAAAAACATAGTTCTAAAGGAGATTGTTTGTCTTAGAAAAGCAAAATATAAAATTTTTATTCACAATCAATAATATTTCTAATCAGTCTCATCCATTTTTTAGATTACAGATTACAAAATGTATGGAATAGTATAAAAGACTTATTTGTACACAAAACTTATAAAAAAGGAAGACCAATTGAGCTTTACCTTTTTATTATGTTGCTTTCTTATTTTAGTAGAATCAATCCGCTGTCCTAACGGTAGTAGTACGGTTAATCCAACAACCAACTTTAAAGCTGCTACCTGCTTTTATTGTACGTTGAAAAATATCTTCTTTTTTGGGCATGTATTGCCAATACGTTCGAATAAATTTCTGAGCTTCTTGAGCTACCAAAGGATCTTTTTTTGCTTTCTCAAACATATCAATTGCAGGCCATGTAACTATTTGACTATCCCATCCTCTTCCTGGTCCGCACAATGGTCCACTGGATGCATATAGTTTCCCTATCAGTAAATAAGGCTCTCCTGAATTGGGCTTATTTTCTGCTGCCTTCATAGCAAATTGCCTTGATTTTGGAAAGTTCTTTATATCTCCATAATAAATCTTAGCAATCAAAAGATTGTATTTAAATTTTTTGTCAATGTCATCACTTTCATCAACGTACTGAGAAAACAACCCTACAGCTTCTGAATAATTTCCATCTTGATAAGCATCAAAAGCCAGCCTTAATATTCCAGGAGGCGGTGGAGGCGTGTAACAGTTCTCTTTTTTAGCACTTACCAAGGAATTCATAGCAATCCCTTCTTTGTTACATCCACCCCAGGCCAATCTTCGGTAAGCCGTATTTATACCTTCACAGTCTTGCGGATTCTCATTAAATAAAGCCATGTATTTCTTTTCATAGTATTCACAACTGTATAACCCTTTTACCCCTTCCAAATTTTCTAATCTGCTGGGTGCATAATCATTTATAATTGACCAAGCTTCTTTGTTTTTACCAGATTTTGTTCCATAATCTACGGCATCTAGTAACAATTGTGCGTACTTACCTCCTTCTTCAACTGAGATTTCTTTATTTAAAATTCGATCAGATAATATTTTTGTAAATGGATTAATAACAAAATAATTAACCTTTTCCTTCTTGATATCCAATGTAGTCTTAAACATATTGTAAATAAGCTCATCAGAAATTTGATTTTGAAAATAATAGTAATAATCAAAAGCTTTCCTTCCCTCAATATAAGCAGGCTCACCAAAGCACTCTACCCTCTTGTCATAAATCATCATAACTGTATCTACATAAGCACTTTTCAAATCAAGATCAGAAGCTTGATTGTAAAAATGCTTGTACATAGTGATACCATCTTCAAATTGATATTTAATAGAGCCATTTGCCGCAGGCGCGCCATAATAAGCTATTTTCCAATATCCCAATGCCTGGTCGTACTTTTTAACTTTGAACAAATCCTTGTATAAAACATAACCAGTCTCTACTTGCTCACGATCATAACCACCAAGCTTACTCAGTGTCATGCAAGGGTTTTCAGGCATTTCGGGTTCGATAATTTCAACTTCTCTTTCTTTTTCTTGAACAATTGGTTCAGTTGCTTTTGGAGTACACCCCAGAAAAACAATAAAAATCAGAATAATAAAATTTAGCAAAAATCTGTACATAAAATATCAATTGAAAACTATAAATGGTTGCATAAAAATAAGGAAACCATGATAAAAAGGTAATTTAGTTTTTTTTATACTTAGAAGTGCTTAAAAAAATGTCAAAGAAGAAATTATTAATTTTAACAGGAGGTGGAGATTGTCCTGGATTAAATGCAGTTATCAGAGGAATTGTAAAATCTGCAAAAAAAAATGGTAATTGGGATTGTTATGGAAGTATTGAAGCTTTCAATGGTGTAATAAAGGAACCTGTTGAAATTGTAAAACTTACAAAATCTAAGGTAAGCGGCATCCATGTAAAAGGAGGAACAATAATAAAGACTACGAATAAAGGCAATCCAATATTGTTTCCGTCAAAGGATAAAGAAGGGAATATAATATATAAGGATATAAGCAAAGCGTTAATAGAAAAAATTAAAAACCTTGGCTTTGATGCTGTCATCAACATTGGTGGGGATGGGTCGCAAGCAATTTCAGAAGCATTGCATAAGCAAGGCCTTAATATAGTTGGCGTTCCCAAAACTATTGACAATGATTTGAATGCAACAGATATTACATTTGGATTTAGTACAGCTGTTCAAATAGCGACTGACGCTTTTGACAAATTGGTAACAACTGCGGCAAGCCACAATCGTGTTATGATTTTAGAAGTCATGGGAAGAGATGCCGGTTGGATTGCTTTACATACAGCCATCGCAGGTGGCGCAGAAATTTGCTTGATACCAGAAATTCCGTTTGACCTTGATTCCATTTTAAAAACCATTAATAAGCGATACACCAAAGGGAAGGGATTTGTAAATATCGTAGTCGCGGAAGGTGCTAAAATAGGAGGAAAAACACTTGGCAAAAATGTAGAAGGTGATCAAAACTTTAAACTTGGAGGAATTGGTAATGCACTTCGACATGCTTTAGAAGCTAAAAAATGTAAAGCTGACATTCGAGTAGCCGTTTTGGGGCATATACAAAGAGGTGGCACTCCTATTGCTTACGATAGAATAATAGCGACTGCATTTGGGGTAAAAGCCTTTGAATTGGTTAACAATTCTGAATTTGGACAAATGGTGGCCTTACAAAACAATAAAATCGTTTCTACAAGCCTAAAGTCAGCAATCAGTGAATACAATCATGTTGGTTTGGATCACTTTTTAATAAATACTGCACGTTCAATAGGTATCTCGTTTGGTGAATCGAATGATTCTAAATAAGCTAAAATTTATAAATCCCCTTTTATGGGTATACGTTTTCTGTTATTTTTTGATAAATTTAGCCATTCAATTAATTAAAAAACAGTCAATATGAAAAAGATTCTAATACTATCATTATTTTTTACAGGCTTGGCATTTACATCAACAGCACAGGTAAAATTTGGCGTTGGTGGTACTTATTTTGGAGATCTAGGTGTTCAGGGTCGTGCAAAATTTGCTTTAACTGATGAGATAACAGCAATGCCCAATGTAAATTTATATTTTGGCAATGGAACTCAAATTTCACTAGATGCACACGCAGGATATAATTTTGCAGAAGTTGAAGATATGCCAATTTATGGAATTGGTGGTTTAGGTTATTACCGAGTTTCAAGTAATGGCTTTTCTAGTAGTAGTCTTTCATTAACTCTTGGTGGAGGTATAGATATTAACGAAAATATTTATGCTGAACTATTCTGGAGAAACTTATTTGACGGGGGAAGTGATATCGGAATAAATGCAGGTTATTATTTTTAATAAAAACTAGTTAACATATAAAGAAAAAGCCTTTCGAAATTAATCGAAAGGCTTTTTTTATCGTCACGATGTCTTAAACGAAGTCTTAAAATTCTTAGTTTAGTTTCTAAATCTTATGCTGACTGTTTCACCAATCCAACATCCTACTTTTTCTTTAGCACCTTTCTTAACGCTTCTCATGTGTCCTTCAGATTTGTCAGGAAGCGAAGCATTGTATTTTCTTACACGCTCTGATGCTTCAGAAGCAACTTCAGGGTCAATACTTTTTGCGTAATTGTACTTATCGATTGCAGCGATAATCGCTAACCTTTGGTTCCAGTCATCACCACAATTTCTTGCAGATGCACCGTACATATCGCCAATCAACATATAAGGTCTGCCATAGTTAGGCTTTACTTTTGCCGCTTCGTATGCTGTAGCTCTTGCAGAAGAATATTGCTTTAATTTTCTAAATTGGATAGAAGCTTTTGAGAATAAGTAACTGGCTTTTTTGTCAATATCAGTTTCCATTTCTATTGCTTCATCATATCTATTTACAGCTTCTTTAAAATTGCCAGCGTCATATGCTTTTTTAGCCAAAAAACTAGGATTATTTGCTTCAAATTCTGCCTGTCTTGCAGCATTGGTTGTAGCAGCATACTCTTGCCACTTTCCTTCCAATTCAACCAAGAGAGCATCGCTAGGATCACAGTTTCTTTTCTTTAAAAGAGCAACCAAGTTCTTCAATTGATCCATGTCCTCTGGATTCCCATCATACATTTCCTTGTATTTTGGCTTGAAGTAGTCACAGTCAAATATATCTGCTTCGATAGGTCCAAACTTTGATTTAGCCGCTTGCCATGCTTGATTGTAGTATGAACCTAAAGTTTGATGATTTGCCAAGTTATATTCAGCAATTGCACTTAATTTTGAATGATATTCAACTGCTTGTTCTTTAGTTAATTTCCCTTTTTGGAATTGGTAAACAACTATAGTTGCTAGAGGATCAAATACTGTGTATTCGATATCATTACCACCTTTTGCTAACGCCTGGTCATATACTGCCAAGTTTTCAGAATAATTAGAATTTAAAGAGTAAAACATATCGTATGCTTTCCTATTTAATACATAACCAATTTTCTTTTGATAACATGCATTATCATTAGCACATGATGAAGGCCTAATGGCTTTTTGCTCATAAGCTTGTATAGCTTCAGCATACAATCTATTGATGTTTGCTACATATTCCTTCTTCTTCTCAGAATCTGCTTCATTCTTAAACTTGTGTATGTATAGCTTTACACCATCAATAAAATGATAATCTCTTTTCCCATCAGCTAGAGGAGCAAATTCATAAGCCTTTTGCCAATTCTCAAAAGCAACACCCCAGTCTTCAGCTTTAAGAGCTTGTCTGTATATTGAATGTACATCTGTAGCTTCTTCTTCAAAACTTTGACCTACCCAACTTTGAAATTGTGCTTCTGCAGTTTGAGTTAATCCTACAAAAATAAAAAGGCCAAATACTGTTTTCTTTAATATATCCATCTTCAGTAATTTATTATTTTTAATTATATTTTCTCTTTAAGAGCCATTCATCATCATTAAAAGTGAAGCTGAATGTCAATCTTAAATATCTTTCTTCAACGGGTGTTCCTTGTCCCAGCCAGCCATAAGTTAAACCCAGATTGGCATGTGAAATTTTTCTTTGGTAAAAGAACGGCAAACCAACACCAACACTGATTCCATAATCTCTTATTATTTGGTCAGCTTCTAAAGGTATCTCGTTAGGTACCTGATTTAAGAAAACTCCGAATCGGTAATAGACTCTTTCAAAGTAACTTCCTATCGACTTATAATTGGGACGATAAAAACCACCAAAAGATAACTTAGAAGTATTATTTAATTTATTCTTAACAAAACTGGCCTCTAATTGCGACCAGGATGTTGCGGAATAGTTAAAACCCAATGCAAATTTCTCGCCATAGTAATATGTTGCACCAATTCCTATTTCTGATGGTAAAGTACCAGAAGTCACTATATCTTCACTAGTACTGTTGAGCGAATCTCTTAATGGAATCAAGAATTCTTCTGTTCCAGATAATACAGCACCAGCAAATGAAGATGCTGTATTGGTGAATCCAGTACTTGAGTTACCATGTATACCAAAGGTTATTCTTTTTGGAACAAAATCAGAATTTGAAACTTCAGGAGCTTTATTTAATGCCAATGTATACATTGCACCAGCGTTCCATAAAAATCCGTTTAATCTATTCGTCTCTGACAACTCAGTTATGAAGAACGGTTCTGATGGTTCAAATTCAACGCGTCTTTTATTCTCTAATTTTCCAAACAAATAACCTAAATTGACTCCAAAAGAAAAATCCTTTACCTTGATTCCGTTAGTCCATAAAAACTGGTATGTTCCACCATTTCCTTCAAATCTCTTTTTAATCAATCCAATATTATCATCAAAAGACTCGATTTTTACGTTGTACCCCACTGTACTGTATGGCATCAATGTAAAACCGGTAGCCATTGTATAGTTAGATTTCTTACGATCCAGGAGATCATTTAATTTATTTTGAAGTGGAATTGCCAGTGATATGTAAGATAAATTTCCTTTCCAAAGGCTCTGATATGGCGATCTGATAGGGTTTTCATCTGTGATACCATCTCTCAAATTAGAATTTTCTGCAAAAAGTCCTATATCAAACGATGTTGCTGCCAATGAGCCAAAAGAAGCTGGATTTACAATGTTAATTTGATAAGGATCAGAAAAGGATGCCCCCAAACCTCCCATTATTTGAGAAGACATGAAGTTTCTATCCACAATATCTCCTATTCCAAATCTGGAATAAGGTGAATTATCTTGTGGTTGACAAAATGCCACAAATGGTAATAAGAGAAAGCAAACAAATGCTATATTTTTAAGCATAAACTCTTTTAAGGTTCGCATTATCAAAAGCTATTAAGCTGTTTTTAATGTCTGATTATACAATAGAATTTCATTCAGGCCTTTCAAGACCAAGTTAGGGATGACAAATATCTTAGATTCTACCAGCTTCCCAAAATATTCTGCGTCTCCACCAGTTAAAATAACCGTTATTTTACCCTTCTTTTTAGTTAAAGTTTTAATAAAACCCTCAATTTCAGATTTTAGACCTAAAACTGCACCGTTTTGCAAAGCTTCAGTCGTACTTTTTCCTAGAAGACTATTTTTATCATTTCTTTTTACTCTTGGTAATTTTGATGTTAAGATATGCATACTTTCCAGGCGCATTTCTAAACCAGGCGCAATATTGCCACCAAGATAAACTCCTTCTTTATCAACAAAATCATATTTTGCACAAGTACCCAAATCTACAATCAATACATTTTTATTAGGGAATTCTTTATACCCACCTACCGCACTTGCCAATCGATCTAAACCTAACGTTTTAGGTGTCTTATAAGTATTGACTATTGGAATTCTAGTCTTATGACTTAATAACAATAGATGATAATTCTTCACTAAATGTTGAACAAAACGTTGACTTTTTTCTCTAACAGAAGACAAAATCACATTTTCAAAGCCATACTTCTCTTGAATAGCTTTTATATCCCTGACCAATACTACTTTCTTTGATTCTTTATATACAATCTTTTTTCCTTTATAAATGGCCAGTTTTATAAACGAATTACCGATATCTACAACAAGATTACAAGATTGTATCACTTATCTATTAATTTTTAATGTTTAAAGTGTCTTGTACTTGTAAATACCATTGGAAGATTGTTTTCATCACAATAATCAATACTCAATTGATCTTTGATAGAGCCTCCAGGTTGAATTACAGCTTTTATGCCTTCGCCATGTGCAATTTCTACACAATCCGGAAAAGGGAAAAAAGCATCCGATGCCATTACTGACCCTTCCAAATCAAATCCAAAACTCTTGGCTTTTACAATAGCTTGCTTACATGCATCAACTCTGGATGTTTGTCCGCAACCCATTCCTAGCAATTGTTTATTTCTAGCCAAAACAATGGTGTTGGATTTTAAGTGCTTAGCCAATTTATTGGCAAATACTAAATCATTGATTTGATCTTGACTTGGCTGTGATTTGGTTTTGCATTCAAAATCATCAGCTGATTCAATTTTAAGATCCATATCTTGTTGGATTACACCATTCAGAATGCTCTTAAAATTTTTATCTTGTCTGTAGTAAGAATTTACTTTTAATAGAACTCTTTTTTTCTTTTTAGTCAATAGTTGTTGAGCATCCTGATCAAAGTCTGGAGCAAGTAAAACTTCGTAAAAAAGTTTATTGATTTCTTCAGCCGTTTTCAAATCTATTTTGGTATTGGAAATAAGAATTCCTCCAAATGCAGAAACGGGATCTCCTGCTAAAGCATCAGTCCAAGCATCGAAAACAGTTGATCTTGTTGCAACTCCGCAGGCATTGGTATGTTTTAACACTGCAAAAGTTGGTGCGTCATTTTCAAACTCAGCCATCAACTGTACCGCTGCATCGACGTCAACCAAATTGTTAAAGGACAGGTCTTTACCACTTAATTTTTCGAAAACATTATTTAATTCCCCAAAGAAAATACCTTGTTGATGTGGATTCTCACCATACCTCAATGCTGAGGCATTAGAAATACTGTGTTTGAATCTATTTTCTTTTTCTTCACTAGAATCGTTGAAGTAATTAAAAATGGCAGTATCATAATGAGAAGAAACCCCAAAAGCTTCCAAAGCCATTTTTTTACGATCTTGAATAGATGTTTCGCCTTTTTGATTGGCCAAAACAGTTTCTAAGAATCCATATTGATCTTTAGAAGGAATAATCAATACATCGTTATAGTTTTTAGCTGCAGCACGAATTAGTGCGATGCCACCAATATCAATCTTCTCGATAATTGTTGCTTCATCGTTGGTCGATATAACTGTATCTTCAAAAGGATAAAGGTCTACCACTACAAGATCAATTTCTGGAATCTCATACTTTTCCAATTGCGACAAGTGGTCATCCTGGCGTCTTGCCAAAATACCACCAAAAACTTTGGGATGCAATGTTTTAACACGGCCATCTAAAATAGAAGGATAAGAAGTAATGTCTTCAACTTGGATTGGGCTTAAGCCATGTTTAACAAGGTGATCAAAAGTTCCACCTGTTGAGTATATTTTGATGTCTAACTGCTTGAGTGACTCCATTATATTCTCCAATCCTGATTTGTCAAATACAGAGATCAGAGCAGATTTTATCTTTTTCGTCGACATGTATAGGCTGATTTTGGCGCAAATGTAGGATTTTTTAATGAAATACGTGCTTAGAAAAGACGTATTACACCTAGGATTCGCGTTAAAAAACTATGAATTCCTAAAATCTAGAATATTACCCATTTCGTAACAAATACGACACCTTGGTTCATATTTATCTTTTTCTCCCAAAACAACAGTTTCAGTTTCTTCAGATAATCTATATGAGTGGGTTGCTAAACTCCCACAATGAGGACAAATAGCATGTACTTTTGTTATATATTCTGCAATCGCCAATAGATTAGGAATTGGCCCAAAGGGTTTGCCTCTAAAATCCATATCTAATCCAGCAGCAATAACTCTAATACCCCGCACCGCCAGCTTTTGGCATACTTCTACCAATTCCATATCAAAAAACTGCGCTTCATCTATAGCAACCACATTAACCCCTTCTATATAGTTGTATATTTCTGAACTTGACCCTACAGCAATTGAATCGACTGAATTAGCATTGTGTGAGACGACAGCATTTTCATCGTATCTAGTATCTTTTTTAGGTTTAAATATGAGCACGTGCTGCTTGGCTATACGTGCACGTTTGAGACGTCTGATCAGTTCTTCTGTTTTGCCTGAAAACATTGAACCGCAAACCACTTCGATCCATCCACTTCGCTGGGCTCTAAAATTTGGTTCTAAAAACATATTTATACTAGTATTATACTACTCTGCACAAAAGAACAAAACTTTGGGTTAATGTCATAATTATTCGCTTTGCTCATTTTTTGTTTTACGAGATACGGAAGGCTGCGCTTACGAGATACGAAAGGCTGCGCTTACGAGATACGTATCGCTCCGCTTACGGAACGCTGCGCTTACGAGATACGTATCGCTGCGCTTACGGAAGGCTGTGCTTACGAGATACGTATCGCTGCGCTTACGTATTTTTGAGTTGAATATTTTATTTGGCTATCTTTCTATTTAAGGAAATGTTATTTATAATAAAAAAATGTGGATAATAGTTATACTTGTATTTATAAAGAAATAAATGAATAAAAGTCGAACATATTATAAAAATTCATAATATGGGACTGATTTTTGATAAACTATTAGTTATTAATAACCATACCTTTTATATACAATGAATTTGGAAAAAACATCTATCATACTCAAGAAGATAAATAGATTGCATTATTTGATAAATGCGATTGGAGAAGCCAGTTCTACTGAAACTGATTTGCTAAAGGCATATGTCATTGACTTATATGAAGCCGTTGCTATGGCTGATATTGCTCAAGTTGAAGACTTGGAGAAAGAAGAAATGGAGCAGAAGATCAAGAAGCAGAAGAAAGTTGAAAAGAAAATAAAGAAGAAAGTTCATAAAAAAGAAGCTGAAAAAATTGAAGATGAGATAGAAGAAGTAGAGGATGATGAGGATGATGACATCGTTGAAGAAATTGAGATGGAAGTCAAAGAAGCATTGAAGGAGATAGAAGCAGAGGAAGAAGTGAAGGGGAAAATAAAGGAAACTCCTAAGCCTAAGAAAGCGAAAACAGGATACTCAAATGAGCTGATAGAATTATTTGACCTGCATGAAAGTTCGGAGTTGTCTGATAAATTAGCCAGTGCTCCTATTAGCGATTTGACAAAAGCTATGGGTATAAATGAGAAAATATTTACCGTCAATGAATTATTTGGTGGTAAGCAAGATGAAATGAATAATATGCTCTGCGCTCTAAATGGTTTGGACAATTTTGAAGAGGCAAAATCAGTATTGATGAACAGCGTTGCTCAAAAATACAACTGGACTGAAGGTTCTAAACTTAAAAAGGCTAAAAACTTTATTAAATTGGTAAAGCGTAGATTTAAATAATTACTGCTGCGCATTTCATACTACAATATATAAAGGAAGTTTTAATCTGATTTTATAGCACTTTCATATTTTGTAAGTTAGGACTAAACGTATTTGGCTTTTATTTGTTAGAGCTATATTAAATTAACGCATTGGATAATTCAATCAAGACATTACTATCATCTGTTCGCTTTAGTGGATCTTTTGTCATTGTTCTTTGGATTGTGCACATTTACAAATATGCTACAGATCAATACCTAACCCAATTCGGAGTCTACCCTAGAGAATTTGAAGGTCTCATTGGCATATTCACTTCACCTTTGATTCATGGAAGCTGGGGACATTTAGTCTCGAATTCCATTCCTCTGTTTGTAACATTAACAATAATCCATTATTTCTATAGACGTGTAGCTCTATCATCGTTTATTATGGTATACCTTCTAACTGGTGCAGCTGTATGGTTACTTGGTAGAAGTGTTTACCACATAGGAGCTAGTGGTGTTGTATATGGTTTGATTTCATTTATTTTTTGGAGTGGCGTTTTTAGAAGGAATATCAAATCGATAGTCCTCGCTTTAATTATGACAATCCTATATGCAGGATACTTGGAAGGTATTGTCCCAATGAAAGAAGGTGTTTCCTGGGAAAGTCATTTACTGGGAGCGATCGCAGGTATTTTTGTTGCGTTTTTTCTTAAGAGTTTGATAGAACGAGATGAAGAAATTAGAGACCCATGGGCAAATGAGATAGATGAACCGACAGAGTATTATTTACCGAGAGATGTTTTCGAAAAAACAAAAGTACAAAGGTCGCTTGAAGAGGAGTAAAGCATTACCTCACTAAATAGTGCTGTTTTAAATGAAGAATCAGATGGCTGAAATGGTCAGATAAACGAAAGGGACGCTATTGTTGGAGTTTATGTTTATTACCTGTCGTAATCAAACGAAGATAAATTTTAGACACCTATGGGTAGTGTTATATTGCCAAGGTAGTTATGTTTCTAAAATAGATTAAATAAAAAATTGTTACAGAAAAAACTTCATTACCAACTTACAAGTATCAAGGCAGTGCCTAAAGCTGGCGACATAAGATTTAACTTTTATTATTGATAAATTCTAACGCATTCCTTACCGACGATTGTTCTAAAAGAATAGCTTTGGCTTTTTCATAATCCAAACCTGTTTGCTGTACAACCATTTTTACACCACGATCAACCAATTTGTCATTTGACAATTGCATGTCGACCATTTTATTGTCCACTACCCTGCCCAACTTTACCATCACCGAAGTTGAGATCATATTGAGAATTAATTTTTGAGAAGTACCTGCCTTCATTCTTGTAGAACCTGTTACAAACTCAGGACCAACAGGGCATACAATTGGATAATCAGCATACTCTATCATTGGAGCACCTGGATTACAAGTTAAACACCCAGTTGTAATTCTATTTTCCTGGCAAGCATTTAACCCACCAATAACATATGGTGTTGTACCAGAAGCGGCAATACCCAATACGATATCCGTCCCATTGATATTATATTCTTTCAAATCAACAAATGCCTGATTTTTATCATCCTCGGCGTATTCAACTGAATTTCTAATAGCGGTATCACCACCAGCGATAATACCAACAACCCAATCGTGAGGCACACCAAATGTAGGAGGACACTCTGAAGCATCAACAACTCCAAGCCTGCCACTTGTACCGGCACCTATATAAAAAAGTCTGCCACCGTCTGCCATTTTAGAATACACTTGATCTACAAATTTTTCAATTTGAGGAATTATCTTCTTGATCGCATCAGGAACTGTTTGATCTTCTTTGTTTATGTTGGATAGCAATTCATAAGTTGACATTTTGTCAAGATGCCTGTGCTTAGAATCCTTTTCTGTAATTTTTTGCATAAGAGATAGTATGTTCTATAAATGTACCGAAAAGATATAATCTTCAATTGACACCTTAAAGGAATAAAATAAAAACATTAGACTTTTTACCAACGAAAATCAAAAATCAAACGTCTTAGTTAACAACTAAGCCAACTTTTTATTCTTTAATTTCAGCATTTTGCCTAACTTATGATAATAAAATTTATACAATCATGAAAAAATCATTCGCCACAGCGATAATATGCATTATTTTCATCGCTTTCCTTTCAAACTTTACAACGAAATCAGTCAAATCATTTGTAATCACCACAGTAAACGAAGGACCTATATTGCCCGAAACACCATTCGATTACAGAAATGTTGTATTCCCTGACCATCTAATTTCTCCTCCTGAAGACATACCGACAGGTTATGAATCAGGTCCAATTGACACATCAACAATCAGTAATTTAAACAATGACATTGCTACATTAGGGAGAGTGCTTTTCTATGATGAAAAATTATCAGCACTTGAAAATATCTCATGTTCAAGCTGCCATTTACAAGAAAAGTCATTTGCCGATGATAAAGCTTTTAGTGAGGGCATAAGTGATTTGACAAAAAGAAATTCAATGGCCCTTAATGATTTAGGATGGTCCAACAGATCTCATTTCTTTTGGGACATGAGTCAAACCAATATCCATGAGATGATCGTTTTGCCATTAACTGATGAAAATGAGATCGGTGCCAACATGGAAGATATAGAAACAAAATTATCCTCAACCGAGTACTATCCTGAATTATTTGCAAAAGCATTTGGGACGTCAACAATTAATGAAGAAAGAATCGTTGATGCCATTGTTCATTTTATAAATTCAATGGTGACTTTTGATTCAAAATTTGATAGAGCTAGTACAGATCAATTTAACAGTTTTACAAATCAAGAGATGCTCGGCTTAGAATTATTTAGTGCAAATTGTACAAATTGTCACAGCCAGGGGTCGCATAATCCATTTGGTTTTTTTGGAAATGGAGTAGAAATATTCCTACCAATTGGATTGTCTGAATTAGAAAGTTTTCCTTTTATTTTCAACAATGGATTACCAGAAGATGAAGATGACAATGGAGCAGGAGGTTGGAACGCTGAATTTAATAATTTATTCAAAATACCGAGTCTTAGAAATGTAGCATTAACTGCGCCATATATGCATGATGGTAGATTTGAATCATTGGATGAGGTTTTGAATCACTATTCAGAAGATATTGAAGAAAATGAATGGAACTTTTTCTTCCCTCCTGGCGGCTTTAACTTTTCCAGTTCAGAAAAGGAAGCATTAATCTCATTTTTGGGAACACTAACAGATGAGTCATTTAAAACAAATGAAAAATGGTCGAACCCATTTGAATCTTCGTCTTCTTTGCCGCAGATTCCAGACTTACAATTTGTTATAAAGCCTAATCCAATGCTTAGTGAAGCAACAATAGAATTTGATAATCCAAACAATGAACAAGTTCAAGTAAATATCCTTAGCAGTTCGGGACAACTCATTGAGACTCGAAAATTAAATGGTGAATATTTCACCTTAGATAAAAATAAATTCAGTGCGGGTATGTACTTTGTTGAAGTAAGTCTAGGTGAAGCAAGATCATTGAAAAAATTGATTGTTCAATAACAACTATTTGAAAAGCAATTACAGAAAAAAGAAGAAAAGGTCAGCTGGATATCCAGCTGACCTTTTTCATTTGTAAGATGCTTGCTTATCAATTAAAATCACAAGCAAATATGATTCCAATAGCCTTCTATTTGGCTTGCCTTATATTTAAGAGTACAAGCAATTAATTGGGGTACGTTTAATGCATACTATAATCGTAAACTTTAAACTTCAAATTAGCTATCTTCACTAAATAAATGGAGACTGAAACATTACAGAAAATAGATTTGAATTGCGACATGGGTGAACTCCACCCTATTACTGGCCTTAATTTCGATGAAGAGATCATGCCATATATTTCCTCTTGCAATGTTTGTTGCGGACTTCATTCTGGTTCATTATTATTAAGTGAGCAAACTGTAAGATTGGCACATAAACATAAGGTTGCAATTGGTGCACACCCTTCATATAATGACAAAGAAAACTTTGGGCGGATTACACCAAAAATTGATTTAGAAACACTTATAAAAGAACTCAAACAACAAATTATATCAATTCAAAAAATGACTGAAAATATTGGCTTATCCTTAAACCATATCAAACCACATGGTGCACTATACAATGATCTGGCAAAGGATAAGAATTTATCATTAATGTTTATTGATATTGTAAAGGAGATTGGTCCAAGTACTAAAGTATATGGAATGGCTAATTCTATCTTCGAAAAAACATGCCAAGAAAACAAAATAAACTTCGTCAGTGAAGTGTTTGCTGACCGTACTTACGCAACACGTAATCAATTGCGTTCAAGGCAAAATGAAGGCTCAGTCATTCATTCAAAATCTGAAATATTACAACAAGTAGATACTTTAATTAATGGGACGATCATAGACTTTGAAGGCAATCAACATAAGGTTTGCGCGGACACAATATGTCTGCACAGTGATACTGAAGGTGCTATTGCTTTGGCTAAGCATATTAATGAACATTTAAAATCCAAAGGCGTTGCAATACTTCCAATTAGGTAATCATAAAATATACATTGAGAATTATAATAATGATTTCTTGATTTTAAAGGAAGCAAACAGTATTTCTAAAATCATACCCCAATTAGGACAGGCCTTGTTTGAAGCAAAGTTCAAATTTACTGATGAAGTCATTAGTACTGAAACTGAAGTATGTTTAAAATTAAATCAAAATTATTCTTCAAAAGAAATTTATGAAATAATAAATATGAGCGTAAAAGCTTTTGACAAAAAAAACTTAAATAAGCAAACTCCAGGAAAAACATACAATCTCCCAGTGTGTTTTGAAAGCGGTACTGACTGGAACTTGATAGAAGACAATTGCAAAACAACAACAGAAAAGTACATCAACGAAATATTAAATATTGAATTTACTCTAGCAATGTATGGTTTCCTTCCTGGCTTTTTATATTTGACAGGACTTCCACCACATATGCAATGTAAAAGAAAGTCATCACCTACCAAAATAATTCCACCAAACAGTTTGGCCATTGGTGCACAATACTTAGGTCTCTATAGCATTCCAAGCCCAGCTGGTTGGAACATAATTGGTTCATCAGCTTTTACTGTTTCTAACGTCCCCAAATTACCGCCTAACTTATTGAAGGTCGGTGACAAAATAAAACTTAAAAGAATTACTCAGGACGAACTAACTATTCTCCAGTCATCTGATCACAATTTAATAAGTTATAATGCCAAGAGTTAAAATTATAAAATCAGGATTGATGACGTCAATTCAGGACAAAGGGAGAATTGGGTTGTCATATTACGCCATACCAAATTCTGGTTACATGTTACCATCAAAGGCGGAACTGGCTAACTTCTTAGTGGGAAATAAAAAGAATGATGCCCTTCTAGAATGCACTTTAATTCCACCACAATTGGAATTTATCGATGACAATTGTCTATCAATTACAGGAGATGATTTCAATTTTATGGTTAATGATAGTAAAGTTAGCCGTAATAAAACTATATACGTAAAAAAAGGAGATACGCTAAAAGGAAGTCCACAAAAAAATGCTCACTTGGCATATATTGCCTTTCAAGGAAAACTAGGTGGTCAAAAGCATTATGCATCTCAATCAACTTATGCCAACGCCAACCTAGGAGGGATAAATGGAATGTTCCTAAAGGAAGGTGATATTATCTCAATTGACAATAAGAACCTAAGTCATGTAAATAGGAAAATTAAAGAAAACTGGACTGAAGTGACGAAAGAAATAATACAATTTCACAAAGGCCCAGAATTTAAATTCTTGGACAATAAATCACTTAGCATATTATTTAACTCAGAATATAAAATTAGTTCTAGTAGCAATCGGATGGGTGCAAGACTTGAAGGATCAAGGTTAACTACAAAAAACTATCAACTGGAGCACAGTGTACCAGTATTACCTGGATTTATTCAACTACCTCCATCAGGACAACCTATTATTGTTCTCAAAGATGGACAAACAACAGGTGGCTATCCACGTATCGGTTATATAAATATACAAGATTTGGAAAAGGTTGTTGGTATTGGAAAAACGATAATTTTCAAACAATTATAAGGTTTTATAAAACAACTTATTTAGCAATATCACCCAATGAACCAAAGTATAATGACCTTCGTTGTAATACTAATAATAAGTAATGAAAGAATACAAAGCCATAGCTTGTCAATTACATGATCACATTGAGCATTTTGCCACCCTGCGCAAATTGGTCGATATTCACTATTTAGATGATTTCGGTAAAAGACAATTTATCAAATCAGTCATCAAGGATTGGATTAACATTGGAAATGGAGAATTTGTGGTTCTCAAGGAAAAGGAAATTAAAATTAGGTTTGATTATATCATCTCAATTGACAATGTAGATTTTCAGTCTTTTGATACTTGTGCCATATAGGTATTATAAGTAATTAAAAAATGATTCTCAACTCCATCTTAAACAACAGAAACGATTTGAATACCATCTAATCTTACAACAGCTGAATTTATGTAAAAATTGTAATAAATATTTTTGATAATCCTAAATCAACATAATAAATAAATTCCTCCAACCAAGTCAAAGGCAACATTGAATTTATAATAGAAGGAAAATAAGGGCAAACAGATCCGCCTACCCTATAATTATAAAACGAATAAATAACTATCTAATTGCTTTAATAGTAGCACAAACATCTGCTACATTTTGTTGTAGTTTATTGTAATCTTTTGATTGTAAGATATCTTCTGAAATAAGTTTGGAGCCGATGCCTACACAAGTAGCTCCCGCATCAAACCAAGATTTTAAATTTTCTTTCGTGATATCAACACCACCGGTTGGCATAAGCTCTGTCCATGGCTGAGGGCCTTTTATAGCTTTTATAAATGCTGGCCCATACATACCCCCAGGAAATAATTTTACGATGTCACAACCCAATTCTTCTGCTTTACAGATCTCTGTAAGGGAGCCACATCCCGGAGACCAAGGCACTTTTTTACGGTTACATACCATGGCAATATCTTCTCGAAATATAGGAGTCACAACAAAGTTCGCCCCCAGGTTTAAATATAAAGAAGCCATTCCGCTGTCCGTTACACTTCCAACACCCAAAATCATTTCTGGTAAATTCGCTGCACAATATTTATTGATTTCACCAAAAACTTCATGAGCAAAGTCACCACGATTGGTAAACTCTAGCAATCTTGCGCCTCCTTTATAACAAGCATTTACAACTTCGATACAAACGTCGGGATTACTGTTAAAGAACAAAGGCACAAAACCTGTTGTGCGCATTGTAGCAAGTACTTTTTCTTTTTTAAATCTAGCCATTACTTTGTTTTATATGCTTATCAGATTATCTGCTTACACGTCCTGAAGCATCTCCGTTCATTAATTTTTCAACCTCATCAACCGTTACTAAATTGGCATCACCAAAAATAGTATGCTTCAAACATGAAGCTGCCACTGCAAATTCCAAGGCATCTTGATCATTGTCATAAGTATTCAAACCGTAAATCAATCCACCCATAAAACTATCACCGCCCCCTACTCTATCCACAATATGTGTAATTTGATAATGCTTAGATTCATGTAATTTCTCACCGTTATACAGAACGCCAGACCAATTGTTATGAGAGGCACTGATTGAATCCCTCAATGTTACAATAACCTTTTTAGTCCTTGAAAACCTATTCATAAGTTGCTGGCAAACGGATAGATAGGAATTTCCATCAACTGAGCCTCCTTGAGTTACATCTACACCTTCTGGATGGATATCAAAATGCTTTTCAGCATCTTCCTCGTTCCCCAAAATAACATCGCAACATTCAACCAAAGCCGGCATAACCTCTTGTGGTCTCTTACCATATTTCCATAATTTTTTACGATAATTCAAATCTGTGGATACAGTAATACCCAATCTATTAGCTGCTTGACAAGCTTCCAAACAAGTATCCGCGGCAGACTGCGAAATTGCAGGCGTAATACCTGTCCAATGAAACCAAGTCACACCTTCAAATACTTTGTCCCAATCAACCATGCCGGGTTCAATTGTCGACATAGCAGAATGTGCTCTATCATAAACTACCTTACTACCTCTTGCTACAGCTCCAGTTTCTAAAAAGTAAATACCCAATCGTTCACCACCTCTAACACAATTATTGACGCCTACATTGTATTTACGCATTTGCATCAATGCACATTCACCAATATCATTTTTAGGCACGCGGGTAATAAAATCAACTGGCATTCCATAGTTTGCCAAACTGAGAGCAACGTTGCTTTCTCCTCCACCATAGATCACATCAAACTGAGAAGCTTGACTGAATCGATTCCAATTGGGTGGAGACAATCGCAACATAATTTCTCCAAATGTTACTACTTTCATTACTTATTTTTTTAACTAAATGCTAAACCACCATTAATGTCTAAATTATTTCCAGTTATAAAAGAAGCTTCATCAGATGCCAAGTAAGACACTAAATCGGCTACCTCTTCAGCTTTACCTTCTCTTCTTAAAGGAGTACCTGCTGCTACTTTTACACGTATTTCATCCTTCGTAAAATCATCATGGAATTTTGTTCCAATTAAGCCTGGGCAAACCGCATTTACTCTAATACCTTTAGGGCCTAATTCCTTTGCCATTGCTCTTGTAAATGTAGTTACAGCGCCTTTAGAAGAACCGTAAAGCGAAGAACCTCCACCTCCCCCATCTCTTGATGCTTGTGATGAAAGATTGATAATTGAACTTCCTTGCCCCATTAAGGGCTCAAATGCTTGCATTACAAAAACTGTAGCTTTAAAGTTAACATCCATAACCAAGTTATAGAATTCCTCATCAAATTCTTGCAGTGTTTTTCTTGCAAAAAGTCCACCCGCATTATTAACTAAAATATCAACTTTATTTCCAAAAGTTTCAACAGTTTTGGCTTTCAAATTCTTAATGTCACTTAATTTTGAAATATCAGCTTTAACTGCAATTGCTTCACCTCCAAATGCTTTTATTTGGTTAACTGTGTCATAAGCTCCAGCTTCTGAACTATTATAATTTACAACTACTTTAGCTCCTTCTTTAGCTAGCTTAATAGAAATTGCTCTACCAATATCTCTAGAACCACCTGTTACCACAGCTACTTTTCCTGAAAATTTACTCATTATATTTTTTTTATAAACTTATAGCTAGATTCCTAATGCTTGACCGCCTCCGATTTGGATCGTTTCTGCTGTAATAAAAGAAGCATCTTTGCTGGCTAAAAAAGAAACAACACCAGCAACATCTTCTGGTTGACCTAGTCTTCCTAGCATAATATTATTTGCCCAAGAAGCAAATACTTCAGGTTTTGTTGCTTTAATTTGTGCATGAAAAGGTGTATCAATTGTTCCTGGAGATACTGCGTTAACTCTAATTCTGTATTCGGCTAAATCTTTTGCCAAAGCTCTAGTTATTGCATGAACACCTGCTTTAGATGTTCCGTAAACACCTGCTCCTGGACCACCGGCAGTCCAAGCTGCATTAGAGGTATAATTAATAATGGATGGATGTTCTCCCTTTTTTAAATATGGTATTGCTGCTCTTGAAGCAAAAAATACAG
>CAJQRD010000033.1 GCA_905480605.1 uncultured Saprospiraceae bacterium | reverse complement strand
TCATGACGTTCTTGAAGTCCGTTTGGAAATAATTTTTGTTTTAATTTCTTTATTCTATTGAGTTGAACTTCTTCCTTTTGCTTAACTGATTTCTTCATTTTACTCTCCAAATAATCTAAAGACTTTTTGGATTTGGCCAATTCAGATTGAACTGTTTTTACCAATGTAGAATCAATACTTTTTGTTATTTTTTCTACTTCTTTATAAATATCTTCAAGATTCTTTTGTGATACTTCGAGACTAAAATCTGGGTTGTCAGAATTGTCGATAAATGATTGAATAAGCATTAGTTCATCATTAAAAATATCCTCTATGGTGAAACCAAGTTTTTCCAGTTGCACTTCTTGTTGTCTTGAAACGATCATAGCAGAGTTTCTTCTGATCAACATAGGAAATGGAATATTGAAGTGTTCAAATTGTGTTTTACGTTCCATCCAATATGCCAGTTCTCCTCCACCTCCGATGTACGCAAGGTTAGGGAGTATCAGTTCTTGATACAAAGGTCGCATGACAACATTAGGACTGAATCTATATGGATGATTGTCGATTTCATTTTCTATTTCTTCTTTTGAAAATGAAATATCAGTATCGATAACCGTGAATTTATTTCCAGTTTTTTCAATACGATTTCTTCCAGATTCATTTAAATAAAAGAAGTTAATATCTCTT
The DNA here is from genome assembly GCA_905480605.1 of uncultured Saprospiraceae bacterium. Classification (GTDB taxonomy): domain Bacteria; phylum Bacteroidota; class Bacteroidia; order Chitinophagales; family Saprospiraceae; genus RFSX01. Next base: position 10,340 of record CAJQRD010000033.1, on the reverse strand, counting down.
GCGTAAGCTTGATTCTTATATCCAAGTGATTCCAGTCTCTCTTGTTCTCTTTCAACCAATGGTTTACTTACGCCATTAAAAATTTCGTCTTTGATTATGGGTATAAAAGCAGACTTCAAAGACTTACTATCCATCCTTAAAATTACCAAACCCAAATGGTCAAATAGAGTATGGGTCAATTGAAATGCAAACTCTCCATAGGTTTCGCAATTATTGGCTTTTGAGGCAAGTATGGCAAGTAAATCTGCAGCCTTACTTTGAGGACCTAAAATTTCTTTGACTTCTTGAATAATTTCTTGAATGCCTAAGATTGGAATTCTTCCAACAGGACCTTTGTTTTGACTTTTCCATTCAATTTTTTTATTGAATAAATATAAATGATTGATTTCTTCAAAATCATGGTCCTCTCCACCGATTACAAAAACAGGAGCAAATTTTTGTGTAGGATAATCCTTACTCAGTTTTTGACACAATTTAATTGTGGAAAGAATTTTGTAAACATAGTACAAAGGGCCAGTCATTAAACTTGGCTGGTGAGCCGTCGCAATTGTATAACAATCATCACTTTTAATGTTTTGAATATGATTTTGGGTTTGAGAAGAACTTTCAAGATTCTTATACTGTTCTAGAATAACAGAATGCAGCAAATCTCTGTCAACAGGATTTTTTTTCCTATTCTCTATAACTCTTTTAAATTCAGAATATTCAAAAGGATAAGCTAAGAAATCATTAAATTGTTGAGCATCCAGTAGATAGTTTTTGTCTCTTTTAGAGAACGAAAGAACAGATTCAATTGGGATATCCTTAACTTGCATGTATGTTTTTATTAGTCGGAGTTAAAAGTAGGCAAATATGTATTGCGTTAATAAAAGGTCAGTACATTTTAATAGACGCTTGGAGTAAAAAAAAGTTTAATGAGAGGCAAAAAAAAGAAAGAGGCTGCTGACGCAACCTCTTAACAGGGCAATATTTAAAAAATCAGTTAAATCTTTGGCTAAAAAAACCATTTTCTTCGGTTCATGTAATAGATACCTTATTTTGAATAAACGTTGCCTGATATTAAAAAAAAATGAAAAAAAAATATAATTATGTTCTTTCGTAGTGAAATCGGGCATTTTAAAGCATATTTGAAGCATGGCAGATCCAAAAAGATATGAACTAAGAGGTGTTTCAGCCTCTAAATCTGAAGTACATTCAGCAATTAAGAACCTAGACAAAGGATTATATCCTCTTGCATTCTGCAAAATTTTACCTGATTTTACTGGCGGTAATGACGATTATGTAAATATCATGCATGCTGATACCGCTGGAACCAAAACCAGTTTGGCTTATGCTTATTGGAAGGAAACTGGCGATATTTCTGTTTGGAAAGGGATTGCTCAAGATGCAATTGTTATGAACTTGGATGACATGGCATGTGTTGGTGTCACTACCAATATTTTATTGTCAAGTACAATTGGAAGAAATAAAAATATAATAACAGGCGATGTTATCGCAGAAATTATAAACGGTACAGTTGATTTTGTTGAAATGTTAAAAGCATATGGAATTGATATTCATTTAGCAGGAGGAGAAACGGCAGATGTAGGCGATATTGTACGTACTATTGATGTAGGATACACTGCTTATGCAAGAGAACACAAATCCAAGCTAATTATAAATAACATCCAGGATGGAGATGTAATAGTAGGATTAGCATCATATGGTCAAAGTACATATGAAGATACTTACAATGGTGGAATGGGCAGCAATGGTTTGACTTCTGCTAGGCATGATGTATTTGATAAAGTATACAGAGATAAATACCCAGATACCTATGATCACAATTCACCTTTGGAGTTGATGTATGCTGGTGATAAAAAATTGACTGATAAATTAGATATCAATGGAGAGTTAATAGACTTGGGTAAATTGGTTCTATCTCCAACAAGAACCTTCCTTCCTGTCCTTAAAAATGTGGTAGATCAGTTCGCTCCAAGAATCAACGGAATTATTCACAACACTGGCGGTGCTCATACCAAGGTTACTAAATTTGCGCCTGGTAAAAAGATAATTAAAGATAATCTTTTACCAATTCCGCCTCTATTTAACTTGATCCAAGAAACATCTCAATCAGAATGGAAAGAAATGTTTCAAGTCTTTAATATGGGAACAAGGTTGGAGTTTTATACTGATGCAGAAACAGCAAAAGAAATTATTAAGATTTCAGAATCCTTTAATATTGATGCTCAAGTCATAGGTAGGGTAGAAGACACAGGCGAATCATCTATTGAGTTAACCCATAACGGTGAAGTGTATAACTACTAGGAGTTATGACCGATAAATAAATTGATGGTCAGCGTTTTCTGTGAAATCCTGTCTTTTTTTCACATTTAGTAATTTTACTTTTGATATAAATAAATTCTATTGCTTCCCTTCATTGCAGCATTTATCTTAGGTTTGACAAAAGCCGGTTTTAAAGGACTTGGGTTTTTTGTTGTTGTATTATTGGCCATTATATATGATGCCAAAGCCTCTACGGGCATTTTAATGCCTCTTTTAATCTTAGCAGATATAATGGCAATTACATACTATAAAAAGCATGTTCATTGGGATGTCTTATGGAAACTACTCCCAGTTATTGTCATCGGAATTCTTATCGGAGTAATTGTAGGTGATTCCATTCCTATTGATATTTTTAAAAACCTCATGGCTACTATAATATTGATAAGTGGTATAAGTATGTTCGTTCTGGACAAAATCGATATCAAAGATATATCAGACAATAAGATTTTTTCATGGACTATTGGATTAGCAACGGGTTTCACAACTATGGTTGGAAACCTGGCAGGAGGCTTTGCAAATTTGTATTTTCTAACGCTTAAAGTTCCTAAGAATATATTTATAGGTACCTCTGCTTGGCTATTCTTTTTTGTAAATTTAATCAAACTGCCTTTCCATGTCTTTGTTTGGGGGACAGTAAATACTTCGTCATTTCAAACCAGTTTAAATCTTGCACCAAGTTTGATAATTGGGTTTTTATGCGGCATATATCTGGTCAAATTCATTCCTAATGGAATATTTAGAAAGTATATAATAGTTGTGACAATAATTGGAGCTATTTTAATATTATGTAAATAGCTTATCATTTCTATTGATTTTCTTCACTATCATGTATTTCTTTTTTGTTTTTTAAAGCCAGTTTCATTTAATGTTGGTTGTTTGTGATCGCCTAATTTTGGCAATTGTTCATAATAACTCTAATGTCTTATATTTGTCCCGTGAATATTTCATATTACATATCCCAAAGGATTTCTAAAGCATCAACTTCTGGATATTCAGGCACGATTATTAAAATAGCTATTGCAACAATCGCATTAAGTATTGCTATAATGATTCTATCTGTTTCTGTTTTGATGGGTTTTAAAAATGGTATTACAGAAAAAGTTTTTGGTTTCTGGGGGCACATTCATGTCACAGATTCTAAGATCAGCAGGACTTTTGAATTGACGCCAATACAAAATAGTGAGGCTATTAAGGATTCTATTTCAAGTATTGGATATGTTGAAAGGGGAGTAGGTGAGTCAATGAGTGATGTGATAAAATCGAAAGGTGGGGTTACTTCGATAAATCCATATATCATGTTACCCGGAATTATCAAAACTCAAAGAAAGGATCTAGAAGGAATTATTTTAAAGGGTATTGATTCGGATTATAAGTGGGATAACTTTAAAAGTTATCTCAAAGATGGCCAATTCCCTCAATTGGGCTTAGGTAATAAAAGAGAGATCTTAATATCGGAACAAACATCCAGGAGGTTGAAAGTAAATATTGGAGATAAACTGAATGTTTACTTCGTCAAGGATAAAGATGCGAAAACTAAGCAATTTAAAATTTCTGGAATATATAGGACAGGACTTGAAGAATATGATGTCAAATTTGTATTTGTAGATATGAATGTTCTACAAAACATTTTGGATTGGGATCGTTCTCAAATTGGAGGATATGAGATATTTATTGACAACTTGGAAGATGCGGAACTTGTAGCAGATTACATTCATGAAGAAATACTACCGGCTAATTTATATGCAGAGACTATTAAGAACAAGTTTGGTAATTTGTTTAAGTGGATAGAACTCCAAGATATGAATGCGCTCTTGCTTTTGATTTTAATGACAATAGTTGCCATTATCAATATGAGTACAGCTATATTGATATTGATATTGGAGCGATCAAAGATGATTGGGACGCTCAAAGCATTGGGGATGGGGAATTGGGATATTCGTAAGATATTTATATACAATGCTTTGTGGATTTTGGCCATGGCCATTGTGATTGGTAATATATTAGGTATTGGCTTGGCATTATTTCAGAAGACTACTGGGTTTATCAAATTGGATGAGACGAATTATTATTTATCCGAAGTACCTATTCATTTTGACATTTGGTCGATTCTTGGTATTAATATAGTAACAATTATTGTGACCTTGTTGGTAATGGTTATTCCTAGTTATATGGTCACTAAGATTTCTCCTATTAAAATATTGAGATTCGAATAAAAGCTGCATATTAGTAAGCTAATGAATTGATACGCCTTTGGATTGATATTTGATTTAAATGACTTCACAACAATAAGTAAATGATTCAATACTTTACATTTCAAAACAAACAGGTTCTCAAGGTCGAAGGTCTAGAGGAAGCCAGTTGGGTACATTTATGTCCCCCTTTTGAAGAGCAAGATTTTGAATTGTATGCCAAGGCATTTAATATACCTGTTGATTTCATAACAGATTCACTTGATATTGATGAAAGATCTCGATATGAAATAGAGGAAGATGCGAAATTGATTTTAATTAATACATCTATTATTAACCAGTCACTAAAGGAGACAGAGGCAATTTACGTGACAGTGCCTATTGGTATTGTGATGACTGGGAGTACAATATTAACTATCACCCCAGAAGAAAACCCAGTCATTAATAAGTTTATCAACAACAAGTTGAAAAATTTTAATGTTATAGATCAATCTCACTTTGTACTCCATATTTTTGAGCAAAATGTATTTTGGTTTCTTGAATGTTTAAAAAGGTTAAACCTAAAAAGAAATCTTATAGAGCAGGAATTGTACAATTCAAGTAGAAATGAAGAATTGAGACAACTGCTGAAAATCGAGAAAAGTTTGGTTTATTTTGTTAACTCGTTAAGTGCCAACGAACTGTTGATGATGAAGATGAAACGAACTGATTTTTTAAAATTAAGAGGTACAGATCCACACGAAGATTTATTTGAAGATATTGTTATTGATAATGGTCAAGCTCTTGAGATGTCAAATGTATATACCAACATTTTGAGTGGAACAATGGAGGCATACGCTTCTATTGTATCAAATAATCTAAATACCTTTATCCATAGACTTACTGTAATTACTATCATACTAATGGTGCCCACCTTGGTAGCAAGTTTTTATGGAATGAACTTGGAATATATTCCTTTTAGTAAAAGCAAATACACTTTTATTGGCTTAATTGTGACTTCAATATTTTTAGGCTTCTTACTTATTGTCTTTCTAGGACGCGGCAGCAAGAGCCGGAAATAAAGCATTACATTTTTTTTTAATATGAGCCATTTTAGTTTTCCACACCTGTTGAAAACTCAATTAACATATTACAGTAAATTCTTATTTAATTTGTCTACGATTTGAAGGAGAATAGTAGTCAAATTTATAAAACGAAGACTCTCTTACGATAGAAAAACAACTTACTCTTGATCAGAATTTTATACATATTGTAAATACATATTGTAAATACATATATGTTATAGTTTGGGCTTTTAGTAAATTTTCGTCATAGTATTCTTTTTTATATATATATTATTATCTTTAATTTGTTTTCTGAAACACAACCAAACCTTAAAAGAAAAATGACTAAACAAGTAGAGCCATTATTGCAAGAAAATCCCAACAGATTCGTTTTGTTTCCAATTGAGCATGATGATATTTGGTCTTTTTACAAAAAATCTGAAGCTAGTTTTTGGACAGCTGAAGAAATTGATTTGCACCAAGATATCTCTGATTGGGAAAATAGGTTAAATGATGATGAAAAGCATTTCATTAAACATGTTCTAGCATTTTTTGCCGCAAGCGATGGAATCGTAAATGAAAACCTCGCTGAAAATATGGTTACTGAAGTTCAGTACACAGAAGCTAAGTTCTTCTATGGATTTCAAATCATGATGGAAAACATTCATTCAGAAACATACTCTCTTTTGATTGATACATACATCAAAGACACTAAAGAGAAATCGTTTCTATTAAATGCCATTGACAATTTACCTTGTGTTAAGAAAAAAGCTGACTGGGCAATGCGTTGGATTGACAACGCTTCTTTTGCTGAAAGATTAATCTCTTTTGCAGCAGTTGAAGGTATTTTCTTTTCAGGTTCATTCTGCTCAATATTCTGGTTAAAGAAAAGAGGATTGATGCCAGGTCTTTCTTTCTCTAACGAATTAATTTCCAGAGATGAAGGAATGCATTGTGATTTTGCATGTCTTTTATATAATAACCACATCCAAAACAAATTGCCAAAAGATGTCATTCAGAAAATCATTTGTGATGCTGTCGATATCGAAAAAGAATTCGTTTCAGATGCTATCCCAGTACGACTGATAGGAATGAACTCAGATTCAATGTGTGAATACATCGAATTCGTTGCTGATAGATTATTAGTTTCTTTAGGGAACTCCAAAGTTTATAATACCGAGAATCCATTCGCATGGATGGAACTTATTTCTCTGCAAGGTAAAACCAACTTCTTTGAAAAAAGAGTAGGGGACTATCAAAAAGCAGGTGTTATGGCTGAAAAAGGAAAACAAATTTTTTCTTTGGATGAAGATTTCTAAAAAGTAAAATAAATCGTCCCGAACCGATTAAATAAGGCTACAATAAGAAATAGTTTTTAAACCAATACTGAGGTTTCTTTCACCTCTTAACTATTAATGAGAATATGCAAGTTGTAAAAAGAACAGGCAGAAGGGAAGACGTTTCCTTTGACAAAATTACTGCCAGAATTAAAAAGTTATGTTACTCTTTAGATTCTAACTATGTAGATCACATAGTAATTTCTAAAAAAGTTATCCAAGGATTATACAATGGAGTGACAACATCAGAATTAGATAATCTTGCTGCTGAAACTGCGGCATCCATGGCTACTGAGCATCCTGATTATGCAGCCTTGGCCGCTAGGATTGCTATTTCAAATCTTCATAAAAATACCAGGAAATCTTTCTCTCAAACAATGAGAGATTTATTTGACTATGTGGATCCCAAGATAGGTGATAAGGCAGGATTGATTGCAGAAAAATACCTTAAGATAATTGAGGACAATGCTAACAAATTGGATTCTGCAATTATTTATGATCGTGATTATAGTTTTGATTATTTTGGTTTTAAAACTCTAGAGCGTTCTTATCTATTACGTATGGATGGAAAAGTTGTGGAAAGACCACAGCATCTCTTGATGAGAGCGGCAGTTGGTATCCATGGTGAAGATATTGACGCAGCTATAGAGACATATAACTTAATGTCAGAGAAATGGTTTATCCATGCAACGCCGACGTTATTTAATGCGGCTACTCCAAAACCTCAGTTGTCTTCTTGCTTCTTATTATCAGCGACAGAAGATAGTATATCTGGAATCTTTGAAACATTGACAAGATGTGCTAAAATTTCGCAATCAGCAGGTGGTATAGGTTTAAGTATCCATAACGTTCGTGCACAAGGAAGTTACATTAAAGGAACAGGTGGTACTTCAAACGGTATTATTCCAATGCTTAAAGTCTTTAATGACACAGCAAGATATGTTGATCAAGGTGGAGGAAAGAGAAAAGGAGCTTTTGCAATTTATTTAGAACCATGGCACGCTGATATATTCGACTTCTTAGATCTTAAAAAGAACCACGGTAAAGAAGAAATGAGAGCAAGAGATTTATTCTATGCACTTTGGATTTCTGATTTATTTATGGAAAGAGTTGAAACAGATTCAGATTGGTCATTATTCTGTCCTAATGAAGCGCCTGGATTATACGATGTTTATGGAGATGAATTCAGAGCTTTATATGCAAAGTATGAAGCAGATGGTTTAGCCCGTAAGACTATAAAGGCTAGAGATTTATGGGCGGCTGTGATGGAGTCTCAAATTGAAACAGGTAACCCATACATATTATATAAAGATCCTGCAAACGAAAAATCTAACCAGAAGAATTTAGGTACGATAAGATCTAGTAATTTATGTACTGAGATTCTTGAGTACACTTCTCCTGATGAGGTAGCTGTTTGTAACCTAGCTTCAATTTCTCTAGGAAAATTCGTTAAGGAAGATCAAACTTTTGATTTTGAAAAACTGTATAAAATTGCCAGAATAGTTACAAGAAATCTGAATAAAGTAATTGACGTTAATTTCTATCCAGTAGTTGAAGCGCGTAATTCTAATATGCGACACAGACCAATCGGAATAGGTGTACAAGGATTAGCAGATGCCTTTATTTTAATGAGAATGCCATTTGAAAGTCCAGAGGCACAACAATTAAACAAAGATATTTTTGAAACAATTTACTTCGCTGCGCTGACTGAATCAAATGCTATCGCTGCGAAGGAAGGGCACTACGAAACATTCCAAGGCAGTCCAGCCAGTAAAGGAATTTTGCAGTTTGATATGTGGAATGTCAAGCCATCGGATAGATGGAATTGGTCTGATCTTAAAGAGAAGATAATGGATAAAGGTATCCGGAATAGTCTTCTTTTGGCTCCAATGCCAACGGCTTCTACTTCGCAAATATTAGGTAACAATGAATGTTTTGAACCTTACACGGCTAATATCTACAGTAGAAGGACTTTGTCTGGAGAGTATGTTGTTGTTAACAAGCACCTTTTGAAAGATTTGATCCATCTTGGATTGTGGGACAACACAATGAAAGAAAGATTGATGGCGACAAATGGTAGCGTCCAAAATATTTCTGAGATACCTCAAAATATTAAAGACCTATACAAAACTGTTTGGGAAATTAAGCAACGTATAATTATAGATATGGCTGCTGACAGAGGAGCTTACATTTGTCAAAGTCAAAGTCTTAACTTGTTCGTTGAGAGTCCAAACTTGGCTAAGATGACATCCATGCACTTTTATGCATGGAAGAAAGGATTGAAGACTGGTATGTATTATCTAAGATCCAAGGCAGCGGTAGATCCGATTAAATTTACACTAAGCGCAGACTATAAAGATAAATATTCAGACGATAAAGAAGTTATGGAAGTAGATCAAAATGCTGAAGTAATATTAGGAGAAGTTTGCACAATGGATGACGGTTGTCTTAGTTGTGGAAGTTAAATTCGAGATAAAAACTTATATCATAAAAGCCCGACCTTTTGGTTGGGCTTTTTTTATGTACTTATATTATATATTATAAAGATCTTAATTTATTAATGTAAGTTATTTTACCAATTCTCATATTATAAATAATACGGAGGTAAATATGTATAAATTTCCCCTGAGAATTATTTTGGGTGGACTAGAATTTAATTTTTAGTCGCTAGTCAAGGTTACGTTTTGTTGTGGTAGTTAAAGTCAAGATTACATAACAACTTAATAGAAATCTTGAGAACCTTAATACACCTTATATTCTGGCTTGCCTTTAGTCAGATGTTATATAGCCAACCTGTATTTGATTTGACTGAAAAGTCAATTGAGATAGTATTGCCCAATGGGAAATTGGCAACTGCTTTTGAAGTTGCTACGTCTGGGCTTTCTGATCAATCCATGATCTTAACAAAAAATCAATCTATTTTAATAAAATTACCTACTGAATTTGGTCCTATAGTTTTAAATCTAAATCCTGAAGAGATTGTCATCGATGGCTTTCAAGTCACTGAGAAGAACAGTTCTGGTGAGACAGCTAATAAAACTATTTCAATTGGAAAGTTCTTTATAGGATCAGTAGAAGACAATCCTAGCTCTTATGTAAGTCTTAATATTAACAACTCAAAAATTAGTGGAATCGTTAGAACTCAGAAAAGAGTATTCAATATTGCGTATGATTCTAAGTCACACAAGCAATTGATTTACGAACATTATGACATCACGGATGTACAAACCTTCGCTTGTGATCAAATAGAGTCAGAAAGTAAAAATCACCCAAAAGCTGAATTGCTTAAAACTACAAATACTTGTGACAATTGTTAAATGGCGCGAAGCTGACCCCCCGAATGGCGCTGTATGTGACCCCCCGAATGGCGCAAGCTGACCCCCCTTGATAAATAAATAAGTTCAGGGTTAAATCAGAAGTGGAAATTATCAATGTTAAGTTACTGT
>CAJQRD010000032.1 GCA_905480605.1 uncultured Saprospiraceae bacterium | reverse complement strand
CCACCTCTTACCATACCGAACAGAGAAGTTAAGCCCTTCAGCGCCGATGGTACTACGAAAGTGGAAGAGTAGGTCGCCGCCCGTTTATGAAAGCCCGTTGTGAAAACAGCGGGCTTTCTCCGTTTATAGACATCTATTTGTTTTTTCCTTAATCGAAAAGCTTTACTATTAGACTACTTTATTTCTCAGTTATTGGCTTTGATGGAAGTTGGGTATATATCGTTTAGATCAATATCACTCTTTCATGTATTAAAGGAATTATACTCTATTTCAACATTCGAGTAAAATTGTGATTAATTGAATTCTCAATTGCTTGTACTATTCTTTTACTTTACTAATCATTTAGCAATTTATACAACAATTGCTATTCTCTATTTTTTAGTATAAGACAAAAAAAACCTGATAGAATAATTATTCTACCAGGATATATATTCTAGATATGGAGATAACTATAACATCTTCTCTGGTCTAACCCACAAGTCAAATTCCTTCTCAGTTAAGTAATTTAATTTAAGAGCGGCAGCTTTTAATGTGCTTCCTTCTTTATATGCTTTTTTAGCTATCTCTGAAGCTTTATCATATCCTATCTTGGTATTTAATGCTGTGACCAACATAAGTGAATTGTTTAAGTTTTCTGTAATGGCTTTTTTATTTGGCTTTAGTCCTTTGATACAGTTGTCACTAAAACTTACTGCAGCGTCACCAATCAATTGTGCTGACATTAAGAAGTTAAAAATCATCATTGGTTTAAACACATTTAATTCGAACTGACCACTCATTCCTCCAATGTTTATAGCTACATCATTTCCCATAACTTGTGCCATTGCCATTGTCAATGCTTCTGCTTGAGTAGGGTTTACCTTGCCTGGCATTATTGATGATCCTGGCTCATTAGCTGGAATGGTTATTTCACCAATACCGCACCTAGGACCTGATGCCAACATTCTGATATCATTACCTATCTTCATCAATGAAACAGCAACAGTTTTTAAGGCTCCATGTGATTCAACAATTGCATCGTGTGCAGCTAACCCTTCGAATTTATTCTTCCCAGTTATAAATGGCAGTTTTGTCAAGGTTGCTATTTTTTTAGCCACCAATTTGTCGTAGCCTTTTGGTGTGTTCAATCCAGTACCGACAGCAGTTCCTCCCAAGGCCAATTGTGACAAATGTTTTAAACTGTTTTTAATAGCTTTAATTCCAAAATCAATTTGTGCAACATAACCAGATAATTCTTGACCAAGTGTTACTGGGGTGGCGTCCATGAAGTGTGTTCTCCCAATCTTAACTACTTTGCTATAGTCTTTAGATTTTTTTTCAAATGTAGATTTCAATTTTTCCAATCCTGGAATTGTGGTCTCCATAATTTTTTGGTAAGCAGCGATATGCATTGCTGTAGGAAAAGTATCATTTGATGATTGTGATTTATTCACATCATCGTTGGGGTGGATACTTTTTTTGGCATCTGATAATTTACCACCTTTTACAACGTGAGCTCTATTGGCTACTACTTCGTTAACATTCATATTGGATTGTGTTCCAGAACCCGTCTGCCATACAACCAATGGAAATTGATCATCTAGTTTTCCTTGACTTATTTCATCACAAACCTGACCGATAACTTTTGCTTTTGCTTTTGAAAGTACACCTAATTCTGCATTTGTTTGCGCTGCAGCTTTCTTTAGTATTGCAAAAGCTCTTATTACCTCAACAGGCATTTTTTGACCTCCAATTTTAAAGTTTAAACTTGATCTTTGGGTTTGTGCTGCCCAATATTTATCAACGGGTACTTTTATAATACCAATAGAATCTTTTTCTTCTCTAAATTTTGCCATTATTTTTTTGCGCAAATTTAGTTGATTATTTATTGCAGATTGTAGCAACGTAAATTTTTTATAGAGTATAATTGCTTAAACTTCTTTATTTTGGCGTTTTAAATTAGAAATAGAGGAATTATGAAAGGAATTATAGTATTATTCTTGTTTACAGGACTTTTATTTGCAAGTTGTGAAACGGACGAAGTTAGTAACTGTACTAGTGCTGATTGGATAGGTACCTACACATTAGATGCTTCAACTGAAAACTGCCCTGATTCTGGGACTGTTTCTTTAGTTGAAACTATGGTTGTTACTCAGGGAAGTTCATCTGGATCTTTAAGTTTTGGAGGACTTGAAGCAGAGATAGATGGATGTTCTGTTAAAGAGTCGTCTTTAATATTTTCAGCAACTTTAAACGGTGATAGCATGGATTTAACTGCATTTGGTTGTTCTGGAACCTATAATAAGAATTAAAACATTGAATAATTATAGTTCAATGGGAATTCATGAACAAAAGAAATAGATTTCAGGTTATATTTATAACTTATTTTTTTACTTAAAAACAACATAATGGCATTCGAATTACCAGATTTAACATACGCACATGATGCACTTGAACCTCACATTGATGCAAGGACGATGGAGATACACCACGGCAAACACCATGCAGGATATACAAATAAATTAAACGCTGCAATTGCAGGAACAGATTTAGAAGGTCGAGATATCCAAGATATCTTATCTAATCTTGATATGTCTAATACTGCTGTTAGAAATAACGGTGGTGGTTTTTACAATCATTCTTTGTTTTGGTCTGTTATGAGTCCAAACGGAGGAGGAGTACCTTCTGGCGAATTGGCTGAGGCAATTAATAATGCCTATGGTTCGTTTGACGAATTTAAAGCGAAATTTGCAGTGGCTGCAGGTACTAGGTTTGGAAGTGGATGGGCATGGTTATGTGTTCACGACGGAGGAAGAGTTGAAGTTTGTTCTTCTCCAAATCAAGACAATCCAATTATGCCTGGTGTAGGTTGCGGCGGAACTCCAATTATGGGATTAGATGTATGGGAACATGCATACTATTTAAACTATCAGAACAGACGTCCTGATTATGTGCAAGCATTTTTCAATGTTATCAATTGGGATGAAGTATCCAAAAGATACGCTGACGAGAAGTAATAATTATATTGCTTGATATAAGTATTGACTTGTACTTGTTTACTAATAAAAAAGTGATTTGTGGAAATTCCATAAATCACTTTTTTTATTTATAATGCATTTTGAATAAAACAAAACACTTGGTCTTTATATCGAATTAGATTTCTGCATTTCCTGGAAAACGAGGAAAAGGAATTACATCTCTAATATTTGTCATTCCTGTAATAAACAATACAAGTCTTTCAAATCCTAGCCCAAAGCCAGAATGCTCGCAAGTTCCAAATCTTCTTGTATCTAAAAACCATTGCATTTCTTCAAGAGGTACATCAAACTCTTTCATTTTGGTTTCTAGTACTTCAAGACGTTCTTCTCTTTGAGATCCTCCAACTATTTCTCCTATGCCAGGGAATAGAATGTCCATGGCACGTACAGTCTTATTGTCTTCATTCATTCTCATATAAAAAGCCTTGATCTCTTTTGGGTAATCAACGAGGATAACTGGTTTTTTGAAATGCTTTTCCACCAAGTATCTTTCATGCTCAGATTGAAGATCTGCACCCCAATCTTCAATTACGAATTGGAATTTCTTTTTCTTATTAGGCTTAGAGTTTTTAAGAATATTAATTGCTTCAGTGTAAGTAACTCTTTCAAATTTATTGTCTACACAAAATTTTAATTTATCACGCAAAGACAATTCTGATCTTTCATTCTGAGGCTTCTGACTTTCCTCTTTCAAAAGTCTATCTTCTAAAAATTTAAGATCATCATCGTGCTTGTCTAAGCAATATTTGATGACATATTGAAGAAGATCTTCAGCTAGATCCATGTTGTCATTTAAATCAGCAAATGCAACTTCTGGTTCAATCATCCAAAACTCTGCAAGGTGTCTTGATGTATTTGAGTTTTCAGCTCTAAAGGTAGGGCCGAATGTATAAACATCAGAAAGTGCCAAAGCACCCAATTCCGCTTCTAGTTGACCTGAGACTGTAAGATTGGTAGCCTTCTTAAAAAAGTCTTGTTTGAAATCAACTTGGCCATCTTCTCCTTTGGGAACATTGTTAAGATCTAGAGTGGTAACTTGAAACATTTCTCCAGCACCTTCAGCATCTGAGCCCGTGACGATTGGTGTATGTAGGTAGACAAAACCTCTGTCGTTAAAAAACTGATGTATAGCAAAAGCTACTGAATGTCTTAATCTGAAAATAGCTCCAAAAGTATTTGTTCTAAACCTCAGGTGAGCGATTTCTCTTAAAAACTCAAGACTGTGCTTCTTAGGCTGTAGTGGATATTTAGTTGGATCTGCATCACCATGAACTTTTACTGAGGTAGCTTGAAGTTCAACGCTTTGCCCACCACCTTGTGATGCTACAATTTTGCCAGTTGCACTTATTGCCGCTCCTGTCGTGATTCTTTTAAGCTCAGCTTCAGGTGTGTTTTCCCGATCTACAACAACTTGTAATGTGTTTACGGTTGAACCATCATTTAGAGCTATGAATTGATTGTTTCTAAATGTTCTTACCCACCCTTTAACCGTTGTCGTGTAATCTACGTCCCCTGACGATAAGATCTGCTTAATTTTTAATCTATCAGACATTGAATTTATTTTGAAGTGCAAAAGTAAGTCAATTCATGTTATTCTTTGCTAGAAATAGGCAAAACAATTTGATTGTATTAATAAGAACACAAAGACTCTAGCCTTCTAAGTTTGTAAATAATTCAACAGTTTGGCTATAGATTTCATCCATATTTGTTGCTAAGCTTGGCGCATATAATGCCTTTTCTGATTCCCCGAGAATAAACGCAAAACTTTCATGATTACTACCAGTCAGATTTTGAACTTCCAATTGGTTTAAAATTTCACTTTTGTTAATATGCAAAGCTGGTATTCCATACTTATCAGAAATAAACTTCTTAACGGCTACAGAAAGCTCTTCGTAAAATTGAGAAGTATTGTTTGAACTCATTAATGCTTTTGATGACTCAAGTCTTTGCTGGGCTAAAGCCAATGCTCTGTTTTTTCGAATCAAATCAGGATCTTTTTGTCCTGATTTTGTCAGATGATTGTTATAATAAAAAATACCTCCAATAGAAGCCAAAAGTAAAGTTAGGAACGACCAATAAAGAGGAGTGCCATGTATCTTATTTGATTGTTTACTTAAGTAAATATTTTTGGAGATAGGTCGTATATCTAATGATTTGTCATCATCTATAACCGTTGTCGATTGACTGCCTTTTAAAACATTAAAAGGGGGGAGCATTTTTTTTAGTGTGACATATTGATCTTTGTCTGTGTCAAGATATGTAAACTCCGGAGTAATTTTATATACACCAGGAAACTTAGGTACGATTAGATATTCAAATGTCTTTTTGTGAATGTATCTCGATCCATTTTGAAATGTTTCATCTTCAATAATATTAGGGTCGTATATTTCCAATGAGTCAGATGTTTGCCAAATAGGCGCACTCACAGTTTTACTGTCACCATTACCTTGAATTGACATATTGACTACAATAGCATCATCTGTTGTTAAACTTCTTTTAGAAGCTTGAGCATTCATTGTATATTTTCCTATTGCACCAGAAAATGAATTGCCATTGGTTGGAGGGTTGTTGGCAACAATAATTGTTTTACCTTCAGCCTGTACTCTTTTTTCTTTCAATTGGTTTGAAAAGAAGAAGCCTCTTGATCTGTTATTTTTATCCGCGATACCAAGTCGGATCGTTACAGGTTCCAATTCATATGTTCCAGTTTGCTGTGGGTACAAAGCAATTCGCTTGACAATTTTAGTGGCATATTCAACACCGTTAATTATTTCTCTTTTTACAGACTCACGATTGCTATTTATACCTTGTTTGAAAAAACCATCATAATCAGATTCATTCATGAAGTTAATAGACCTTACTTCTTCCGTAGTGTAAAGTTTATATTCAAGAATCAATTGTTGGCCTACGTATGCAATAGAGTCAGATAAGTTGGTTTCAATAAAGAATGTATTTACTGTTTTGTTTTTCGAAGGATTTCCTTTGACAACTTCAATAACGAAAGGTTTGGTTTTTAAAAATCCTGACTTTGTTCTTATTGAGGCAGAGCCAATCGTTAGTTTTCCTTTTGTCTTAGGCCTTAAGGCATATCCAAATGATTGTGTTTGTTTGACTACTCCATTAACGATTGTCATGGAATTAGAACGGTTAGGACCGCCTACGACTTCAAAATTTTTAAATGATGGAGGTTTGAAACCAGAACCTTCACTGTTGCTCAAGATAAATTTGACATCTACGTAAGAATCTTCAACTATTTTTAAAGCATCAGATTGAGCTTTGAAAGTCGGTTGTTGAGCTGCAAGAAAAAGACAACTAAATGAAAACAGAAATAATAGGAGTTTGATTTTCATTTATATCTTTCTTGTTTTTTGTTTTGATTTACTTTTTGGTTGGATTTCTTTCTTTGGAGCTTCTTCTTTATTAAGTTTCATATCGTCAAAAGGACTCTTAAAGAAATCATCATTGTTAAACCCTTGAAAAGGAAAATCCATTGACTCAAAAAAGAAACTTCCTTCGGGTTCAATATTATTTATTATTCCATCTGGATTAGGGTAAACATTGATTTCTATAGCTGTAGTTTCTAATATTTGATTGCCATCAGCTATTGTAACTGGAGGAATGAATAATTGCCCCTCGACTTCTGGCTTTAAATAATAAGAAATACTTTTACTGCTTGTTTTACGACCATTCATGACTTGAACGGAATTACTATAATTTGGGCCACCAACTATTGAAATGTTTTCAAACGATGGGGTTTCGAGTTCGGCTTCAGTGTTTTCGATTTTGAAGGTAACCTTTATTGTATTCCCAATTAAAATAGAGTCAGAGCTTACGGATGCTTTTATACTTTGTGCTGAAATACTTAATGAGAATGCAATGCATAAAAAAACAAATATTGACTTCATAATTAGTATTTTTTGTCTTACGAAAATAATATTTAGTGTGTAAATATGAAAGTGATTTATAAATCTAAAAAGTTAATTATTTTTTAAACTTTTTGAGTTTGAAAAACCACTTGTAATTCAAATTGTGAGTAATAAACTTGATATAAGGTTAAATAGGTATTACCAATCCTTATCTGGTTTCTTTCTTTTAGAGTTGAATTTTCTCAATTTTTCTTGCACCTTCATTTCCTCCTCTTGAATTATCTGGAGCAGTTTGTTAGCATCGGTACTGTCTAGAGTTTGCTTTTCCAATCTTGAGCTGTCAAATTGCATTCCTTGACTTTGCTGAGTACTATCTTGCTCCTGTTCTTTTTGCTCTTGCTCTTCTTTTTCGTTTTGATCTTGGTTTTCACCACTTTGATCTTGGTTCTGATCTTGATTTTCTTGATCCTGATTTTCTTGATCTTCCTGGTCTTGACTCTCTCCCTGATCTTGATCTTGCTGTTGTTGTTCCTTTTGTTGCTGGGCGACTTGTTTAATAATCTCCTTGGTGTATGCTAAGTTATAGCGTGCGTTTTTATTATTGGGATTTATTTTGATTGCTTGTTTGAATGATTCAGCAGCTTCTTCAAGTTTTTGATTGTTAAAATAAGAATTTCCCAAGTTGTAGTATGCATCTGATCTGACATTGTTGTCTTCAGCTTTCCCTGCGGCATTCAAATAAAAATCTATTGCCTCTTCGAATCTGCCTTGCTGGTAAGTTGCATTTCCCAAGTTGAAATTAGACTTTAAATTGCTTTCTTTTTCTTTGGCTTTTCTATATAATTCTTCAGCTTCTAAATAATTGTCTGAAGCATATTGGCTGTCCCCATCCATCAATAGTGTATGCGAAGATTGTGCACTTAAGTTAATAGTGCAAAGACAAAATAAAGTCGAAATTATATATTTAAAATATTTTAAAATCATATGCCAAAAATGCTTTTCCAACTTTTCGTTCTATTTGAAATATTGGTTAAGAAATATTCAATGACCAATAGTATAACTGCTAGAAATAAGAAATATTGAAAATATGAATTGTAATCTGTAAATGATCTTTGCTCAACTTCTTGTTTTTCCAGTTTGTCAATGTCCCTGTCTAATTTGCTAAGGGCTGACATCGTTTGATCTAAAGAATAATACTTTCCGCCACCAGCTTCAGCAATATCTTGTAACATAGACACATTTAATGCTGATGTTACGGGATTTCCAGATTTGTCAGTTTTGAATACGCGTTTACCTCTTTCAACGATAGGGATTCTAGCTCCTTCTTGGGTACCAACACCTATTGTAAATACAAATGTACCATTGGATTTGGCTTCACGAGCGGCAGCAATAGCTTCTGATTCGTGATTCTCGCCGTCTGATATTATTATGATTGCCTTCTGGGAGGCATTGTCTTCACCGAATATAGATTGAGACATTTCAATGGCTTCAGCAATGACAGTACCTTGTGTTCCTGCTTGTGTTGTATTGGCACTTTTTATAAAAGTCTCCGCAGAAGCATAATCATTTGTGAGGGGCATTTGAAGATATGCACTTCCTGCAAAAAAGACTAGACCTATGCGATCACCTCTTAATTTTTTAACCAATTCGTTTAGGAAGAATTTAGACCTTTCCATTCTATTGGGTGAAATATCTTGCGCCAGCATACTTTGCGAAATATCTAATGCTATGATGACATCAGAACTCTTGGCTTTGACTTTTTGCTTTCGGTTTCCCCATTGAGGGTTTGCCCATGAAATTAGCAGAAATGCAAAAGCAGTGAGAATCAGACTGTTTTTCAGCCATTCTCTTTTAAGTGACCAATTGGGAAAAAGTCTTGAGAATATTTTGTAATCTCCAGCCTTGTCCAATTGAGATCTTTTCCGGATTGTGGAAAGATAAAACAGTAAGAGCCCTAGTGGGATCAAAACTAAAAACCATAATATGAATGACTCTTCAAATCTAAACATAAACGGCTATTGGTTTTATTAATCTACATCTTCAGTAATGCCTGCAATTTCGTGATCTACAAGTACTCTACCACAATGCTCACAAGTGATTAATTCTTTTCTGTTTCCTATTTCGATTTGTAGTTGAGGAGGTATTCTGTTGAAACAACCACCACAAGATCCTCTTCCATATGTCACTACTGCCAATCCATTTCTGTATGCAGATCGTGTTTTATGGTAGTATTTAAGCATTCTTTCTTCAATCTTAGCTTGCGCTTTATCAGACTTGTTGCTTAATGTTTTTTCTTCTTTTTCAGTTTTTTCAATGATCTTCTCAAGCTCTTCTTTCTTTTTTACAAGATCTTCTTCCTTTTGAGCTTTGCGCTCTTCAGTTTTAGCAAGAGCTTCAGCCTTTGACTCATTATCATCATTAGCCTCACGAATTCTCTTTTCAGACAATTGAATTTCTAGATTTTGAAGCTCAATTTCTTTAGTTAAAGCTTCGAATTCTCTATTGTTTTTAACTTCATCAAGCTGTTTGTTATATCTTTCGATAAGGCTTTCTGATGTTTTTATATTTTCCTTGTGTTTGCCAATATGATTCTTGACATCTTCCAGAACTGAATTTAACTTATTGACTCTTGTATCAAGACCAGCGATTTCATCCTCTAAGTCCTTAACTTCAATAGGTAATGCTCCTTTTAAGATCTTAATTTGATCTATTTTAGAGTCAATAATTTGAAGATCAAATAAGTTCTTCAACCTTTCTTCTATAGTTTTCGTTTTCTTCGCCATTTCTTAGAAATAATTAACAGGATTTGTATTCACTTTCGTGTAATAGGCTGCAAAGTTATTAAATTTATTTGTCAATATCTCGTGTAGCAATTGAATTGTATATTGCTCACTTTCAAAATGACCTATATCTGCTATAACTATCTGATTATCAGCATCAAAGAATTCATGGTATTTAAAATCAGATGTAATAAAAATATCAGCTTCTTGTAGAATTGCATCGTTTAACAGAAATCTGCCAGATCCACCGCACACTGCAACCTTTTTTATAGGCTTATTCGATAACTGGGTATACTTTATACAATTAACACCCATTTTGGCCTTTAAATGGGTCAAAAATGCCATTTCATTTTGTTCATTTTCAAGGTGTCCAATGATTCCAGCTCCAATTGGCTTGTCTATATGAGATAATTCTGGTTTTGGTTTTAAAATCTCAACATTTATAAGGCCTAAACGATTGGCAATGTATGTATTGACACCATTTTCATATACATTATCTAGATTGGTATGAATAGCAAAGAGGTTGATATCATTTTTAATAGCCTTTTGCACTATTCTTTGAATGTAATTGCTATTTGTCAAACGTTTTAATCCGCTAAATATAATAGGGTGGTGGGATACAATAACATTTGCGCCAATCTCTATAGCTTCATCCAGAATTTCTTCTGTAACATCTAGACTTACCAATACCCCACTTATGGAATCATTTGAATTGCCTACTAATAAACCACTGTTGTCATATGGTTCTTGAAAGTGGTTAGGCGCTATAGTATGCAGATAATCAACCAGTTCTTGCACTTTCATTTATAATGCTTTTATTTTTTCAATCAATTTTGTTGTTGAATAGCCTTCTAAAAAAGGGATTACTTCAACTTTTCCACCACTATCTAGTACAAATTCTGAGCCTATAATTGTTTTTAAGGTATAATCACCACCTTTTACCAATACATCGGGGCAAATCATGGTAATAAGTTTAATTGGTGTCTCTTCATCGAATTCAATGATAAAATCAACAGCTTCTAATGCATCAAGCATCTTTAATCTATCTGACAGCTTATTAATAGGTCTGTCCACTCCTTTAAGTGATTTGATAGATTTGTCAGAATTAAGTCCCAGGATTAATACATCTCCTAGGTTTTTAGCCTTTTGTAAATAATCAATGTGTCCAGGGTGTAGAATGTCAAAACAACCATTGGTAAAGACAATTTTTTGTTTGTTGGATCTTAAAAGTTCGACCAATCCTGAAAGGGCAATATTTGTAATATGTTTTTTCAAATGTGATTTTTCTTGTGCAAATTAACAAGAGTTGAGTAAGACTTCAATTATTACTATCTGACTTTTTCTTCTATTGTTCTTAAATTAAACGGAATGGAGTATTTTTTATCGTCTATTTTAACAATTAAATCTGCTTTTGCATCAAATAACTGTCTTTCAAAAAGAACATCCCACGAATCTTCATTATTAGGAGGGACTGTTTCGTGGAACAAAACCCAATCTTCTATGTATTGAATTTGTTCATCCAGCGAGCCTTTGAGTAATTTGTAAGCGCGTGAATCTTCTAGCATATAAGCTGCTGTTTCTGTTGAATAAATGAGAGTGCCTATTGCATTTACATTACCAGTTCCAATTAATAAAACATCTAAGCCTATTGAAATAGCATTTCCGATATCTCTTCCTCTTTTTTCTCTTGTTAACTCTTGTTGTCTTGATTCTGCTTCAAAAATCAAATCGTTTCTATTTAAAGCATTAAAAACCACTTGATTTTCATTAATTCTCAAATAAACGTCTTCATAATTTAAATACAAGCTGTCAGAAGTATTGTTTTTAACATCTAATTCAAAAACCACGTAATCCAATGCATCGCCTCCAAAAAATGCATTGACTTCAATGTCAATGTTACCTTCTTCACTCATTTCTAATTTGTCTGCCTCAAAGAAGTATACTTTTTGGCTACAGGAAGTCATAAGTATAATTGAGACAAAAAGCAGTAGTAACTTATTCATGCTTATAATTTAAATCTAAAAGCAAGTTAAATACTATAATCTTAATTTGTTAGGGCTTAACAAGAATTTAAATGCTTGTTAAATCTTAGTTATTTGTGTAAAAGATTGCTTGAGTTGTCTTTAGGGCATAAAAAAGGCCTTGATTGTTTCCAATCAAGGCTAACCTTCGCGCTTCCTCAAGGACTCGAACCTTGGACCCTCTGATTAACAGTCAGATGCTCTAACCAGCTGAGCTAAGGAAGCTTGTAAAGCGAGCGCAAATTTAAGTTGATTCGTCAATATCTGCAATATTTTTGTACAATTATTTTTATTTTTTTTTCAAATTTCCATAACCCTCTCGTTTTCTGTACATAACACATATTTTTTATTCAATAGAATCCGAATTGTCTTCAAAATTCATGTATACAAAGTGATTTAATTGTATTTTGGAATATGATTTTCACCAAGTCCCTTTACTGCATATTAATTTGTACTACTTTATTTCAATCGTTAGAAATACAAAGTCAGCATAAGGTCAGCCAAGATGTAAATCATATAAGCTCAGTGGAACTTATTGAATTACCTCCTCTCGATAATACTGCATTAAAAAAAGTAAATCATAAAAACAGTCCCAATACATTCGGTGAGGCCAGAGAAATTAATGTTTCGCCTTTATTAAATGGGACTTGGGAATCTACTAAAAGTGGTACTTCAGTTTGGCGTCAACGCATTAAATCACCAAATGCATATTCTCTTAACTTAGGATTTACTGAGTTTAGACTTGAAAAAGGGGTGAGCTTATATATTTACAATAAAAGCAAATCTGAAATATTTGGACCTTTTACCGAAAAGGATAATGATGACCACCTACAATTATGGACGCCAATGGTTTCTGGTGATGAAATTGTTATTGAAGTTCAAGGGGCACCAGATGCGATTGCAAAAAGCCAGTTGCTGATTTCAAGTATCAATCATGACTTTGTCGATGTCAAAGCAAAA
>CAJQRD010000031.1 GCA_905480605.1 uncultured Saprospiraceae bacterium | reverse complement strand
GTTCCTAATACCACCAAGGTCGCTTCACATGTAGAAGCATCTGTGTTTACTGTTACATCTATTGGACAAATGATTGTCGGCAACTCATTATCTTCTACTGTTACTACTTGTGAACATGTAGCTGTATTTCCACTTCCATCTGTTATTGTAAATAATACCGTTGTATTTCCTAATACATAAGCTGATGGTTCGTCATTTGTAACTACACTTCCTGTACAATTGTCAGCACTCGTTTCTGTTCCTAGTACTACCAATGTCGCTTCACAACTTGAGGCATCTGTAGTTACTGTTACATCTGCTGGACATGTTATTGTCGGCAACTCATTATCTTCTACTGTTACTACTTGAGAGCAAGTCGCTGTATTTCCACTGCCATCTGTTATTGTAAATAGTACTGTTGTATTTCCTAAATCGTAACTTGATGACTCATCATTTGTTACTACTGATCCTGTACAATTATCAGCACTCGTTTCTGTTCCTAATACCACCAAGGTGGCTTCACAACTTGAGGCATCTGTGTTTACTGTTACATCTTCGGGACATGTAATTGTAGGCAACTCATTATCTTCAATTGTAACTATTTGACTACACGTTTCTGAGTTTCCTCCTTGGTCCTCTACAGACCATACTACTGTAGTAATTCCTGAATCAAATGTTGGTGAAGAATCATTTGAGATAATGCTAATAGAACAATTATCAATTATAGTTGGTGATCCTAAACTAACAGAATTGGTAAAACATTCACCTATATCAGTAAAGGCTGTAAGATCAGGAGGACAAGTCAATGTTGGTGATTCATTGTCATAAATCGTAACAATTTGAATGCAGCTGGAAGAATTTCCATTAACATCTGCTACTGTCCATATTACTTCAGTGATTCCTAAATCATAAGGCTCAACTGAATTGTTAGAAATTGACCCACCCAAACAATTGTCATTTGTAAGTGGAATCCCTAAATCAAGATTTGTCGCGACACAACTTCCAAGATCAGTTGGATTTGCTATATCATCTTGGCAAGTAATTGTAGGAAATTCACCATCAGTTAGCATAATTGATTGTATGCATGTAACAAGGTTTTCACAATTGTCAACTATAATAAAGTGTCTTTCAAAAGCGATAGGAGCACTAGAAATTATTGCATCATAATAAGTTATAGAATCAACAATAAAGTTTAAATTAATGCCTTCTGCCAAAAGTTCAGCATAAGTAATTTCAACTACATCACTACTAAATCCAAGATTTGTTTGTCCAGATGCTACAAGCTCATCAACTGAACATGCTTCAAAGCTAAAATCAATTGGGCAAGATATTATTTCTATAAAAGGACCATCTTCTAAATAATCAAATTGAGAATTCATATCAACATCTAACGCAGTTGAATATCCGTCAATTCCTCCTGCAACAGTTCCATTGCTGTTATAGCCGGTTCCTGACAATTCTCCTACAACTGAACTGCTTGCTGTAAAGCCAGCTTCCATAACATCATAACAATTGTCACCATCGCTGTCTTGATCCATATGGTTCAAAATTCCATCTCCGTCAATATCATAAAGGTCACAAACTCCTGCACTATTTAATACGCAAAAATCTGAGTCTTGATAATTTAGTATTCCATCACCATCATCGTCAGAATTTGGATCTGAAACCAAGCAATCAAAAGAATCAAAATTTAAATCTACAAGAAAGCTTCTAGTATCAACAGTTCCAAAATCTGGAGCATTTCCACTATCATATACTAAGCCTCCATCTATCGTTATTTTATATGATGACGCTTGATTTTCATCTGAGCCTCCATTCGAATTAAGACCATCACCATAGCTATCATTGATTTGAAAAGTGTATGTTCCATTAATATCAATAGTATATGACTTAGTAATTATATCACTTGAATTAGGGTATGGCCCTTCGCTATCTATGATACCATTAGGCCCTGAGAAAGACCATGACGTCTCATTTTCATACTGATCAAGATCTATTTCTATTAGAATCGTTGTTTCCAATTGAAATGGTACTGGATCAGATCCACAAATTTCCTGAGTATCATATATACCATCATTATCATCATCAAGATCCTCTACATCACAAATATTGTCACCATCATTATCGTAAAAGCAACCTAATCCAAAATCATTTCCAGGGTAGCACACTCCAGAATTAACTGCAATGACATTATATAAAGTTGGAGTTGTAAATATTTGACCTCCAGACAAAATTGATTGATCTACATCTAATAAAAATAATTATAATCTTCGGTAACATCCAAAACTATATTGTCAAACCAAAAAGACTCATTATTTGATGGTTGATTGTTTGTAATAAATCGAATTCTTATATCATTAATATTAGGGAATGTCATGAAGTTAGTAAGATCTATACTTGCCGTTTCAACATTTAGGAATCCACTTCCTGATGTATTTTCATATGTAAAAACAGTTGTATAATTCGCGCCGTTATCCTCTGAAATTTGCACGAAAAAACCTTCGTTGTTCCCATCAACATCAGAATCAACATCATATTCAAAATTTAAAACTGCACTTTCTGCCAATGCAAAATTTGCAATTCTATATGCTCCGGCATCATTATCTTTTAATTGTAAAACCCTATCTTGAAAATCATTACTTGATGACGAATATAACCCTGCACTTACATCGCTAGTATTGTTATTTGTTCCTGAACGTATCCAAAAATCATTCTCCCAAAAGCTCGTCCCACTATTGTTATTAGTCCCAGAAAAAACTGAGCCACTAAAATCTTCTCCATAATCTATAAACTCAACAGTAAAACTATACTCATAATAGCCCAATGCATCAGTTTGAACAGTTTGTATTAACATATCAACACTTAAATCAAGAACTCCATTTTGGTTGATATCTCTATAAATATTTACATCAGCATTTACAATACCGGGTTCATTATTGTATACGCTATTAATATCCAAATCCTTAAATACATAACCTGATAACAGTTTTTGATTTGGACCTGCAGAACAATCCATTAAGTGTACAATTACTGTTGCTGTATCACAGTATGGGCCACTTGGAGGAAGTGTCTGATCACAAGCAAAATAAGTAAAAGTATCAGACCCCATGAAATTTGTAAAAGGAGTATAGGTAACCGTTCCATTTGGATTAACGGATATAGTACCGTTAGAAGGAGGTATTAAATTACTACTAGGGCTTACAAGTACTGATGAAGGGTTTGCAAATCCGAAATCATTCTCCAGAATCGGCAAATCAATAGATGCATTAAGCGGTACAAAGTACTCGTCATCAAGTGCTGCAAACTGAAAGCAAAATGGTATAACTGTTGTACCTAAATCTAATGCTGGATTACTTGGTGTAGAAATTGAAGCATCTTGTCCATATGCTCCAATCACCGTTGTTCCGTCACAAGTAAATACGGCAATTGCGGTCTGATTGTTGTCAGTATTGTCAAAAATTCTTTCAAAATCTAAAGCGTTTAAGTCTATCGCAGTATCATATCGATATCCACATGGACTTACATTTGGGCCCAATGATAAGTTACCATCGTACTTAATATAAATTGTTGTAGCATTTGGAACTGTAACCCAAAGTGGATTGTAGTTCTCTGACAAATCACTTGAGCCTTCACCCCAACCAACCAGAATTGCATTTTTTAATTGTGTTGCTGGTATTGGCGAAAAACCCCAATCCCTCGTGCTACTTCCTGGTGTTTCAGAATCAATAGATTCCAAAATAGTAAACGGTACGCATCCGTTAGCACTTTCAAATTTAAAACCAGAGTTTGTAGGAATGGTAACTTCCGTCGTTGTATTGTTTGGTACATTTATAGTTGTAACTGCTCCAGTGTTATCAGTCATTTCTATATCTAAAGAACCTGATTGCGTATGTCTTAAATAGACTTTAGCTGGATCATTATTGTTCACATTTGGTACGGGAGAATAATATTCACAATCCCAAAATGATTCAGGATATATGATCCATGTTCTCAATGAATAACAGGTTCCCACCTCACCAGAAAACAGATTTATTTGTACATCTTTATTTGCATTTACTGTACCACCACCATTTAAACCACCTGGTACAAACAAAACATCTCCAGCATCAGCAGCCACATCAGACAATTCTCCTATATCGCTATAATCACCATCACCATTTACATCTACAGAAACTATAGATGTATCTTTTATAATTTGTATAATTATTCCAGTATTCGAAAAAGCATTGTTAAAATCCTCACCCACAGGAATTATATAATCCATACTCAAATTAGAACTTTCAATGACCTCCATTGACCCTCCTAATAATGGACCTACATTCTCTGAGTAACCATTTCTAGTTATAGACAGAGTTGATGATGAACCAATTTTATCATTTCCATCAATCAATATATTATTTGAATTTCTTGGCGTTGGGATTGTAATATCAGAATTGATAATATCACCACTTTCAAAAACATCATTTGGACAACAAGGAGCTACGCCATTATAAGATAAGCCATCTCCCCAAATTTTTGTAGTAGATTGGACCGGATTCGCTAAGTCTACTTCAAATCCATCTTCCCAATGATCATAATAGATTATTGTTCTAGGTATCCCTACGGTTATACTCGTTATTGATCTTACACCTGTAACCGTTGATGGATTACATCCAACGGCAAGCTCCTCCATAGCCTCAGCAAAGTGAGTTTCTGGCAGCGTAAGATGGTAAGTAAAGTTAACTTGACTTTCAACAGTTGTAACATAGGCTACAGAGAATAAACAAAAAAGAATCAATTTTTTACATCTGTTCTCAATTGTGTTCATCAATGCCTTCCTAAGTAACTTTACCCTAATATACCCGTTACTTAAAATGTTTAACATTTAATAATTCTACCTTATATGGTTCATTCTCATTATTTAGAATTGATAAAATCAATTCAATTTATAAGAGTCGATGACCAGTCCAGAACCAAAATTGGTTTGGCATCATAGAATCTATATCAACCTAATACTACAAGGTACTAGGCAAGTAATTTTGTACAATTACTTTTCCCGTCTTGGTTGGTATGTGATCCTATTGCGGTAGGATCTCCACAAATATAACAATTTTCTATATATATAAAAAGTTTGAATATGTAATGCTAAAAAAAAGGCCTGATAAATTAATATCAGGCCTTTTTTTTTACTCAATCATTTATAAAACAATCATTTTCAACTCTTTAATACCTTCGCGTGTAAGCAACTTAACATACACTATTCCACTTGTATTTATCTTTGCTTTATCTATAACAAGCTCATTATTTCCCTTTCGTCCATCGATTTCTTCACTATACATCAATCTTCCAGTCACATCATAGAAATTCCAAACTACATTTCCATCTTGAATTAAATCAACCGATAAAGTAGTTTGATCTGACCAAGGATTTGGTACTGTCGATAACTTAGATTCTATAGAATTAGTCCTTTCTCTTGATTGCAATTTGAAAATCTCGTTATCTGAATAAATTTCTGATCTGGTTTTTCTTCCACTGATTTGAATAACATTTCCAAGATTGCCGCTCATTCTTTCATTTATAAGAATAGTAAATAAAGGATGAGTTTTACCAAGTTTTTTAGTTTCTACCTCTGCAAAACTGAACGTAAACCAACCATTCTCAACATTTCCAAAATTAAATTGATAAGGAGAAATCTCGATTTGGCCAGAAACAACCTCAAGGCTTTCTTGACTAATTATACTTCCTAATTCAAATGTTCCCTGCATACCATCTAACTCAAATTCTTCTTTTGTATAAACATCTGCTCTTAAGAAACCTGTAACTTGATCAATTTTATAATCAAATTCTAATTCTATAGACCTATTTCTTGATTCAATTTCTTCACTATTCAAAGAAGTTACGACACTGTTGTTCACGTCACCTATCTTTACACCTATAAAATCTATAACTTCAGTTAAATTCAATTTTTCAATCACGTGAGTTTCAGGAAGAGTTCCTAGCCATGGATTAGTTGGATCAACGAAAATAAAGTTAGACTCAATAAACCTCCAACTTAGATTTGTCGGAATCTCATCATTTATACCTAAAATCAATTTTCTCAACTCGATTAAATCTATAGCTGATACTTCATTGTTTTTATTAATATCTGCTGCGATTAATTTGTAAGGGCTTGTTATAAGTTCTAATCCCAAAATATGCCTTTGAATATAAACCAAATCCAAAGTACTGATTCCGTTAAGTGGATCTGTATTTTTCATAGGTACAACTTCATAGGACCCACCTAGAGGCATGTTTTCAAATGCATATTGCCCAGACTCACCAGTCATACTAGTTGTCGTAGTATTGGCAAGAGTTACCTCAACTCCTTCAATCATCCTATTGTTTTCATCAAATACATCACCACTCATACTTACAGTCTGAATACTGTCATTACAAATATCAAAGTTATTGTTATCCAATACTTCTAGAAATGTTCTACAAAAATCCTGAGCCCCCGTTCTTGTATCTGTTACCCAAAGTTGTACCTCAGTGATACCTAAATGGCTACAATCAAAAAATCTGTTTTTCTCCGTAGTATCTCTTGAAAAACTTAATGCAATTTCATTACCGCAAGAATGTGAACTGCCATTGTCAAAGTCACTTGCCCACAGTTCAGCCATCTCAGAGTCTACGACTCCGTTAGAGTCTAGGTCCATACCAATCAAACTTACACTCAACCCATTTAAACAAACTGGTGTTGGTGCTTTTACATTAAGCATGGAAACATGTTGCTCATCAACATCGAAATTGCCACATCCATCCTCCACTCTCCAGAAGATATCGTATTCTCCAATAGGCAGTATAACATTGATATAATTAGTATCACCTTCAAAAACTAAAGTATCAGCTGAATTATAAACTTGGTAAGTCCAAGATAAAAAATCACAATCATCCATGGCTGTACGTTCAATTTCTACTGTGTCGCCTAAGCAAGAAATATTAATTGACTCAAAAAATAATGAATCTGCTGGCGCGATTTCAGGAGCCATCATGTTTACTATATCAATAATCTGGGGATTGGGAGAAGTAAATTGATCAAAACCAATTTCACTTGTTCCACACCAATTAATCACTGCCCAATATCTTTCAATTCGAATACATCCACCTGGAGACGTAAACATTTTATCCTCATGATTATAACCTAGCAATGTACAAGCCTCCTGATTTGGAAATACAGGATAATTGTATAAATCAGGTAAGTCTTGAGGGTCTAAATCCTCGGCATGACATACATCGACAACTTCATAGTTAAGCGGCCAAATAATATTACCAGGATTAAATGTTGTAGTATTTCTTATTGTAATAAACTGCTTGCAACTCTTTATAACACTACTATCTTGACCTAAAACCTCAAATCTTCTCGTAATATTTCCAACACCACACTGACTAACATCAGCTGTAACACCTTCATTTAAAATTTGCGTTTCAGAACAATTATCAATCACATCAGCATTGCCAAATGTCAAACCTAAATTATTCAAGTCATATCCCTGATCACAATCAATAGTCTGATCATCAGGGCAAGTTATGGATGGCGCTATCTTATCTTGAACTTCTACAGTAACCATACAGTCGTTGAAATTACCGCTCCAATCGTAAGCTCTAAAAACAACCATAGTTTCACGACCTACGTCCGAACAACAGAAGTTTACTCTATCGCTAAACAGTGTGTCTGAAGCAACACATAATGAATCCATTCTTCTAACTTCAAATCTATCTATTCCACATTCATCCCACGATCCATTATCAAATGGATCTGCAAACACCAATGTTTGTCCACTTTGACTCATTGAGATCACTTTAAACTGTTCACATATAGCAACTGGTTGTGTATCGTCCTTAACGGTAACTTGAACCTGGCAACTAGATTCATTATTACAATCATCACTTACTGTATAAGTCAAATAATTCTTACCTAAATTTAAATCAATAAAACCTCCGTTTGTATTGAGAACATTTATCCCCGATCTAAAACTATAGCTTAATTCAGAATTACATTCATCATATGCATCAACTGGTTCTAAGTAAACATGCCCACCACATTCATAATCCGTGGCAACTGTATAATCACCAGGACAAACAAACAATGGAGCTTGATCATCAATTATTTCAATCACTTGAAGACCTCCATTTGTAAATTCTTGTGTACACCACCATTCTCTTACGTCCCATGTTCTGACAATTTTTCTCTTACAAGGAATATTTGGAATTTCAATATCAGTATACGTTAAAATAGCATTACACAATCCTGCATTATTTGTATCGTCAAGAGTAGTCACAATAAATTCCGGTCCGTAAGGGTCATCTGATTTATTAATAACAGTTGCACCTCCTGCAGGAATCAATGGCACACCAGAATATGCACCACTATCACTACAATACAAACCATCTACAACATTTACATCACAGATTATTGGTACACCAATTGCAGAGCCAGACCCAGTAAACAATCCACCCATTCCATAACCAGAGCCAGTTAATGCATAATTCATCCAAGGAAGAGGAAATCCATTTTCGTTAAATATTAACAATGTATCACTACAAGAAATCTTAGCATTATTTGGAAAAATAATATCATCTATATCTATACGTCTTATAAAAATTGTATGTGAACATGTTGACGTATTTCCAAATTCATCCCTTGCTTGATATGTCCTAACTATACTTGATGAAAAATCTGGGTCACAAGAAATTGGATCCTTTATTTGACTTAACAAGATAACTTCAAATGCAACACATCCGCCTGTAGCAGGAGGATATTCTAATAAGTCAACTACACCACATGCTACCGTTAAGTCAACTGGGCAGTCAATTTGTGGTGGATATTTATATTCTATTTTAGCCTTACCCCAACAATTATTTCCACACTCATTTTCTGTAATTTGATAGGTGATCAACTGGCCATTATGTTCCAAGCCTACAGTTGTTCCCGAAATAGGATTACCATTTTCATCATACAGCTTAACAGTATATAAAAAGTTACATGCGGACTCAATATTGTTGCCGCCCATTGCAGGTGTAATTTCAGTAAAACATGACTGATCAAGAGAAACATTAATCTGACCGATACACTGCATTTCGCAATTTGTATCGCATTGAGAATATGATACCTGAATACAGGTTATCATACTAAGCAAAAGGTAGACACCTCTTACCAGGTAAGTAGTTAACTTCATTATAAATGCTTAATTCGTTAGCAAAACCAGCCATATCCATAGACTTCAACTTATGAATAGTGACCTTTCATTTCTAAAATATTTGTTGTGGTAAACTTCTATTCGATTGATATTTTAATATGAATTGCAAACAGCTCTAAACATTTACAACTCTTTTCAAATTTCAATATCCTCTTACAAACGGCTCTAAACATTTGTGAAAAAAGATAAATCATTGATAATCAATCTAATAAAACGAGGCTTCCCTAAGGTTCTTCGTTCTCTGGTAGGTATAATTACTACAAATATAATACATATTATTAATAATCATAATATGTTAAGTAAATAATTATGTTAAAATGCTGAATATGAGTCGTTTTGTTATCTGATGTCTGAAATTGAAATCGATATTAAAGCAGAAATTTCAGTTCAGTGAACTGAGGTTTGAAGTCCAAGACTTGCTCTCTATGCTACTAAAGTCTGATACCTTATGCGAATCTACTGTCTGAGTCTGATGTCTGAACAACAGAGCAAACTACTCAAACAACCTACCTAACTGTGCTTGTTTAAAGTAGACACCATTATCAATTTTCATTAATTCTTGATGGCTTCCTGATTCAACAATTTGGCCTTCTTGGAAGACATAAATACAATCTACATCAGTAATCGTGCTTAATCTGTGTGCAATAATAATTGAAGTTCTATTCTCCATTAGGCTATTCAAAGCTTCTTGTACTAGATTCTCTGATTCTGTATCTAATGCTGAAGTCGCTTCATCCAAAAGTAAGATAGAGGGGTTTTTCAAAATAGCTCTCGCAATTGCAATTCTCTGTCTTTGTCCACCTGATAATTTAATTCCTCTCTCACCAATCATTGTTTCAAGACCTTCAGGGAACTTA
Source organism: uncultured Saprospiraceae bacterium (assembly GCA_905480605.1). Taxonomy (GTDB): domain Bacteria; phylum Bacteroidota; class Bacteroidia; order Chitinophagales; family Saprospiraceae; genus RFSX01. The sequence continues at coordinate 28,784 of CAJQRD010000031.1, read as the reverse complement.
GCAATAAATTCCCAAGCATTGGCTTGTTTGGCAGCTGCCATAATCATTTCCTCTGATGCATTTTGGTCACCGTACTTTATATTTTCAGCAATAGATCCTCCAAAGAGAATTACTTCCTGAGGTACCAATGCTATATTCTTTCTAAAATTGCGTAGTTCATATTCCTCAATGGGTTTACCATCCAACTCTATCGAACCACTATCAATGTTATAAAACCTCAACAACAATTGAATTATCGTTGACTTTCCAACACCACTAGGGCCAACCAAGGCAATCTTTTCCCCTTTAGAAATACTGAAATTGATCTTCTTTAATACTGTAATGTCTTTACGACTTGGATAGCTAAATACAACATCCTTAAAAGCAACATTACCTTCAATACTATACTCCTCATTATCATTTTTTAGATTCAATTCTGGTGTCAAATTAAGAATGTCCCTTACACGTTCTGTGGCACCAATTGCGCCTAATAATTCAGTCGTCAAACTTCCCAATCCAGCAATTGCACCTCCAATTATAAATGTATAAGTAACAAATGAAATTAAAGTCCCTGAAGTCATATTACCTTCCTGAACCATTTTTGCGCCCATATAAATAATAAAGAAAATAGCGCCTAGGAATACTATTGTTATAAATAATATAAACAAGCCCCTTGCGTTTCCATATCTTAATGCCACATTGATAAGAAGATCTTGGGATTCATCATATTTTTTCTTTTCAAATATTTCAGAAGCAAATGCTTTTACCACTTTTACAGAAGATACCACCTCTCCAATTAGTCCATTTGAATCTGCTAAAGTTGTTTGTCTTTCTTTTGATAATTTTCTAATTTTCCTTCCAAATACCATTGTCAAAATAACAACTACAGGAATCGTTGCCAACATTATTAAAGAAAGCTTTGGAGTCGAAACTATTAAAAACCCTATTCCAATTATCAAGACTAATATTTGCCTTAACAATTCTCCAAATTGAATAGAAAACACAGAATACAATTTACCAATATCAGATGATACACGACTAATCAGATCGCCACTGGTATTCTCCTCATAAAAGGTAATTGGCAATGTCAAAAGATTCTCATAGACATCCTTCCTTATGTCAGCAATACTTTTTTCTGCAAAGTGAGTTGTAAGATAAACCCGTCCATATGAAGCCAATCCTTGTATCAATAAAATTACAAACATAATAATTCCCAACTTATCCAGAGTCAGGTTAAAACTCATTTCCTCTTGTTTGGCTACATCAAACAACATCCCTAACAGACTAGGAATTACCATAAAAGTCAATGTTGAAACCAAGAGCAAGAACATAGACGCAATAAAGTAGCCAGTATATGGTTTTACATAAGCGAAAATCTTAAACGATTCCTTAAAGCTGTCTTTTGAAAATTTTACTTTCTCTTGTTCTCCTGAATTGTTACGTTTTCCAAACATATTGCAAATATATCTATTTGATAATAAGAAGTGATTTAAAAACTTTGAAAATCAAGTTCTTATAAGTCATTACAACTTAATCCAGATTAATACCGAGTTTTGTTGAGTTTAAAAAGGACATGGCATGTCTTAAGACATGCCATGTCCTTTTTAAACGTTTACAAACGCTCAAGACAATTAATTTTGTATTCACCCTAATAAATATTTTATTTCGCCAATCATATCAATATTGAATATTCAATTATATTTATGTCAAATTGAGACAATGAAAAACACAGTATACCTTTTATTATTCTTTTTTGGGGCACTTACATTAACTTCCAATAGGACAGGAAGAACGACTATGACTGGACAAGGCGTATCAGGCGCACCTGGTGAAAATGGTCAGACTTGCGGAAGTTTTGGATGCCATTCTGATGGTGTATTCGATCCAAATGTAGTGATTTCACTTTTGAATGATGTTGGTGAAGAAGTGACCAGCTATCTTCCCAATCAAAGTTATACTGTAAATTTGAAAATTAACCATACTGGTGCACCAGCTGGCTATGGGTTCCAAATCGTTAGTTTACTAGATTCTGATGAAACAGGAATTAATACCTTTTCAAATCTTACGAATCTAATGCAAGAGGTTATGGTATCTGACCGTCAATACGTAGAACAACGTAACATAATTCCTAATGATCTTATAAAATTGGCATGGACAGCACCAGAGGCTGGCAGCGGACCAATCAGTTTTTATGGTATCGGGAATGCCGTTAATGGCAATGGAAATTCTTCAGGTGATGGAGCAAAATCAGGTACTCTAAAAATCACAGAAGACTTAATGTCATCAAATACAACTCTTCAAAATAAAGAACTAAGCATTTTTCCTAATCCTGCTGCCGCATTTATAAATATTTACTCTGCAGAAAAAGTAAAAGCTGTTTCAATCTTTAATCTTCAAGGACGATTGGTATTACACAATACAAATTCTAATACTAAAATTAATATCCAAGAATTAAACAGTGGGATTTATTTCCTACAAGCACTTTTTGAAAACAATCAAATTACTCATAAAAGAATTATCGTTTCAAATTAATTAAACTGGTCCTATTTCATAGAAGATTTAGCTAGTGCCTCCAATGCATTTTTTGCTTTTGAAAATGCAGGTTTCAAGATAAGTGTTGTTTTATAGTCTTCTTTAGCATTATCAGTTTTGCCCAACAATTCATTGCTAATGCCTCTGTAGTAATGTGCTAAATGGTTGGTAGGTTTTATATTGATAAGAATATCAAATTGCTCGTAAGCTTGCTTGATGGAATCTCTATCTAGATAAAGAATTCCCGCATTTAAATATGCATCAATGTAGTTCTTATCTATCAAATTAATCTGCCTATATATCTCTAAGGCCTTACCCTCTTGTCCATGATTTTGCAAGTAGTAGGCTTTTGAGTGCCACGTAGCTGGATTATTTCTATCCACGTTCGTTGCAGCTTCATAATAGTCTAAGGCTTTTCTATCATTTTCACTCTCATAAATTTGCCCCAGAATCAACCAAGCATCAACCAATTCAGGATCTATCTCAGTGGCCTTTCTAAATGCTACTTTGGCACGCTCAATATCAGGTATGCTTCTTAAGTTCATACCCATCATAAAATATGCTTCTGCAGTTTCAGGATTAATTGTTAGTATTCTTGAAGTAGTCGCAAGGGAGTTTTCATATTGCTTAAGAATCAATTGTGTTTCTGATAATTTCAACAAACTTGGAATACGCTTTGGAAACAATTCAACACACCTTTCAATTGTTAATAACGCATCTTTCGATTTATAGTAGTCTAAATAAAGATCACATAACAAATGATAATAGTCTGGGTTTTTTCTTTCATACCCAATGGCTTTTACCATATCTGCAATAGCACCATCGTAGTACGAGTTTTTATAATATAATTTTGCTCTTTCAAACAGTAAAGAATGATCCAAGGTATCCCTTGCAATCGCTGCATTTAACTTGTCTAATTCTGGGCTGCCTGTTTTCTTTTCCGCTTTTACTGTCTTATCTGCTTTACAAGAAAATTGCAAAACAGCTACAAAACATAACAAGATAATTAGTCCAAACTTCAAGGCTCCTCGCATTTCGATTACTTATTGTTTTTATAGGTTTCTAAACCACATTCCATATACTCTTGGTAATCATCTATACCCGACTTATAACCTCTTGGGCTTGCCAGTACTTTTTGATCACCTGTCATCATCACATAAAGAGGTTGAGAGTTTTGTTCAAAATTTATAATTTGAAAATCTGCCCACTTGTTACCTACATTTCTCATTTTCTTTTGACGCTTCTTAGACCATAAAGTCTTGTCTAGTTTTTTATCATCATCTACATACAATGAAACCAAAATCCAATCATTGATCAAGCTATTTCGAATCTCGTCATCGATCCAAATCGTCTCTTCAGTTTTACGACAATTTACACATCCATGTCCTGTAAAATCCAAAAATACAGGTTTGTCTTGTTTTGTCGCATATTCCAAACCTTGGTAATAGTCTTTGAAACAAGGTATGTTATTGGCACAAATTGAATACGATGAATAATCTGCTTTTATAGCTGCATCTGGCTTAATTTCATCTAATAAGTAATTGTATTGAGCTGGAGGTGGAAAGCCACTAATTACACTTAGAGAATTGTAACTTTTTGTAGTTTCATTATACATAAATCCGGTTGCCAAGTATACTGTAAACAAAGCCACTACTGTTCCTATTACCTTTCTTACATTAGACAACTTAGCTATAGGGCTATCATGAGGAAACTTAATCTTACCAAACAAATATAATGTTGTCAATATTCCAATAATAACCCACGCACCCATGAACAATTCATATCTCAAGAACCCCCAGTGACTTGTTAAATCTGCAACTGATAAAAACTTAAATGCAAAGGCCAATTCTAAAAAACCAAGTACAACTTTAACAGAAGTCATCCATCCACCAGACTGAGGTAAAGTATTCAACCAAGCTGGGAATGCCGCAAACAATCCAAAAGGTAACGCCAATGCCACTGAGAAACCAAACATCACTACCGCTGGGCCTAACGCATTAGACGCAGACGACACAAGAGCTGATCCAATAATTGGACCTGTACAAGAAAATGAAACCAGTGCCAAGGTAAAAGCCATAAAGAAGATTCCTAAAAACCCTCCTTTGTCAGCCATTGTATCACTTTTAGTAGACCATGAACTAGGAAGCCTTATTTCATAATAACCGAAAAATGAAAATGCAAAGACTACAAAAATCAAAAAGAACAAAGTATTGGCAATCCAGTTCGTAGACAATCTATTCAAAGCTTCATCTCCAAATATGGCAGTAATCGCCAATCCTAAAGCAACATAAATCACAATTATTGAAGCTCCATAAATCATTCCATTCACCCACCCTTTTCTCTTAGTGTCCTTGGTAAAGAAACTTACTGTCAATGGAATCATAGGGAACACACACGGTGTTAACAATGCTAAAAGTCCTCCTAAAAATCCAATTATCAATGACCACAACAATGACTTCTCACTTGTGCTTTCTCCACCTTCACAATCACCAACAGGAGACAAATAACTTTCTCTTAATGATGGAATCTCTTGATCCAAAATATCAACACCAGTAGGAATTGGAATTGATGCAACTAAACTGTTATCGCTTGTAGAAGCTGAACTGTTGGTTTTAAACTCTGTACCCAACGATGCTTTTAAATCTGAAGGACTAAAAATAAAATCAACATCAGTTGGTGGCAAGCATCCGGAATCGTTACACGCCATATAAGTCAAATAACCTTTAATGTTACCTTTACCTGTTGACCTTACATTCTGAGTTATAGAATATGGTGTATCACCTAAAAATTTTATCACTTCTACATTGTCAAACAAAGGATCAGGACCTTGCTTTTTCTTTCCTATTTCTTTTGCCTTTCCAATTTCTTCAGCATTCTCCGATTCGAAAGCAATTGATGTTGGAACTGGTCCATCATCATTTGAATAAAGAGAGTATACGGTCCACCCTTTTGCGATATCAGCTGTATATTTTAAAGCAAACGTTCCATCATTGTTTTTTGCAATATCAACATTCCACGTGACTGGCTCCTTGATAGCATTATTTTTTGAGGCGTCTTTATCTTTAGATTGTTCAGAATTTACTTTAATTATAGAAGTGGCGTTTTCACCTTCTCCATCTACGGACTTAACTATAGTGTTGGTAATTGATACCGTTCCTGACCCTCTTTTTAATTGAAAAGTAAAATCAACATCTGTCGGAGGCAAGCACTTTTCCTTATCACAAGTCATATAAGTCAAGTAACCACTCATCGAGTTCATTCCAGAAGGCACCTTAATTTTTTGTTCAATTATAAATGGATCATCTGCTAAAAACTTGATTACATCCATTTCAAATATTTTATCAAATCCTTCTTTTTTCTTTCCAGATTCTTTTGATACTCCTATTTTCTGAACACCCTCAGTTTCAAAATTTATTGTTGTTGGTTCAGGTCCTCCTTCATCCACAAATTGAGAATAGACTGTCCAGCCTTTATCAATGTCAGCCGTGAATGTCATCAAAAATTCATCTCCAGAAAGATGTTTAATGTCATATGACCAATCAACGGGATCTAACTCTTGACCAAAAGTTATAGTACTGATAAATAATAAAACAAGTAACTTGAAAAAACGCATATGAATTGGATTTTATAAACTGTGGTTTCTTAATACTTTATCTTAATGGGACTAAAAACTTTTCACTGGTATTGAGTTTTTACCTTGTTGCATTCTCTTAGGAGCATTTACTTTATAAGTAAAGCTGAAATCTTCATTTTTCGGTGGCAGACAAACTTGATTATCACAAGTCATAAATCTTACATAACCTGTTACGGGAATAGAAATATCATTTATTCTTACCCTTTGTTTTGTTACAAATGATTGCCCGCCCTCAAACTTTATAACACTCATTCCAAAAAGAGAATCTTCCTTTTTTACCTTTTTTCCTGTTTCAACAGCTTCACCAATTGTTTCAACATTTTTAGATGTGAAATTAATAGTTGTAGGAACTGGTCCATCATCACTATTGTCTTTTGAATAAACGACCCAAGGAGAATCAAAATCCGCTTTAAATATTAGTTCATATTCATCAGGACCAACTTGATTCGTGTCGAATGACCATGTGATAGGATTTAAATCTTTTTTTTGTGAAAAACCAAGAGTTGTCAAAGCAATCAAAAAGATAGTGAAGTAAGCTTTCATTTAATATTTTTTAATTTTAAATATAGCGCCGCAAAAATAACTTATTAGACTTGTTTAAAGTTCTTTCATTCTAAAGTATTCCTCAAATCATGTCAACCAAATGACGTTATTCAAGCATTTTGCTTAAATACACCACAATATTCAGTCTACTTAATCAAAAATGCTTGATTTAAGTCACTATTTATTATATAATTAACAAAATACGAAATATTTCGCACTTAATATTAGCATTTATTCGCACGAAGACTAAAAATCAAGTCATTAGGTTAATGAGTCATTATCAACCTAAACTGCCAGCTCATAATCCCTCAACACTTCATTTAGTGATGTTTTCAAATTTGTGCTCTCCTTTCTTTGCCCTATTATCAATGCACAAGCCACATTGTATTCACCTGCTGGGAATGATTTGGTATAAGAGCCAGGAATAACAACAGATCTTGACGGCACTTCTCCTTTGTAGGTAATTGGATAGCTACCTGTCACATCTATTATGTGTGTAGATTTTGTCAATACTACATTGGCAGCAAGTACTGCTTCCTTTCTAATCCGAACGCCTTCCACAACAATACTTCTAGATCCCAAAAAGCATCCATCTTCAACAATCGTAGGACTGGCTTGGGGCGGTTCTAAAACACCACCGATTCCAACACCACCTGATAAATGAACATTGCGTCCTATCTGAGCCCCAGAACCAACTGTTGCCCAAGTATCTACCATCGTTCCGCTTCCAATATATGTAGCCAAATTAACATAACTCGGCATCATGATAACACCTTTTTCTTGGAATGAACCATATCTTGCAACAGCGGGGGGCACGACCCTAACACCAGCTTCTGCATAATTCGTTTTAAGTGGAATTTTATCGTGAAATTCGAACGGACCTACTTCAATAGTCTCCATTTTTTGTATTGGGAAATACAATGAAACAGCCTTTTTAACCCAAAGGTTGACCTTCCAATCATCACCATCAGGCTCAGCTACACGGACTTTACCTTTGTCTAGCAATTCGATAACTTGTCTTACAGCGTCTTGAACGTTCTCTTCTCTTAGCATTTCACGATTGTCATATGCTTGGTCTATAATTTGAATGAGTGCCTCCATTTATATATTAATTTAAATTTTATTTAAAAAAAGAACCTAAGTGCTATAATTTGGCTAATCATACCCACCAAAAATCCTCCATATACATCTTGTATATTATGAGCCTTTAAGTAAAGGCGTGAAGTTAAGACAGCACCGATAATCATAGAAACAATTCCAATAATCAAAATATTATGAATTGTAAATGACAAATCTTGTGTCAATTGAATAGTAGTAATTGTACGCCCATAAGTTAAAATCAGGTTGAGTAATGCTAAAAAAAGCCCACCCAAACCTACAGCATGTAAACTGATTTTGCTGAAATTATTTATAAAAAAAGCAATAAAAATAGCGATGATTGCTCCCAATACAAAACTGCTAAATAATCCGGGAATAGCACTGTGGGTACGTATGTTTAGAAAAAGCCATAAATATGCAACGGAAGTGATAATTAATGGGCCAATACGATCTGTCCTTTCTTTTAGTTCTATGGACTGTATCAATCCAGTACCATATAATAATAGGATGGCGACGCCTGGAATAACTACAGAAGTGAAAAATACGATCAAGAAAATTGTTCCAAATTCTCTTCCATTACGATATGGGAATAAGTAAGGATTGATAACTATAAATAAAAGAAGAACATATATTATTATCAATAATGGATGAAACAAAATCGAAAAAAAATGAGCGATACCTCTAGAAATCAATACTGTATATTTTGTACAAAGCTAACGGAAATGTCGGACTTTTAAACTAGAATTTGAAAGGTAAACTCAGACAATTTTTCAATAAAATGATTTAAAAATGATCAAAACAGAATATAATTTGGCATTTTGGATCCTTTTTCAGCAGGAGACTACTCTCTTTCAGAGAGGGGCCTCTTTCAGAGAGAGTGCACTAGCAAAAATTCCAAAAATCAATTTTAACAATTTCTTAGCTTTGTTATTAAAATTGGTAACGTTAGATTATGAAACTATTGTATTGATATATTTGTCATTAAGTGTGAACATTGTTTTGAAATGAAATACATATTTTTAATCATATTATTAATTGGGCAGCTGCAAGCTCAAAAACTATTGCCAAACATTGACACTTCAGATATTGGTGTTCAAATGGATACCATTATATATGAAAACGTCGATGTTAATCTTTTTGAGACCTCACTAAACGGAAGAGTTATGACTGCTATGGTCACAGAAAATGGTGACACATTGATCATGGAAAAACTTGATGATATAAGTATCACCTCCCTCAGGAAATTTAAATCTCCCGAAGATTATAACAAGTACATGAAATTCAAAAGATACGCTGCACTTGTTTATCCATATGCCAAGGAAGCCATTAAGATTTTTCGGCAGACAGAGTATGCCACGCTAACAATGAAAAGAAGAAAACGTAAAAAGCATATCAAGATGCTTCAAGAAGAATTAAAAGTTAAATTTGAACAACCTCTTTCTAAATTAACTAAACTTCAAGGTAAGATCTTGATCAAAATGATTGAGAGAGAATTGGACAATACCATTTATACCCTCATCAAAGGATTAAGAGGAAGATTCGTAGCATTTTACTGGCATAATGCATCAAAATTATACAGCTATGACCTCAAAGAAGGTTATGAAGAGGGTAAATATGAAATTCTTGATGCTGTTTTACAAGATTTTGACATTTCATACCGAATTGAGCAAGATGAATTAAGAGAAAATAAGTAGCATTGTATTAAATTTATTACAAACTAATATGCAGAATCAAGGAAAAGTATCTTGGAAGTGCCCATCAAATATCGCACTCGTAAAATACTGGGGAAAATTTGGACAACAATATCCTAAAAATCCATCCATCTCTTTCACACTAAGTGAATCACATACTATCACTGAAATTGATTATCAATACAACGATAGTCAAAATGGTGTAAAGTTGTCATTTCGTTTTGAAGGGAAATCCAAACCTGCTTTCGAACAAAAAATTAATAAATATTTAGAAACTATAAAAGAAATTTTTCCTTTAGTAAAAAATCTTTCACTTAATATAAATAGTCAAAATTCTTTTCCGCACTCATCCGGTATTGCCTCGTCAGCTTCAAGCATGGCAGCTTTGGCAATGGGTCTAGTGGACATACAGCAACAAATAAATCCAGACCTCCCTATTGATTATTTTCAAGCTTCAAATCTTGCCCGCTTGGGAAGTGGCAGCGCAAGTCGTTCTGTATTTCCAAAGATCGCAGTTTGGGGAGAAACAAATATAGTAAAAGGCAGTTCAAACAAATTTGCTATTCCTTTTCACAAAGATATTCACGCAATTTTTCAAAGTTTCGCGGATGATATTCTTATTGTTTCTGCCAATGAAAAGTCTGTATCTTCTCGTGCTGGTCATGCTTTGATGGAAGACAACCCCTATAGTCCAGCAAGATTCAAACAAGCAAACAATCATCTTGATGTTTTAATAAATGCGATGAAAGATGGCGACCTAGATACTTATGGAATGATAGTGGAAAAAGAAGCTTTGACCTTGCATGCATTGATGATGGCTTCCCAACCTCCATACATCTTATTGGAAGCAAATACTATCAATATTATCAAAGAAATTCAGGCTTTCAGAAAGGACACGATGGTACCTGTTTACTTTACCTTAGATGCCGGACCAAATATTCACTTGTTGTATCCTATAGAATTCAAAATAATTGTTGATGAGCTGAAATCTGATTTGAAAAAATACTGCGTAGATGGAAGAATCATTGAAGACCACGTTGGTTATGGACCAGAAAAATTAATCTGATGAAAGCATTAAGGATACACATATATCTATTATTTATTACATTGATTTTCATTGGCCAAAGCTGCGCACAAACTGCTACTCAAGTAGAAACAAAAGCGTATATAAACAATCCCCATTTTGACGAGACTATCAAGAGTTATTTGGATTTTTCAGTCCCAATTATCAGTGTGGACAGTTTGTACAAAAACTACGACAACTACATACTTCTAGACGCGCGTGCAAAATCAGAATATGAAGTAAGTCACCTCCCTGGTGCTTACTTGATTGGTTATAAACAACCACAACTTTCTGTAGTTGACAATCTTGATACTACTAAAGATATTGTTCTCTATTGTTCTATTGGTTATAGAAGCGAAGTGATCGCAAATAAACTGAAGAAAAAAGGATATAGTGTTATCAATCTATATGGAAGTATTTTTGAATGGGTCAACAAAGGCTATCCTCTTCATGATGAAAATGGACTAGAGACTAAAACGATTCATGGTTATGATAAATCATGGAGTAAGTGGGTTGAGAACAAGGAGTATCGGGTTACTTATTGAGGTGTATGTTATTAATGAGTAATGATTTAAAAAATTATGAGTTATGGATTATGAATTATTTGGGGTCGCCAAGTGATCAACATAAGGGTAAGCGAGTGGTCAAAGACCGGTCGCCCAAAAAACTCCTACTGATCCTGTACTAAAACATCGATCCAGCGCTAGTGTTTCCAACCTCTCGCATAACCAATCATGAATGATTTAAAAAATGATAATTTATGGATTATGAATTATTTAGGGTCGCCAAGTGATCAACATAAGGGCAAGCGAGTGGTCAAAGTCTGGCCGCCAAAAAAACTCCTCTTAACGCTGTACTAAAACACCGATCTACTGCTAGTGTTTCCACCTCGCGCATAACCAATCATGAATGATTTAAAAAATTATGAATTATGGATTATGAATTGTTTGGGGTCGCCAAGTGATCAACATAAGGATAAGCAAGCGATCAAAGACCTGTCGCAAGAAAAACTCATCCTAACGCTTTGGTAAAATACTTACCCGGCGCTAGTGCTTCCAACCTTGTGCAAAGCCCAACAGTCCAAATCCAGACTCCAGAAAATACTACTTAGTATTAAATTTATTCATAGTGTGCCCTAATCCGATACTACAAAAACTCAAAGAAGCATCAGCACAATCATTGAGTATAGGGCCTAATTTATCCAATTCTTCTTTAGACCATTTACCTAATACAAAATCAACTTGTCTGCCCTTGGAATATTCACTTCCAATGCCAACACGCAATCTTGCATATTTAGTGGTGCCCAATATGTTTTGAATATCCTTGAGCCCATTATGACCTCCATCACTTCCTTTTCCACGCATTCTTAAGGATCCAAACTCAATGTTTTTATCATCAACTACCACAAGAATATTGTCGATATTGACTTTATGTTTGGTCATCCAATAGCGAACTGACTTCCCACTTAGATTCATATATGTTGAAGGCTTCAGCAGATGAATATGTCTGCCTTTGTGTTTGACCAGGGCAACATCACCTAAAGTGTCGTTTTTAAATGAAACTTTGGCATTTTCTGCCATCATATCCACTACCTCAAAACCTATATTATGCCTTGTTCCATCATAATCTGGGTGCATATTTCCTAAACCAACCACTAAATATTTCATACCAGGATCTATATTGTCATTTGAATTACCAAAGAGTTGTTTTATCCATTTAATCATGGTTTCAACTTTTAATTTTAATTTTTGAAGAGTTTAACATCATGTTTTTATATTACTTTATTATTAAATCACTTCATTAGATTACTTTTACATAGACTTTCAACAAAGTCTTTTAAAATCAAGTTTCGAAAATCAAAATTAATATTTCATGCTTACAAGACCTAATGATTCAGAATTTGCTCCATTTCAAAAAATATACATTGATACAGTAGGAGATGATGTGATGTCAGAATTGAGTCAGCAACGGGAAGATTTTTGCAATTATATCGACGGTTTGACTGATGAACAGCTTGATTACAAGTATTCTGAAGATAAATGGTCTATAAAAGAAGTGATTGTTCATATTATTGATACAGAAAGAATATTTGCATACCGTGCTTTGTCATTCTGCAGAGGTGAAAAAGAAAATCTTCCTGGGTTTGACCAAGATGTTTATATGTCAAATGTCTCAGTAGATCATATGGACAAAGAATACTTGTACAACTTTTTCAACATAACCAGATATTCTAGTTTAATCATGTTTAAAGGGTTCAGAGATACAGATTGGGATATTATTGGTAAGGCATCAAATTATAACATGTCGGTAAGATCTTTTCCATATATGTTGGCAGGACACTTGAATCATCATTTCAATATCCTAAAAGAAAGATACGTTTAAGCTAGTATTACTTCATAATGAAAATTTACTGGCAGGACACATTTAATTTTATTTCTAAATTAACGATCTCACGTATTGTTAATGTAGCCAAATTATTAGGCTCTTATCAATTGACAAAATGGACAAAAAAGCCAATCGTTTGGGGTCAACCAATGACAGTTTCATTTGAACCAACAACAGCGTGTAATTTACGTTGTCCAGAATGTCCATCTGGTCTTAGGTCGTTCTCAAGAGAAACGGGTAACTTAAAAAAGGATTTTTTTACGAAATCAATAGATGAGATTGCAAATAAACTTCTTTATCTCATATTCTATTTTCAAGGAGAACCATTTATTAATCCTGACTTTCTAAATATGGTCAGCTATGCTCACAAAAAAGGATTGTACACGATCACATCAACAAATGGGCATTTCCTATCAAAAGACATTTGTAAAAAGATCATTGATTCCAAATTGGATAGAATAATAATTTCAGTCGATGGCACAACTCAGGAAACTTACGAAGTATATCGCAAGGGTGGTGAATTGCAAAAGATTCTTGATGGTACAAAAAATTTAATAGAAGTGAAAAAGAAGATGAAGTCTTCAACTCCACATATTATTTATCAGTTTCTAGTTGTCAAACCCAATGAGCACCAAATTGAAGACTTATACACCCTTGCCAATGAGTTAGGTGTTGACGAAGTTAAACTTAAGACGGCACAAATTTATAATTACAAAAAGGGCAACCCCTTAATCCCTAGTATTGACAAGTACTCGAGATATAGGAAAGTAGAGGACAATTCATATGTGATAAAAAATGAATTGTTAAGCCACTGCTGGAAACTTTGGCATGCTTGTGTTATTACTTGGAATGGAATTGTTGTTCCATGCTGTTTTGACAAAGATGCAGATCATAAATTAGGCAATCTACAAAACAGCAGTTTCAAAAACATTTGGAAAGGAAAAACTTATAACAATTACAGAAAACGATTACTTACAGGTCGTCAAAACATAGAAATTTGTAAAAACTGTACAGAAGGTTGTAAAGTATGGGCATAATTGACCAAGTCGTTCGTACTAAATAATATTTTTATGTACATTTACCACGAAGCAAACTTTCTTAAAAAATTATATCCAAAATTAAATTTCTATTAATATAGAATGGAATGATTTTTTCTATAATTGTTATTTAACATCATAAGGTGTTTATATAAGATGAATAGGCATCATAAATAAAAAGAATCGTAAAAAATAATGCTGCAAAAAACGATTATTCAAGGTAGGATTGAGTATGGTACTGAGAAGAGTTATCAAATGGCTCTCAAAATGTACATTCAAAGAGCGGAAAAATATTATAAGAACGATGTCCTCTTTGAGCCAGAAGAGATTTTTTTCGAAGATGGTCTTCTTTTAAGTATTCCAAGATTCGTAAAGCAAGTGTATCCTAAAACTCTTAGAAACACATCCACACTATTGGCATATATAGTTCAGTTTGGTTTATCAGGTGAGCTAAATCTTTGGGCCATTGATGAGGGCAAAATCCTTATGTACAATCATATGGAACCCACAAGTGACAAAGTAGCTGTTCAGCAATATATAAAAGGAAAGTCCTTAGTTGATCAAAAGGGTAAAGAAGAAGAAGCAATTATTGCACTAAACAAGGCCATTGAAAAATATGATGGTCATGCTCAAGCTTACGAAAGAAGGGCGAAAGTAAATTTCATGCTCAAAAGAGAACATGATGCTTTAAGAGATTATAATAAGAGTATTGGTCTAGACCCAAGTAACCCATATGCATATCTTGGAAAAGCTGAAGTTTATATCAGTAAAAAAGAATACCAAGAAGCCGTTGATTGCCTGCAAATGACAATCAAAAAATCAGTAGCACTTCAAACTGTTCACTGGCACGGCAGAAGGTTAAAAGGAAAATTACACCTCAAACTAAAACAATACAAGGAAGCTGAATTTGAACTTAAGCTATTCACGAAAAGAGAGTTTCCTGAGAACAATCCTAATCTCAAATGGAAAAGAGATGCATTATTTGATTATGGTCAAACGCAATTGGAATTAGAAGATTATTCTGCTGCTGTTGATTCATTTCAAAAAATGATGGATATTGAATTTGGAAATGATAAAATTAGCAAAGCAAAGCAATTAAGATTTAGAGGTATTGCCAAGCAGAAGGCAGGACAAAATGGTTACAAAAGTGACTTAAAGGCTGCAGCTGAAGCAGGAGACAAAGTTGCTATTAAAATGCTAGCGACTTAAATATTCCTTAATAAATAGCTCATTCACAATAAAAGGCTAAGCAACTAAGTATACTAACTGTCAATTGGCATGAAAATAACACGCTATACAATGACGTTATATATACAGAGGTTATATTTATGAGATTCCTACAAATTATTTTTTTCTTTTTATTGCAAATGACTTTGTTTGCCCAATCTCCTATTAACATCTCACAGCTTGATAAAAAGTATCAAAAAAAATACGACAAAGCTTTAAATCATATATCGTCTAATGAATTTGAAAAAGCCACCAATGTCATTGTTGAAATCATCCAAAAATATCCCAATTTTATTAAAGGCCAAATCAAGTTATCAAATCTTTACATAAAAACTAAAAACAAAGATTTAGCAATCAAACATTTAAAATATATTATTGACAACAACTTGGCTGATCAACCAAAGCTAACAATGACATTGGCTGATCTCCTAGAGGAAAAAGGGAAATACAAAGAAGCTGTAACATACATCAAACCACTGCTGGATAACAAAAGATTAAGTCCAAGAAATCTTAAAACAGTTACTCGGAGATTTGCCGAGCTAACCTTTAGGGAATATACGTATTCAAATCCTGTGGAGTTTGACCCTCAATCAATCAGCGATTTTATCAATACAGAGAAGTCTGAATGTTTACCAGCATTCAATGCAGATGGCTCAATAATGATATATACTTCCATAGATCAATCTGCAGGAAGAAATAAAAACGAAGATCTATACATTTCAACTATTGATGAAAATGGAAATTTTTCTCGAGGAGAAAGCATCGAGTCACTCAATACCAATGAAAATGAAGGGGCTCATACTTTCTCACAAGATGGCACAATAATCATCTTTACCGCTTGCAACAGAAAAGACAGTTACGGAGGTTGTGATCTTTATATAAGTTTCTATAAAAACGGATCATGGGGCCAAGTCTACAATATGGGTCCAGAAGTAAACTCTAGATTCTCAGACAAACAACCTTCTTTAAGTGCCGACAACAAAACACTTTACTTTAGCAGTACGCGAATAGGAGGCAAAGGAAAAGAAGATATTTGGACGGTACGTCTTATAAATGGAAAATGGACACAAGCAGAAAATTTAGGATCTACTGTAAATACAAATCAAAATGAAGGCAGCCCATTTATACACGCTGACAATAATACACTCTATTTCAGGTCTGATGGACATATTGGATTAGGTGATTACGATTTATTCATAAGCAGAAAAAACGAATCACAATGGTCTAAGCCAGAAAACTTGGGTCACCCAATAAATTCAAAAACCAATGATGGGGCTCTCTTTGTGGATTTATTTGGACAAACAGCTTATTACACATCTGATAAGTTAAACAATGGTCAACATCTAGACATTCTGAAATTCAAACTACCTGATCATCTCAAACCAAACGCAGTTTCATACTTAAATATAAAAGTAAAAGATGCTGTAACTAAAAAGTATATAGAGGCCAATGTAAAGATCACCAACATAACAAACAGTAAAGTAATCAAGACTATAAAAACAACAAACGAAGGAGCTTTGATGGTGATTCCTAAAGGAAACTTTGCTGTTAGTATTTCTAAGAGTGGGTATCTATTTCACTCAGAAAACATCGACATTGACCGTATTAAAACCCATTTAGACCCAATAGTATTTGAAATTGAATTATTACCTATCGTAGATAAAGGGGCAATCTGCAAGCCCATTACTTTACACAATATTTTTTTTGAATCTGGATCATCTAAACTTCTAGATATTTCAAATACTGAAGTTCAAAATCTTGTCTCTTTACTGGAGACTCAATCTAAAATAAAAATAAAAATTATTGGCCACACCGATAATATTGGCGAAGCAGATGACAACCTTAAATTATCAGAAGATCGGGCCAAAGCTGTATATTCAGAATTGATCAAATTAGGAATTGATTCAAACAGGTTGTCATACTTGGGTAAAGGTGAAACTGAGCCTCTTGCAGAAAATGATACCCAAGAAGGCCGAATGATCAACAGGAGAACTACATTTGTTGTCTCACCTCAATAAGTCACTTTGTTTTTGATTTCTTTCTTACCCATACGTTAACCTATTTTTACATAACTTTGCGCCCAGATTAACAACAATGGCTAGAAGAAGAAAGAAAAAAGTAACAGAAAACATAACATTAACTGGCCTTGCAGATAAAGGATTAGCGGCTGGAAGAGACGAGGAGGGCATTGTCTACTTCGTTGAAGGAGGTGTACCAGGAGACGTTGTAGATGTTATGGTAACACGAAAAAAAAGTTCTTTTAGAAAAGGCTTTGTGACTAAATTCCACAAATATTCTGAGGAGAGAATCGAGCCATTGTGTGAGCATTTTGGAGTCTGTGGCGGTTGTAAATGGCAAAACTTAAGTTATGAATCGCAATTAAAATACAAAGAACAATCAATACTTGATGCATTCAAGCGTATTGGTCATGTTGAGATAGGCGAAATAAGACCAATTATGGGTTGCTCAGCTATCTTCAACTATAGAAATAAAATGGAGTACAGTTTCTCAGACAGAGAGTGGGTTTCTCAAGAACTGATACAAACGAAAGAGAAAATAGAATTTAAGCAAGCTGTAGGATTTCACAGAGCAGGTGCTTTTGACAAAGTTGTTCAAATTGAAAAGTGTCACTTGCAAGATGACCTATCTAATGAAATTCGAAATTCTTTACATGCATTAGCACTGGAAAATGATTGGTCGTATTATAATGCCAGACAACATAAAGGTGATTTTAGAAATTTAAGAGTGAGAAACACGACTCTTGGAGAATGGATGATTGTTGTAATTTTTGGAGAGCAAAACGATGATGCTATTGATAAAACTCTCGAACACTTTAAAACTAATTTTCCTCAGTTGACTTCAATATATTATGTTGTCAATAAAAAAATGAACGATACTATTAATGATCTGGATTTAACCTTGTATCATGGCGAACCATATATTACCGAACAGTTAGGTCATATCAAATATAAAATTGGTCCAAAATCATTCTTTCAAACAAATACCAAACAAGCAGAAGTGCTCTATGATCAAATCAAAACGCTCGCAAATTTAAAAGGAGATGAACTGGTTTACGATTTATATACTGGATTAGGAAGTATAGCATTATATGTTGCAGATCAATGTAAAACAGTTGTCGGAATCGAGGAAATTAAAGAAGCCATAGATGATGCAAATATCAATAAGGAATTAAACAATATTAAGAACGCTTATTTTGAAGTAGGAGATGTAAAAGATGAATTTAATGGTGGGTTTGTTGAAAAATATGGTAATGCAGACTTAATTATTGTAGATCCTCCTAGAGCGGGATTGCACCATGATGTGGTAGAGATGTTGAACAAAACCAATTCACCACGAATTATATATGTCAGTTGTAATCCATCAACTCAAGCACGTGACATTGCATTGATGAGCGAATATTACAATGTGGAACTTATTCAACCAGTGGATATGTTTCCTCATACACACCACATTGAAAACATCGCTGTTTTAAATAAGAAATAATATGTACGAAGAAATTAAAGATGTTGAAAAGCTCATGTTCATTGAAAAAGAGCTTAGAAATTACGAAACATTGTTGTGTAAAGCCGCTGATAGTATTTTAGATGAAGGCATAAGCAACTACCCTATTATTGTAGTACATAAACAAGAAATTTCGCTGGGTGTTCCTTTGATTAACCGAGTCAAAAGTGAAACCAATTGGAGTATCAATGCTTCTACTCTAGAAGAGTTTTACAAAAAAGAATTGATTGTAAAATCAAAAGTGGATGAGTTTAGAAAGACTTATAAAAACCCTAGAACCAATTTGTGTTTGTTTGTCATTAGTGATATTGGAGCACAGTTTTTATTTCTGGTTCGGAAGATGTAGGATTTATAATTAATAGTTACTGAGCAATGATTAAAAAACCTGTGTATGACTGAAGCAATAAGGCAAAATATTATCAAAGTTTGCACTGAAAAAATAAAAAAGAAAGGAGAGAATGTGGGCTTGTCATTCTATGCTTTTTTTACCAATAAAAATGACAATCCTAAGTTATTAATGGATGTTGCAAAATGGTGGATTAAAAAACATGAATTGGATCACTTTGAAAAGGCTGTGAAAATTAGGAAATTGGTACAAAATAAACTGTAATGTCACTTGAATTCAGTTACTACTAAAGCTGTGTGATTGTTCTATGAAAACCTAAGCCATCAATAAGAAAAAAATTAAGGTTTTACATTTCTTCAAAGCTCCGAGACTAAATTTATTATGGAAATAACCTACTTGTCCCTGTGGAATCAAATCATCTAGAACCCATTTGTAATTTTCTAAATAATAAAAAACAAACTCCCTGGTACTCTTCGAATACACAAACAAGTTAATAAATTACAATTTTGTGTAGAGATATATTGAATTCTTTGATGAGCTGATTTAAAAACAAGCCCAAAAGGAGGAATAATTTTATTAAAAATCCACTTTGATTTTGAAACATAATAATGCTTAAACTTCTCTATTTCATTAGAATACATGTTTATTCCAGCAACTAAATACAATACTACTTATCTACAATGTTTTTCTATTAACTTTCGAAGAATTTAAGTAAAATATTAATATAGAATATAAATCATTATGGCAACTGATATTACTCAACTATTTTTTTTACTTTCATCTATATCTTTGGAAAAATTCAAATAACTATAAGTAGTCGCAGCACTTAACAAAAGGAACAATGAATAAATTAATTTGCACTTTACTTTTTCTGTCGTTTCTTTCTTGCAAAAATCAGAATACTGAAAATAAAACAAAACCGATACTAACAGATATTACAGAGACCGTTTATGCTTCTATAAATATCAAACCTGCATTATCGTATTTTCCACAGCCAATCCGCCCCGGAGTTATTAAGGAAATTTGGGTTAAGGAAGGTGATGAAGTCAAAAAGGGGCAGAAATTATTTCAAATTTCTATCCCAGCAGATACTGAAGGTAGATTATCCAACGCAAAATTAAACCTAGAGGAAGCGAAGGCCAACTATAATGGGTCAAACAACCTATTGCTAAATATTGAATTAGAGATTCAATCTGCACAACAACAGTTGTTGTTAGATTCTATAAATTTAAAACGGCTTGAAAGGCTTTGGTCTCTAAACATTGGAAAAAACGTTGATTATGACAGCGCCAAATTAGCCTACAACAGCAGCAAAATCAAGCTTGATGTTCTTTATCAAAAAAAGGCTCAAACTCTTGTCAATTTAGAAAACAATTACAAAAAAGCTCTGAACCAAACCAAGACTGAACGTAGCCAAACCGCAGACTATACAATTCATTCCGAAATAGATGGTATAGTATACACCTTAAATAAAGAAGTAGGTGATTTTATCAGTTCTCAAGAACGGTTCTCAGAAATTGGTAGCGCCAGCAATTTTGTTATAAACATGGACATTGATGAAGTTGACATTACAAAAATAGAATTGAAAGATTCTGTAATGGTCAACTTAGATGCATATCCTGACAAAATATTTGTTGCCAGTGTGAATAAAATATATCCTAAAAAAAATGAAGCCACTCAAACCTTTCGAGTAGAAAGTCTTTTTTATCCTCCCTTACCTAAACTATATAATGGTCTATCCGGAGAAGCTAATATATTGGTAGACAAAAGAAAGAATGCATTGGTAATTCCTTCGGATTATCTTTTACCAGAAAGTAAGGTATCAACACCAAATGGTATAATATCAGTTAAAGTAGGTATTAAAAACCTTGAATTTGTAGAAATTCTCAGTGGTATAGATACATCCGTGACACTGATAAAATCGAGTGAGTAAGCAACATGATAAAAGTAATATTAGACATATCTAAAACGCATTTAATCTCTAAAAAAAAGCAAACCATAATTGCCGCACTTGGAGTAACTTTTGGTATCAGTATGTTTATAGTTATGATGGGTTTTATGACTGGTCTCAATCAACTGCTAGATGGTTTAGTCCTCAACAGAACTCCACATATTCAAATTTACAATAAAACAGATGCAACTGAAATACAACCTGTTGATAGATTTTATGATCTAGTTGGCAACTTAAATTATATCCACTCGATTAAACCCAAAAGTCGATTGCTACGCATTCATAATGCATTGCCAGTATTAAATGAATTAAGAAATAATAAAAAAGTAAAAGGTGCGACTCCTCAAGCAACTTGTAAAGTTTTTTATTTGGCAGGTTCTAACAATCTAAATGGTATTATCAATGGCATAGAAGTAAACGAAGAAATACGACTTTTCAATTTTAAAGACTATATAGTAGAGGGCGATGTCAATTGCTTATTGAAAAAGAAAAACAATACTTTACTTGGAGCAGGAATCGCAAAAAAATTATCACTTTCAGTAGGAGATAAACTGCAAGTGATGAATACAGACGGGACTATTTTTACCCTAACTGTCGGTGGAATTTTTCAAAGTGGATTAGCTGAGGTAGACGACGTTCAAAGTTATGTCAACCTAAAGATGGCACAACAGCTATTGGTTGCAAAAGGAAATTACATAAGTCGCATTCATGTCAAGTTGCATAATATTGAAGACGCCGTCCCAATGTCAAAATTGATAGAAAATCTATACAATATTAAAGCTATTGATATTTATAGTGCCAATGCACAATTTGATACAGGCTCAGATATCCGTACATTGATTTCATATGCTGTTTCTATCACCTTGCTCATAGTGGCTGGCTTTGGCATCTATAATATATTGAATATGTTCATTTATGAAAAAATGAATGATATTGCCATTTTGAAAGCCACTGGATTTACGGGAAAAGATATCATGTTTATCTTTATTATTCAAGCCTTAATAATAGGAATAATCGGTGGCATTTTAGGCTTAGGCGTTGGTTATGGCATATCTGTCATTATAGACAATATTCCATTTGTTACAGAAGCATTACCAACGATTAAAACATACCCCATAAATTATGATCCTAATTTTTATATCGGAGGAATGACATTTGCTATAATAACTACATTTTTTGCAGGTTACCTTCCTTCACGAAAAGCACAAAAAATAGATCCTGTAGAAATTATCAGAGGCCAATAAATAAAAGATGGAAAATATTTTAGAAACAAAGTCTATAAATAAGTATTTCTTAGAGCCTGTAAAATTTCATGTTTTAAAAAACATTTCAATACAGCTAAAGAATAAAGAATTTGTTTCCATAATGGGAAAGTCCGGATGTGGTAAATCTACTCTACTCTATATCCTTTCAACTTTAGATACAAGTTACGAAGGAGAACTCTTTATCGATGGTCAAAAAATGTCAAACTTAACAAGAGATGAATTGGCAAAAGTTAGAAATGAAAAAATTGGCTTTGTCTTTCAGTTTCATTACTTACTCCCAGAGTTTACAGTATTAAAAAACGTCATGTTGCCAGCTCTTAAACTAGGAAAATTTGATGAAGCTACAATAAGGAAAAATGCATTGGAAAAACTAGAGCTTTTGAATGTTGCGGATCAAGCTTATAAAAAAGCTTCTAAGATTTCGGGCGGACAAAAACAACGTGTTTCCATTGCCCGTGCCTTAATTAATAATCCCAAAATAATTATGGGAGATGAACCTACTGGTAATTTAGACAGTAAAAATGCTGAAAATGTATTTAACGTTTTAAGAGAGTTGAGTAATCAACATGAAATGTCAATGCTTATTGTAACACACGATATAGACTTTGCAAAAAAGACCGATAGAATAATTGAAATGGGGGACGGTTTAATTTTATAAATACACATCTTTAATTTGTGAATACCAACCTCTAATTTGTGGTTATAAAACCTATCACAATTCAACTCTCGTCTCTGATACATTTCAGCACTTTTATAGAAGTCATAAGGCGTCTTCCTCATCCGTTTCCAACGACTAAATAAAAAAATACGTCTATCTTATAAATATTCTATCAATGAACAGTTGCTTTGTCAAAAATCACAACATATCAGTAATGATCAATTAGATCTATCTCATTTAAACAGTAACGTTTAAAAAATATACACTATTTCCAACACAAGTGAGGAAAGGTCGAGTAAGTTTATTATAAATAGAGAGTAAGAACACAAGATCATTTGCATACGTTTTATCTTTACTAAGTAATATTGAGTACCTTTCATGCAATATTATATACGGAATTAATATTTCGAATATATATCTTCAAACGTTAGTCTTAAATTGTATATCAAAGAATAATGTATCAAATATGAATACAAACATAAATTTAGCCGTCCTTATTGACGGCGACAACATTCCCTCCGCCTATGTAAAAGAAATGATGGAGGAAATTGCAAAGTATGGAAATCCTACAATAAAGAGAATATATGGTGATTGGACCAAACCAAATCTTACCAAGTGGAAGAATCTATTATTGGAAAACGCTATAACACCTATTCAACAATACGGATATACAACAGGCAAGAACGCGACTGACTCAGCTATGATCATTGACGCAATGGACATTCTATACAGCAGTAAAGTAGATGGGTTTTGTTTGGTTTCAAGTGACAGCGATTTTACCAGATTAGCAACACGCTTAAGAGAGGCCGGGATGCAGGTTATTGGAATTGGAGAAAGGAAAACGCCTAATCCATTTATTGTTGCTTGTGATAAATTTGTCTACATAGAAATTCTGAAAAATCAAGCGGAAAAGAAAAGTGATGACAACAAAGACTTGAGCAAAGACAATAATGTCGATAAAATAACTCAAAAGGAAATCAATCTAATTAAAACCACTATCTCAGATAGATCTGATGAGGACGGCTGGGCTTTTCTTGGAGATGTTGGCAGTCTATTGCAAAAAAAGCAACCTAATTTCGATTCTAGAAATTATGGCTTTGAAAAATTAACACCACTTATTAAATCAATTGGAAAGTTTGAAATAGAACAACGAGAAAGTCCTAAAAGCAGACACAAGTTGATTTTTGTCAAAAATAAAGAAAAGAGCAAAACCTTGTCCAAGCCAACATCTAAACCAAAACCTAAATCCAAAAAGAAATAAACTACAAATTGGATAAAACATACATGTTCACTGTCTCGCTATTATAATAACCAATTAATGCTTAATTTTGTTATTAAATTTTACATCTTGGTGTTATATCTAAGATGATAAATGATTACAATCAGCAACTCAATTGATTTTCATCACATATTTAAATACTTTTTCTTTCGAAATTACGGAAGTATAATTTTCATCTTTTTATATAAAAAACCGCGCTAATGAATAATATTTCAAAGATTCTTATTCCATTCAACTTCCAAGAAAGTGCTGTCAATGCGCTAAATTATGCTTTGGCATTTTCAAAAAAATCCGTAAACACTGACATTGTATTGCTATATGTAATGATTGATAATACGGATGAAAATAAAGAAGATGTAGAATCACGGCTTTCTGATATTTCAGAAAACTCATCTTCAAAGTATTCATCTGTCAATGTATCATTTTTGATTGAAACTGGTGATCTGGTGGAAAAAGTAATTCAAACACTAAAATCATCCGCAAGCGACCTTATTATAGTAGGTACGAAAGGCAAGAATGAAAGATCAAAACATGAAAACTCAAATACGTCAAAACTTATTCAACAAACAAATTGCCCAGTTCTCGTCATCCCTAAAGCATTTAATGAATATAAATTAGAGAACATCACTCTCGCAATTGATAAAACCAAATTAGAACAAGCTGATATATTAACTATTCTACTTGTTATTGCAAGACGATTCGATGCAAAAATACATGTGCTTACTGTTTATGATGAAAACGACGATGATTTTCTCAAGGATCGTGAAAACGAAAGTACTTTAGAATATTATTTTGAAAGATACTACGAAACAAGTTCTATTACACGCAGTACTAATATTGCTCAAAGTATTATTGATTATGATACAAAGCGTTCGATTGACATGTTAGCTATTATACCCCATCATCATTCAGGTACCGATGTTAAATCAGAAGGAAAACTTGCGCAATACTTCGCAATCAATACAGATATTCCTATATTAATTATAGCCTAAAAATTTCAATAATACCAATCAAATAATTAACATGTCATCAAACAAGGACCTTAATAAGTATGGGATAAATGATTCAACAGTTCATTGGAATCTCGCATCCGAAGAGCTTCAAAGAATAACTTTAGAAAAAGGTATGGGACAAGAAACCGACAATGGTACCTTGGTCGTGAATACTGGAAAATTCACTGGAAGATCTCCACAGGACAGATTCATAGTTCGTGATGCATACACTGAAGAAAAAGTATGGTGGGGAAACATAAACAAACCGTTAGCACCTGAACACTTCGATTATCTCCATAATAAAGTTGTTGAATACCTTTCTGGTAAAGAATTATATGCAAAAGATGCTGCAGTATGTGCTTTGCCAAAATATAAAATGAACGTTAGGACCATTGCAGAATATCCATGGTCTAGTATGTTTATTGAAAATATGTTCCTTCGTCTTTCCAAAGAAGAATTGGATTGTTTTGATGAAGAATGGTTGGTACTTTGTGCACCAGGTTACGTAGAAGAAAACCCTGAATCACATGGTATCCGTCAGGGCAATTTTTCAATTATTAATTTTTCTAAAAAAATAGCATTAGTAGGTGGTTCTGCATATACAGGAGAAATGAAAAAAGGTATCTTTTCAGCCTTGAATTTAATTCTACCAGCTGAGAAGAATATTCTGCCAATGCACTGTTCAGCTAACGTAGGTGAAGAAGGAGATACTGCGATATTCTTTGGTTTATCTGGAACAGGAAAGACAACACTATCCGCAGATCCAGATCGTAAATTAATCGGAGATGATGAACATGGATGGACAGATGATAATGTTATCTTTAATTTTGAAGGTGGATGTTATGCTAAAGCAATTGATTTATCAGAAGAGAAAGAACCCGATATCTTTAAGGCGATTCAAAAGGGTGCTTTACTTGAAAATGTTGGATTTTTTGAAGGAACCAACAAAGTCAACTATAACGATAGCTCAATAACTCAAAACACGCGCGTAAGTTACCCTATTGATCATATTGAGAATATTAAAGTACCTAGCTTTGCAGACAATCCAAAAAATATTTTCTTTCTTACATGCGATGCCTTTGGAGTTCTTCCTCCTGTTTCAAAATTAACGCCAGGACAAGCAGCTTATCATTTTATTAGCGGATACACTGCAAAGGTAGCAGGCACAGAAGCAGG
The DNA here is from genome assembly GCA_905480605.1 of uncultured Saprospiraceae bacterium. GTDB lineage: Bacteria > Bacteroidota > Bacteroidia > Chitinophagales > Saprospiraceae > RFSX01. Next base: position 2,406 of record CAJQRD010000031.1, on the reverse strand, counting down.
AATCACTGAACCAGTCCCATCTTTTTCAGCATGTTTTGGTGCTCCATTCATGCCGATGCACCCTACAGTTTACGCAGAAATGCTAAGTAAAAAAATGGAGGAGGCAAAAGTTAATGTATGGCTTCTCAACACAGGATGGAGTGGAGGACCATACGGTGTAGGTTCTAGAATCAAGCTCAAATATACCCGACGAATGATTTCCGCCATCTTATCAGGAGTACTCAATGACGTAGAATATGTACAACACCCGATTTTAGGTTTAAATATGCCAAAGTATTGCCCTGGCGTACCAGTTGAAATGTTGGACCCTATAAATACATGGCTTCAAAAAGGTGAATATGTAAGAAAATCTATACGATTAGCTCATGCTTTTCATCTCAACTTTGAAAAATTTGCAGATCAAGCATCTAAACAAATTTTAGAGGGAGGGCCATTAATTGAAGAACACCGAAGAATGGAACATTACTTATAAAGTAAGTAAAAGAGTATAAGCAATATAAATATTCACTAAAAAGCAAGAGATACCTCGAGATGGAAACATTGAGGTATGTCTTTCGCTTTAGGGTCTCACCACATCAAAAGTCATAAGTGATAGCAATAATTCTAAACCTACATATCAAAATACAGATATCAGTAACTACAATAACTTAGATAGAAAGATAAAACCACATGTTTCTATACCTTTTGATTTGAAGACATGTCAAAGACCCACCTACAATTAGAAAATGGCAGAACTATAGAAAAAGTTATTGTCTCAGTGTCAAAACAAACATCTACATACAATTAAGAATATTAAACCAATAATTCTGATCAGTTTAGATGTACTCGTCTTAATATTTAATATACTCACATTTAAAATTATATCCATTTGCAGCATTATTGTTTTTTTAATATCGATACAGCATGATAAAAAGTGAAAAAATTATAATTTCAGAATATAGATCGGAATGGGCAGAACAGTTCAATGCTCTTAAAAAAGTTTTAATAGAACATTTAAACAACGATATCGTTGGAATAGAACATGTAGGTAGTACTTCAATACCAGGAATGAAAGCAAAACCAATTATTGATGTTGATTTGATAATTGAGGAAAACGACAACACCATGGATAGAGTTATCTCCAAACTAAAAGAACTTGGATATAATCATAACGGTGATCAGGGAATTTCAGGAAGAGAATCATTCGAGAGAGTAGATTCTTTGACACCCAATATAGGTTCAAACAAAAAGTGGTTTAAGCACCACCTTTACGTTTGTAAAAAAGAAAATATTGCATTATTAAATCATTTAAATTTCAGAGATTACCTGAAATCAAATCAAAATAAGGTAATCGAGTATAGTAATTTAAAACAAAATCTTGCATTAAGGTTTCCATTTGACATAGACTCATACATTGACGGAAAAACCAATTTTATAATTGACATACTCATCAAAACAGGAATAAAACATAAAGATATAAAGCAGATTGAAAGTCAAAATAAATTAGATAATATGTAAATTACACTTACCTATTACTTTATGACTTAAAAACAATCTATATTGTTAAAAATTACAAGAATAAAAAATAGTAAAATGAAGCACATAGTAATATCAGAAAAGTATCAGAAATGGATAATGAAATATTATTCAGAACAGCATTTAAAACCAGTATTCTTTACGTGGATAATAGACGGTTCAGATAAAAAAGAAGTAGACAAGCTCTTAACCAATAAGTCAAAAAAAATTATTACAGCGAAAACTGAAAAAAAATTATTAAAAAAAATATCTGAGAGCAAACTAAAACTACCGGATTCAAAAAAGACAAAAAAATGGTTAAAAGAAAGTCTTAAGTGTAAAAAATTAATCTCAGTAAAACTTGATCTAAGAAATGTAGAGAGTAAAATATCTTTAAATAAATTAAAGGTGAAAGATCTAGAGAAAATCGTAGACTTTATCAACCTTTACGAAGACTACAAGTTACAACTTGGGAAGAAGAGTGACAAACTAAAATCAAGAAAAGGAGAACTCATAAAAGTGTGGGAGTACTTCTACGATGAAATATTTTTCACATCAAAAAAGCGTAGCAATAAAAAGAAAAGAAAATTCAAGAAATTAAAAATTAACAGTAAAAAACTCTTGAAAGAATTTCACTCGATAGTAATTGACTTTGAAAAAAGTCTATCTAAAAAATAATTATAAAAAGGAACATATTCATGTTCCTTTTTTTCTATTCTCCACAGCATTTAGGCTCTGCCTGAATGCATGTTATCAAAGGCTTCGCCTTTAGCAAAGCAAGCAACTTCGGATTGTCAAAACCAAGATTTATATAGCCACTTTACATAATTATATTTGCCTTTAATAAATCAAAAAATTTCAAGGCAAAGCCTTGGTCAACATAGCTTCAGGCACAGCCCAAAGCTAGCGAAC
>CAJQRD010000030.1 GCA_905480605.1 uncultured Saprospiraceae bacterium | reverse complement strand
AGGCTTGATAATTGATTTCAAATGTCTCTAATTTTTTATCACCTAGTGCCATATCCTTATCGTTTAAATGTACTTTTTGATAAGCTTTAACAGAGACACAACTTGATACTGATGTAACAATCAACATCAAGCAGCATATTTTTGTTATGATTGATTTCATTCTTTAGTATTTGTTTAGTTTTAAATTCTTGCTCATGTGCATTTTATCATCATCTGTTATAACCAGTGACTCAATATTTTTTAATTTATTAACAAGGGCTATTCCTTTTTCTACACCTAAAACAAAAATAGAAGTTGCTAGGGCATCTCCTATTTGCATCTGGAGATATTATAGTTACACTTTTAATGCCGGTAGTTGGAAGACCTGTTTTTGGATTAATGATATGAGCATATCTTAATCCTTCGTTTGTAAAATACTTTTCATAATCACCTGATGTTACAATGGAGGCATTATGAATATTTAACCAGCCCAAACTTTCTTCTATATTTTTAGGGTCTGAAATTTGAACAGGCCAGCCTTTACCTTCATTATTGTCACTCCATGTTATTAAATCTCCAGAAGCATTTACCACGCCCCCAGTGACACCAGAAATATTTTTCATAACTTGTTTTGCTTTGTTAGCTGCATAGCCCTTACCTATTCCTCCAAAACCTATTTTCATGCCTTTTTGATTTAAATAGACTGATGATTTTTCTTGATTTAGAATAATATTATTAAAGTTTATTTTTGCAACAGACTCTATACATTCCTCTTTTGAAGGCAGAGACCTTTCTGTTTTGTCAAAAACATATAGTTGGTCAATACTGGCAAATGAAATATCAAATGCTCCATTTGTAAGGGTAGATATTTTAATGGATCGTTCTATCAATTTAAATAATTCCTGGTCTACAATAACGGGTTTAATGCCTGCATTTTTATTTATTTGACTTGTTTGCGAATCAATCTTCCAAGAAGATATTAGGTTTTCAATTCTTTGAATTTCTTCTATGCCTTTCTGTACTGCATTTTCTGCAACTGACTTATTGTTAGCTATTGCAGTTAGCTCAAATCTCGTACCCATAAGAAGTAGAACCTCCTTATGTGAAGATTGGCTGTATACAATAGATTGTTGTATGATGAAAAGAAAAACAATTAGTAAAATTCTCATAATTACAGTTCCGATATAAATGCTTGGACACTCTGGTTCTTAAATGATATTTCTTTTGGGTTTTGCAAGTTCTTATCAGTCAATATGATTTTAGGAAACGAACCTGACTTATTAAATTCTTCAGCCAAGGATTCATTCTGAATTGTTTCATGCTTACTGAGTTGATTCTTTTTCTTTGATGGAAAGTCGAGATACAAAACTGTAAGATTAGCATTGGCATAAGTTTTAAATTCACTATTCATTAAAATTTCTTTTTTAAATTGAATACATGGCCTGCACCAATCGCTTCCTGCAAATACCATCATTATTGGTGTTTCATTTTCCTGAGCATGTAGAATGGCTTTTTCCTTATTGGTAAATAAGTTTGAAGTATTATCTTGGGCGTTAGCACAGATAGTGAAAGCCATGAATGTAATTATTGCAAATATTTTCATATCGTATTTTTATTTAAAAACTAAGTCTATATCTAACTTAACATTCATTATTAAAATTGCCTTAAGCGTCAAAACATATTTCGTTTTCATTATTCAATTCTACTTTTAATTCTCCACCTTTTAATTCTATAATTTATATATTAAAAATGATACTGCAACCCTGTATTAAGTCGAATTACTGAGTTAATGTTTCCACTTAATTTATGTGTATAAGTAAAATTTATAAACGCATCAAAGTTGTGGGTTAAATTAATGTCACTACCTAGGTTTAATCCTAAATGGTGGTTTGTTATTACTGATGAATCTTCACCTAAAATTTCTAGTCGTGCATTTTCAAAAATGAATTTGTAATCTAAATTTGTGTATTGTTGTCTTGAATTATTATAGTTTAACCCAACATAGGGTCTAAATAAGAAAATTGTTTTAAATAAATAATCGAAGCCAATTGATGCGTCATAGTATGTGCTCGTTAATTCTAGTTCATCTATTAAGGCTCCTTCAGGTACAACCACTTGAGGAAATTCTGAAGGGATTGACATTATGTCTTCAAGTTCACTAATTGATTTAGAATAGCTTACGATTAGCTTTCCTCTAATGTGATTAGAGAATAAAGTAGTCAGGCCAACTCCATAATGATTTCCCATTGTATAACCAATGCCATCGCCATTCTCAAAATGCAATCCTATTTGACTAAAAATACTTAGTGATTTTGGCCGGATAATTTCAAGAAATGAGTTGTTGTTTTTATTATCTAAACGAATTGGTGAATATGTATTTAGGTTGATACTATTAGGTTCTATTGACAAGAATTTTATTTGTAATTTATTGATGATTGCTACTTTCTCAATTGTGTTATAATCATTAAAATTGTTGTCATGGAATGAAATTGGATCTTTAATGTTTTTAAATTCTGATGCAATATTGTCTGATTTATTCTTATTTATATTATCATTTTGATAAAGGTCTGCAAGGTTTAATTTATCATTTCGTATGTAGTTTTGTTCAGTCTTAAGCTGCATTTGAGCTACTAAATTTAAGGAAGTTTCGTATTTTTTTATCAGTTCATTATACTTCTTCTCAAGTGAACTGTAATCATTCTTATTATTGATATTTCTTTCAATGTTGTTGTTTAAGTCTGCGTTTGAGCTTAGAGGTTTGGAATCTATGTTTTTTGTAATATAGACAGTATCATGAACAACTGTGGTCATGTTGTTTGAATGTTGATTTATGACTTTGTAGCCCCAAAAAATATTGCTAAAAAGCAAGAGACCAATAAGTCCACCTATAGATATGGGTAACCAAGGCCAAGTCTTTTTTGAAATGGGCTGTGATTCATCGTCCGTTTTAATAGAACGGTATCTATTAAATGCTTCCCATTTTTTATCATCGGAATCAACTTCTGGAATCTTATTAATTGCCGCTTTAATGCGGTTGAAAAAATCATCCATTGACTTTATCATTTTTGGATTTAGAATTTCTTAAAACACTAATTGCATTTATTAGTTTAACTTTTGCTCTACTTAGGTTGCTTTTTGATGTCCCTACACTTATCCCTAGTTTTTCGGCAATTTCAGTATGTTTATATTCTTCAAAAACAAAAAGGTTAAATACAGTGCGGTATTGTTGTGGCAGTGAATTAAGTATTTTTAGATATTGGCTTCCTTCTAATGACACATCAATTTCTTTTTCATTGACTGGTAGATCATCATACAAATGAATGTGCAATGAAACGGGATATTTTTTTAGATATTTCAAGCAACTGTTAATACAAACTTTCCTTAGCCATGGTTTAAAGTCATAAGAAGAATCAAACCTATTTAAGTATTTAAATGCATTGTAAAAAGTGTCATTTATCATTTCTTCAATAACTTCATGTCTTTGATCATATCTTTGGCATATTGATCTAAGATAACCATAGTACAAGTCAAACAATTTGCGTTCTGCTGCAGTATTGCCATTTAAGCATTCATTGATTATTAATTTTATATTATGCTGCCTTTCCAATTAACTCTCTTTAAGAATTTCTTTGATTAAGTGTTCTCTAACAAGTTTAGTTTTTATGACAATAGATAGTACACCTTCATAACGTCAAGTTTTATAATTTAAATTGTTCATTTATAAAATTAGATAAGCAGTACGTTTACAATAACAATACTCTATATGATATTAATAATGAAAATGGTTGCGTGAAGCTCATTTTTTAGTAAAATTTTCATTGAATTAAAAAATAGGCCCCTTTTGTTAAATATTCTGCACTGGCTGAGATATTGTTTACTGAAATGTATCCATTGTATTCATCATTTACATCAACCTTAATTCTATTGAAATCATAGCCATCATTATCTTTTGATAAAAGCTGAAGGGCATAGTAATCATTGTCTAATTTTATTAATGCTTCTTTTGGTAAGCTCTCATGTTCATGATTATTTAAGACAATTTCTGCCTTAACAAACATCCCTGGCATTAAGTCTTTTGTTGCCTCTTCATCAAGATTTGCTTGAACTGTAACCATTCCATTGTC
>CAJQRD010000029.1 GCA_905480605.1 uncultured Saprospiraceae bacterium | reverse complement strand
AGAATCAACTCAGTAAGGATGAAACAATTCAGAATGAATCCTTGGCTGAAGAATTTAATAAGTCAGGTTCGTTTCCTAAAATCATATTGACTGATAAGAACTTGCAAAATCCAAAAGAAATTTCATTTAAGAACCAGAGTGTCCAAGCATTTATATCGGAACTGTAATTATGAGAATTTTACTATTTGTTTTTCTTTTCATCACACAACAATCTGTTGTATATAGCCAATCTTCACATAAGGAGGTCTTACTTCTTATGGGCACGAGATTCGAACTAACTGCTATAGCAGACAATAAGTCAGTAGCAGAAAATGCAGTACAGAAAGGGATAGAAGAGATTCAAAGAATTGAAAACCTAATATCTTCTTGGAAGATTGATTCCCAAACGAGTCAAATAAATAAAAAAGCAGGCATTAAACCCGTGGTTGTGGACCAAGAGTTATTTAAATTGATAGAACGATCAATTAAAATATCTACTCTTACAAATGGAGCATTTGATATTTCATTTGCAAGTATCGGCAAACTATATGTTTTTGACAAAACAGAAAGACCATTGCCATCAAAGGAGGAATGCATAGAGTCTGTCGCAAAAATAAACTTCAATAATATTATTCTAAATCAAGAAAAATCATCAGTCTATTTAAATCAAAAAGGCATGAAAATAGGTTTTGGAGGAATCGGTAAGGGTTATGCTGCCAACAAAGCAAAACAAGTCATGAAAAATATTTCTGGTGTCACTGGGGGCGTGGTAAATGCTTCTGGAGATTTAATAACATGGAGTGATAATAATAAAAGTGAAGGCTGGCCTGTTCAAATTTCAGATCCTAAAAATATTGAAGAAAGTTTGGGCTGGTTAAATATTCACAACGCTTCCATTGTAACATCAGGTGATTATGAAAAGTATTTTACAAACAAAGGATTAAGATATGCTCATATTATTAATCCCAAAACAGGTCTTCCAACTACTGGTATTAAAAGTGTCACTGTAATATCTCCAGATGCAGAAATAGGAGATGCTCTTGCTACATCTGTTTTTGTCTTAGGTGTAGAAAAAGGAATAGACCTTATTAATAAATTAAAAAATATTGAGTCGCTGGTTATCACAGATGATGATAAAATGCACATGAGCAAGAATTTAAAACTAAACAAATATTAAAGTATGAAATCAATCATAAAAACAATATGCTGCTTGCTGTTGATTGTTACATCAGTATCAAGTTGTGTCTCTGTTAAAGCTTATCAAAAAGTACATTTAAACGATAAGGATATGGCACTAGGTGATAAAAAATTAGAGACATTTGAAATCAATTATCAAGCCTATAGAGAAGGCGCTGCTGGTGCCAATGGAGGTAAAGTTGGTGGAGGTTGCGGGTGCAATTAATTCTACATTTCTAAAACACGACAATGACTAACACAAAAATAATTACCGTTTTATTAGTATTAACTTCTGCTCAATTGGCTTTTGGACAAGATGGTTATTTAATGAAAGGAAATGAGGAATTTGTTGAAATAGATTTCTTAAGCAGTTACTATGACCAAGACGGAAACAATGGCGCAGTTACCGGAGGAATAGGTACTGAAAAATTAACAGATTTTGCTAATATCTTAATCGTCAATATCCCGATTGATTCAAGCAACGCTATTAATTTTTCAGCTGGACTTGACATTTACTCTTCTGCATCAACAGACAATATTGATAACAATAGATCCTCAGCATCATCAATGGATGCAAGATCTTATGTTAATGTAGCTTACAGCAAGAAACAACTAACAAGTGGTTTCACCTACGGAGCAAGGGTCGGTTTTTCAACTGAGTATGATTACAATTCAATAAATGGTGGAATCAATATTTCGAAAGAATTTGACAATGGCAATACTGAATTTGCATTTAGCGGACAGGCGTTTATCGACAATTGGATTACATATTTCCCACAAGAATTAAGAGGTGTTGTTTCCGTTCCTACAAAATCCAGAAATTCATTTAATGGTCAATTGACATGGTCTCAGGTTTTAAATAAACGGTTACAAATGTCATTTTCATTAGAAGCAATTTATATGGAAGGTTTACTGTCCACTCCGTTTCATCGCGTATATTTTTCTGACCAATCACTTCCAGATATTGAGAGACTACCTTCTTCAAGATTAAAAATTCCATTGGCTTTACGTTTAAACTATAAACCTATGGATAATTTAATTTTGAGAACATATTACAGATTCTATTCTGATGATTTTGGTATAATTGGACATACTGCAAATATTGAAGTTCCAATTCATATTAGTGACAGTTGGACTATTGCTCCATTTTACAGATTTCACACTCAATCAGGTGCTGATTATTTTCTTCCATATGCAGAGCATATCTCAACAAATGAATTCTTTACAAGTGATTATGATCTATCAGAATTGTCTAGCCACAAGTATGGTTTAGGCTTATCTTATTCCCCTTTATATGGATTGGCAAGGATGAAGCTACCTTTTACTAAAAACGTATTGATGATAAAGGATGCAGCATTAAGAGTAGCCCGATACACAAGAAATACTGGTCTATCTGGATATTCAATTGCTTTTGGATTATCTATAAGGATTTAAAAATATTTATTTTCGCATAATTTTTTTGCCTGAAAAGCCAACAGAGTTTCTTTAGGTAATACCTGTAAAGTATCACTTGGACGATTCAGAAATTCTCTTTATAACCATCAAAGATTTTGGCCAAGTATCATTAAAATAATCCTCCAATTCCTCATAGACAGCAACTTCAATTTTTAATACTGATGTGCCATCGCCATTATCGATAAAAAGATAGTTTTCAAAAGATTTATCAAGATCTTTAGTTTTGTCCCCAGAATATACCTCAACCCCATCTTGTACAATTCCAATAGGCTGAACAAAGATTTCCTTATTGGGGATATTTTCTTTAATACTGCTGATCATACCTTGAATGTTGCCACTTTCATCAGGCGACTTGTATATAATTTTTCGACCCTTTTCCCAGCTTCCTTCATAAAAAGAATCTGGACCAAATACAGCGACCCATTCTTTAAAATGATCCTTATCAATCATCACATTGTAAACAATATCTGAAGGGGCATCAATTTCAACATTATACTCCAGTACTTTCATTGCCCTGACTTTATTGGGTCGTTCACCACCGAAGCAAGAAACAAAAAGTAAAGTGAAAAGAAATAATAAATTTTTCATAGTCGTATTGAATTATGTTAAAAATAATTTCCTGATTAATGTCCACATCCAATTGGTGATCCAGGGGGCATTTTCATAAACTCAGGCAATTTTAATTTGCTTGCATCATCCTGGAAAGAATTTAGCAATCCTAACAAATACAATTGGTGAGATGAAATCTGAAAAGCATCGTATTCTGACATCTTTGAATTATCCTTTATTATTAGCAAATGCTTTAACTTCATCAAACTCATAGCAGAAACTTGCTTGTTGAGTTTTTGATTGCTGGCTATTTTCAACAAATGAACAAAGCACAATTTTTCAAGCATTAACCCATAGTTGATATCCGTTTTCTTTTGCAATTGTATGTGATTCACTATTTTCTTATAATAAGCAGCCAAGTTCCATTTCGCATCCGAGTTGTTGTAAATTCTTGAAAGCCTTTCTGGTTCTAATAGAAATGTTATCGTGTGATTTGCAGATGCCTCTGCAGCAGCCAATGGATCAAGTAAGAATCCAGTATATCCTTTAAAAGATTCTTGATTACGAGGATAACCGTACGCCAAAGGAGGAATACTCTTGATTAAGGATTCAGGCATTTTCAAAAAAGAAACATCTAAAGTATTGAGCATTTGTTCAAGCGCCTCGTTTTGTTTTTTACTTGAGATGTGTTGATGTAATGTTTGTGCACCTTCAGATTTTACGTCATATGAAAAATCTACACCTCCAATAATTTTTGACACAGCTTCAACTTGAAACCTGTGCATCAAATATGCTGGTACCAATACTTTTTCAATTTCAGAATATGGTGTTCCTTCTGGAATAGATCCGCTACCTATATTGTTCAAAACATGCTTTCTTAGTACAGTCATTCTAGACAATTCACCAATTGCATCTCTTCCATTATCCCACAAATGTGCCTCGGGATGAAGTCCGCCTGCTGGTCTAGCATCTTGATCAGTAATAAATTTATACCCGTCTTGCTTATTCTTAGCAATAAGAGAGTTCAAATATTGATCTTCATCTTTATTTGTTGTGCTGTAGCCATAAGAAATAGCTCTTTTATCCCATTCTCCAATTCTAACACCATAGGCTTTAGAAAAATCCAATTTACCATTATTTAGTTCAATGAAGGGATGTGGATAATCCATTACAGATGAACGATCATTGTATGATGCCGCAAAATTGTGTGTCAACCCAATAGTATGTCCGACTTCATGCGCTGACAGTTGCCTCAATCTCGCCAATGCCATTTCAAGAATTCTAGGATCATCGCTTTCTTCATCAAAAGAAGAAACAAGGCCTTGAGCAATTAAATAGTCTTGTCGAACACGCAATGAGCCCAATGAAACATGCCCTTTCAATATCTCCCCAGTCCTTGGGTCTGAAACAGTTGCACCATAAGACCAACCTCTTGTACTTCTATGAACCCACTGGATCATGTTATACCGTACATCTAATGGATGTGCTCCTTCGGGAAGTACTTTAACTTGAAATGCGTTTTTAAAACCAGCTGTTTCAAATGCTTCATCCCACCACATTGCACCATCGATCAAAGCAGATCTTATAGGCTCAGGACAACCATTGTCAAGATAATAAACGATAGGTTCTACAGCTTCACTCAATCCAGAGTCAGGATCTTTTTTCTCTAGTCTATGACGGTAAATCAAATGCTTATTGATATCCTTATCTACACCTGTCGCATAATCTAAGTACGAAAGTGGAAAAAAGCCACACTCTGGTTTAAATACTCTCGGACTGTATTTGTCATCAGGCAATTGAATAAAAGAATGATGTTGACGAACGGAAACAATATTGGGTGTTGGTGTTACACTCTTTATAAATTCTCCCTTGGGACTTCCTATATAGGTTACGATAGATTCAAATTCAGAGTTTAAGGGGAAATTCAACAAGCCCTTTTTGTAAATGGCAGACTTGGATTTATCAACTTTGTATAGTCCTTGTTTTTTTTCTATTAACTTTTCAATGATACCATGCGCATCTCTCAAGAGAAAACTCTCTAAGTTAATCTTTAAATTAGTTGCACTTTGTTCTTTGATTGTAAAACCCCAAATAACTGATTTGGCAAAAGCTTCTTCAACAGCTTTTTTTTCTTGACTGTTATTGCTATTGGCTCTGTACTTTAAGTTTTCTTCAATTAGTAATACTTTGTTTCCAGACTTATAAAAAGATACAACACGTTGTTTTCCCAGCTGGCCCCTGTCTAGACCAATGTCGTTAGATCCAACACCTGCTGCTAATGCGTTAACATATAAAAACTTTTGATTTATCCTTTCTATTGGAATATCTAATAACAGCTCACCTGTATTATCACTCCATTCATAATCAAAAAAACCTTCTTTCTTTTGGGCTTCTGATACCCCAATACATAAAACAATAAACAATGACAAGACACAATACTTCATATTGGAATTTTAAATAGACGTAACAGAATCTCCCACAGAAACCAACCCAGATCTTTCTAAAATCATATTGGCTCCAAAATATATTTTATTATCAATTTCACGATAACTTGCAAGGGTTTTTAAAGGTTCTTTTCCTGTTTCTGATGTTTGTTGATTGATTGTTGTCACGCTACATCTTGCACACGGTTTTATAACTTTGAATTGAGCACCTCCAATCTGAATACTTTCCAAATCATCTTCCGAATGTGCATCGGTAGTTTCCAGATATATGTTTGTTCTAAAACGATCATATTCTATTTGATGATCCAATTTGGAATTTAGATTATCCACACTTGCTGTTCCCAAAATAAGATATGGGTAACCATCCGCCAAACTTACAAAGGTCTTATGAGGTGGTTTTTTAAAACTTTTGACCCTGTCAGAGATGTCAGTCATAGTTACCAATTGAACTTTCTTATCCAGTTGATTAGAAAACCACTTGTTGATTTCTGAACTAACTTCTTGTGTTTTTAAATTGTGCTCAAATACATTCACATCTCGAATAACCTTACTGTTAAGTCCAAACGGTACTAAGATTTCTTGACCATTATGAGATACTACAATTCCTTTTTTCTCAAAGCGTGTTTTAAACAATGCTAACTTTGACAATTCACGTTGTGTTTGAAATTTCCCTTGAGAATCAACCAACATCCAACGTCTGTCATTTTTAAACCCTTTGACAATGGCCAAGGCGGATTCAACTTCAACACCTCCCAGACTTTTAATAGGATAAACAATAATTTTTTTAACCTTCTGCATTGTTCAAATATAAAGATTTATAACTGACAATTAATAATATTATAGATTATGGATTAGTTACAACTGATGTATCTTATTGTATAACAAATGATCGCGAAATAGATATTATAGAATTTTCTATTTTTGACAGAAAGGGAAATTTAGTGTATGAGCAACCAAACCCTTCTGTTAATAATCCATCTGGTGGTTGGGGTGGACAGTTCAAGAATAAGTTTGTTATGCAAGGTATTTATTCGTACATAATAAAGTATAGTGAAAATAAACGTAGGAAATGTAACCTCCTTTAGATAAATTAGCTATTATAAAGTGTTGTTGATTTAAGACTCTATAAGGTGATTGATCAAATTTATTTGGTCTTTCGTTTAGGTAAAAGCATTTAAAGAATAAAATAATGATAAGTAATAAACAAAAGTTATTAAAGTGATTATATTAATTCATAAAAAGTAATTTTAATAACTTTAATGCTTCCTATCTGCCCCTTTTTTAAATATTATCAGATAAATTAATCCAACACATGTAAATCCAGCTAATATTAAAAATACTTTCCCAAAGTTTTCTGGATTATTATCGTAAATCATTCCTGCCATAACAGCGCCTAAGCCAATACTAACTTCTAACGCTATGAAAATAGTTGCCAGCGCTTTGCCACGATTTTTATCCTCACATCTATCAATCGCCCAAGCAAAAACAGCTGGTGATGCTGTCCCCATTGCAAAGCCTAACCCTCCCGTAGCTATCAATAATGTTGTAGCTGAATTTATAAAATTAAAAGATAT
>CAJQRD010000028.1 GCA_905480605.1 uncultured Saprospiraceae bacterium | reverse complement strand
TTATCCCTTCTCTCCCATTTTTAATGGAGGTTTGGTTGTTATTTATTCTCCTGCTGTGCACACTGCATTCTTGATGCCTTCCATCAACTATTCTATGGCCGACAATTGGGAAATATCTTTGTTTGTACAAAGCTTTTGGATGCAGGTGCAGCAGTTTGATAATATTTCAAATGGAGTTTATCTGAGAATTAAAGCTAATTTTTAAATTGGTCTAATTTAAGTTTTGGCGATTTAAGAAAATACCTCCTTTAGTCTTATACTTCAAAGTTTGTTAATATTGAAATTCTACTTTTTCTTTCCAATTAATAATATAGAGTCGCTTTCTTCAAATTCTTGATAACTCTTTATTGAAAGAATCTCAAAACAGTCTTTAAATAAATCTTTCAGCTCTTCGACATCATGATAGTTAACATGTAGTCCTTTGAAAATTTCAAAATCTTTTCCTTTCCAAAAAGACTGACAAATTATACCATCGATATTTAAGACTTCACTTTGTCTTTTAATGGATTCTTTTAACTCCTTATCATTAAATTGATGTAGGACTTTTTTGGAATAAATACCATCAATTTTTTTTATTTATGTTTAGTGAAACTGCATTCAGATTAAGCAATTCAGATGAATTGTCAGAGCCAGTTACAGCAAAAAATTTATTTAGTATTTTCCAATCTGTACCTGGACTAGAACTGATTTCAAGTATGTTTGAATTTAATGCCAAAACCTGCGTAAGTTTTTCAATTAGATTTGATCCATTGATGTCTTTAGCCAACCTGATGTGCTCATCAACTGATTCCTTAGTTTTATAATATTCTTCTTTCAAAACACATCTAGGTTTAGTTTGCTAAATTAGTTTGGTAAGATGAGTTTTAGTAATTGAATAGTTTTATTAAAACTAAATGTGTTTGTTATAGTGAGGCACAATATTGTACTATGCTGTTCCTCATAAAGAAACAGCATAGTATTTTAAAGGCTTATTGATTGGGGATATCGGCCTTGCTAAAGCCATACAATTTATTTTCTTCCATTTCTTTATATTCCAAAACTTGCTTTAAGGCATCAGGCACAACATCACTGCACATGACTATTAGTGAACCATCTATGGCATTTTCTATAGAATGACTTATAGCCTCTTTCTCCGAATTGAAAATAGATATCTTCTTGTTGGGATCATGAGACTTGATACCTTTGGTTAACATGTCTATCAATTCCTTTTCGGTTTTACCGCGTAAGTTTTTATCTTGTCTTATAATTACTTCATCAAACATCTCACTTGCCAATCTCCCCATTTCTACGTTGTCTTCTTCCCTTCGATCACCGATACCTGCAATGATGCCTATTTTTGGAGTACCATCTAAATTTTCAACAAATTTAAATAGGGCAGTCATTCCTGCTGGATTATGTGCATAATCTAAGAGCACATTAAATTTATTAAATTCAAAAAGATTCAGTCTTCCAGGTGTCTGAGAAGGAGAAGGAATAAATGATTCTAATGCCATTTTAATGTCACGCAAATCAAAGCCACGAATATAACCCGTCAGTGCAGCAGGCAAGACATTCTGAATCATAAATCTAGCTTTGCCACCAAATGTTAAAGGTACATGTACTGTATTTACGACCCGCATTTTCCAACTTCCTTTACAGATGGTAATAAAGCCATTTTCGTATATAGCAGCTAAGCCATTTCGCTTTGCATGCTCTTTTATATGTTCATTGTTTTCGTCCATGGAAAACAAGGCCACATTACACTTTAGGTTTTTGCTCATATTGAAAGCCAGCTCATCATCAGCATTCAAAATGGCATAGCCGTCTGGTAAAACTGTTTCTGGAACAACTCCTTTCAACCTTGCCATTTGTTCGACTGTATTGATTCCACGTATTCCCAAGTGATCAGGTGCAATATTGGTAACTATGGCTATATCACAATGATGAAATCCTAATCCAGCTCTTAACAAACCTCCTCTGGCCGTTTCTAAAACAGCAAAATCTACAGTAGGGTCTTTCAATACAAATTCAGCACTTACGGGACCTGTACAATCCCCTTTGTCAAGCATGTGATTCTGTATATAAATACCATCACTTGTTGTATATCCAACTTTGTGCCCCATCATTTTCACCATATGGGCTATCAACCTGGTCGTTGTCGTTTTTCCATTTGTACCTGTTACAGCAACGATCGGAATCCTGGAAGTAGACCCCATGGGGAACATCATATCTAATACCGGACTTGCTACATTACGGGGCATACCATAAGTGGGAGCCAAATGCATTCTGAAACCAGGACCAGCATTGACTTCAAGAACAGCTCCTGCTGTTTCCCTTAATGGTTTAGAAATATCTGTAGTAATGATGTCGATACCACATATATCCAAACCGATGACCTTGGAGATACGTTCGGCCATGAAAATGTTTTCAGGATGTACCATATCTGTAACATCAGTAGCTGTTCCTCCTGTAGAAAGGTTTGCGGTATCCTTTAAATGAAGGACCTCGTCTTTTTCTAATACTGTTTCTAGAGTATAGTTTTTAGACTTTATAATCTTTTTGGTCATTTCATTGACTTTGATCATAGTAAGAACATTTTCATGACCATATCCTCTGCGAGGATCTGCATTGACAGCATTTATTAAAGTCTGAATGCTGTCTTGTCCATTACCTATGACATGTGCTGGTGTACGTTTAGCAGCTGCTACCAATTTATAATCAATGACAAGTAATCTATAATCATCACCAGTAACAAATCTTTCTACTATAACACTTCTAGAAATTTCTTTGGCTGCGTTGTATGCTGAAAGAGCATCTTCCCAGTTATTGATATTTATGGTAATACCCCTACCGTGATTGCCGTTGATTGGTTTGATTACCAAAGGGTAACCTACATATCTTACTGCAGACTCTAGTTGCCTTTCAGTTCTGACAATGTCACCTTTGGCGACTTGGATGTTGGCTTGCTCCAGCAGATGCTTGGTATCTTCTTTATCACAAGCTACTTCTACACCAATACTGCTTGTAGTACTGCTTACTGTGGCTTGTATTCTTTTTTGATTAACGCCATAACCCAGTTGGCACAAAGAATATTTGTTCAATCGCATCCAAGGAATTCCACGACTTACGGCTTCTTTTATGATAGAACCTGTACTAGGGCCTAGTCTCGCGTTTTCACGAATTTCTCTCATTTCCTGGATGTCTTTTTCCAGGTCATATTCTTTAGATTCACTTAAGGCTATAGCGATGTTCGTAGCAGCCTTGGCCGCATATACGCCTGCCTCTTCTTCTAAATATGAAAAAACCACAGAATAAACACCATCTTCTCCAAAACCTCTTGTTCGACCAAATCCGACTTCCATACCTGCCAAAGATTGTATTTCTAAAGCAATATGCTCAATGACATGCCCCATCCATGTGCCCTCTTCTACACGTTGAAAAAAGCCTCCTGCACAACCTACAGAACATCTGTGTTCATACATACCAGGAAACATTTTTTTAAGGCGATCTAAAAAGCCGTCGATTTTATTAGTAGGTTTTTGCTCATATTCTTCAAGATCCAAGGTCATTACGATTAATTTGTGTCTTCTAATAGACCAATAATTAGGTCCTCGCATGGCTCTGATTTCTCGAATGTTCATATTGTAGTTTCTTGAATTATTAAGTAATTTCTAGTATTGATTAAATATAGATAATCGGTTTGAAAAACAACTAATATTGTGTTTATTTGCAGCGATTTCAATAAAATATTATGGCATATAAAGGTATACTCATTCCAATTGGTGGAAATGAAGACAAAGGAAGCGATATTGATGATGATGGCTTGGACTTTCTAACTGAAGGTATTCTAAGTCAGGTGGTTGCAGAAAGTGGCGGATTAGAGGCTTCTATATTGGTAATAACAACTGCCTCGAAAATTCCTGTAGAGGTAGGCGAAAATTACATAAGTGCATTTAATTTATTGGGTTGTTCCAACATTGAGATATTGGATATAAGAACCAGTGAGGATGCAGAGGAAAAAGAATTACTACAAAAAGTTAGAAATGCAGATTGTGTAATGTTTTCAGGGGGTGACCAATCTAGAATTGTAGATATTATTGGAGGTACAGAGATGCATCGAATATTAAAGCACCGTTTTCAAAATGAAAAAATTGTTATCGCAGGTACAAGTGCTGGTGCAATGGCTATGTCAAGTGAAATGGTTTCTGGAGGAAGTAGTACTGAGTCGTTGTTAAAAGGTTCTGTAAATATGAGAGATGGGATGAATTTTATTCCTGGATTGATCATTGATTCTCATTTCATAAAACGAGGGAGATTCGGAAGACTGACAGAGGCTGTCTCTAAATTTCCACATTTCCTAGGAGTTGGTTTGGCTGAAGATACGGGATTGATTATCAGAAATTGCAATCATCTTACAGTCATTGGATCTGGAATGGTTATCATTTTTGATCCAAGTAGTCTGACACATAACAATGTAGAAATACTACAAGAGGGTGTACCAATGACATTAACTAACCTTACCGTTCATGTTCTGGCTAATGGAGATTCATACGAAATGGACAAGAAAAAAATTGAAGTTTTTGGTGTTGATACTTTAAAACATTAAGACTATTTGTAAATAGCTATTTCTTTATGGTTTTTATTACGTTGAGCTCTATACATTCCATCACAATTAAAGACCATTGCCATATTTCCTGCTTTATCAATACTTACGACACCACCATCACCACCAAGTGCAGTGAGTCGTTCTAAAATAGAAAATTCAGCAGCTTCTTGAAGTGACAGTCCTTTGTATTCCATAAGACAGGAAATGTCATATGCCGTTACTGCTCTCATGAGATATTCACCACTGCCCGTACAAGAAACAGCGCAGGTATTGTTATTGGCATAACTACCAAGACCAATAAGCGGACTGTCTCCTATTCTTCCAAATTTTTTATTGGTCATTCCTCCTGTAGAAGTAGCTGCCGCTAGATTTCCATTTTGATCTAAAGCCACTGCACCTACTGTACCAAGGTACTTCTTTTCTGAAGTATGGTCTAATTGAAAATCATCACTGCCTTTAATCTTTTGCCATTGTTCAAATCTATGATCTGTATGAAAGTAGGCATCTGTTTCAATTTGAATATTAAATTTCTCTGCAAATTCTAATGCCCCTGTACCGGCTAAAAGGACATGGTCGGAATGCTCTCTGATTATATTGGCTAGGGTAATAGGATTCTTGACATTTCTAACTGCAGCAATAGCACCAGCATGAAGCGTCTTTCCATCCATGATACTGGCATCCATTTCATGTTGACCTATGGAATTGAATACTGCACCTTTTCCTGCATTGAACAGTGGGCAGTTTTCTAATTCTATGACAGCCGCCTCAACAGCACTGATTGCTGATTGGCCAGAATCTAAGACTTCATATCCAGCATCTATAGCTGTTTCTAAAGCTTCCATATAGGCTGCTTTTTTTTCTGAAGTCATCAATGATTTTTCAATGGTACCTGCTCCACCATGTATTGCAATTCCAAAAGTGTAATCTGACATTAAATGCATTTAGTTTGAGGTGTAAATGTAGTAAAAAGATAGGTAGAGAACTAGAGGTAAATAAAGTGTGTGCAAGTGCCAAGTAAAATAGATTGTGGCAAGACTCTTTTAATTTTGTTTAGCACTTAAATAAATATTTTAAGATACTCTAACGGATCACTATTGATCCTTAAACTTATGTATTATCTTTTTTGGACTTTTTATAAATTACTAACAAAGTACAAGATATTAAGGCAATTTGTTTTTCGACTTTGGTAAACAGTTCATTGATGAATAAATAAATTTTTAATGCTACACTGACTTAACCCATCTTTCCCTAAGATTCCACCACTAACTCTCTTTCTAATTCTTCTAAAGATTTCCCTTTGGTTTCGGGTAATATTTTTAAAAGAATAAAAAAGCCTACTAATGCTACAGCGCCGAATAAGAAAAAGGTTAATGCATTTCCTAAATTGGACAATTCCCATGGGAATATCAACTGTACTAAAGAACTGATTAATGAATTGATAAATGCGATTACACCGATTGCCAATCCTCGATATTTTATTGGGTATAATTCTGATAATAATACCCACATTACAGGACCTAAAGAAAACGCAAAACAAGCAATAAATCCTAAAATTCCAATTAATACTAATGTGGCATTAATGGTTGTTGCGGCCTCTAGTATTTCTCCATCATTTTTTCCATATACTTTATTCCCTAATGCAGATTTTATATCATTTTTAAAATCGACATCACTTTCATATACTTTATTTGCAAAGGGCAATAAGTTTTCTGATTGAGCAAATTCGAATTGATTTATTTTTTCTTTTGACAATTGATATGTAGCTTGTTTAAATCCATAAGCACATATCAATAAACTTAAAGCAATACCTGCTGTGCCAACTAATAACAGAGGTCTTCTTCCTGTTTTATCAATTAAATACATAGCCACAAAAGTAAAAACCAAGGTAACGGTACTTAATAAAATTCCGGATGAAAAAGCAGCATCTGTACCAATGCCTGTTTGTTTAAATATTGATGTTGCATAGAAATAAACTGCATTTATTCCTGTGATTTGCTGAAGAATGCCTACAATTAAACCTATGACTAAAATAAAACGTAAAGATGGTTTTAATAAATCTTTAATTTTTAAATCTGATTTGTTTTTATCAGCATTGATGTTGGCTTCTATAGAAGCAATTTCTAATTGTCCTTTTACTTTGCCATGAATCTTATATAGAACATTTTTAGCATCCCCAATCTTGTCCTTTAAATACAACCAACGAGGGCTTTTGGGAACAAAAAACAAGAAAATAAAGTAAAATAAAGCAGGTGCTATTTCGACACCTAGCATCCATCGCCAAACATTCTCATCTGTAAGGAATGTGCTTTCTGGAGTGTTATATTTGTTAAACAAATAATTACTGATGAATGCAACAAAAAAACCAAGAACTATATTTAGTTGTTGTATGGCTACTAACTTTCCTCTGTTTTCTGCTGATGAAATTTCAGCAATATACATTGGTGCTAATACCAATGCCGCACCAAAAGCCAAACCACCAATCATTCTTGCTATATAAAGCATTTCATAGGAACCTGCCAAGGCGGACAATAAAGCAGAAGTTGCATATAGAAAGGCTACAAAAATGAGTGTTTTTTTTCTTCCAAAGACATCACTTAATCTTCCAGAAAACAACATTGCAAACATAGCTGCAAATGAAGGTGAACTGACAACCCAACCAGATTGAATATCATTCAAATCAAATTCAGGACCAACAAAGGACATTACACCTGAAATGATACCTGCGTCAAAACCAAAAAGGAAACCTCCTAATGCTACTATAAAACTGATAAAAATGGTGTATGTCTTGTTGTCCATAATTGGTTTTGAATTAAAAAAGACTTAAATCTAATCTATTATTTAGATTGCATTGCAAAAATAATGTTGATCTGTTATTATTTTCATTTTAAGGAAACTTATAACGCTGTTCAAAGATGATAATATTGGTTTTGATTTCATAATGAAGTCATGGTCTAATGTCAGGCTTGCTTTTTATTTTTCAAAAAAAGGTACAAACAACTAAACCGTTATCTATCTTCTAGCCATGCGTTTTCCGTTTTCAAAAATGTAATAGCATTATTCCGCATAGTATTGATATCTTCCTTTATTCTTATTTTTAATTCTTTAAATTCTGGTGTATCAGAAATAAGATCGGTAATCATATTATTTAGAACACCATCATATGTACTGGCTTTAGATTTTCTATTAAAATAGTATTCTTCTATAATTTCTGAAGCTAATTTTCCATTACCCGATAAACAAGCACAAATACTATAGTCATGAATAATTTCTAGTTTTTCTTTTTTCAAATCACCATTATGTTTGAATTCAGAATTGACCTTGTTACAGTAAATTTCTGCTAAATGATTTGCTTGTTTTAGATTTCCTGAATGCTTTAAAATTGCAGATACTCTTACCATTCGAGTATCTGATTTATAAGGATTTGAGGATAGTGTGTCTGATAAAAAAATGGGATAGTATGACTTGATAAAATTAAGAGCTTCTCCTGTTTTGCCAGCGTAGTAAAAACTTTTTAATCTAAAACTTTCAAAAGTACTTTTATCTTCTGTCGCGTTTTTATTCTCAAGATATTTCTCACGCGTTTTAAGATAATTCTTTATATCATTTTGATGGAAATAATTATCATACTTTACCACAAAAATTTCATCATTTTTTGGATAAAGTAATGTCATCTTTTCTACTAAATCATCTACTAAATCATATAAATGTAAATCATGCGCAGTATACGCTAGTTCAAATAATATTTCTAAATTTTCAGGAAATTGTTTTTAGGCAGCATAAGCACTTATAAATGCTTCATCTAGTTTTCCGTTAGGGCTATCACGTAGAAGGGTCACTAAATTCCTATGGGATCTTACATAATCAGGATTAATGGCTACATTCTTTTCAGCCAGCTCCTGAGCTTTTAAATATTGATCATTCCCATAGTAATTCAAACTTAAACTTTCTATTGTTAAGGGCGATAGAGGGTCTATGCTATATGCTTTTTTAAATAATTCAGTCTTTAATGATTCATTTTCAACACTAAAACTTGCATACAATAACAAAATTTTAGGATTATTGGGTTCAAGCTCGTATGCTTTTTCCAGAGTTTTAAGAGCTTTACTTAATTTGCCTTGATAAGCATAGGACATAGCCATCGAAGCTTGAGCCATTCCGCTAGATTTGTCTAAAAATATCGCTTTATCTGCATTATTTATTATTGCACTCATAGCTTCTTGTAAGTCAATGCTTCCAAATCTTTTTAAATCGGAGTACGATATCGCTAAACGGCTATAGGCCAAAGAAAATTTTGGATCGTGACTGATCGCAATTTTAAAATATTCTATTGCTTTCTCAATGTCTTTAGGCTGAAAATTTCTACTTAATTGAATGCCTTTAAGATAGGCTTCGTATGCAGCCGTATTTTTGGTAGGCAATTTGACGGCCTTGTTTACCAAATCTGAACCCAATAGTTTTACTTTTAATTCTTTAAGAACTTCATTAGAAATTTCGTCTTGGATTTTAAATAGATTTTCAGCTGAATACTTACGATCGTAAGTCTCCGTCCAGATATGGAAACCATCTTCTACTTTTATTAGCTGTGCAGTAATGCGTATATTATTTCCAGATTTACGTACACTTCCTTCTAAAATATGATTGACACCTAACTCGGCTCCAATTTTTTTAAGATCATCACGTACATCTTTATACTTAAAAGAAGATGTACGACCAGCCACTTTCATGTCTTTAACTTTAGCGAGTACATTAAGAATTTCTTCAGATAAACCATCAGAAAAATATTCTTGATCGCCGTCTTTAGACATATCAACAAAAGGCAACACTGCTATTGACGCAACCCCGTCATTAACAGTATTCGTAGATTTTACATTTGTTTCAAGCCCTGTAAAATAATTTGCGGCAAACAATGATAAAACCAGTATAGCCAATATTCCTACATATCGTAAGACTCTATTTGGTTTTGTTAGAGGTTCTTTAAATTTACCTTGAATTTTTGATTTTTCAGGAACAGTAAGACCTTCGTTCTGTAAAGCATAAACCTCCATTGTCTCTGCTACGTTTTTAAATTCAAATGAGCCTAATAATTTTAAATCAAAATTATCTTTATTTTTTATCTGGTTACGTATGGCCTTTGATAATAACACAGATCCTGGGATACCCATTGACTCAATTCTTGAGGCAATATTTACACCATCCCCAAAAACATTATCATCTGTAAAGACGACTTCCCCCAAGTGCATGCCTATTCTAATGGGAATGTTTTGTTTTTGAAAATCATTCTGCAAAGCAATAGCACAGTAGACTCCTGAAGTCGCACTATCAAACGAAAGGAGACAGGCATCGCCAAAATATTGAACAATGCGACCTTGATGATTTGGTACTTTTTTCTCCAGAATCTTTTTAAAATTCTGAAGATATTCCATTGCTTGCTCCTCATTACTGTTCATGATAGCCGTATAGCCAGTAATGTCAGCAAACAGTATAGTATTTAATTTTCTCGTTTCTTTCATGATATCCGATCAAGGTAACAATTTCTTTTCACTATTTAAAAAAGAGAACGTTTTCGATATGCGGTGTAGTGATCGAATGGCTTTAATAAATGTAATATCGATTTGTTACCGGTTCGTTTATACTTTGCAAAACTCCATCAGTTTTAATATTGATATAATTGTCAACTGAAATGATCAAACCTTTTAAATATAGAATAAAGCAAAAGACTATTTTTTTCAATAGCTTCTAGAAATCAATTTAATGGTTTAAACTAATATTTGCTATTCAAAATATTAATTTTACTGCTTATAATCAAAATTGTTTGAAAGAGTGTTTTAAGTCTTTTGCGGAATGACTTAAAACGGCTTTATTTACTAACTTGATTATCCCAATAGAAAAAGGCAAAAAAATAGTGATGGCTAAGAATAGTAGAACAGAAGTGGATTTACTTGGAGAAATGGAAATTGCAAATGAGCTCTTTTATGGTATTCATACCCAAAGAGCTATTAATAACTTTCAAATATCAAAATCTAAAATTGGCGATTATCCGATTTTTTTAAAAGGATTGATACTGACCAAAAAGGCTTGTGCTTTTGCGAATAAAGAAATTGGGTCTATACCCGAAGGCAAGGCCAAAATGATTATACAGGCATGTGATGAGTTGTTGAACAACCTTCCTAAATATGCTGCGTACTTCCCTTCTGATGTATTCCAGGGAGGTGCAGGTACTTCTGTAAATATGAATACAAATGAAGTCATTGCAAACGTAGGGCTCGAATTGAATAAATACCCTAAAGGTAGATACGATATACTTCACCCCAACGACCACGTTAATAAATCACAATCAACTAATGATGCCTATCCAACTGGATTTAGGGTAGCTATTTATTACTATATCAATCACCTTTTGGAGAAGCTGAACTATCTGACCACCATTTTGGATAGAAAGGCAGCTGAATTTGAAAAAGTCCTTAAGATGGGAAGAACACAATTGCAGGATGCTGTACCTATGTCATTAGGTGATGAATTTGGTGCTTGGTCTGCAAACTTGAAAGAAGAAACTAAAAGTCTTAAAAAACCCGAGACCTAATCCTGGAAGTCAACCTAGGAGCTACTGCTATAGGTACTGGAGTTAATGCTCCTAAAGGTTTCACAGATATTTCTATCGGATATTTATCACAATTTACGAAAGCCAGTTTTGTCAAAGCTCCTAATCTAATTGAAGCCACTTCAGATTGCGGCGCCTACGTCATGGTTTCTGGTGCGCTCAAACGGACAGCAGTAAAACTTTCAAAAATTTGTAATGATCTTCGCTTATTGTCCTCAGGTCCTAGATGCGGCTTCAATGAAATCAATTTGCCTGAAATGCAAGCCGGGTCGTCAATTATGCCGGCAAAAGTAAATCCTGTGATTCCGGAAGTAGTTAATCAAGTTTGTTTCAAAATTATAGGAAATGATGTCACCATTTCTTTTGCGGCAGAAGGAGGCCAGTTGCAACTAAATGTAATGGAGCCTGTTATCGCACAATGTCTTTTCGAATCTATAGAACTACTCTCAAACGTATGCACAACGCTTTCTGATAAGTGTATTTCAGGTATTACGGCTAACGCGGAACATACCAAGCAGATGGTTCTCAATTCTATCGGACTGATTACTTTCCTAAATCCTTATATTGGACACCACATGGGAGACCTTTTAGGTAAGGAAGCAGTTACTACCGGTAAAACCATCCAAGAGTTAGTACTCGAAAAAGAATTGTTGTCAAAAGAAGAACTTGATCGTATATTGAGTATTGAAAACCTTATGCATCCAGAATATACAGCTCCGTTGTACAAATAATAAATGATTAAGCACTCCGATAAATAGAAACTTAGATGGAATTATTTTTTAGAAAAAGTATGATTGCAGTCACGGGTTTATTCCTATGCCTTTTTCTTATTGTGCACCTTTCTGCCAATTGTATTTTGTTGTTGCCCGAGGAAGTTGCGCGCGGTTTATACAATTCTTATTCAACAACCCTTAGGGAAAATCCTTTGATAAAGATCGTAGCATATGCACTTTATCTTTCTATCTTATTACATGTTGTTTATGCACTGCTGGTAAGCCTTCGAAATAAAAAAGCAAAACCAACAAAGTATGCTGTCAATCGAAGTAGTGAAAACAGTACTTGGGCATCACAGAACATGGGACTTCTGGGTGCTTTTATTTTACTTTTTATAGTTGTTCATTTAGCTAATTTTTGGGCGAGAATAAAATTGGGGATGGGTGATGTAGTCGGTACAGACGCTCTTGGAAATGTAGATGTGTATGCTGTAACCAGTAGCCTGTTTCATAATATCTATTACGTTATTTTTTATTCATTTCTTATGATTCCCTTAGGTTTTCATCTGCATCATGGTTTGAAATCTGCCTTTAAAACTCTTGGGTTTTATCATAAGGCAGGGCTAAGACTTGTAGCAAAAATAGCTTTGATTTATGCTGTCATCATGTCTGTTGGATTTGGAATCATCCCCTTAATAGTTTACTTCAAATAGCTGCTCAAGTATGAAATTAGATACAAAAATCCCACAAGGTAAACTCGAAGAGAAATGGCGTAACTATCAGGTCAAAAGTAAACTGATAAATCCAGCCAATAAGAAAAAACTCAACGTTATTGTCGTTGGTTCTGGTTTATCTGGTGCAGGGGCTGCGGCTACGCTGGCGGAGTTAGGCTATGATGTACAATGTTTTTGTTATCAGGATTCTGCTCGTCGGGCACACTCCGTTGCCGCTCAAGGTGGAATTAATGCAGCAAAAAACTATCAACATGATGGAGATAGTGTTTGGCGCATGTTTTATGATACTCTTAAAGGTGGTGATTTTAGATCAAGAGAAGCCAACACCTATCGCCTGGCGGAATTGTCAGCGCCTTTAATTGATCACTTTACCCAACAAGGTGTACCTTTTGCCAGAGAGTATGGTGGCGTATTAGTCAATCGAAGTTTTGGAGGAGTACAAGTACAAAGAACTTTTTACGCAAGAGGACAAACAGGAAAGCAATTATTATTAGCTGCTTATTCCCAACTCTCCAAAATGATACGGGCAAAAAAAGTAAGTATGTTTCCACGAAAGGAAATGCTCGACCTCGTGGTTATTGATGGAAAAGCAAAAGGAATTATTGTCCGAGATCTGGTAAGTGGAGATATCCAACGCTATGCAGCGGACACAGTAGTCTTGGCTACAGGTGGCTATTCACGGGTTTTCAGATTGTCTACTATGGCTATTGGTTGCAATGGTTCTGCCATTTGGAAAGCTCACAAAAAAGGAGCTTTTTTCGCCGCTCCAAGTTTCACTCAAATACATCCTACGGCCCTCCCTCAATCAAGTGAAGCCCAATCTAAATTAACCTTAATGTCTGAGTCATTGAGAAACGATGGCCGCATATGGGTTCCGTTAAAAAAAGGAGATTCCCGCAAAGCCAACGAAATTCCAGAAGAGGAAAGAGATTATTACTTGGAAAGACGTTATCCCAGTTTTGGTAATCTTGCTCCACGTGACATTGCTTCAAGAGCAGCGAAGGAAAGAATTGATGCTGGCTACGGTGTTGGCCGTTTGAAAAATGCCGTCTACCTCGATTTTAAACATGCTATAAAACAATTTGGATTGGAGACCATTAAGGATCGATATGGAAACCTGTTTACCATGTACCAAAAGATAACGGGGGTTGATGCCTATACGAAGCCCATGCAAATATCACCAGCTGCACATTTTTCGATGGGAGGACTATGGGTGGATTATGAGTTGATGACAACTATTCCAGGATTGTACGCGATAGGTGAATGTAACTTTTCTGACCATGGAGCCAATCGCCTTGGAGCAAACTCCTTATTACAAGCAAGTGTAGATGGATATTTTATTCTACCCAACACTATTAATAATTACCTTGCTTCTGAAATAAAAGAAACGACGGTAGATACAGATCATCCAGCTTTTTTCGAAGTTGAGAAAGAAGTAAAAGAGTATATACAACAGATACTTTCCATTGATGGCAATAAAACAGTAGATCACTTTCACCGAGAACTTGGAAAAGTAATGTGGCAGGAATGTGCGATGAGTCGTAACAAAACTGGCTTGGAAAAAGCGATTACTCAAATTAATAAAATTAAGGAGAGTTTTTGGAGTGATGTAAAAGTCACCGGACATAGCCTAGAACTTAACACCGAACTGGAAAAGGCGCTTCGCTTAGCTGACTTTATTGAACTGGGTTTACTTATGTGTACTGATGCACTTGAAAGAGAGGAATCATGTGGTGCACATTTTCGTGAAGAATATCAAACGGCAGATGGTGAGGCAGTTCGTCTGGATGATCAATACGCTTATGTCTCTGCCTGGGAATATTCCAATGGTGATTTTAAATTGCATAAGGAAGAACTTGAATTTGAATTTGTAAAACCGACTGTTAGAAGTTATAAATAAGTATCATATGAAAGTTGCGTTTCGAATATGGCGACAAGACAATCCTAATGAAAAAGGAGGCTTCAAAGAATATCAGGTAGACAATCTCAATGCAGATATGTCCTTCTTGGAAGCTCTGGATCATTTAAATGAACTATTGGTGCTACGGAATGAAAAAGTAGTTGCATTTGAATACGATTGCCGCGAAGGTATTTGTGGGCAATGTGGTGTGTTCATCAATGGAAGGGCGCATGGTCCACATGATAACGTGACTACCTGCCAGTTACATATGCGAAGCTTTCAGGATGGCGAAACGATTGTTATTGAACCTTGGAGGGCTAAGTCATTTCCGGTCATTAAAGACCTGATTGTTGATCGTTCTGCATTTGATAGAATAATAGAACAAGGTGGCTACATAAGTGCTAAAACGGGAACCGCTCCAGAAGCCAATGCCATTCCAATTGGAAAGGAAATTTCAGATAGGGCTATGGATGCAGCTGCTTGCATTGGCTGTGGTGCTTGTGTGGCAACTTGTAAAAATTCTTCTGCTGCTTTGTTTACATCAGCAAAAATAAATCATTTGAATTTATTGCCACAGGGACAACCCGAAGCGTACCGTCGCGTCATTGAGATGACGGCCCAAATGGCTAAGGAAGGTTTTGGTCATTGTACGTTTACTGGAGCTTGTGAAGTGGAATGCCCAGAAGGTATTTCTATTACCAATATAGCAGAAATGAATGCCAGATACTTTAAAGCTAAGATATTTAGTTAAGAAAGAATTTTAGCCTTTTTGAAGAATATTGATTGGGTTTAAACGTAATTTTTTTCTATGTCGACGAGGGAATCTGTCGTAGGCCGACTCATATTGTGATCTAGTTTATATTTTGTTCTTATAAAAAAATGGTTTTTGAACAGTGTTCAAAAACCATTTTTTAAGCAAATACTAATAAGTCTTTAGTTTAACAGATCACCTAAACCTCAATGTAATACATTCCAACATCATCCCTGTTTTTAACTGGAATCATTCCTCGAAATTTACACTTATACTTATTCTTAATATATTCATGTGTTGATGCCGAAATGTTTACTCTTCCGGGTTCGCAGTTGGTTTCTAGCCTAGAGGCTACGTTTACAGTATCACCCCAGATATCATAAGCGAATTTTTTATGCCCCACAACTCCTGCAACCAAAGGTCCGGTATGAACACCTACTCTTGCATCGAAAAATGGGAGATTCTTTTTCTTTCTCTCGGCTTTTGATTTAGAAACGAAGTTTTGAATATCAATTGCTGCCTTTACAATTTCAAATGGATTATTTGGATCCTCTTGAGGTAGTCCAGATGCCAGCATATATGAATCACCAATTGTTTTAATTTTTTCAACTTTATACTTACTGATGATCTCATCAAACGAAGTAAAATAGAAGTCAAGTACACCAACCAATTCTTCTGGTTTGAGTGTTTGAGCAATTGATCCAAATTTCACAAAGTCAGTAAACATCACTGATGCATTTTTATAGCTTCTTGCTTTAGCATTTCCAGAGGTTTTTAACTCATTGGCAACCAAAGAAGGTAAGATGTTTAGTAGTAATTCTTCTGATCTTTCTCTTTCAGCTTCAATCAGCTCATTTTTGGTTTGAAGTACGGCATTGTGTTTGGACGTTTCAAAATATCTTAAGACCATTCCAACAAATAGAAGGAAAATGATTCCTGCCAAAGCATAAGAAAAGTTTCTATGACTCTTTTGAAGGCTCAATTGACTTTCTTGTAGATCTAATTGATTTTTGTGTTGAATGATTGCATTGTCCTGTTGCAGCATCAAAATGGAATCCCACTTTACTTTAGAATAAAGTGAATCTGATACCATTTTCTGCTCAATAAATAAAGAATCAGAAACATCTTTGGCACTGAATAAGTCTGAGACATCATTATTTAAACTTTTAAGACGTGATTCTAGTAATTTCTTTTCTTTTGTTAGTTTCTTTTCTTTGATTTTTTTTGAACTGAGAAGAGACATGTCTCTGATTTTTTCTCCATAAACAATAGCACTTGCATTATCATCATTCTTTATGGCAATCGTTTTCAACATTTCATAATTAGCAACCTTTAAACTGTTGTTATTTGATTTTGCCAACAATATGAGACTTTCTTCCAATAACTCTTTTGCTGCTTTTCGTTTCCTAGAAGAACACTTAGTCATTTTCATATATGCATTTGCTTCAAGATTTAAAGCATAAGCTCTTGCTTCATTAACATTCCGCGATCTTAAAGCAAATTCATAAGCATTCCTTGCTTGTTGTTATGCTTTATCATATTCTTTTTTGTTTATAAAGAATTTGTAATTCTTAACGGCAATATCAAAATCACCACCATATGACTGACTGGACAAGGTTGTTGCACCAAATAAAAATGATAATAAAAATACAAAAGCAAATTTTTGCCACTTTATTGTTGATATATTTTTAGGAGTTTTCATAGTTTTTTCAGGTATATAAATTCTTTAATGATTTGCGTGAGTTAAACGGGAATATTTAAATATGACCTGATGCGTCTCATTAAAATGACACGACCAGACTCTTTTACATCTTTTTGTTGCGAAAAATCTTCTATTATCTTAGCCAGTGCAGATTGATTTGATTCAAGAGAGTTAACAAATATATCAAGCAATGCTGAATCTTTCAATAAAATTTCAGTAAACGATTTCTTATCTATAACAACAACTGTTGTATCTGTCTTAGCTTTAATCGTGGCAGAACGTGGGTTACCTGAAAGTAAACTCATTTCTCCAAAAAAGTCACCTCTATATTTATCTGCTACTTTTACATTTACCCCTTCGGGATTCAAAATTAGTATATCTACTTTACCAGAAACTAAAATAAACATTGAATCACCTTCATTGCCTTGCATGATCAGTGTCTCACCTTTTGCATATGATTCTATCCATGATTTTTCAGAGAGCATTCCCAGTTGTTTTTGGTTCATGTTCTTGAGTCAATCAAAATCACTTAATTCTCTAAGTACTTTTTCTTTATTATAAATATGACTTTTAGAAAGTGCTTCAGTGTCAAGCATTTGGACATGCAATTCATTGATTGGGTAAGGAATTTTTATGTTTTTCCTATTTAGAACGTACCACAATCTTGACAACACTTTATCCTGTATGTATGGTACTTGACCGTAGTCTTCTATCCAAAACTTCAAGCTATAAATGATTCCGCTGTCAGCGTACTCTTTGACAAAAGGAAACGCAACTTCATCAATTGTCACTTCACTCATATCATTTAAAACTTTGTTTAAAATTTTCTTTACTTCATTAGGGGGATGTGAATAATCTAGTCCAACATCAAAAATATGAATCTGACGAGGATTCGGTCTTGAGTAGTTGATTATTTTATCTTGAGCAACCATTTTATTGGGTAAAGTGATCCTATGATTTGCTCTTGATAACAATGTTAATGATCTCTAATTTTGATCAACAACCTTTCCTTCTTGACCTCCTAAATCAACCCATTCCCCGATTGTAAACGGCGCCTCACTCTGTAAAGAAACTCCAGCAAACAAGTTGGATAAGGTATCTTGTACAGACAGACCTACAATGGCAGAAATTACCGTTGAAGTGACAAGAAAACCCGCCAAGTCAAATGCAAAAAAGTATTTCGCAGATAACACTACGGTAAAAGTAAAAATAATTAATGCGAATATATTAAAGGTGAACCTTGGGAGTCTGGTTAATTGATAATGCCTTAGCAAGGAGTATAAAAACCAAAATAGAAATTGAAGGATGGCATGACTTCCAAAAGTGATTAAAAGCAACCAATAAATCTTATCATCTAAGAGTGTAACATTTCTAGGGTTGGATTCAAGGTTACCGAAGAAAAAAATAGAAATTATCATTATTAAAAATAATGACGTCGCTAAAAGAGTTTTATTATCAAAAACGATTGAAAATTTCTTACGTAAAACGATAGCTGTTGCATAGTGAATTATGCAAAAAGCAACCAGATATAAAAACATTATCAAACTCATTTCAAATCGTTAGAATCACCTTAAATAAAGTGAAATTTAAAAATATCATTATCTATTATTTTTATTAAATAAAAGAAGTTAATTAACTCTAAATGACTTTCAATATGGTAGTCGCTGTAAAAATCAAGAAAATGGCTAAATATTATTTATTTAACTAATTTTTCAAGCTTTTTGAGGTGATTCTGCTTGTATTTTTCTCGATACTGTCTGCAAAATTTGGTTTTATATTGATGCTTCGAAAGAAATGAGACTTGCAACTTATTCCAATCTCCTTCGCTGAATTTTGGATTGAAATATTGTATTTCTTGAAACAAAAGATCTCCAGTTGACCAAAAGGAGTTGGTTCCTAGATACTCTAAATCTGCGTCTGCCAATATAGATTCACAATGTGTTTTGGGGCTTTGAGGTATTTTAGTGGACATAATCATACTACAAATCTTATCCAAATGATCAGGC
Source organism: uncultured Saprospiraceae bacterium (assembly GCA_905480605.1). Classification (GTDB taxonomy): domain Bacteria; phylum Bacteroidota; class Bacteroidia; order Chitinophagales; family Saprospiraceae; genus RFSX01. The sequence continues at coordinate 32,149 of CAJQRD010000028.1, read as the reverse complement.
TTAACTATTTTATTTAAGTCTTTCCTAGCTATTTTACAAGAAGTTTCCTCATGATTATCAGGGCTGACCATAAATCCTGAATCGTGGTACAACGCTGCAATATTGATTAACTGCTTATCTAGAGCACTAACCTTTTCCTTCATACATATAAATGCTGCTTTTTCGACAACGTATAACGTATGTGCCACATCATGATATACAAGATGGTCAGGCAAATTTTTCTGTAATTTACCTATTATATTTTTTTTGATGTCCGAAATATTATAGCGCATTTCAACTAGATTCCTTAATTCAAGGTCGTAAATTAGCATCGAAATGCTCCCGAATTGTTGTTACCATCATAATACTACAATAAATGGACCATTTCTACAATATATCGATTGGAAAAATATGAATTTCTTGAATTTATAAAGAAATTTTATTTAAATAACACCCCAGTTTTTAATTTGCAACAAGACTCACTGCTTATAAATAAATAATGCCAAGGCCACTGACATCCTTTGATGTTTAGTGACTTTCAATTCCAAATTATAACTTTCACTAACGGCATCTTTTTTAAATTTTTTCAACAAATTTTAAAAATACTTTTTTATGATGGTCAAGATCCATAGTAGGCGAAAGTGCTACTCGGGCAATATAATCTTTGTCGCCTTCTTTCGTCGTCCCTTGAGTAGATGTTGCAGGTATTGTCCAATAACATCCTTTTAACTGTCCATAGCTTACGCAGTATTTACTTTCATTTGGGATTTCGGATATCATTAGATTGATTAGTTTATGATTTAATGCTCTTTTATAAGATTCTTTTTCTTCTTCAGTATTTCCTTTAGTGGGAAGATCTAGTGAAAAAACTGAGGGTGTAAATCCTTTTTTTGCCAATTCTTCTGAAACAAAATTTATTTTTGCTTCTGGTAAAGTATCGTTGATGAAGTTCACAAATTTTCGTGTATTCTTGTAAGCATCAATAATTCTTTGTTTCATTGAAGGCAACTGTTTTGCTAATATTTCAATTTGAAGATCTGTAGCTCCATTATCGCAAAGTCTTAGATGCATTTCTATTTTTTCCATCAAAGCATCTGTTTTTTTATTCCCTATACAGTAACCAGCTGTACATAACCCGCCACTTGGAAATTTTGACCCACTGGCAAATGAAATAGTTCTAACGGTTGAGAGTATTTCACCTTCCCCTAAAAAGTGAACATTAGGACAAAAGGTTTGATCTAAAATAAAAACTGGATCGGTGGCCATTTCACCTGTTGCAGTATTTCGTTCTTTACATAAAACAGCTTTTAATTTTTTAAGATCTGGAACTTCAACTCTAGGGTTTGTTGGAATTTCAGCAATTATGTAAGGGATAGCATCTTCTGAAGCAATTTTATCTAAAACGATATCAATACTTTGGACCATATCATGATCACCATCCACTGGGAGATCCACCACTTCAACATTATCAATGCAAGCAGCAACCCGTCTTGATTGGTCATTTGTTCCACCATAACAATTTGGAGGAACTACAAATTTAATAGCCTTTCCTTTATGATTTTCTAGTGCATCGTGAACTAGCCCCATCATAATTGCATATTGAATAGAAAGTCCACTTGAACCAACTAGTGCCTTTGTATTTGTACCTGTAATCTCGTTAATTGAATCTATGACAAGTTTTTTGTTTGTCTCGACGTTGCTTTTTGTATTGGAAGAAGATTTCTCAATAAGTAAAGTTAAAACAGCAAGACAATTGGCCGGCGTCATTGCAATTGTCTCTCTTCTTCGGACGTGTTGAATTTCTGAAATGTAATTTTCATTTTGTTCACCATTTACCAGTAAAACACTTCCAAATGGAGAATGGACATTGATGAAAAAATCAATTCCTTTAGTTTTTGGGATTGGTGTGAGGTCAACATTAAAAATTTCATCTTCTTGTGAAATATAAATAGAGCTGCCTTTTTCTTGGTAGTTACCGAGGGCAGCAATATCTTCTACTTTTTCAATATTCTTCAAATCAAATTTATAACCATAGACACTCCTTAATAATTCAGTATCAAAAAAATCAGGTAATTCATCTTTATAGATGATTTGTGTGTTTTTATTATCTAATAAATTTTTTCTTAGAATTGCCAAAACAGGAATTGTCTTTGAAGAAAAGCTTATTACATTTTTTGGTTTTAGATTATTTAAGTTAGCAATGACCCATTCTAGTATACAAGATAATGGATGGCCTAATCTAATATAATCGTAAGCCGTAGGTAATTCACTTAATGCCACTCCAACATCTACCTGAGTAGAATGATGATGATTATATAAGTTTTCAAACTGTTCTAAGAATTGAACCTTGGCTAATTTTTCATTATAAACATCTAGTCTATGGGTTGTTAGATTCAACCAGTCAGGTGGCATATTATCTAATACATCTTTAATATAATTCAGCATTTTAGTGTCTTCCATAATTTCCAACTTTAGATAGATCGGAAATATACATTAATTAGATTTATTTTATAAGAGTAACAAGCCGTTTATTATTCTAACTAAAGGTTATTCTTCACAATGAATATTTCAAGAGAGTATTATGACAGAGAATAGAAGATCAACATTTATGGTTTAATCCATATCCTTACTAAGAATCTTTAGCATTGTCAAAGAGGATTAAGTCTTTGACAGTTACGATTCCAACAAGTTGAGCATCCTGTAATACAGGCAAGCAACCTATTTCGTGTTTCTTCATGATGTCTATGGCTTGTTTTATTGGTGTTGAAGTTTCAACTGATATCACATTACTAACCATAATTTGACGGGCACTTAACAAATTACCAGAATCATGAACTTGATCCCAATATTGTTTTAGATGCTGCCAGGTAATTAAGCCAACCAATGTTTCATTATTGTCAACTACAGGTAAATGATGTATGTTATTCCACTTCATATATTGCAAGGTTAAGAGGCCAAGATCATTGGCACTTGCGGTTACCAGGTCAGACGTCATAATATGATCAATTATACTTGGTGAAGATTTGAAAGATGTGAAGTCGTGGAAAACTGGCCATTCGCCTATTGAACTGAGAGATTGTTGATTGGCATGAATGGCTGCCGTAAGAGCGACTGATGCATCATAGGGTTTTAGCCTGTCTTTGAGATTGCGGTAATTTTTTACCATCCATTGCGAACCAGTATGTTTTGAGATTCTTACCTTAATCACATCAAGGTACTTATCAATATCTTCTTTGTTAATCTGCATTTTCTCAAGTCCATTTCTTGAAATCGGCAACAATTCATTAAGCACCAATTGATCGAGAGGAATAGCTTTTCCTTTCCAGCTCATTATCGATTCAGAGCCAGTTCGTGCTGCACGGATAAAATTAGATTTGGCATCCTTAAATTCCATCACCTTTGGAAGGTCATCAAATTCTGCTGGCCGTCCTTTCATAAGGCCAACCCAAAATGCAAAATTGGCCATTTCGTCGGTTATGGTTGGCCCTGATGGAATATACCTGTTCTCGATCCTTATATGAGGTTTCCCATTACCGACACCATAACACGGTCGATTCCATCTATAGATCGTTCCATTGACCAGATTTAGGGCATTCAATTTAGGAATTGTTCCTTCTTTCAATTCTTCAAAAGAGCTTTTTGTAATTTCTTTAGTAAGTAAGGTTTTAAAACGAGAAATTTGCTTTTTATAATAATCCACGATGTTTCCAGTGATCCAATCGTTTCCAAAGGAGACTCTAGCTTCTTGTTCGGATTGAGCCATCGAAACCTCTCGAGTATCAATACTTTGTTGGAAAAGCCCAATACGTGTTTCACTCCATAATTCTTTGCCAAGCAATAAAGGAGCATTTGCAGATACACCAAGAACTGGTCCTGATATTGCCTGAGCCCAATTATAGCTTTTCATAAAATCATCAGGGCTGATTTGTAAGTGCATTTGAAAGCTCGTGCAACAGGCTTCAAACATTACTGAATTATGCGCGATTGAAAGTTCATCAACTCCCAAAAGGTTTAGTCTGAAATCACCACCCCTCGCTTCTTTAAGTTGATCATTCAATGCGTAATAACGATCTTTGGGTGTCATAAACTCTAACTCCAACTCGTGTTTTGAAATGGTTGGAAGTATTCCGGTCAGTACTATTTTACTGTTGTTATTGTTTGCAGCAGACTTTGCTTTTTTTAAAAGTGACCTGATCTGATCTTCAACCACTGTAAAAGCATCTTCATAAAGCTTTACAGGATCCAAGTTGATTTCTAAATTATACCGGGCCAATTCAGTAGTAAAATGCGGGTCATTTATTTCTTTTAGTATTTCAAGTGCGTTCTTAGCTGGCTGCCACTGTTCATTTACAAGACAGAATTCTTGTTCTGCACCAATACGTATGATGTCATCTTCTATCATTCCGTTCTCAAACATGTGTTCAAGACTCTTCAGGTCATCGATTAAGTGACTAAGAAAATTTGCTCTCGCATGATCATCGGATTTTATGTTTACTTTTTTATCTCCCATAAGTATATTATATCTAAATTGTTAATAGCCGCATAAATTCCAGAGCATGTAGAGTTTTCATAAAAGTTTTGCCACACTAATTTAAAAGTTTATTTTAATCTGTTTGAGAATTTTACGGGAAATACTTAAAAGCGGGTAAATAAAAACAGTTCCCTCTTACTTATTAAGCGTCACTACTGTTAGATAAATCCTGCGGATTAATATACGTATTATTGCTAAACCAAGTAGGCATAAAACAGATTGTATTTTGAGTTATTTTCAGTTCCCCTTTTTATAATAAAACAGTTTTGCATACGCCGAAATAAGACGAAACGGTAATGTAAAATCTAAACTTTATTTTAGTTTAAATCGGTGGCATATCGAAAATTTTAATATTTTATATTGTCTACAAATCTACTCAAATCATGACTGACTTAAATAAATATAATTGATGGGTGGGCAATATTTATTTCATTAGTTTCGCAAGATGATCTCAGAGGGACATCCGAAAATTGTAATTCAAGGAGCTAGAACAAACAACTTAAAGAATATTTCATTGAGTATTCCTCATAATAAATTTATTGTTGTGACGGGAATATCAGGATCTGGAAAGTCTAGCCTTGTGTTTGAGATAATTGCCAAAGAAGGACAACGAAGATATTTTGAAACTTTGCCTTCTTTTGCTCGACAGTTTATAGGGAAATTGAATCGTCCTGATGTAGATAAAATCGAAGGTCTTTCTCCAGTTATTGCAATTGGACAACGTACAACAGGAATGCATGCACGTTCTACAGTTGGAACAATGTCGGATATTTATGATTTGTTGCGTTTATTGTTTGCAAGGACAGGATCAACAGATAAAAACATTGTGCTTTCTCGCGCACTCTTTTCTTTCAATTCAGAAGTAGGTAAATGTAAACATTGCAATGGGATTGGAAGGCAGGAAAAAATAGACATTAACCGTCTTATTGCGGTTCCCAAAAAGTCAATTAGAGAAGGAGCATTGGCCCCAACATTGCCCAATGGATATATCATGTACTCACAAGTCACTATTGATGTGTTGAATCAAGTTTGTAAAGCTGAAGGGTTCAGTGTTGATGTTCCATGGAATGAACTTACAGATCTTCAGCGTGAAGTAATTTTATATGGAAGTGATAAAATTAAAGTACCTTTTGGAAAGCATAGTCTTGAGTCTCGGTTGAAGTGGACAGGGATTAAGGCAAAACCTCGTGAAGAAGGTTATTACAAAGGAATGATTCCGATTATGTCTGATATTCTAAGAAGAGATCGAAATGCTAATATTCTAAAGTATGTACACTCTGTGACGTGCGAAATGTGTAAAGGAACGCGTTTGAATGACGATGCTTTGAGTGTTGATGTTAATGGAAAATCAATAGCAGAAATAGCAACCTTGGAATTGAACGATCTTAAATTGTGGATTCAATCAAATATCTGGAAAGTTGTGGCGCGTGAAATTATTAAGAAAATTGAGTCTCAAGTTGATTTATTAAAAGATTTAGGGTTGGGTCATTTGACTTTAGATCGTTCCTCGAAATCGCTTCGTGCCAGCGAGATTCAGCGTATTCGAGTAGCCAATCAAATCTTAGTTCCGTTGAGTGATGTGCTTTACGTCTTTGATGAGCCTTCAATTGGGTTACATCGAGAAGAGAACGAAAGGTTGATTTACCATTTTAAACAACTGGTTAAAAGGGGAAATACTGTTATTGTTGTTGAGCATGATCTTGATACAATTACAAGTGCTGAACATATAATAGAGATTGGTCCTGAAGCTGGGGTCGAAGGGGGAGAACTCATTTTTAATGGTGCGTTTTCAGAGTTTTGTCATAAGGATGAATTGAAAAAGATCAGTCCAACATTCAGAGCGATTAAAAACTCTAATGAAGAGGTCAGATCGAGACATACATTATTTTCAAAAACAGAAAGCAATTCAATTCGCCTTATTGGATGTCAAGAAAGAAATCTGAAAAATATTGATGTTGAATTTCAACTTGGAAAACTCAATGTTGTGAGTGGAAGATCTGGTGTTGGAAAATCAAGTCTTGTAAGAGGTATTTTACTCAAAGCAGTGCAACAGCAGTTGGGCATTGAAACCGGTGAACCTGCAAACTTGACCAGACATGAAAATATTGATGCCCTCAATAAACTGATTTTTATTGATCATTCACCAATAGGAAAAACACCTCGTAGTAATCCAGCAACCTACTTAGGATTGTCTGATCATATTCGTGACATCTATGCTGGTCTGCTGGAATCAAAATCTCAAGGATTTACCAAATCTCGATTTTCATTTAATAATAAAGGGGGAAGGTGCGAAATGTGTCAAGGTGCGGGAAAGACACAAATTGGAATGCATTTTTTGGGTAATGTGGACTTGGTATGTGGCATATGTAACGGTGATCGATTTAACGAAGAAACACTTCGGGTAAAATACAATGGATTGTCAATTGCGGAATGTTATAAGTTATCAATCAATGAAGCCATGGCCTTTTTTAGGGATCAAATAAAAGTATTGTCAGGACTCAAGATATTACAAGAAATAGGACTTGGGTACTTAACGCTTGGGCAGTCTTCAACTACACTTTCCGGGGGAGAGGCGCAGCGTGTAAAAATAGCAAATCAGCTTCAGAAAAAAGACACAGGAGATACGTTGTACGTGATTATTGAACCAAGTATTGGATTGCATAATGATGATATTAAATCCTTGCTGCATTTGTTTGACAGAATTAAGGAGAAAGGGAATACCATTGTTTGTATTGAACAAAATGAAACGATTATAAACAGGAGTGATTGGCACATTGAGCTTGGCCCCAAAAGTGGTAAAGAAGGAGGTACTATTGCGTACCAAGGAATTCCTGAAGTGCATCAGGAAAACGGCAGGGTCGAAATAAAAAACCATGCTTCCAAGACTTCTAATCAAAATGAAATTATACTGAACGGTGTAACAACTCATGGACTTAAGAATATTGATATTTGTATTCCAAAAAATCAGTTGACAGTTGTCACTGGAATTTCTGGAAGTGGAAAGTCATCCTTGGTATACGATACTCTGTTTGCAGAATCGAATGCGCGATTTACGGAATCGTTATCGACATATAACAGAAGTTTTATTCAACAAAACAGTGAAGCTAAAATTTCTTCTTTCTCAGGTTTGGGACCGGCAATAGGGATCAACAGAAAGGGAGGAGCTCCTTCGAAGAGATCCACGGTTGGTACACTTTCAGGAGTGTACGATTTATTTAGATTGTTGTATTCAAGGATTGCACAACATGAGGGTAAAATTTATACGGCTCAACATTTTTCATTCAACCACCATCTTGGGGCATGCCCTGATTGTAAAGGCCTTGGATTTAAACGTAAATGCGATCCAGACATGGTGATTGTTTCCCCTGATAAATCTATTTTGGAAGGTGGTGTATCTGTAAATAAGGCAATACGATATTATGCCGATGAAAATGGACAATTCATTGCAACGCTAAAGGAAGTGGTACAACAAAAGAAGTGGAATATCGAACGGCCGTGGCAGCAATTGGAAAGTGAAGTGAAAGATGTTATTTTGTATGGAACGGGCGATGCGATTTGGAATGTCACTTGGAAGTTTAATACCAAGTCAAGAATTGGAACACAATCTTTAACCGCAAAATGGTTGGGACTCTGTAATTATATTGATGATGAATATCAACGAAAACTACATAACAAAAATATTAAAAACCTAGAAGAGCTATTGTATGATGTTTTGTGTCCAACATGTCACGGAAGTCGGTTGAAATCAGAATTGTTAAGCATAAAGTTTCTTGGAAAAAACATTCATGAGCTTACTCAATTGAGCATTGCGTCTTATCTCGAGTTGATTGAGTCACTAAATAACAAGTACGATAGTAAATTAGATGCTGTTGTTTTGGCAATAGGTAGAGTCATAATACCAACAGTTAAAAAGTCTTTGAAGTCTATTGTGGATCTTGGATTGGGATATTTAAACTTGGATAGAGCAGTGAGTACACTTTCTGGAGGGGAGAGACAACGGGTTACTCTTGCAGGTCAATTGTCTACACACTTATTTGGTGTTATCTATGTTTTGGATGAACCAACAATAGGGTTGGATGAAAAGCAAATAGCCGTTTTGTCAGGAATATTGAAAAATATTGTAGAGAATGGGAATACTGTTGTTGTGGTTGAGCACGATCTATCTTTTATTCGAAGTGCCGACTACTTGATTGAAATGGGTCCAGGTGCTGGAAGCCAAGGTGGCGAAGTGATCTACCAAGGCAAGGTTGATAATATTTCTAAAGCAAAACAATCTGTTACATACAAGATTTTTCAAGATCAGCGGGTTACTCCAGTTAAGAAGCCAAGTGAAAGAGGTGATTCTTTTGGTTTGAAAGGAGCATTTGCCAATAACCTTAAGAATCTTGATATAGATTTTTATGCAGGACAAATAATAGCAGTCACTGGAATTTCCGGAAGTGGAAAATCAAGTTTGGTTAAAGACGTGTTGTATAGTTCCTGGTTAAAGAAGCGACCAATGGGTTGTACTTCAGTAAGTGGAATGGATCAATTTGAAGAAGTGTTGCTTATTGATCAGGATGCTCTGACAGGAAATCGATTGAGTACTCCTGTATCGCATACTGGAATAATTGAGCAGATAAAAACCGTATTCTCAAAAACAGAATTCGCTAAAAAGACAGGATTGAAAAAAGCTGATTTTTCATACCAGAGTAAGAATGGAAAATGTCCTACTTGCTCTGGTCATGGCAAACTAAAAACGAGCATGGACTTCATGAGCGATATCTGGCTCACATGTGATTCCTGCAATGGATTGCGTTACAATGATACTATTCTGACATGTAAATATAAAGAACGTTCAATTGGTGAAGTATTGAGGATGACAGTACAAGAGGCAATTGAGTTTTTTGATTCTGAAACTATTCTTGAAAAATTAGATATACTCAAACGGGTAGGCGTGGGTCATTTACTTTTGGGACATGCTGGCAACACTTTGTCTGGAGGTGAAGCCCAACGATTGAAGCTGGCAACTTCAATGATGAAAAAGCGAAAAGGTGCAACTTTATATCTGTTCGATGAACCAAGTACAGGGCTTCATTATTTTGATATTCTAAATTTAATTGAAGTTTTTCAAACGTTGGTTGAACGCGGTGACACTATACTTTTTATTGAACACAATAAGACCTTGATTGAGTTTGCCGACCAAGTAATTACACTAGGTCCTGGGAGTGGTGAGAAAGGTGGAGAAATAATGACTTGATTGAGGCAGCGATGAGCAATATATTTATGCGTTCTCACTTTTTTCGCAGTGTGTAATTATTGTTAAGATATCATTTATTGATGTGTTGCCATTATTGATTTAAAAATTTGGCTAATATATGATTCTTGTATCAGGGTAAACATTGACCCAAGCGAACCAAAAGATTTCATGAGCAGGAAGTCGCAAAAGGTGACTTCCATTCGTTCCAACTAAGACTGTGTCAGTTACTTCCCAAGTTTGGCCCTTGCTATCAGTGAGGACACCTTTTTTATAAGATTTGAACTGTTGCCTATCAATAGCGTAGGCACGGCTGGCACCATTGTTTTCTGTTAAAATTAATATGTTTTGTTCTCCTATTTTATCTTGATGAATTCCTTTTTGTTTGAGATAATCGACAGAAAGTGCCAAAGGATATTCTTTGAAATTTTGGGGACGCGGGATGAATACTCGGGCCTTATTTGCCAGTCGCTTATCCTGTTTAGGTACGGGAAACATCAAGGCATCATCTGCATAATAATTCTTATAGGCAGCACCTTCTGCATAGTTTCTGTCATGTCCAGTTTCTAAGGAAAGAACCAAAGTGTTGGGATGCTTTTTTCTCCATTCACCCCAAGTAGTAGTTTCCACAGGTAAGGTTTCTAGTTGTATGTTCTTCTCAACCAAAGGTCCAACTACAGGTTTACCTTCTATTGTACTCCATAAAGATTGTGTGGCTTGATCGTACATGAGTTTGTTGGAACGATACAGAAAACCACTTGTACCTAAATTAAATTTCATTCCGTTGAATTCAGTATCGTAAATAATAACTGTACCACAGAGAGTACAGTACACTCCAGCGATAGATAGCCCACTTATTTCATCAGTAAAGAACTCATGCCATGCTAGAATACGTTTTGGATAAGCATAGGCTTCTCCATTAACCAATACACCGAAAACAACATTGGTTTCAGATAGATACTCGGCTTTGGAAGCTGAGAGCATTTTAGGTTTTCGGAGAGGCGGTATACCATCCTGAAGCACACCACCCCAGACAATTTCGTCTAGGCGGATTTGTGATTGTTGTGCACGTTCAAAAAAATATTTATAAAAAGAAGTATCTATTGACTTGTATACATGGGCCTTGAAATCAGCATAATAATTACTTTGGATAGGATCATTTTTCCATAACCATTGAATACCTTCAAAGTATTTAGAATTGATCGAGGGAATCTTTTCAGTTAATAAGGCTTCTATTTTCTGGTGGTGCCAATTATCATTGCTTAATCTCAATATGTCTAGTAGAGGTGCTACATAACCAAGAGTCCAATTGTCTTGTATATGTTTTAGTGCTTTTTCTTTTTTGTCCTGATTTTTGCCCACTAAGTTTTTCAAAACAAGTAAGGTGTCAATAGACTTAGAAGAAGGTACTATTGTTTCAAAATCAGAAAAATTCTTGTAATCAACGGGTAGGGTAGTGGCCAGTCCCTGGTCTGCCCAATAACCAAATTCACTCATGTCAGTTTTATTGATGATGTTGCCACGGATATCAAATTTTAGGAAAGGATTTGACTTGTACACTCTGGAAATGGCAGTTTGTTTTTTTGAGCCTAATGATTGAGTTCTATTGCTCCCGTAATTTTGTTGCTCAGCTCTGGATATAGAAACTTGAGTTCCGAAAGTATATGTTTCTAAAAGATCCAAATGTTTTATTGTTAGAAAATCAGAAAAGCGCAATTGAAAATAGCCTTTAGTTTTATCTGCTTGTATAAGGTCTTGTGGACTTGGGGAAGATATTGTTTCAAATTTCTTTTTTTCATATTTCTCTATGTAAACTTGATAGCCATTATTTTCTAAATCAGTTTTATCAGAACTCTCCAAGATACTGCGTAAAAAATGTGCTGGACTGTTTAGGTAGCTCTTTTCTCTTCTTTTTAGAAATTTATTATCTGTAGCATTCTCCTTATCAGTGAATTGACCCTTGCCTTTATAATATTTTGATCCATCAGATTCTATAGTTAATTCTTCTAACCAAAATAGCATATCATAAGCCAGATAGTTGTTTTCAATTTGTAGGAGGTCTATGGCATTCACCGTCAGTTTACCTTTGTGCTCTTCGAATCGTAGAACCTCAGGATTTAAGATTTTGCACTTTGAGGCTGGAGTTCCAAGTCCGAACAAGGCTTGTTTGAATTTTTTAAATTTTTTCTTCCACTTGCGCCCCCGTTTTGCTGAGACTTGTATTTGGCTTATGTCCACACCGGTACTCTTCATCGTAAGAATGGCGTCATCCATTAACAATGGGTAATGCTTTGGATCGATGACAAGGGTTCCATAAGAAACATGCGAGATTATAAAATTTTGATTCTCTTGAAGAGAAATGCTCATCTCGCACCACCCTTGAAAACTACTTATCGCTCCTTTGCTAGAGTTACTGATAAAAACATGAGCACCAGAAATGGGTTTTTCGGTTTCTTGATCTATCAGTTTAAATCGTAAATCAATTTGCTGACTATAACCTGACTGGAGGGTAGTGATTAAAACCAATATATAAAGATATCTCCAGCTCATGTTTTAAAATTAGGGCATTAATATGATTCTTTAGTGAAGATTTAGGATTTTGTCATAGTCACTACCAAATGAAATATGCCATAGAAATTTTTATAAATTTCTTGATACTATACCCTGTTCTTGGCCAGGATTTATTAAAAGCTATCACGTATAAATATACTATAAATTTATTTATTTATACTTTCGTTAAAAGCTTCACCTTTTAACTCGACAATTACTTCATTTTTGCGGTTAAAAAATTCATAAGGTGGGTTGTATCCTAGAAAGTAAAATTGATTCGTATAAGTAATTCCTTCTACTTCTAAAGCCGCTCTCAATTTATCTTTATACTTTTCTATTTTTTCATCATTTGCCCAGCCTCCAAAGGTAATGGCAGCAACTGTTTTTGCAGGCTCTTCTCTAAACTCTATGGTTGATTGGTTAGGCAGCGGAAGTGTTTCTTTATTAAATTTTTTAGGAACCATAAACATCATAGTCATTGAGTCTTCTAAAGACATAGAAACAGGAGAGGTCATAGATATTTTTTCGTTTCTTTCGTTTCCTCCAAAAATGTATCCTGCTAAAATCGAGAACCCTTTGCTTGATGCATCTTTATATTCTTTAACTGGGAGTTTGACAGAAGTAAATAAGGTAGCCTCGTAGTCCCGTATTTCAACTGTATCATATTTTTTCTTGACTACGTAAGGATAAGTTTCAATATTCCTTTGCCCATTCATTGCAAAAAGTTGTATGACGATAAAAACTAAAAAGATAGCTCCAAGTAGTATTAAAAATAATTTCATTGTTGAGATTTAAGTATTTTAAATTATATAACACGAAGGTCTACTTTTAAGTTTACTAAAAGTATTATGTTTTAATTACTTATTTGTATTAACTCTACAGACCGCAATGATTTAAATCATATACAATCTGATTAATAGTTATTACTTTATTTCTTTTAAATCAATCCTATGTTTAAATTCAGGTACTATCTAAAATTAGTTATTTTGTATGATAGTTAAGAATAAATAATTTTTATCTGTTTGATAAATAAAATACAGAAGAAAAGCATAAATATGCAAATACACCAGTTCTGTTAGTCGGATTTCTTATACTTCAATTAAGTATATCTATTTTAAATATTTGTTCTTTAATTCCTTGATATGGTCTTGTCCTCCAAGTATCACAATAGTGTCTTTCGGGCCTATAAGTGTTTCAGAGTCGGGGCTAGGAATTAAACCTTTTGTATTGTCTTTTACACCAATCACCGTTCCTCCTGTTGTTTTTTGTATTTGCAATTCGTTCAAGGTTTTATTTTGATAAATAGGCTTTAGGTCTTCAAAACGCAATTGTTCCAAATTGTAATGTTTGCCACTGTACCCTGTCATCAGGTTTAAAAACTCAATAACAACAGGTTTGGTTACCATTTGAGCCATAAATGTACCTCCGAGGTGGTCAGGCAAAAGGACATTGTCCGCACCCGCTCTATAGAGCTTTCTTTCTGATTCTTTTGCCGAAGCTCTTGCAATTATTTTGATACGAGGATTCATTTCTCTAGCAGTCAATGTAATAAAGACATTGTCGGCATCGGATGGGGTAGTTATAATAATAACCTCAGCTTGGGGCAACCCAGCTGTTATCAGTGTGTTATCAGAGGTGGCATCATCAATCAAAATATGAGATCCAGGAGTGGATTTAAACTTCTTTAAATGTTCCTGATCTTTTTCAATCACTAAAAACTCCCTACCGCTACGACTCAATTCAGCGCATGCTTCTTTTCCATTTCTGCCGTATCCACATACGATAACATGGTTTTTTAATTTATTTATTTTTAAATCTGTCATATAGTTTCGATAAATAGATTTGAACTTTCCATCTACAATAAAGCTGGTCAATACTGAAACAGCATAGGCTAAAATACCCAAATTCATTAAAATATAAAAAGCGGTAAACAGCCTGCCTTTATCCGACAATTCATGCACTTCTGTAAATCCTACCGTCGACATTGTAATCACTGCCATATAAAAGGCATTGAGCACGTCAAATTCCTCAATGATATAAAAGCCTAGGGTTCCGACAAAAAGACAGATTACCAATAAAAACGAGGCAATTAGTAGGTTTCTTAGTGACTTATCCATTAATCCGAGATTGAAAAAAACCCAAGATACGATAATTTAAAAATTCTGGTTTGGTAATACTTAAAATACCATATTTCTAATAGTTTAGCAACAATGTCAACAATGTCAACAATGTCAACAATGCTTCAATGCTCTAATGCTTCAGTGTCATTTTTTTAATCCATAATTCATAATTCAACATTGGCGCAGTTCATTAATTTTTAATCATTTGATTTCCTTAATGATTTACAAACCGTATTTTCCTACTTCTTATTTTAAATTTCTTTCTTTTAGTAAACTTTCTAAGACTTCATTATTTTTAGAATTATTAAACAATTTGAACACAAAATACAAAGGAATTAATGTGAACAACCCTACACTGTTTTTAATAATACTGTAAATTATAATTCCAATCATAAACCCGATTAATAAAGCATTAATTATGGAAGTTGATTTCATTTTCTTTGCTTCGTTTAGCAGCTCTTGATCTGTTAATTCTGATAGTTCTTTTTTTGTCATTTTTTTGTATTTTTTTTGGGGTTATGGAAGTTGTTTGGCATAACAACTAATTAATTTTAAAGGTTTATGGTCAAGATTATGTATTGTTACTTATTGGGATGTTATCAATTATGTCATTAAGTTCATTTTCTCTTTGAGTTCCAATTAAAAACTTTTTCCCATTTTGTAATTCAATTGCAAGCCCTTTATTTCCTTTTACATTATAAACAGTTCCATATTTACTTCCAAATCTAATTCCGTAACCAACGAAACCGTATTTTACAATTTTGGCAGATTTTACTTCATTCCATGTTACGCTTTTCTTGTGAAAAGGCTTAAAGTAAATTTTTATTCCGATCGAATCAATTTTTGTTTTCAAGGTCATATACCTGAAGAAATAGATTAGTCCAAAAAAACAAATAGCAATAATAATTAATCCTAAATCTGACGTTGGCTTGTCACCAAAGGTTTCATTTCTTATTATTTGTTTATAAATTCCATAAACAGGTATTAATGCTATACCAATTAAAATCACCCATAGCCACCATTGCGTGAATTTTTGCTTTTCTTTAAAATTGACTTTCATACTGTTTTGAATTTTTCTTAACATGTAGGCAACGTAATCTCTATATAGTGTGTCTTCGTTCTAGTAGATATTATCAGATTGGCGATTGTTATTGTCTGGATCTCTGAAGGAATTATTGTTAAGTTCTAATTTTATTATAAACTGTACTTATTATAAATGAAATTAATAATATCGAAGGCGCAATAAATAGAATAGAGACAGTTATAAAATGTAGAATTACCATTTTCGAGTAGTCCCCTGTCAATACACAGTTTCTTACAAAAAATAGTAAAATTGTAATGGCATATAAAATAGAAAATACTTTTGAAACTTTGATTTTGTTGTTCATGTTTGTAAACTTTTACTTGGCTCTAAAAATTGTTTTGGCTGTTTTGTTTCATGATATCTTATGGTAAATTTAATTCCATTTTGGCCTGTTTCCCAAATCATTCGGTCAATTTTTTATAAAATATTCAAGTTTGTGATGGCTATTGTTTTTTCATTTTATTGAAAAATGATTTTATATAAAACCATACATATGCATAATTAGAAAGAGCAATGTTTTTCAAAAACATTTATCTGTGCAATAACCAATATAAAACAAAAGCTTATGAAAAGTTACATTTTCTTGTTTTTGCTTACAGGGACTCTTGTTCTGAATGGCCAATCAACGTGGTCTACTCCTATTAATATTGGTCCCAGTTATCATTTATCCAACCCAGCCTTAGAGGCTGTAAATGGATTTCCAGCCATTTGTTATCGCACCGATGGGGAAGACATCATGTACAAAAGAGCTTTAGATGCATGTGGTGATACTTGGGGAACGGCTATCAATGTCTCTAGTGCTCATATTCCTAATCTTAATTCAAAATCTAGCCCAGATATGATTATAGTCGATGGGCATCCAGCGATATGCTTTCAAGATGACACCCATTCAACTTTTGTTTATTGTAGATCAGATGATCAGGATTGTACATTATGGTCTCAATTCAAAATTATTGATTCAGGAGGAGTTATGGGAAGAAAATGTGAAATGATAATTGTTAATGGAAATCCTGCTATTGTCTACAATCATGAGGAATCCCTATGTAGAGGCGCTATAAAATATGTGAGAGCAACAGATGTTCAGGGAAGTGGATGGAATTTACCTACTGCTTTGGTTGGTGGTCAATGTACTAATGGATATAGTAATATTGTGAATATTCAAATACTGAATGGAAATCCTGCAGTTTCTATGAATCAGCTACCTTCTGCTGCGTCTGGAAATCCTTGGGGCATTTATTTTATTAGATCGCTTGATGCAAATGGAGTTGATTGGCTACCACCAGCGCTTGTTTATCCAGAAGGAGCGAGCTTGGGCTTTACAGTTGTGGATAATAAACCTCATGTATTGGTTCGTCTATCAGATAATGGTACGAACAACGACAGTTTGGCTATAGCAGTTTCATCTGACACTTTAGGTGCCATTTGGCCAACCACTTTAGACACCATAGATTTTGGTCCATCTAGTACATATTATGGAAGAATTACTAATTTTGATATTACCGTTTGGGTAACTGGGATTCATAGAACTAATACTTTAGACACTATTTCTCTAGTATCAGCTCCAAGTTCAATGCCACTGACGTTTGGGCCAAAAGAAATTATTAGAGCGAATGTCAGCTTTATTACACCACATGATTTTAATACTGTTTGTGGTCAATTGGCTGCTGTTTACAGAAATACAGATTATTATTACACACGAACGGAAACAATGATCACATATTATTTGGATTCAGATACGGATGATTTTGGAGATCCGAATGTTAGTATGACTGCAATTTCGCCACCTGCCGGTTACGTAACAGACGATACTGATTGTGATGATTCAGACCCTTTAATAACACAACCGGGAGCTCCATGTGATGATGGAAATGTTTGCACTTCTGGTACTACTCTGCAACCAGATTGTTCATGTGGAAACCCTACAGTTGTGAATAGTACCTTCAATACTTTTATAGGAACAAATGATCTATGGATGGATGCCAGCAATTGGTCTCTGAATTTAATTCCAGAAATTTGTCATGATATTATTATACCAGCAAATAAATCAGTGAGATTATTAGCGGGAGAAATGGGAATTTGTTTCACTTTGGATGTACATGGCACTTCTACAGTGGAAACCGAACCAGGGGGTCAATTACATGTGTTTACGATGGGGTATTAATTGAAATTTACGTGTATTACCGACCATCTCTTTAAGCGGATAAGGTCTATAGTGCCATTACCTGGCAAAACTAAGTTAAGTTTAATCGCATGTTAAGCTACATAGTCAATTGTTTGTTGGTTTTCTGTTCTTTTTTTTAAAGAATTTAAGAAAACTGAATAGCGTATTTAAGTAGCACTAAAATTTTTATTGAAAGTTCTAGGAGGAAAATTAACCATTCTTTTTAAAATTAAGTTAAAAATATTTCCTTTAAATTTATTGCGATTAAACTTATAAGTATATTCATCAAGGTATGGTTATAAATCTCTAATACTTCCATGAGTTCCTCCGAGCCAAAACTTTAATCCCATAATAAATCTATGCAAAGCATTGAAGTTTTTACCTCCATCGGATTTAATGTGACATATATTTTTATAACGTTTTTTCAAGGTAGTATACGATCGCAAACCATCTGTTTTTGTTGAGGCTTTATTTGTATATGATCTTCAAAAAAAGGAGTTAATGCTTTTACCCCTGCGTTCTCAATCTGTCTTGCATATGCTCGTGAGATTCCATTGCCGGCCCTTTGTACAGCTATTACTACTAGCTTTTTAGCACCTTTTGACCTTACTACAAGCAATTTCTATTTTCCTCCAATATAGGTTTCATCTACTTCCATTTTATATGTAAAAAGTGATGACATTGCTGCCATCACTTTTCGCTTAAATAACAAGCATGTTCTTTTGTGTAACCTAATTTTGCGATCTAACTTTAAAGCTGAAATTCCTTTCTTTGTTGTTGATATAAAGTACAGTATAAAGAATGCTTTATGAATTAGAAATTTTAATTTATGAAACAGCGTTTGTGATGTTTCTGATTCTGGTTTTCCACAAGAACAACACCTTTTTTTACCGCACCTTTTTGTTTTACAAAATTTAGTATGATCCCAGTTTTTACATTTATACTCATCTCCCCATTTTAGTTTAACTAACAAATCTATGCATGATTCGTTAGTTGAATATTGACTTTGAAAGTCATAAATGCTTAGTCCTTCAAACATTTTTACTATTTTCATTTGCTTTCTTTTAAGCAAATAACAATTTTACCGTGGAGCTTAAATGTGTTATTCAGTAATTTTATTTAAATGTCTGTATAGTTTGTTGTAAATAACTAAAGATAACATGAAAGGAAGGTATTACTTTATCTAGTGGCGAGCATTTCTAAATAAGAAAAATCAATGCAATGAATTTATATTATTGTGCTAATTTTTATTTAAGTGTATAAAAAGTGAACCTTTGTATATTTTCATAGTCTTTGGGGCACAATGCAGTTTTATTAAAATGAATAAAAGCCAAAATCCAACTGATCGTTTTCTAATTTTACAATACAGAGAGGGTAATACTTCGGTGTTGCCTGCATTGGTGAAGCGT
Source organism: uncultured Saprospiraceae bacterium (assembly GCA_905480605.1). Classification (GTDB taxonomy): domain Bacteria; phylum Bacteroidota; class Bacteroidia; order Chitinophagales; family Saprospiraceae; genus RFSX01. The sequence continues at coordinate 13,079 of CAJQRD010000028.1, read as the reverse complement.
TATCATAAGATCTTTTGTGAAAGAGCTTATTGGATTACTAAGGACAAAGAAGCGGCTAAAGATATTGCTCAAGAAAGCTGGATTATTATCATTAATAAGTTGCATACATTAGAGAATGTAGATAGTTTTAAAAGTTGGGCTTTGAGGATAATCTATACGAGGGCTATTGATGGCATAAAAGGTAGAAATAAGGAAAATGAAAATTTAAAATCTGTCCGAGTTTTCGAAGCCAACATACAATCAAACGAGGATGAGAGTAATCTTATTCATACTTCACTGTTAAAGGCGATTCGAAAATTGCCTAGAGAAAAACAGATTATTATTCGATTGTTTTATGCTGAAGAGTATTCTATAATTGAAATAAGCAGTTTTTTAAATATTCCAATTGGGACTGTAAAGTCAAGATTATTCAAAGCAAGGGAAAAGTTAAAATTAATATTAAAAAAGTAAATCATGAAAAATAAAATGCAAGAAATTGACCAATTAATCAAGGATACTTTGTCAAAAGAAGAAGCCGCTTTTTATGATTCCTTAGAAGAGCAGAATCTGTTTGATATGGTTGTGGGATTATTCAAAGGAAAAAATGCCTGGCTACTAATTACCACTAACATAGTTACCATTGTATTTTTTGCATTTTTTGTGTACTGTTTTATACAATATTTAAGTGTAGATTCTGCTGAAGAAATTATGAAATGGGGGATTGGAAGTTTGATGTTATTGTTATCTATCAGTATGCTTAAGATTTATGCCTGGATGCAAATGGATAAAAATGCTATTCTTAGAGAAATGAAACGATTGGAACTTCAAGTAATGTCTTTGTCTGGTAAAATGGCAGATTGATAATAAACAAAATTTTTTGTAAAAGAGATTTAAAAAATATAGGAGCAGACCGTGAGATCTGCTCAATTGTACATAGGACTTCTACTGTGGCTTTGGTTTTGTTAGTTTTCGCTTTTAAATAACTGCTATTTTTTTTCACTCAACTCTTTGACTTTTTGAGCCCAGTTATTTAATATGTCTTTTTGGTTATTAAAATCATCGCCATATGGACCACACACGATATGCAGTTCTGATTTTTTTGTTTTTTCATTTTCAGAAAGCAGGAATTTTTCAACATATTGAAAATCGCCCATCGTAAAATCAATTTGAATATATTGATTACCGTATAGGTTTCCTGCGAACGCTGTAGTAGGAATACCTCCGTTATGATATTTAAAATTAACTTTTGATGATTTATTCCAATTGGTTTTAAGTTTATTTTCTCTATCAAAAATTGGTTGAAGAGTTTTACTGTATTCTTGTTTTGTCAGCACCTTCCAAACTTTATCTTTAGCAGCATTTATTTTGAAATTGAGTGTGACAAAACGGGAAGGTTTAATTTTTTCAATTTCATTTTCGGAAAAGAACCTAACTTCATCTAATCGAGCGCTTCCATTTCCGCCATTTAAATACCTAAAACCAACAATAGAATCATTTGATACCGTTATAGCTTGTATTACAATTACAATTTCCTTTTTTCCTGAATGATCATTGTAATATCTAGCCAGCTTAGGCATTTTCATGTCCAAAGGTTTTGCGTCTGGATATTTTTTATCATCAACAAAGATTAAAGAAGTTCCATTTTGAGTTTCTTCTTTGGTGGCCATTCTTCCATTGACAACAGGTACGCTTCCCCAATTTTTAATATCTACTGCTGGAAAACCATTTAAATTGTCAGGGCAATAGTATCCACCATATCTATGTGGTTCTTGCTTTTCGGTGCTAATCTTTTCTGTATTTTTAACGTCTTTACCTTTTTCATTTGTTTTTTTGTTTTGGGCGAAAGATATAATTGTAAAGAGACATAATATAAGCAGTGTAAAAAGGCTTTTATTTTTCATGATTTTAAACTGTTGATGATATTGTAAAAGTATACTATTGGCATTGATTATATCGATATGAAATGTAAAATAATGTAAAAGCAATACTTTTTACAAATAGAGTTATCTCCCTTTGAAATCTTAGGTGATTGCGAATGCTGCAGAAATGCTTGATTTAAAGGTGTAATTTGGTACCTGGCTCATTTACTATAGATCAACTCAATTGGTGAGAGCCGTTGGTAAATGCCAAAGTTATTATGAGTTTGTTTAAGTTGATGTAATGCTGACATCTTTTATATAATTGTGTTGAAAGTTGTATTATTTTATATCAGCACGTAAAATTTGATTAAAGATTTCTTTTTAAGATAAATTATGTGGTATTTTAAGAGATAAACCCAAAAGGCATATAAAATTCTTCGATTTTCTATTTACAAGGCTTTAAGTAGAAAATATTTTCATGATAACTCAAAAAAGACAATATGAAAAATTTCCAAAACAAACTAGTTGACAAGGATAATAAAAAGGCGGCAAATGAGATTCCTTCAGTCGAAGAGTACATGACTCAGAATTTGATCACGTTTAAAAAAGATTCTGATATTAATGTTGTCATCAAATCATTTTTAGAACATAACATTTCCGGGGCACCAGTTCTCGACGAGAATGGTCACGTAGTAGGATTAATTGATGACAAAGATTGTTTGAATGTTTTAGTTGGAAGTGTCTACAATAGATTGCCCACAACCTCTGATACGGTTTCCAGTTATATGACAAATGTGATGAAATCCATTAGTAGCGATCTGAATATTCTGGATGTGGCTTTAGTGTTCGTATCTTCACCTTTTAAGAGATTATTGGTAATGGATAAAAACAATAAATTGGTAGGACAAATTAGCAGAAGTGATGTTTTGCGTGCCATTAACGATTTAACATAGTATTCATTTTTTCCTAAAAATTAGGAATCTTAAATTTTATAAGGTTTTCTATAGATGGATACATAAGCAATTATCAATTGAAGTTTCAATAATTAAAATAGTTGTTCAAATTGAAGGTTTCTATTTGTTCTATTTTCTTAAAGTTGAAGAATTCGCAAAAAAACTTTAGTCAATTTTAGTGAAATAGCCTTCATTAGATACAAGATCATCACTTATATATATACTTGCGGTTTTAAACCAGACTTCAGCTTAATTTATGGCTACATATTATTCTTGGATATAACCGACATGCGTTTCAGCACTTGTACACCAATTCTTATTTACTAGGATGTCTACTGTAGTTAATGGGTTTAAATCGCGATTAAAAAAACATAAGTTGTAAATTGGCAGCACTTTCTGGTTCTTCAACAATAATAAAAAAATAACTTCATCATTCATTTTGAAATGAGATACTCTTCTTGATGATTCTATTTCAATATTGAAAGTATGGAAATATTTTCAAATTGACTTAGATTGATTGACTACTAATTTTTATAAATTAATGCATCCATTACTACAACAGGTGATCTGAGCTTCGTATTAAATCCACAACCTTTTGGTTGGTATAGTATCGCTATTTGAATTTAAATTGGTGCTTGTTCTTTGATTACCAAATAGTCAAAATGATAGTATACCTTACGGGTAACTATAAATATCAAAAAGCTCTGGAGGTTAATCTTCAGAGCTTTTTGTATTTGTGCATATTTTTAAATATTTTCCTATTATTTTATTCCCGGCATGGATTTTAATTTCCAATAACTATTTTTTCAACTATTTTTTGACCTGTATAGAGATCTTGAATTTCAAGCAGATATGTGCCTGTTGGAATTAAATTGATATTGAATTGACTATTGTTAATAGAAGAATTTATCAACTTTCCATTTAAATTATAAAGAGAGGCTTGAAAATTTAATTGACTATCGATATCAATTTTTATTACATCTATTGCGGGATTAGGGTATATTTTTAAGGTCGAATTTGATAATTGGTGAATAGATGACACCAAATCTACACCATCGCAATCTTCATCAATACCATTGTTTGGTATTTCTACTGCATTTGGATTGATGTCAGGATTATTGTCATCGCAATCAACATCATCAGTAAAACCATCTTCATCCGAATCTATAAAAACTCCTTCTGAAAGGTAATAAAACAAACCTGGCATTCTTACATCATTTTGGAAAAAATAGAAGTCTACATCACCATCGTTATCAATGTCTGTAATACCTCCTCCATTTACAGCAAAGTGATCTTCGACTACTAATTTATTAGTAAGACTATCTTTGTATTCCTTTATTGTCATACTTGGGTCGTTAAAACTTGTATTCTCAAATGATATAATATCTTCTTTATTATCACGATTAAGGTCACCAATTAAAGTTAAAGTGTTTCTTCTACTGTCTAAATTAATAACCTCATCTGAATACTTCCCATTGCCTTCGCTAACTATGACTTTTCCACGATCGTCATCGTTACTGTAAAGGATAAAGTCATCGATATTGTCATTATTAAGGTTTGCGATTTCTATAATATCTGCATCATAGCTTTCTTCAAATAACGGTGAACTTTGAAACATTAATGGAGCTATTTGCTCAACCAATACCAATCCATTTGATTCGTAACTTAATATAAAATCAAGATCTCCATCATTGTCAAAGTCAAAAGAATTGAGTGCACCTACGTCTCCAACTCCATGATCTCCTGAGTATAATTCGGTCATCTGAAAAGTTACCTTATCAATTTGATAAATTGTCAACTCAAAAGACCCTATTATCATTTCTAATGAGCCGTCGCCGGTAATATCAGAAAAATTAATAGAACTGTAATATGGTATTTCCATCTCATGCTTTTCAAAATTTGCACTTCCATCATTAATAAATAAATGATTTCCGTCCCACATTGTTTTGCCGATAATGTCTAGGTCTCCATCTTCATCAATATCGATAACGACTGTATGTTTTATAGAACGAACATCAGTAATCTCTTTAAACTCAGGCGATTCCAAACCTTTGTTAATCCCTAATTGCATAATCCCAAAATTGGAGGCAGTTATTAAAAAGTCAGGTAATGAGTCACCATTAAAATCACCATGATTCATACCATCGACAAAAGTATAATCGTCAAGGGGGAAATATTCAATTTGAAAAATTTGAGCTTTTGAATAGCAATAAGAAAAAATTAGAAGAATGGAAATAGTTAATGTTTTAAAGTTCATGATTTTCTGTTTATTGTTTAGTACTTATATTTATCTGCGGGACAGTTTTTTTTTAATTTTACTTTTATGAAATTAATACTATTTTAACAGACTATATCTATTTAATTTTGCTTATCTCTTTATAGGTTTGCATAGAAGACCCCTTCTTGATTCATGAAGGTGCCATCTATTTTGTTCAAGTCCAGTCGTCTTCCATCAAAAGTTGTTGCAGACAAGTCCAATTCTTTGTAAATACACGCGGTCGCAGCAAAGTCCCATATGCTTCCTCCACCATTTTCTTCTTTCGGAGGTTTTAACATGCATGCAGGACCATTTTCCAGTACTAGGATTCCATTCAATACTGCACCCGATCCCGCAATTTCTTTTACACCATTTAAACTAAACTTCACTACATTTTCATTTAGCAAACACTCTATTTTTTTTGCATGAGGTGTATCCTTTAGCTTTCGATCTGTCACATAGGTTAAATGGTTGTTTGTATGCTTAATTTCCCAAGGACTACCATTCTTATAAGCTCCATTTCCTTTGACAGCATGGTATATTGTATCCGTGCTGGGGTCAAACACTACGCCAATGTGCGGTGTCCCGTCTTTTGCGATTAAAGCAATTGATACAGAATAACCTGGTTGTTTATTGATAAAAGCAAGCGTTCCATCCATCGGGTCAATGCACCAAAAAAAATCTTTTTCGAACCGACTTCCATTATCTTCGGTCTCTTCCGATAAAAGTGCTAAATCAAACGCATTACAACTAGGAAGAAGATGAGAAAGAATTGCTGTTTCACATTCTCTGTCTACCGCAGTTACGACTTGTGAGGCATAGCTTGATCCTCCCTTCTTTTTCTCTACTAAAATGTCATCATTCACATACTTCTGAATGACCCTTCCTGCGGAAATCGCTGCCTTGATTGCTATATTATTAAGATGTAACAGATTCATTTCTAAAGATTATTAATCACTTCTGCAGTTACACGTTCACTATAACTATTAATCTTCCAGTGACCAGGACTCCATCCTTTTAGAAAGCGATGAAAGTCAGCCCATGCTACTCGGTATAAAGACCGCCATTCTATTTCAAGAGCTTCATTTTTTTCTTTAAGTTCACTTTGTAGACGCTCAAAATATGTGTCCAGAATCTGGGTTTCCAATTGTTCACACTCATTTTCGTTTAGGCAACTTCCTATAAAATAAGCGACATCTTTCATTCCACACCCACCACCTACATACTGAAAATCTACCCCACCGACCTGTCCACTTTCAGCAAAACAAAAGTTTGCCAGTTTGGCATCCCCATGAACAAATGTTTTATACTCACATGTATTCAGTTTTTCATCAATAACAGAGGCTGCTTCTCTCAACCTTTGATCATGCAATACTGCTAATTCCTGAGGTCTGGTATCTAAGTGCCAATATGTTCCCACTTCCCAAAGTCCATCTGGAGTGTTTCCCATGTAACTTGCATGAAATTGTGCCAACCACGTCAAACAAGAACATATACCTTCCCATGTGACAGACCTCTTGCGTAAGGGATAGCCCGCTTCATCCAAATCCTCCAGTACCATCAGTACCTCATCATCTTGCTTCTCAATGGCTAGACATTTAGGCAGACGGGCAATACTGTTTTTGCTGTATGTGTCATACCATGTGGCTTCTACATTGTATGACTTAACCTTCCGTTGATGACCGATATCAGTGTTCCATCCCCGGGGATGATTTTTATATTTTGGCATCTGAACATGCTTTACGACTACACTTTCGACAGAAGCATTCTTCAATCCAATCCGCATGATTTTTCCGTAGCCGCTCCACAATTCCTGGATCATCTCTTTTTCAAATAAAGAAGAAGCTCCAGTACTCTGCAGAATGGTCGATCTGAAATATTCATTCATAAGACCACAAAGGTAACAAAATGTTATTTGGGAGTTAAGTTAGTAATTCTTGAAAGTAATCTGGTAATGTGATTTTTGCAGGCGCTATCTGTAATCTCTTTCTTAGAAGCTAACGTATTATAGTATCTGCCGATATTGAAAACTTATGATTTGGTCATCTTGCGTTATAGGTTAAGATTATATCAGTTTCTTAATATCTGGCATTATCAAGAGTTGGATTCCGTTTCTTGGAATAACATTATTAGATATACAATGTTGAGTTTAGTTATTTAGCTATTCAGAAATATTATCAATTAATTCGAGACTCTTAACTGGGAATGAATGGTCAGTTTTCATTAAGATATACTTAGCGTTATCTAGATTTTCTATCCATTTTTTATTCTTTCATTTCCAGGTATTCCATGATTAAGAAGTACAGTTTCTTTTTTTCTTTTCCCACTGCTAACATTACGAAATGAGCAATTGAATCGTTTCCAATTGTTATTGTAAATCCCTTGCTGGTGGCTGGATATTCATTGGTGCTCTTGAGCATTTAAATTATACCCCAAAATAAAAAAGAGCTAATAATATTAAATTATTTTTTCTAAAAATAAATACGAAAAATAGCAATTATTTAGTAAGGGCAAAAAAAGGATAGATAAAGTCGCTAATTACATTTCCTTTATTATTGATTGCAATGAATTCAGGGTCAATAACTCAATCTATGGTTTTGCGAATTAATTTTACACTTACTGCTAATGCATTGTGATTTTCTATCATTAACGCTATCGTGGATCTATCATCTCTCTAGGGTATGCAACAGATCTGACATGATTCCACGTTGTTATTTTTCACGTTATACTCAGCAAAAAATGATAATTGATGTTGTATACGATATTGTGTTTTCGCTTTTCCCCAAAATATAGTTTTGATGTATTTTACAAAAAAACATCATTGGCATTACTTTTCGCCTTTAATAATAAGCGCGGGGATATTTAACGATTTGTACAATACATTATAGGCATTCATTTCAGTATCTATAATAGCATTATATTCATTTTTATATACTTGCCAATCTTCCATTAAATCATCAAATCGTTCTACAGCGCCCTTCGTAACTTTTGGGTCTGCTTGGTCTATATATTGTTTAAGTTGGATAAGCTGTGCATTGAGTTTATTGTTAAAATTAATAACATCTTGAAATGTTTTTTGCTTCGCTTGAATTAAATTTTCCTCCCAACTATTAATACGTTTTGTTAGCGTGTCTCCTTTTTCTATCAATGCTATAGCAATCTCCTTATCTTTTAAAAGTGTTGCATATGTTTTTAGTTGGGTTTTAGCAGAACGCATGCGGTTTACCGACTTGTGCATATCTTTAACAGTATTTTCAATTGTAATGAGCATTTTTTGTTGCTCTTCAAAATCTTTGGGCGATGATTTTACTGCCGGATTTGGAAGAATCTTTATATCTGTTTGTGTCTTATCACCTTCTAATGTTAATCGCAAAGAAAAATTTCCAGGAGCGACACTAGAACCAGATAGTCCACCAAAAACAAAAACCTTATTTATTGCAGGCAATGCGTCTCGATTAAAATCCCAAGTGAAACGATTGAAGCCTTTTTTTGAAGGTAAAATTTCTGGTTTTGACGGACCTCCAGGCCATGTTTTAAAATCCTTTGGTTTTTTATTGGTGTAGGATCTAATAATTTTTGCGTCTTGTAAAACTTCCAGCTTTAAATCCAAGGTATCTGCTTCTTTATTCAAATAATAATCGAAAGTTACTCCACTTTTGGGGTTTAGACCTTGACCTATAGCTTTGGATGTGCCACCAAAAATTCGATAGCTTGCTTTGGGTGTGAATAACTGAATTGATTTATACGCAGCATTTATATTTTGCAGTACGCCTAAATCATCTAAAATCCAGAACCCCCGACCTGATGTCGCAGCTACCAAATCATTATCTTGAATGATTAAATCATTAATTGGTACAATTGGCAAATTCAATTTTAACTGTTGCCAATGAACTCCATCATCAATTGAAACATACAAGCCCGTCTCAGTACCCGCGTACAGTAGTCCCTTTCTTTTTTTATCTGATCTTACAACTCTCACAAACCCGTTTGGATCATCTAAACCATTTACAATTTTCGTCCAATTTTGTCCATAATCTCTTGTTTTAAAAATATAAGAATTTAAGTCCATTGATTTGTAACGCATGATAACTACATATGCTGTTGCTGGGTCATGTGGAGAGACATCAATACTATTTATAATACCATCTTTAATTTCTTTTGGTGTAATATTCTCCCAAGATTGACCACTATTTCTTGTAATATGTAACAACCCATCATCACTTCCAGCATATAATACACCTTCTTCATGTTCTGATTCTACCAATGCAGTAAGTGTATTATAATTTTCTCCACCTGCCGCCTCATTTGTATAGGGGCCGCCGCCGGGACCATGCTTGTCCGTTTCGTTCTTTGTAAGATCTGGACTTATAGTAGTCCAGTTTGTTCCACCATCTGTAGTTTTAAAAACAACATTACCAGCATGATAAATTGTTGCTCTGTTGTGCGGTGAGCTTATAATAGGTGCATTCCAGTTATATCGATATTTGGCGTCTTTTGGTGCTATACTTAATCCCAGTTCTGGATATTCTTTAATGGACTTTTGTTCTCTAGATGCTTTTGTCCATTTGCTAATATTTCCTTGATATGTACCTCCATAGACTGTCTCTGGATTATTGGGATCAAAGGCAATGAAAGCACTTTCACCACCTGCGACAGAATACCAATCCTTCCAATCAATTCCTCCATCGTTTGTTCGGCTGGCTATAGCAATTGCAGAGTTGTCTTGCTGGCCACCATACACGTTATAGGGTACTAGGTTATCGGTTATAACACGATAAAACTGAGCAGTGGCTTGGTTTTGTTGGGAGCTCCAACTCTTACCACCATTAAAGGAAACATTAGCGCCTCCGTCATTAGAATTAATTAGATTGGTATTGTCGTTTGGATTGATCCATAAATGATGGTTATCCCCATGAGGAACAGGTATGTTAAAAAAGCTTTTACCACCATCAATAGATTTCATTACTGGTGCATTTAAAACATATACAACATTCTCGTTTTGTGGATCAGCAAAAATTTCCATATAATACCATGACCTTGCAACATTAATACGATTGCTATTTACTTGTTTCCAGGTTTTTCCAGCATCATCTGAGCGATATACACCGCCCTTTTCTTCTTCGGCTTCAATAACGGCAAACACACGTTCTGGGTTTGCTCTAGATACAGATATGCCAGATTTACCAAAAGCTTCAGGTAATCCTTTTTTCATTTTTTCCCAAGTATCTCCGCCATTTAAAGATTTGTACAATCCAGAATTTTCACCTCCAGATTTCATGAACCATGGATACCTGCGATGTTGCCACATAGAAGCATATAAAATGCGAGGACTGGTCATGTCCATTGACAAAGATGAGGCTCCTGTAGTATCATTTACAGACAATATATTCTTCCAAGTAACGCCCCCATCTTGACTTCTATAAATACCGCGTTCTTTAGATGGGCCATATTGTGCGCCTTGTGCGGTTACATAAATAATATCAGGGTTTGTTGGGTGTATAACAATATCTGAAATGTGACGGGTTTTTTCTAATCCTAGATGTATCCATGTTTTTCCAGCATCCATAGATTTATATACACCATCACCCATTGAGGTCATAACACCACGTGCAGCATGTTCGCCCATGCCAACTACTACAATATTTGCATCACTTTCAGAAATTGCAATTGCACCAACAGACCCTGTTTTAAAAAATTTATCAGAGATGTTTTTCCATGTTATTCCATCATCAGTCGTTTTAAAAACACCCCCACCAGTAGAGCCCATATAGTAGGTATGTGGCTGTCCTATTACGCCAGTAGATGTAACACTTCTTCCTCCTCTAAATGGACCAATATTACGCCACTTTAAACCATGGAATAATGAGTCTACTAGTTTTATGCTAGGTTCTGAAGATTTAATTTTTCCCTTTTGCGTACTGGCAATTATTGGCAGAATTAGCATGCAAATAATAAATAATTTTAGTGATCTCATGGTGTTACTTTTGGTTAATAATATTTATATGACTGTTGTATCAAACCAATCTGGTAAGGACAAGGCTTCTTCTATTTTCGTGGCAACTTGAATAGCTAGCCAATCGGCTATACCGTAGGCCGAAGGAATTTTAAAATATTTTGACGCTTTAATTTTGATATAAAATTGTTAAAAGTCATATATGTTAGCTATTTGAATGCTGCAAATTGAAATTAGTAAAATTTGACTAGACTGTTTATATAATTTCATTAAAATTGGTTTAATGAATGCTCACATGAACATATGCTGTGGAAGACCAAAGGGAAGTCTGCTGTTATCTGTAATGATTTGCTTTCGTTATATTTCCTGTTCGGTGTTTATCTGTTTAATACAATTTTCAACACTTTCCTTTAAGTTATTTATTGAGTCAGTATGTGTTATCGAAGGAAAACATTCGTTGTGACTGCATTTTAAGCTTATAATAATCTGGTAATTTTTGCCCGTCAATTGGTTCAGTACTTTTCATACAGTTAAGGATGTTAAATGAAATGCCTTTGTAACTTCTGGTATAAATAATCCATATTGAAATATATTGTCGTCTTGCTTTTCAAAGTCAATCAAATTATGATATGAAAAAGAGTACAAAGAAGTAATATTTTGTCTTAATGTCTCGTTGGTTAGAATTTCCAATCCACGTGATTTTAGGTTTTCGTATACACTTGTATTTGGTAGTGTTCTGGGCATAAATTTTAGATTTCCAAAATGGAATTTTTAAGAATCAAAATAGTCAATTTCCCTCTTGAGATATTGAAGAACAATTTCATTCGATTTTAGCCTCGTTTTATTAAAATCTATGTTGAACAGAATCTCAGACAAATCAAATTCTAGACTATTATTAAATTCCGTAAGGTATTTTATTTCTAATTCTTTTAATTGATTGTTGTTCCAATTGTTGATTGTTAGAGCAATTAACAACTTCTACCACTAACAAGGTGATTTCACCAATAGCTTATTTAAAATACTTGCCAGTTTGCCTTTTGAAAATAAATTTTGTCTAATTTTTCTAAAGGGATTTATCATTGGCTGATTTGGTTTATTAGAATTGCATTTACACACTAGTTAAGATATAATCTAGAGAAGGAAAAAACGAATGGCATACACCGAACCTCAGAAGACCTAAACCACTTTAAATGTAGGCAAGGATTCTGTAATGCTACCTGCTCCCTTTTTATTAATTTTGAAAGTAATATCTTTTGTTGTAGTAAATAAGAGAACAGATGAAAAAGACTTTTTCAGATGTGATTTCAAGACCACAAATGCCTCTTCTAACGTAAGCTCGTCTTCCTTATCTTCAGACTCGGCAGACCGGTAACGCAATTTAAGTAAGACCTTAAAGTCACTATCTGAATAGACGGGCTTGACAAAAATGTTTCTCAAGTTAGGCTTACCAATGGTCTTTGCCATAGTTAACTTAGCAAAGCTTTTTTCTTCTACACTTTTTGTTACCTCTTTCCAAAAAAGGTCAAATACATCCAGATAGGGCATAAACTAATAATTGATGAAAACGTATATCGTTTTTCAAAAGTAACGCTAATAAATTACATTTTTGTATGAATAATCAATGTCTAAATTTATTACACATTTTGACTAGAGCGATGAAATATTTATATTATGATGATTGCTCCGAAAGTTTGAAGTTGCTGGAAATGAATAACGATTATCGAATTTAATTTTAAAGAGACATCTGAAAAAATGTTTACTAAGATTAGGAATCGATGCTAAAATATATTGTAGCCTAATCGACGATCACAATTCTTAAATTAAAGATCGAAAACTATACCTCGAAAAATGAGGTGATTTAAATTATTCAATGAAATTATTAATTCTTATGAGACTACAACGGTATCTTATATGAGCCGTTTGAATGGCTTATATACATTGTGTGTGCCTTGAATGGGCACCGATATTCAAATATAGGAATATCACTTGATAAAAGTATCAAGATTCTAGGGAGATGCAAGTTCTCCTGTCCCTCAAAGTGAATGAGAGGGTCTAGCAAGCCGCAAGGGTGTGATGGG
>CAJQRD010000027.1 GCA_905480605.1 uncultured Saprospiraceae bacterium | reverse complement strand
GCAGTAATGTTACCGCCAACAGATGCGGACCAAGCATAGCTTAGAGATCCCTGTCCAGAGGAACCTGCTGCTGCATCTAACATTAAAGAAGTAATGGAGCAGGTTAATTCATCGGATGCTCCTGCCTCAGCAGTAGTGGAGTTATTAACAATCACATCGACAGTACAACTATTTGTACATCCAAATCCATCTGATACTGTAACTGTGTAAGTACCTGCATTGATGGTCATAGCATTAGCAATACTTGGGTTCTGAGCTATGGAAGTAAAACTGTTGGGTCCTTCCCATGACCAAGACGTTGCTGCACCGCCTGTTTCCATCAATTGAATGGTATTCCCTGAACAAACTGGCGAATTACTTGATGCATTACAAGCAATGCCTGCTCCAACACTAACGGATGCACTTTCATTTGAAAACGTTATGCTACCAATAGTATAATTAGCTGAATTATAAAATGTGCATTCAGAGGTGCCTGCAGGAATAGTAACGTTATAAATTAAGTCAATTGAAGAGGATGCAGGAACTACATATGAAGAATAAGGAAAATTTAAAGGTTCAGGTACTCCTCCAATAAATTCAATAGTCCCTGTAGCCATAGCTGAAGGGTAGTTTGATGAATTAGTTGTATTAATATCACTTGAAGTATCGAATGAAGTAAATTCAAACATGCCTGGGAGAATATCTGTTATTTTATCTACTGATATATCAACAGCATTAGTTCCACTAGAGGTATTCGTTAAGCTTACTGTATATTGAATCGTTGTTGGTAGTGACATAGGATCTACATTGGAAAGATCTACACTTTTGCTCATCGTAATACCGTTTACTGGTTGGGGGAAAGTTGAGCCGGCAAATGGATCTCCAAAGTTGCCTGTGTATTTATATTGATTACCACTTTGTTGTGAAGCATACGGTTGAACGCTTGTTGAGCCTGATGTGATACACTCAATACTGTAGAAATATATTACTTCAACAATAAAGGGACCGCTACCATTTACATTTTCGCCAACAAAATGTAATGAATCTTGCAATCCTACATCAACCCCAGGAATTGGTGAGGCTAATATTTCTAAATTCTTTAATTGAAAGCAATCAGCAGCGAAATCACTATTACCTATTGGTTGAAGATTATATATGTCTCCACTTTGAGGATTACCAAAATCATATTGCACAGTTACTGATATTACCTGACCTACATAAGCTCCTGGGCCGCGGTTAATCATGGCAATTAATCCACCTGCAGTTGCACTAATAGATGACCTTGTAGTTACAGTGCCCTTACCAAAGCAACTAGAAACTGCATTTTCTAAAACTTCTACGGTAATAGTTGTTGATCTACCATGTGCACTAATTGGATTAGATTGAGCTGTTTCACTATCAGCATTGGTAGTGACCAGCCAATATAATGCATCACATTCACCATCTTGCAATGTTCCACCTTGGCCAACTGTTTGTATAGCACTTTGGCCTCCTGCAAGCGCAAATACTGTCTGTCCAGCAGGATTAGTTGCTGGTTGGGTAAGCGATGACAAGTCTGCAGTTAAGTTTGTCTTAGTGGTTCCCGAAGTATTGCATATTCTGAAACTAACATATGCTGTTTGTGGACCATTTGATTCTGGATTATTCGAATCCAAGTCAAAAAAGTCATTTGAATTCATTACAACAGAGAAGTTAGGTGTTGGACCGCATTGAGAACTCAAGGTAAGGCATTGCAATAAGGACATGATAATGATAAAAGTGCTTTTCATATACATTTAATTTAGTTCCTTCTTTTATTTAAGCATTAATTATATAACGTCATACTTAATAGTCTAAAACAGTGCCAAGTTTACTTTACACTCAATTATAAAACACTGAAAATTAGTTATGTAAAGAGGTATACACCTGGATTAATTCGTTCGTACGGGCACCCTCCTTCATTCCATTCTTGCGGGATAGGCTTCTTGCCATTATCATGTTAGGTACAAAAAAAGCCCCGAAGAGAAGATCTCCGAGGCTTTTCGTGGTTCCACAAGGGCTCGAACCTTGGACCCTCTGATTATGAGTCAGATGCTCTAACCAACTGAGCTATGGAACCGGTTTATATATTCGTATCCAATTAAGGATTCGATTTTAATTTCAACTAAAAGAGCATCTTTTGCTCCCCTTCCGATACTGATGTATCGGGTCTCTCGCTTAAAATTGACATTTAGTCAATTTCATGGCTTCCGCCACCGCTCATTCATTCTAACCAACTGAGCTATGGAACCGGTTAAATTAAACGATTTGCAAATATAGTATTTATAGCACTTAATGCAATTATTTACTTTTAAAGTTTTTGATAGATTCTGAGCTTTCAGACAATTAATTTGAATTAAGATTCATATGTAATATCAGCATTAAAAAGTCTTGACGACTAAATAATTGATTCTTAGCTTCTTATAAAGGATTAAGATTGTATCTCTTTCTTAAGTGGTGAAATTTGGGTAATCACGATCAAATTCCTTAAATGTGATCATTTTTTGTTTCTGACTATCATAAAGAGCTAAATGGGCACACTTCAAACTATCTTTAAAAGTAATTTCTGTGATTATTTGTTCTAGTTCAGGAAAACTAACCAATAAACTTTCCCAAGCGTTTCTCAATCGATAGTGAGGCATACTTGACATTAGATGGTGTAGAGGATGTTCTCCGATGTTTGTTGTAGTAAAATTGAGTATCCAAGGCAGTTTGTACCTACTACTTCCTAGCAGAGCAGCTTCAATAAAATTCCATTCACTTGTCATTTGTTTGACTGCCTCTTCGAATTGATGCTGAATATAAAAAAACCAAACATCATTTATTCCATATATACACCAGATGATAAAGCAGATTACGAGAAATTTTACGCCTAATAAAAAAGTTAATCCAGAGTAAATTACTAATAACATAATATTGGTAAAGATGACAGAAGATTTATACTTCGTCAATTCTTTGATGCTGTTATGTCTGAAAAACCTATTGAGAATTAATACATATTTTGGCCCACCAAATATTATCAGATTCCATGGATTTCGAAATTTTCTATATTTCTTTTTTGCATGTTTTGGTAATTTCCTATACCTATCAGAAGTTATAGTTTTAATATCGCCAATGTGATTGGTCTCAATTTTATTATTATTTACGTGATGGTAATTATGTTCTCCACCCCAGTATTTATACGGAAGTAAAGTGAAAATTGAACAGAAAACACCAATGAAATCACCTAGTTTTATATTCTTAACATAGCTCCTATGCCCACAGTCATGTTGTGTACCTACAAATCGGGGGACCCAAAGTGCTGCACATATTATTAAAGGTAAGGCGTAAAGAAATCCATAATTGCCATATACCCAATATGCAGCAATCAAAAATCCAAAATATCCTATAACCGTTACACTTAAATTTATAAAAACCAACCAACCACTTGGATTTGCAAATTTCTGTGCTTCCTTTACAATTGCCTTTCCATGTTTTCTGAGGTACACTTTTTTTTCCTCTAGAGTCCAGGATGATTTGGTAAATACTTTTTCACTCATCTTTTAACTTTATTAAAAAATCATTGAACAACCGCAACCCAATAATTTTTTTGATGCGACATAATATTAATATCTAAACAGGAAAGACAACATTGGCCTGTCCTGTTCCAGAGCTAGGAAAATATTCTCCCAGCAACTCGCATTTACCCTTGTAAGAATCCCAGCCCAATGCTCCATAAAGCATTGCTGTGTCGTGCATTCCTCCCTCACCATTACAGTGGTCAGCATATTCAGGTAACATTTTTAAAAATGTTTCATGTTGGCCTGTTTGCCATAGGTCCAACACATGTTCATCCATCTGTTTATTGAATTCACTTGATATGGTGAAGGTTCCATTGTTTTTAGCATAATCTTCATTGGACCACATCTTATGCGAAAATGAGCCTGAAGCCAACAACATAACTTTGTTGTCGCTTTTTTTAACAGCCTCAGCTATGGCTTCCCCGATAATCCTAGATGAATTGTGGCTATGTACCGTACACATAGCAGCGACTGATACGACTTTGAAGTCCTTTTCCTTATTCATATATCTCAATGGAACCAAAGTCCCATATTCTAAAGTTAAGGACGGAATACTATGTGCTTCTGTATGCACTCCTTTGTTACTTGCTATGGTTGCAATACTATGACCTAAAGCAGAATTCCCTTCGTAATCATACTTTAAATTTTGAATAAACTGGGGGAATTCATGACTCGTATAGATGCCAGAAAAATGATCAGAACTGTTAATGTGATAACCTGCATTAACTAACCAATGCGTATCTAAGACTATAACCGTATCAACGCCTGCTTCTTTTGCTCTCCTTGCAATTTCCTTATGGCCTTCGATTGCGTTATCTCTACATCCATGAAGTCTACCTGGCATTTCCGACAAAATCATGGTCGGTACATGTGTAATTTTTGCTGCAATTGCTATTTCACCCATGGTAATCGAAAATTACTTTCTATTGTGTATTATATTTTTTAGTTGAGGTTGTATATCGATTTAATGGAATCCAGACTTGCGAAAAGATCCTCGTAGGAGTCGATTACAAAATAGCGACAACTAAAATTCTGATCTGTAAAATCTTGATTGAAAACTTCTTGCAGGTTGAATTCATCAAAGCCGCGCTCCTTTAAGTTTGTTGTTTCACCTGCAGATGATAAAATCGCTCCTCCATAGGCTCTACCCTTTCCATTTTCTTTTATCACTCCTGCCTCCCAAGTAAACCAACCATATCTTGTGAAATTCTGAATAGCTTTTTCTTTCTCTCCACCAGTTGGTGTATCTATCAGAACCTGATGAATTACTTCAGATGACTTTGCTACAAAATCCGCAAAAGTAGGGTCGAAAAACAAAGGTAAGTGGCCTACTGTATCATGAAACAAATCAGGGTAACCCGTAAAAGATGTAGAGTGCCAATCTCTAACCAATGTTGCCGAAGGAAATATTTTTTTTGATAATAATTTATAAAAATCCTCACAGCCCAAAATACCATCAACAGGCATAATTTTCCATCCGGTATGAGATTCCATTTTATAATTCAATTCCTTTAAATCAGGAATATCTATAAAGCTATTTGACAATATGGACATTCCTTTTTTATAAGAGGAGCAAGCTACTCCTTCTTGAGCATCTCTTACCGCATTTAACATCATCTTCCACCGATCATGATCTTCATGTGAATAAGATTTTTCACTGAACCCAGATAATAACTCATTGGTGGATAAATCTTCAATATTTAGTATTTTACTCATACTTACAAAAGTAAATATCCTTGCAATTATTTTAAATGACAGTTCTCAATTACTAATATGATAATTGTCATCAAAATGAGTAAAACAATAAAATTATGTGACTTCATACATTGCGCCAATAAAAATCTCTATGGCACTATATTAATTGATATTATTAAATGCTTAAAGAGGGGAACTTGGTTATACAAAGCTAGAGGAGAAAGGATATAAATACAAAAGGAAAGCAATACAATAAAAGACGAAAAACCCTAGAAATGACCAGAATTTTAACTCTTAATAATAGTTCTAAAAGAGCTTCCTCAAATAAACACCACTTTGAATTCGATTCAGCTGAGTACTGAAATCATTTTCCTGATAAATTGGTGCTAAATTTGTTGAAATTGAAATATTTGTACCTACTGTGAGGTTGTCGCCTAAATTGTATTCGATTTTTAATGAGCTGCCCAGGTAGCCTGTCAAACTTTTTACATTGGATTGTTCTTTTACAATATCTTTAGCCCCCGAAGAAAAATTACTGTCATTTAGACCAAATGAACTTAATGTATTATTGATATTTAAAAACTTATTAATTCCTGTTCTAAAACCTAAAACAAATCTAAAATGACCATTTTCAATTAAACTGTAGTCAAGGCCAATATTTACATCCAGATTGGTGATATTGTGTTCATTGTGTAAATCAACAACTAGGTCAGTGTTTAACGTTGATTCAGCTGAATTTCTTTGAACAATTAAATCAGATTCTACAAATCCAATCGGAGAAGCCATTGTCAAATGAAACGTATTACTATTATCGCCTTCAACCTCTTGGTTGAGTTCGTAATTGATTGATGAGTTATGACCCGAAGAAAACTTAATTTTTTGAATCGAAATACTTCCAACCAAATCTAATTTCGTCAACAACTGTTTTCCTAAAGTAAGATTTAATGAAGCTCCTATTCCAGACGAGTGAGAAAAGTCTGCCGGATTCAAAGCTGTTGTATAGTTATTATTTAAGGCAAAATTCCAATAATCATAATTAACACCAAAGGCCATATAAACAGCTGTTCCCTTTTTAATTTCTGGTTCGATAACCTGAGTGATCAATGGTGCTTTAAATTCTCTCATACTTGTGAAAACCACACCATTTATTTTGGTAGCAGGAGTTTTACTAAGAGAAGCTATCTCTATATTTTTTACGTTTTCATCCAATAGAGATAGTTCCGAAGGAGAAAATACGTTTAAGTCTGATGAATTATTTTGCAAACTAACATCGTTCAATGTTATGGATGCTTTATGAACCAGTGATTTTTCTTCATTTAGATTATCGAATTTCTTTAATCCGATTTTCTCATTTAACTCTGAATCAAATCCTAATGAATTTTTAATTGTTTGGAGGGGCAATTTATCTGATACAAAAATTGATTTATTCTCTACATTTAAATCAGCATTTTTAGCTGGATTAATTACAATCGATTCTGTAATCTTGATTTCTGGTCCCGTCTCTAATAGTGCAGGAATATCTTTTTTATTTCCAGATAAAATTGAAAAATGTTGCATTTCAGTTTTTGATACACCTTTTTTATTAAGTTCTACTTGCGTTTGTTTCGGTGGCAAGATCATTAAAGAAACTGAAATTATAAATCCCAATATCATGAATAACAAAATAAAAAACCATTTACGCTTTTTCTTTAGACCATAAATTTCTGCCGAGATATTTTGAAAAACATCCATAGCAGGGTCTAGCCAAGATTCATCATCTAATGAGTGATCATTAAACTTTTCTTCCCATATTTTATCTGGATCACGCATATGAACTAATCAAAAAAAATTCTGGGTTTGAAATATGAGTTTTTAAAAGGCGTTTTGCTTTCATTAATTGTGTCTTAGAAGTACTTTCAGATATACTCAAAAGGTTGGCAATTTCCTTATGAGAAAAACCATCAACAACATACATATTAAAAACTGTACGATAACCTTTGGGTAAAGTTTGAATTACTTTTGTCAAATCTTGAAGGTTTAAATTATCAATAGCCTCTGATTTTGTAGCCAAACTTGTGTTTAACTCAAATATGTTATCAAAGTCATTTAAAACATTATTCTTTCGAAGTTTTTGTAAACAAGTATTTATAACAACTCTTTTTGACCAATTTAAAAAAGTACCTTTAGAAGTATCAAATTGCTTTAAATCTTTAAAAATTTTCACACAAGAGTCTTGCAATAAATCTTCGGCATCTGACCTGTTCTTTACATATCTCAAACAAGTTAACAAATACAATTTAGAGTATTTATTATAAAGGCTTTTAAAAGCATTTTGATTGCCTTTTAGAATCTCTTGAATCGTTGATATGTCATTTATTTCGATAGGCACTTTTAAGTTTATAACCTGATAAACATCATTTTTTCAAAAAGGTTAAAAAACTGCCTGAAATTTTAAAGAAATTTTCAGGCAGCTATTATCTAACTAAACATCATAAAAAAGTTACTCAATAATTAATTTCTTATAAGATCTAGATTCGTTATTTCTAAATTCTAAAAGATATATTCCTGATGAAATATCAGAAACGTTTATACTTGAATTGATATCATTACCACTTACCGTCTTTATAACCTTTCCTCCATTATCAATTATTCTAAATTGTCCATCATTTGTATCCAAACCATTAAATTCAATCTGAATAAAATCAGAAGTTGGATTAGGATATACTTTAAATGTTGCCAACTCAATATCACTTGTTGAAGACAAAACAGGAATCAAAACACCATCAAGTACATGCACCACTCCATTATCAGTTACAATGTCTGCAGTTGTTACTTGTGCATTGTTTATAAATACACCATCTGTATTTATAGTTACTGTAATTTCTTGGCTGTTTAAAGTAGTTGCAATTTGTCCATCTGTCAAGTCTGTACTTCTTACGTCTGATCCTAAAACATGATACAATAATACTGTTGTCAAATCACCTGTAGGGTCCATTAACAAAGTCTCCACAGTGCCTGCTGGTAACGCTGAAAAAGCAGCATCTGTAGGCGCAAAAACAGTAAATGGTCCTTCACCTTGAAGTGTCTCTACCAATCCTGCTGCAATAACAGCTGCTTCTAAAGTATTGTGATCTGGACTGTTGATTATAACATCTGCAACTGTATTTGATGGAGGTAACAATACAGCATCTATGACGTGAACTACTCCATTATCTGCAACTACATCCGCTACTGTTACTTGTGCGTTGTTTATAAATACACCATCTGTATTAATTGTTACTGTTATATCTTTTCCATTCAATGTTGTCACTACCATTCCGTCCATCAAATCAGTTGATCTTACATCTCCTGATACTACATGATACGTCAATATACTTGTCAATAAATCTGTGTCTGCTAGTACTGCATCTATTGTTCCTGCAGGCAATGCAGCAAACGCAGCATCTGTTGGTGCAAATACTGTAAATGGTCCAGGTCCTGCCAATGTTCCTTCTAGGCCTGCTGCCAATACTGCTATTTCTAAAATTGTGTGATCTGGACTATTTACTACGATGTCTGTAATCGTATTTGATGGAGGTAACAATACAGCATCTATGACATGCACTACTCCATTATCTGCGACTACATCCGCTACTGTTACTTGTGCATTGTTTATAAATACACCATCTGTATTAATTGTTACTGTTATATCTTTTCCATTCAATGTTGCCACTACCATTCCGTCCATCAAATCAGTTGATCTTACATCTCCTGATACTACATGATACGTCAATATACTTGTCAACAAATCTGTGTCTGCTAGCACTGCATCTATTGTTCCTGCAGGCAATGCAGCAAACGCCGCATCTGTTGGTGCAAATACTGTAAATGGCCCGGGACCAGCTAATGTTTCTTCTAAGCCTGCTGCCAATACTGCTATTTCTAAAATTGTGTGATCTGGACTGTTCACTACAATATCTGTGATCGTATTTTGAGCTTGAATTCCAAATGAAGAAATCATTGGAATCATTAATGTTAATATAAAATGTCGAAGTTTTTGCATAGGTAAAAAATTTGAGTTAAAAAAAACGTTACATCTACCTATGTGTATCAAAGTCATAAAAGGTTGCTTTGACTAGAAAAAAAAAATACACTATAATATTAAAGTGTCTTATTTTTTATTCAAAATTATCTTTTCATTTTGCTTTTCAAAAATTAATTTATAGAATTCATGGAGGCCAGAATATTCAATTGGCAAAAAGAAATCCTTATTAATTTTAAATGTTGTAATAATTTTAAGCTGATTTTCCTTGTCTTCAAGATCAAGAAATTCTGTTTCATAAATGTACCTCCCATTACCTTCTGGAAGTGCCAAAATCAATTTTTCTGGAAAAGATTTTATAATATAATCTTCTGGTATTTTTATAAATGACACAGTCCTCAAATCAACTTTATTATTATAAAAAATTGGATTCTCTCTTGTCTTTTCTATAAATGGGTTTTTAGCAAGGCCTAAGTCAAGATCAGCACTAATAATAATTTGATCACCATTAAATCCAATTGCTTCAAACTTTTTTTCTGTAAAAGTATACTTAATATTATTGTACAAGCTTTCTAAATTGCTGACTTGTATAAAAAACATTACATCATCAACATTAGGGCTGCCGATAACAATTTTAGAATCCTCAATATTTTGATCATCTTCATCTAATCCTTTAATTTTAATCCTATGTTTAACTGAGGCAAAGTCATTTAAAGAAACATCACCTTCACCATTTAAACATCCTTCCTCTAAATCAATATTGTATTCTGCCAATCTCAATGACAAATATTTATTATCATTTGCGACTCTTATAATTTTTGATTTTTCCTCTAAAACTATAAGTCCATTATGACTATTTGCCCTCAGTGGTAACATTCCAAATGGGTGATCCTTAGATGATGCATCTAGAACTATTGCTTTATCATCAATAAAAATAATTGTAGTAACGTAGTTTAACTGTGACAAACTGGGATAAGTCTCTTTGATTATCCCATCATTTCTTGATTTAATCAAGAAGGGGTGTGCATCAATTCCTGACCGCAGTAATAGGTCTGTAAGTAATAGATTGACATCCGCAATATTCCCAGTTTTAGTTTTTCCAAAATTTTTTAGCCCACTTTCTGGGTATTTTCCTTTTCCCCCATTCCAATTATATGTTGTTCTGACATATTCGTAAATCAACTTACTTCTGGTTAGCGGTGACTCTGAAACTATTTTTTCCAAAAACCCAGCAGCTAAAACCGTGTCTATTTGAGGAAACTCTTCAAACTTATAAGTCTTAAACAGATTGGCACCAACTGCCCCCCACGATATAAAAAAATCAACATCTTCAGGGCCCATCCAACTAACAGATACCACTTCATACTTCAAACTAGCCCGATAATCATTTTCATTCAAAACATAATTATCTTGTTGAATAGACTTCTGGTTACGAGCAATATATGTAACTTCAGTTCTACGTTTTTTCTTTATATTATTTTCTATGCGTTCAAAATCAGCATTGCCTTTAAATACAGGAGTTAAACCAATAGAATTTGGTACTGAGATTTTGTAAGAAGCATAATCAACAGGAATATAATGTTGAAAATAAAAATTGGGTGTAGAAAAAATAAAGGGAGAAACGATCTCATATGTAATATCAATTATAGAGCCTACCTTTACATTATTTAAAGTAAATCTAGAGATCGAATGGTTTTCTGAAACTTCATCTTCCTTAATATTTTTTCTCTTCAATTTAGATTTAACAATTTTATCATCTTCCAAATTATAGGTAACTGCTTTTACAGTTCTTAAATACTCTACATCATCGTTTTCGTTAAAAAGGTCAATTTCGTAATTCGCATATTCAAGACCGTCAGCACTATGAATTCGAATTCTTTCGTGATATTTTATAACAAGTTCAATTCTATCAAAGAGCTTATATTCAACCTTAATTTTTGAAAAAATAAAAGATGCAGGAGCAAGAGAATCAAGAGGATGTAATTGGATTGCAAAGTCTGATTTATCAATTTTTTGTGAATAACTGATATTGCATATGAATAGTAGAAAAAATACTAAAGGTTTCATTTTATTTTTCACCTGCGGCATGATAGAATGGTATAGGTTATTACTAATGTTATTGTAAAGTAGTACAATTATTACAAATAAACAATCACTGCTTAAATACTAAAAATATAACGAGCTTATAAGAGAATATCTTCTTATAATTTAGTAGATTAAGCCACAATACTAAAATGAAGATCAAAGCAGCTGACCTAGAGCATTTAAATAATTAAAAATCTTAACATCCACAAAAGATACAAAGTCAATATCTTTCGACGTCTACCATTTTATATCTTCTATTTCGCTACATGGTTTAATCTCTCCTTTATAGTGAGCTTTTTAACAAGTCATTTTAACTTCTATCCCTTCATCATGACCATGTACTTGAGCTGAAAATATTCCAACAAGTCCAATTGAATTATCTTGAATGTCAATATTCAATACCTCCTTACTTTCTCTTATTAAAGTTTGGTGGTCTGACTCTCTTTTTTCTCTTTTGCCACCAGGAATATAATACTTGGATTTATTATAGGTCTTTGCAACTAAGATTTTTCCATTTACAATTTCGATCAAGGCAATTTTATCAATCACTTTATTCATAGATGAAATAATTGTACTCCAACTTCTAGATCTGAATTAACAATTTGGCAATAATTTACTAGCAATATTAATAGCCAATCCTCCCTCAGCAGTTTCTCTATATTTCTCATTCATATCTTGTGCGGTATGCCACATTGTTTTGATTACATCGTCTAAGGTTACCTTTGCAGAATCAGGATCAGAATGTAAGGCTAAATTAGAGGCTGCAATAGCTTTCATGGCACCGATAGCGTTTCTTTCGATACAAGGAATTTGTACCAAGCCACCTACTGGGTCACATGTTAAACCTAAGTGGTGTTCCATTGCTATTTCAGCAGCCATCAATACTTGCCCTGGAGAACCGCCTTTTAATTCGGTCAATCCTGCAGCTGCCATTGAAGCTGAAACACCAACTTCAGCTTGGCAACCACCAGCTGCTGCAGAGATGGTCGCTCCCTTTTTAAATAAGCTTCCTATCTCACTAGCAGTTAAAAAGTAACGCATTATATCATGATTACTCTGATAGTTTTCAAAACAATAATAATACATAAAAACAGCAGGAAGAATTCCAGCAGCTCCATTAGTTGGAGACGTTACAATTCGGCCAAAGGCTGCATTTTCTTCATTTACGGCCAAGGCAAAACAACTGATCCATTGATTGATATTGTTAAAACTCTGTGGCGTATTTTTAATAGCGCTAATCCACTTTTCTACGTTTGATGTTTCTTGACCAAGAAGCAATTTTAGATTAATTTCTTCAGCGCGTCTTTTTACATTCAAACCTCCTGGAAGAATTCCTTTTGTATGACATCCATTGTACATACATTCTTTCATCGTCTCCCAAATTTCTATTATTCTATCCTTGACATTTGCTTCTGAATCAAGATCAAGTTCATTTTTCAAAACAATTTGCCAAATTGGCAGACCTGTTTTATTGATATAACCCAAAAGATCTGCTTCAGATGATATAGGATAAGATATTTTAGAAAAGCTACTTTCCACAGATAAGTCAATCTCCCTCTCCTGTTCAATAAATCCTCCCCCAACAGAAAAATAAGTTTCCGAAATAAGTTCCCCATTATCAAGTTCAGCTTTCAATTGCATACCGTTAGGATGGTAATCCAGTGATATCCTGTGAAAAACAAATGACTGTGTATAATTAAATTCAACTGGAGAATTGTTTAGGATTATTTTAGAAGAAGTCCTTATAAGGTCAATATATTCATTGATTTTCTGTGTATCTATTGTAATGGGATCGTATCCTGAGAGACCTAACATTATGGCAACATCTGTCCCATGACCAATTGCTGTTTTAGAAAGTGATCCAAATAGTTCTACACCTATATAGTTTACATTGCGTCCTTTTATTTTCTGTAAAAAATCCAATGCTGCTTTCCAAGGGCCAAGGGTATGTGAGCTTGAAGGTCCAACGCCAATTTTGAATATATCAAATGCGCTTACAAATTCCAATTTGATGTTAATTTATGGTTTTAAAATGGCCAGACAACAGTATTATCTAGCCTTTGTCAATTAGGTGTTACAATGATAATCATTCATTGCATATAAAGGATGAAAGTATGGTAAAAAAATGACCATGAACAGAGGCCAGGCCCTGAAAGAGACCCATCTCTGAAAGGGACCACCCTCTGAAAGAGACCCCTCTCCTGCAGGGAATTGACTTTTATCCAAAAAATACCGAACTTTCGAATATCATTATTTAATCAACAACATTATTATGAAGAATAACTTCGCACAGTTCGTCCCTGAGAACTATTATCACGTTTTTAACCGCACAAACAACAAGGAACTACTTTTTTTAAATGATTCTAATCGATTCTATTTTATGGATTTGATAAAGAATAAACTAGAAGGATTTGCAAATGTCTTAGCATTTTCCATTCTTGACACTCACTTTCATTATTGTATTTATATTAAATCGAAGGAAGATATTCTTATGAAAATCAATCGTTTAAGAAAAACCGACCTAACAGCATCCATGCATGATTTTCTGAAAGAAGAGGACAATGAAAAATTCTTTCATGATCTTATTAGTACGAGGTTTAGTGGAGCATTTAATAGTTATGCGCAATCATTTAATAAGGAAAATTCACGTAACGGTAATTTGTTTTACAAGACCTATAAACATCCATTACTGACAGGCGATGAACATATAAAATCAATAATTTACTACATTCATCACAATGCGCGTAAGCATGGAATAGTTGACAACTTTCTTGATCATGAATGGCACAGTTATCATTTAATTAAAGCCAATGATAAAACATATGTAGACATTGATTTGATAATGAAAATATACGATGGGCTTCCTAATTTAATCAAACATCACAGTCAATTTCTACTAGAGAAAGATTTGGAAATGTAGCAAACAAAATAATATTTGGTTTTTGGGGGCCTTTTTCAGCAGGAGGCCCCTCTCTGGCAGAGGGTACCCTCTGCCAGAGAGGGGCCTCCTAAAAATCAATACACCAAATTCATCAATCCACTGCCATACTTTGAATGCTTGCTCAATCTAAACGGGAAAAAGCGTGTTACCTTATCTATCGTCGAAGCATCTTCTTGGTCGAACTTTAACTCGACAATTATTCTGTTATCAGAATAAGAAGGAATCTCAGAATATTGATTGGGTAACCAATATGATAAATTGCGATCAATGGTTAATCTGTATTTTCGCGAATCGTCAATAAAGTAACTTCTCAAATATTGATTGTGTAATGCGGCTTGTAAATCATGTTTGTTTAATGTATTTTTTACTTGGAATTCTAAGTCATTTACATCATTAGGATGATCTAACTCGAAGTACTTTTTCGTACCAAGCGCATTCTTTTTAATTTTCAATTCAAGTTTTCCTTTACTGAATTGCTCCTCCTCACCATACCATCTGTATCTAATCTTGGTGCGTTCAGAAATACCATCTAAGTTTTCAAAGCAGCATTGAAAATTGACATTGTCAAAATATATGTTGTTTACAGTACGATCGGGGAAAGCAGTTTTAAACGAAGAAGGATGTTGGCTTATTATAGCATACAAATTGACTAGATCACTTTCTTGCAATGCATACTTTAGTTCATACCTATATATTGATTTCTCCCCCATTTAATAAACTAAAAATTGAGAGGATTCTTCAATCATTTTTTGTCTTTTCGTCTCTGTAATTGAAGACTTAATAAAAATAATTTTTGCAGGTCCAAATTCTGGTTTTTTCTGAAAAGCTGTAACACCAGTTTTACACAAAGTAATTTCCACATTATTCAATTCTAAAATGGAAAAGTCTTTTGATGCAGAACCTATATTGGCATTTGATATTTTAGAATCATAAACTTTAACCTGACTGTTTTCACCTGCACTTATTCCCTTATCGCCTGCTCCATCAATTGTAGTTCTGAACACAGAAATATTACTTCCAGAAACATCTATCGCATCGTTTCCACTCTTAAGGTATTGACAATTAATAATTGAACCTTTACAGAAATCCGCGTCAAAAGCATCACCGAATGTTCCGTAAAACAAACAGTGATCTAATTTGAAATCAGATCGTATTATATTCAAAGCATCTTCGCATTTGTTATTTCTAAATGCAACATGTGTAATATCAACATCACTTTCATAAAAACTAACAGCACCAGTTAAATTCCAATTATCAACAACCAATGTATTTTGATTGTTGAATTCAACGTGTTTAAGTATTGACTTTCCGCCAGCCTGTAAAACGGTAAAACTTCCTGCCTTACCATCACGGCTATTTATCTTAACTGGAGCTTCTTTATCGCCAACAACATATACTGGAGAATAGCTTAACAGATAAGCATCATTGATGAAAGTAATTTCAGTTTGTGAGAACATTTTAAGCACTTTACTTTTATCAATAACCAATGGTTGATCTATTACATGGTTTCCTTTTCTGAAAACAACATCTTTACCTCGAACTTCTAATAAATCTGAAAACTTGCTAAGATCTGAAACCTGCAGGCTCTGTCGCGGTGTTTCATTTTGTGGATTAGACCAAGGTAGAATTTTTACCTCAAATAAAGAATCAATGCCAACAACTTCAAAATAGACTTCATCAGCGCCCTTGACAATATTGTAATCAATGTATTCAATTGGATGATTTTCATTTTGTGGGTAAATGATAATCTTGTCATTCCTATTATTATCTGAATACACATACAAAGGAAAAGCATGTGCATTATATAACTTGATATTTGTATCAGAGTTTTTCTCTTTAAAAGCCCTTAAGCTATTTATAAAACCAGGAAGAGCGATTCGAATGTCCTTCGCTTTATTCAATATTTCTTCACGATCGTATTTATAATCTTGAAAGCGCAATTGTATAAATTTTTCACGTGCAATTAGATCTTCTTCTAGATCATTTAAAATATCAGTAATAAATGCAGGTTGAGAATATTCATTTAGATATTTAAAATATGATGCATTGTAAGTGCTGTCATAAAATATTTGTTCCAATGGTTCATAAGGCACATCACGTTTTGTATAAAAATTTTTTGCCATAATATAACTTGCTGTTACCTTAGGATCATCTGAAGTAAAAGCATCAAACCCAATAGGCTCCAAAAGAGAAGTGACAGGGTTGTAATAAAATCGTTGATTATGCCAACTTATTGCATGATGTGCCAAGGTAATATCAACCAAAGCCATATATTTTGCCAATCGATCTATATCAAATATTTCTTCAACAGGCTTAAGGTTGTATTTGTATTGATTCATTAAGCTATGTGCCAATTCAAAGTTTTTCATCAAGGTAGAATTCTTGGTCAGTTTACCTTCCTTGAAAGAACGGATTTCTGACAACCAGTATGACTCGTCTTTTTTATCTATTGTGGGATAAGATCCATTCCTGTGTTTAAATGTACGTTTTGTAATGTCCCAAATTCGATCTTCAGTTAACTTAACAATTGGTCCTTCTCTTCTTTCATTATTCTCAACCAAGTTCTTGGTAAAATGTTCTTCATACGAAAATACAATTGGTTCTTCATTATTTTTCTTATACCAAAAAAAATCATACCTAGGATGTAATACATCCGCAAAATCTAAAAACTTAAAAAACACCCACTCACGTAAAAACCCTCGTGTATATGGTTCTTGAATTGAAAGACTTTGCATTCCTTCCCAACTGGTTTCACTATCTAAATCAACACGCAGAGAAGAATTGCCTTCAATATGATCCAACCAATCTCCCTTTAACCTGAACTCTACTTTTTTATCAACACCATTGTCATTTATTTTACCTTTAGCTTTTGATCCATCATTATAAATTGTTCCCTGCTTGATTGACCTCGTTCGCATAACTTGCAAATATTCTTCTGCCTCTTTATCAATAGTCAAATTAATTTCCGTAGGTACAAATTTGGCATGCTCAGTCAATCCCATTTCAGATGGTTTGATCTCATTAATTGAAAAGTCATCAATATAAATGACATTAGGGCTGTCGTCTTTATGCAGGTATATTTTTATTTCAGGAGGCGTATTCTTAGTGGGTACTTTAAAACGCAACTCTCTGCGATCCCAAAAGGCACCATTACGTTCAACTTTTGCATCGGTCATTTTATTAAATGAGTCAAAGTCTGCGGAACACACTATTAAATTGGCTTCTGCGGGATGTGGATTTAGCGTCCAAACACTGATCACATAAGATTTTCCACCCACAGGATTTGGCATGACGAAGGTTGGACTGTAGCGATTTTCTTTATCAATAAAACATGAATGCATTCCGGATAATGCCCTTTCACTTGTCTGACCAACAGAACTAGAAAGTAAAAAATCCCCATCAGCAAAACATTCATTTTTGATTGTCTCAAAATCCCAATTGTAAGATTCACCATCGAAAGTAGGAATGCTGTCAACTTTATAAAATTTCAAGAACAGAACAGTACAAAGTAAAACGACAATTGCCGCAATCCAAAAGAAAAAACCAGAATTCCGCTGCTTACCCTTAACTATCATAAGACCATTTCTGGTTGATCCATTAAGTTAATATTAACATTGCTGTCTAACTTCTTCAACTCGAGTGTCAGTTCATTTACCTTTTCAATAGTATCACACTTTGCTAAAAAACTTACTAGCAAACCGTTAGCATTATCTTCAACGCGTTTCAGCTCTAGGTACTCGCATGATTTTGACAGTGCAGAAGTAATTCCATTTACATCTAAAGACTTGGATTTAACATTAACTAGCAATCTGTTTTTAGCCTTATACGTTTTCGTAACCACATTAGAATTAAAATAAATTAATGGCAAAATAAATGCCAATGCAATAATTGCCAAAAGTGGTTTATTGGCTCCACATGTCAATCCAATTCCAATAATTAAAAAGATATAAGTTAATTCTTCT
The DNA here is from genome assembly GCA_905480605.1 of uncultured Saprospiraceae bacterium. Classification (GTDB taxonomy): domain Bacteria; phylum Bacteroidota; class Bacteroidia; order Chitinophagales; family Saprospiraceae; genus RFSX01. The sequence continues at coordinate 9,809 of CAJQRD010000027.1, read as the reverse complement.
GGTTCTTTTATAGCTGCTCGGAATCTAACAATTGACAATGCACCAACCAATCCCAAAGACAATGCAATTGACGCTTGTACAACAGTAATAATAAGAAGTGTTGCCAATGCCATTGGAACAAATATGACTGCAAATCTTTCACGATTGGAAAAACTTTTTGCATACTTTACATAGAACCATTTTACAAGTAAACTTAAAAGTGTAGCGACAACCATATTGATAATAAAATCAAGAATGTTGACGGTATTGGTAAAGTCAGCTAAATACTCTTCAAACTTCAGCATTAATCAAGAATTTTAAGTAATTGTTAATTGAGTGTGTGAAATTATTATAAATTCCTTAAAGGGGTGAATTCTTATATAAAAGATTTATAGTATTCCTATAAACTCAATGAATAATGTATTTCCTTTCTTCCCCACTATCAACAAGGCTTCACTTAAATTTGGATTATTTGAGTTCTTGGTCAATAATAAGAACTTATTCATTACACTCAATATAATCAGGCAAAAATTGAGTATTGTGGCCTTTAAAAGCGGCAAATTAATAACCCATGGTAATCAGAATAGTCTAGTTCTCTTTCTTTTGGAAACCAGTGGTAGTCATTTACATTCCTAAAAATCATCATTTCAACATCTTTAAAGTTCTTACAATTTAAAATAACTTTGCTATTTAATTCACTATCAAGATTTAGGTTCTTATAAACTCTTGTGTTATGGATTTTACTATTTCTCCAGGTAATATTTATTGATCGGTTACGTGCTACCTGACTAGATTTTAATGTATAGAATGCTAGAAAACAAACACTCAAGAAAAGTAAAATAATTGTTCGTTGATTTCCCAAATACTTTTTCACCCAGGATATAGAAAAAACAAAACCTAATGATATTAATATCCAAACAATTGAATTTACAGGAAAGGTAATCACAGGCATTTTAGCTTTAACATTCAATGAGAAAAATGCAAACATAAATTAAGTTTTTAGCCACCAAAGCATGATAGCACTCATCCCAATCATATAGAAAAGGGTCAAAACTGGCAAATAAAAGTCTTAGTAGAAAACCACCTAGTATTCAAATAACGAGAGCCCCTTTCTTATTGTCCGAAACTAAAAACAAATCCAGTGATCATAAAGAGATTGTTGTTTCTAAAGAATAAAAGAGCATTGAAATGAAATAAGTGATATGTAAAAGTTGTACAAAGCAATAATAATGAAAAGTATTGCAAATTAGTGTGAGTGCCTTGATTCAAGTATTACCGATTTCATAAAAACATATGAAGTGATTTAAGTTCTATTGATAAATCTTGCTTTTTATAAGCTTCAACTTATTGAGTCTGTGCAAAACAGATACTCCCAATACGCCGATACCATATTTAATACTCCGACTCAAATTGATTGAAGAAGCTTCATCGAAGTACTTAGTAGGACAAGTGACTTCACCTATATCAAAACCACTATATACAATTTGCGATAGCATTTGATTGTCAAACACAAAGTCATCAGAATTGGCATTATAATTTATACCTTCCAAAACTTCCTTGCTAAATGCTCGGTATCCTGTATGATATTCTGACAACTTATAATTGATAAGGATATTCTGAAAAAGAGTTAAAAATCTATTTGCAATATATTTATAAATTGGCATTCCACCTTTCAAAGCACCTTTCCCTAAAATCCTTGATCCCAATACTACAGGATAAAGATCATCACCAATAATATTGACCATTGAAGGAATAAGTTTGGGCGTATACTGATAATCTGGATGTAACATTATTACAATATCTCCTCCTAATTCTAAAGCTTTGTTGTACAATGATTTTTGATTTCCGCCATACCCTTTGTTCTTATCATGCTTTATGACATGCTGAATTCCAATAGACTTAGCTAGCTCAGCCGTATTGTCTGTACTCGCGTCATCACATAAGATAACTTCATCAACAAGGTTAAATGGAATCTCATTGTATGTTTTCTCTAGTGTTGCGGCCGCATTGTAAGCTGGAAGTACTGCTATTACCTTTTTGTTATTGTACATTAAGTTTTCAATTTGACTGTAATCATACAAAAGTAGTAATTCTCATATAAATTGAAAGTTTTAATGTCTCAGAGGAAGATTAGAGCATATATTATACATTTCCACAAGGAAAAAAAAGAAAGGCATCAAAGCATTTAAACTGAAAGAGAAGAGTTAATATTGCTGTCATTTTTTATAGTTGAATTCTTAAGATAAACATAAGTAATTTTATCTTTATCGAATATCTACTCACACCCAACTTAAAAACTTGCAGGCATCGATAAAATAATTAACAAATCAGTCTATATCATTTACTTTGCCTTTGCTATTCTTATTAGCTACTTTTTAATGGGAAACTTGCTTTTTGATCTTAACAATATGCAACTGGATCGAAGTGGTGATGGGTTTAAAAATTATTTTGCCTTTGCTTATCAATACAATCATGGTGATTTTTCGTGGTTTACTGGAATGCAATATCCTTACGGAGATCTGCTGTCATATGCTGACGGACAACCAGCTCTATTGATTCTTTTTAAATTTTTGAAGTCTATAGGTATTAATATCTCAGGGAATGAGTTATTTGTGATTCAATCATTGCCTATTTTAGGGTTATTTATTGCTGCTATCTTTTTGCATAAGATCATGCAAAAATTAAATCAACCATTGTTTTGGACTATAGCCACAATTATCGCGTGCCTTGCATTAAGTCCACAATTATTTAGATTCAATTCTCACTTTGGACTGGCATATGCTTTTTGCTTTCCGTCCATTTTGTTTTTATGCTTAAAGAATAATTATAAAGAAATTTCAAATGTTCTCTTTGTACCAATAACTGCTTTTACAATACTATTCTATGGATTCTTACATCCCTATCATTTATTAATATGTTCTATATTTCTTATTGGCCTTTTTGGAGTAAATATACTTTACAAAAGATTTGATTGGCAGTACTTACTTGCAGGTATAATTCCAGTTGCTCTTTTTCTTATTATAAATGGACAACTTGATCCATACTTAGATAGAACAATAAATCCTTGGGGTGCTTGGCACTATAAAACAGAAATAGCAGATCTTCTGCCATTTCATGGATGGTTTAAAAATATATTTGGAGGTATTATACCACTGCGTAACGACTACTTTGAAGGATATGTATATCTAGGAATACTGACATTTATATTTCCAATTATTTTTCTAGCTAAATGGACTGAACGTTTACCTACTTTTACTAGAAATAAAAAGCTTGACAAGTATGTACTAACAGCATTATTAATGTTACTCTTTTCCATGGGGATTCATATGCTGCTTACAAACAAACAAATAAATGAGTGGATTCCTACACTTAAACAATTCAGAGCTCTTGGCAGATTTTCTTGGCCATTTTATTATGTGATGTTTATCGCTTTGTCAATATATATTAAAGATGCAATCGCTGGGATAAAGTCACTTAAAATTAAACAAGGTTTATTGGCAATGGTAATTATATTTTGGTCTGCCGATTTCTATACATACTCTAAGTTCTTCAATAAAAATATAGAAATTTACAAATATCAAAACGAACTGTATCAAAACAAAAGAATCTTAAATGCGATACAGAAATCTAAAATAGATCTCGATAAATTTCAAGCTGTACTTCCGCTTCCAGTGCCAACAGAAGGTGCAGAGAAATTTTCGCCCCAAGACAATTGGTTCGTCAAAATAGAAGTGATGCCCTTTGCATTTCAAACAGGAATGTCTATGATTGGAGGCTACATGTCTCGAATGTCACAATCTAGAATCCTAAAACAATATCAATTCAGTTGCTCTGAATATATAAAAAGAGAAGCCATTGCTGATCTTAAATCTGAAAAAGACTTTCTGGTTGTTGTTCATAAAGCGGACACTCTTGATTTTGCAGATATCATAGCGAAGTCCTACCCTATTGCAGAAACCAAAGAAAACATGATATATGGACTTACCTTAAAGGCCATTTCAGAAAATAAAACAATAGCGAAACCAGATACGATTAAAGAACCAATTTACTACAATGATTATCTTGAAGATAATTCTGAAGGATTGTTTGGCAAGGGGACATTAAACATCAATAAACCTACTCTAATTTGTGAGATTAAAACAGACTCGCTAGCGGGACAAAAATTAGGTTTTAGCATGTGGTACAGAATCGATGTGGACAAATCTAATGCACCACTATTCTCTATAAAGACATATGACAAAGAAAACAAGGAAACTAGTGCTATAGATTATAATGACAAGGACATGAAACGCATGGAGGTGATTGGCAAATGGGTTCAGTTAAAAATGAGACATGACATTCCTAGCAATGCAAATACAATCCGCTGGTCAGTTAAAGCTGAACATTTATCTCTAGACCATGCATTGATAACGGTTCCACAAGATACGTTCTATAGAACTTTAGAAAATGGATACGGGATGTCCAATCATTATATTGGAAAATATAATTAAAAACGATTCAATTACAATTGAGGAAACAAAAAGATTGATGCAAAATTAAAACACAAACACTTATGAGTACATTTGGAATCGGAGGATCAACAATAGAGGCAGAATTGAATGCAATAAGACCAAAATCACATTACGTAAAACCAATCCAAAAACAAGAATTTCAAGAGCGTATAAATAAAGCTTGTGTTTTGATGAAAAAGAGCAACTTACAAGCCATGTATTTACATGCTGGAACGAATTTGTACTATTTTACAGGAATGCTATGGAAGTCTAGCGAACGCATGGTGGGTGCTTTACTATTACAAAATGGAACCTTGAAGTATATAGCTCCAGAATTTGAGAAAGGAACTATTTTAGACTTTATGCTTATTGAAGGAGATGTTCACTGCTGGGAAGAACACGAGAGTCCTTATAAGTTATTTACAAAAATTCTTATAGAAAATGATATAAAAGATGGGGAGATTTCTATAGATGAAGCCACTCCATTTTTTATTACAGATGGTATTGCCATTAGTCAAGATAATTACAAATTGATTAATGCAAAACCAATTACCGCAGGTTGTAGAGGAATAAAGTCCTTTGCAGAAATTGCGATAATGCAAGCAGCAATGGATATTTCTTTAGAAGTACAAAAAGCGGCAGCTAGAATTTTAAGAGTTGGTATCAGCCCAAAAGAAGTAACTAACTTTATACATAAGGCGCATGTTAAATATGGCATCCCCACAGGGTCATATTTTTGTATAGTTTTGTTTGGAGTAGACTCTTCATTTCCTCATGGGGTAAAAGCGCCTAAAGACTTGGAAGAAAATGAAATGGTTTTAATAGATACCGGATGTGTGCTACATGGCTATATTTCGGATATTACCAGATCTTATGTGTTTGGAGTAGCTAATGATTTACAACGAAGTATTTGGAATATCGAAAAAGAAACACAACAAGCAGCATTCAAAGCAGCAAAATTGGGAAATACATGTGCGGCCATAGATATGGCTTCTAGAAAAGTGTTGGAATCGCATAATCTCGGACCAGATTATAAATTACCAGGATTACCACATAGAACTGGACATGGAATTGGCTTAGATATCCACGAATGGCCATATATTGTTAGGAATGATCAAACCATTTTGAAACAAGGAATGACTTTTAGCAATGAACCAATGATTTGTGTTCCAAATGAATTCGGAGTTCGTCATGAGGATCATATATATATGACAGACGAAGGTCCGAAATGGTTTACCGAACCAATGCAGTCGATCGAAAATCCTTTTGGGTATTCAATTTAAAACCCTATCATAATATTTCTTCTATGAAAAGAAAAAGTAGTCTTTTACCAAGAGGTTAAATTTGATTTATATTGTTAAATTTTATCGTTTGTGTGACTGCGAAAACACAATACATACACTGATCAAAGAATCATGGTCAGTATTTCCCAATCCATTTCAAAATACCTTGAAAATTAAACATAAAAATTTAAGCCCATCAAATGTTAAAATAAAAAAATACTTCTGGTCAATCCTGTGGAACATTATTAACAAATCAATTCCATGATTTAAGTCATTTGGCTAATAGAGTATATTTTATTTTACATGAGGGACGCATCATAGAAAAGGTAATCAAACAACGATAAATCTTCTATCAGCTTAAAAGGACAATAAGCCACTAATCAACCCTATCGCAGCATCTTTATTTGTTATCGTAAATACTAGAAACACCACCAGATACAATAAATTTCATAACAACTGCCGGGTCAATATCAATTGGCCTGACCTGATTTTTAGGAACAATGAACAGTTCACCTGAAAAATTATAGGAGTGAGGGAAATATACAGCCACTTTATCTTTTTCATCCAATTTACTTAAATCTTGCTCAGTTAAGAATCCTAATTTTTCTAGATTAGAGATTGGATTTACCAATACGATAACTGGCTTGTCAAATTTTCTTTCTTCCCCCACAAATGCTGAAAAAAGATCGTTCAATGCTGTATAAATAAGCTTTAACAGAGGAGTCTTTTCGAGAAACTGATGAAACAAACCTTTGATTGGTTTTGCAATAAAACTCTTTCCAATTATACCAATCAGCACCAGAAAAAAGAAAATCAATACGATTCCTAATCCAGGAATGTCTACGTGTAAGAATTTTTCCAATACTTCTCTTAGTAAATTATTTGCAAAATTAAATACCCCATAGATTATATAGGCCGTTAACCCAATGGGTAATAAATACAGCAATCCTTGCAGAAAATAATTTTTTATTTTTTTCATTTGACAAAAATAACTACTTAAAGTATTTATTCAGATAATTTTTATAAATACTAATCCTCTTTTATCCTAAGGTTTTATTATTTGTTCTTTAGTATCACTTGCTAAAATTAACTTTATCCGTATTATAAAAAACATTACCAAAAAAAGCTGCTTAGTCTAAGACCTAATATAATTGAATTACAAACAGCATTACCTCCTCTTATAAATTTCGCCAATACTTTTTGAATTTACAATCTGAGCAATCATTTCGTAAGAACTCATATCAATTGTCTTTCGCTTTTCTTCTATAGGTGCTTCTAGATTTGTAATTATGTAATAGTCTTGATCTTTCATGTGTAATTCACTTACATTTGAAAAAGTTTGGTCCTCCGTTAGGTATCGACAATTTGAATTTTCTAACATATAATTCTCCAAAAAGTCCGCACCAATTTTCTTATCAGAATCCACATTATTCACAAAGTAGTTTGTAATTTCAGAATGCGTCAGCACAATAGATTTGTATGAAGTGTCGATATCTGATAATTCATTTTTTTGGAACCGACCAGCAATCAAAAAAAGAAAAATAACAATGAGATACTTATATGTCGAGCGACTTTTAAGCTTGATAAACTTATGAAGAATAATTGTATAAGCAAAAGCATAGAATACAATAACAGGAATTATATATCTGGTAGAATAAAAATTTAAAGCTGAGAATGTAATAAAACCAAATATAAACAACCAAGAACCCAATACTATTTTCCTGTGCACTTCAGAGTCATACTTAATATTATACAGTCCAATGCCCAATGAAAGAATAAGTAAGCTTCCTGAAATAACAATAGAATTATGCCTGCTGTTAAAAGCCAACATTAATATGAATGAACCTATAATACATACAATAATATGCACCTTCCTTTTGGCATTTTGGAAGTACAAAATCAAACATACATAAATTATAAAAGTAGCATTGAAAAAATATTGTAAACGCGCATCAAAAACAGCTCTGTAAAAACGCGAAAACTTTGATGCTACTTCAAGAAAATCAAACTGAATAAAGTCAATATGCAATGGGTAAAAATACCAGCCAAAAATGCTCTTTTGATATATAAAATGTAGCGACGCTAAAAACAAAGGTATTATGGAAAGGGCTGCTATTTTCAAAACACCATACTTATCTCCTTGTGCTATTCTATTATAAATCAAAAGAGAAATAATTACGGGAAAAAGCACAACCGCAGATTCTTTGGTATACAATGCCATTGCAAAAAATGCTATATAAAGAATCCACCTCTCCATGACCGCAAAATAAAATGCAAGAAACAAGAAAACACCAAGCATAACTTCTGGCAACAATAAACTTGATTGTGTGAAAAATATCTCATTTCCTACAAGCAATAATGTAATTGTAAAAATTTGCGAAGGTAAAAAAACATTCTTTTGCCTTGATAAATAAACAAAGAAGCCAATGCAAATAAAAAGCGGAAAACTATGGAGGCTTATCATGGAATCGCCAAATATTTTACCCCATACGGAAGCTGAAATATGAAAAAACATAGGATGCCCTCTTGTCAAGTCAATGCTAGAAGGTTCAGGAAGCAATGGAATTTTCGTATTGATGAATTCAGTTATGGCATTTCCATAAACCCATGCTTCATCCCAGAAAAAACTCAGATTTAAAAAACTAATTTTATCTATAACAAACAGTACCAATAGAACTACAAATAAGGTTTGGTATATGTTTCTAAAATAATTCATTTTCAACTGAAAATTTTCTAGCAAAAATAATATGATTCACAATCTAAAAGCTTTAAGGCTATCGCTTCTTGTGCACCTTTTTGAGCAACAGCAACTATAACCTGTGATTCACTAGACAATAAACTATCATTAAATTCTAACAATGTTTTACCATATATATTATGCCCTATTTTATTAACATTATCACAAACCCACATAAAATCAATATTAGAATCTATCAGTTTTTGAGCAATAGTTTTACCTTTTTTTCCTGCTCCCCATAACACCAATTCCTTTTTAGAATCTAAGTCTTGTTTTATAAAATGATGAACTTTCAAATCCATAAAACTATTATCAGCATAATTGCTATCTGTACGCGATGTGCGGTTGTCATAATCCCGCCAATAATGCAAAACTTCTTTAAGACAAATAACCTTAAGATTGTTATTTCTAAATCGGAAACACAAATCATAGTCCTCTGGATATGGCCCATCAAATCCTCCAACCTTAATAAAATCATCACGATATGTCATCCAACAAGGAGAAGCAATCACACACTCTTTATATATTTCAGAATAATTATTCTCGCTCTCTGTAAGCTTGTTTAACCAAGATTCATATTTCTTATATCCATTACCCAATTCATTCTCCGAAAAATATTTTACATATCCAGTTGCTACATGTCCAGCACTATTCTTTAGTAATGCATTGACAAGTTTTTCAATTTTCTGAGGCGCCATTTTATCATCAGAATCCATCCTTGTTATGTAATCGCCTTCACAATTTTGAAAAGCCAACTGCAAAGCATCAATAATGCCACTGCCTTCATTATCAATTACTGCAATACGTGAATCATTAAGTGCATACTCTTGCAAGATCAATTTGGTTAGATCGTCAGAATTATCATTGACAACAATCAATTCCCAGTTATCATAACTTTGTTCCAAGACAGATTCCAAGCACTCAGCGATATAGGCTTCTACATTTTTAGCCGGCATCAAAATGCTTACCAATGGACTACCTTCTATTGTTCTATCTCGCATGTACATATGTGCTTAAAATAAGTTAGCGTCGAAGTTAAAAAAATGCTGCACTATATTCTAAAAAAAGAGAAACAACCGTAAAGCGAACGAAGTGAAGCAATCGTTAAGCAAACAAAGTGAAGCAATCCTTAAGCGAACAAAGTGAAGCAATCGTAAAGCGAACGAAGTGAAGCAATCGTAAAGCGAACGAAGTGAAGCGACCGTAAAGCGAACAAAGTGAGCAATCGTTAAGCGAACGAAGTGAGCAATCGTTAAGCGAACGAAGTGAGCAATCGTTAAGCGAACGAAGTGAGCAATCGTAAAACAAGCGAAGCGAAGC
>CAJQRD010000026.1 GCA_905480605.1 uncultured Saprospiraceae bacterium | reverse complement strand
TTGTACCAAAACGAACCTAATCCATTCAATGAGTATACAGTGATAGGATTTAACATGCCAAAGTCAGGAGAAGCTACATTGACAATGTACGATGTAACCGGAAAGACATTGAAAGTAATAGAAGGTAACTATGCACAAGGATATAACTCAATAAGCATCAGCAGTGATGACTTAGGAGTTGCAGGCATGGTATACTACAAGTTACAGACAGGAGAATTCACAGCTACCAAACACATGGTAGTAATTCGATAAAAGAGATCTGAAGCAATTCGGAAGAACAGAAACGAAGACTTGGCCTCGAATTGAAAAATTCGGGGCTTTTTTTATGGCCCATTTTGTGGTTTAACTCCTTATCCCTAAGAAATCCCACGATCTTATGATTTTTTAAGATTTCATAATTACAGAAAATTAAGCCATAACCTAGATGAAGATTTACAACCTCTCGTCTATTATTAAATAACTTAAGCTTTTTGCCCCACGCAAATTACACTTAATCCAACCTTGTTAAAGACGACCTTGTCAAGTGTTTTTGATAGCCAGATAAGTTTATCGTACAATTCCATTTGATTCCTAGGAATTGTTTTTTTCTTCATAACTTTTCCTGAGACAAACCAACCTGCCATTCCAAATACATTAAAGTATTGAGAGTGGATAATTTTTAATTCTTTAGACATTATGCTTTTAAGACCTTTCTTTGTGTATCGTCTATAATGCTCAAGAGCAGTATCAAAAGAGTTGTACATCCATTGATAAGCAGGGACCAAAATAACGAGCTTACCCCCAGATCTTAGAAGTTTTTTTGCGTTTTTAATGGCAAGCGCATCATCCTTAATATGTTCTACAACATTGAGCGCAAATATTGTATCATAACTTTCTAATTTGTCACTAAACTTATTTTCAAAATCAGATTCTGTAATATCTAGATTGAAAATACCAACAGTCGTTTGAGCATAATTTTCCTTTAGAATGTCTACGTAGTTATCTCTGATATCAGTTAAACTAATTGTGGCATCTTTGGCAATAAAGTGTTTTGATATATTACCAATTCCAGAGCCAATTTCTAAAATATTTCCAGAACAATACGGTTCGATTGTTTTGAACATATATTCGTTAAAATTGGGTGCAAATGAAATGGCATCTAAAGTATCAATACCAATTTCATCTAAATCTGGAAATATAAATTTTGAATCACTCATCGGGAAAATATGTTGTATTTTATTATGCAGTATAAAGCGCTAACGCCATCCTTCCAGTTTATTTTTTTTCCTTCTTCATATGTTCTTCCATAGTATGAAATACCAACTTCATAGATTCGGATATCTTTATTTCGTCCTATTTTAGCCGTAACCTCTGGTTCGAATCCGAACCTTTTTTCCTTCAGCGTTAATGATTGAATTATGGGAGTCTTAAATAACTTATAACACGTTTCCATGTCTGTAAGATTTAAATTGGAAAACATATTTGACAATCCTGTTAAAAACTTATTTCCCAAAGTATGCCAATAGAATAAAATTCTATGTGGTTTACCTCCCAAGAATCTACTTCCATAAACAACATCAGCAAATCCTTCTTCTAGAGGCTGTAATAAAAGATTAAATTCTCTAGGATCATATTCCAAATCAGCGTCTTGAACAATCAAATAATCTCCTGTTGCTTTTGCAATTCCAGTATGCAATGCAGCTCCTTTACCTTTATTTACGTCATGTTCAAAATATGAAATGTTGCTCTGGTTTTCGGCTAACTCTTTAGCAATATTTGATGTTTTATCAGTAGAACAATCATTTACTATAATAATCTCTTTTTGTATATTGTTCATTAGTTCTACGTCATTAAGACAATCAATTATTTTCTTTAACGTTCGCTCTTCATTATATGCTGGGACAATTATTGATAAAACCACAGTATTAGTTTGAATTGGTTATTGTATTTGTAGTATTTGCATCTCCTTTATACCCCAATCTTTGTGAAGTTTGTAAATCCGATTTTGCTTGGGGTGAATTACCAAGAGATTGATATGCTTTGGCTCTTTCAAAGTAATACAAACCATTTTTGACGTTATTTTGAATAGCGCGTGAGCATGAATTTACAGCTTCTTGATATTGCTGAAGTATATAATGCAATCTTCCTTTTTCATACCACATGTCAGCATAGAAAGGTTTGAGGTTTAAATACTTAGTTACATCTTCTAAAGCTTTTGCATAGTTTCCAGATCTATTATAAATCACAGATCTGTTTAGGTATATGTTCGCGAATGTTGGATCAATTCTTTCAGCATGATTCAAATTCTCTAATGATTTTTCAAAATTACCAAGTTTAGCATATGTGGCTCCTCTGTTTACAACATACTCAACATCTTCTTTCAATTCAATCGCCTTGTTATAATTACTTAATGCTTTTAACAATGAATCTCTTTGAGAAAAATTAAAATATAATCTTGCTCTAGAATTGTAAGGTTCTGGCGCATTTGGTTTTAATCTTATAACTTGACCATAGTCATACAATGCTTTTTGAGTCTGACCATTGTCTCTATAATAGTTTGCTCTATTTCCCCAAGGAAGGGTAGTGTGATCATAATGTTTTAGAACATGAGTCCACAGTGTTGCACTATCTTTCCAGATTTTATTTTGATTAAAATTTAAAAAAGCATAAGCTAAAAGAACAACACCAGTTAAGCCCAGTACAATATTTTTAAGGTTCGGTTTGTTTTTTATCAACGCGTTTATATAATATGCCATGATAAAGAACAATCCAAAATATGGTATGTAAGTAAAGCGATCTGCTAGAAACCCCTGACCTGCACCAAAGACTTGCAATAGAAGGGCTACATTGGCAAAGAAGAAGGCAACACCGAAAAAGATGACTTTATTTTTACTTTTGAAATATGTTCGCCACAGTATAAAAGCTGTTGTAATAAAAGAAAGAATCGCCGGATAAAAGTACCATCCAATTGATGAAGGATAAGGGTACAAAGGTGACATCCTGAAAGGGAAAATTGCCTTTACATAATATATTAAAAGTTGATATGCTCCAATGAATATTCTAGTTATTCCAGTATAAACTTGTTCAGTTGATCCTTCACCTTGAAGAAAGATTACACCCATTATTCCAAAGGCTAAGGAGCCTAAGAAAAATGGTGCTTTGTTTAAAATGCTTTTGACTGTTATCTTACTTGTTTTACTCATATAATAATCAACCAGAATCAAGGATATAGGCAGTATAACGGCTTGTATTTTTGAAAACAAGGATAAGCCAAAGCAAAGTGCAATTATGAAGATATCTCTTTTTCTAAAACTTTCTTGTTTGCCTTTTATGTAAAAAAAGATGGCAGCCAAATAAAATGCCCCAAACAATACATCTTTTCGCTCGGTGACCCATGCGACCGATTCAACCCTCATTGGATGTATTCCGAATAGCAAAGCCAGTATGGAAGCTCCTATGATGCCCAGCCTGAGTCTGATACCTATCCAAAAGACAAAGAAAACACAAACCATATGCAGAAGTATATTGTCTAAGTGCCAATAAATTGGTTGGTCAAATCCAAAAAACTTTTTCTCAAGCAAGAAGGTCCAAATTGTTAATGGATTGTATCCTCCAATGACATCTGAGGTGAAAATCTTCTTAGTATTTATCCAAAAATTGGTATTGTTAAGCGTTGTAATGTGCTCATTCTCAAGGAAATTCCGATCATCATCCCAATTGACGAAGCCGTTATTGAGGTTTGGTGAGAAAACAAGAAACGTGATTAATAGTATTGCAGCCAGAATGAACAGTTGTGATTTCTCAATCTTTGGTGCTTGAATTGTTTTTGTTTTTACAAGAGCTTGCTCTGCTTTGAGTCTTCTCTGTTCTGCTTTTTTTCTTTTTTTAGAACCCATCTTCTAGAATAGTTAGTTTTATTTGAAGCTAAGCAAATATAACTCAAAGTATTATATATTAACAAAAAAGCATATTTAAAAATTAAATTTCATTAGAAATGTATATCGAACCTGATATTTTATCTGATATTTCTTCATTTTGATATATAGGCAAAAAAAAAGCCACTCAATTATGAATGGCTTCTTTGAATTTTATTTAGAGTACTTATTATTCAGCACCTTCTTTTTTCTTACATGCTTTTTTACCAGCACAACAAGCTTTAGTTTTTCCTTTAGCATCTGAAGACTTTGAAGCCGCTTTTACAGCAGTTGGTTCAACATCCACTGACATATTTTCTCTAGGAGAAACATTTACAAAAGAATTAGCAGCCTCGTCAAAATGTACTTCGGTCATTTTAACAGAACCACTATTTTCACAAACACTTTTCTGAAAATATGCTACAGAACCAGTAATATCACATACTTTTTTCTGAATTGACTCATCTTGCTCAGCAACTATATCAGCTGCTGATAATGCAGATGCTACTTTAGTTTGAGAATCAGTAGAAGCCGAAGCTTTAGTTTTTGCACATGTCTTAGCACAAGTTTTAGAACAAGATTTTTTTGCTCCTGCATCCTGAGCAGTTGCAATTCCTGCTGTCAATACAAATGCGCACAGTAATAATAATTGTTTCATTATGTTATATTTTATTCAGTTTGTTAATTGCTTACTTTAATAACTTAAAAATATGATAATTTTTAGAAGAAAAAACACATATTTTTAATTTTTAAGCTAAATCACATAATTAAAAAGAAAAAATCATGCCTTTAGTTTGATTTGTTAAGCTTTTAACAAATTGTTAAGACAAATAGCTGAAAAATAGCAAGACTCTTTTACTTTTTGTCATAAGCGTGAAGATTGGTTAATCAAGGTCATTTTTTAACTCCTCCCAAATTCTAGCGGCAACAGATATATCAATTGCCTCGTATTTAAAAGATATATCGTTGTCAATTTGCTCTTTTATATAGTCCATTCTATTTTCAGAAGAGGGGTGCGTACTTAAAAACTCTATGCCTTGTTCGATTTTTGAAATTTCATAATCTCCGATTTTCTTTTTTGATTTTAGTCTGGAGAATAAATCGATCATGGCACTTGCTCTAATTTGTGATTTCTTTAGATATTCTAATCCAACCATATCTGCTTCTTTTTCATGAGCTCTTGAATTGGACAATTCTTTTATCTGACTGGCGTTTTCTAATAATACGCCCGAGGCTCCAGCTACATCGCCTGTGAGTACTGATAAAAACAAATACCCAGTAATAGATCTTGCCAGTTGCTTAAAGGAGTGTTGTTGGTTGACATGAGCCAATTCATGTCCCATTAAAGCGGCCAATTCATCCCAGCATTTTGTTTCTTTTATTAAGCCATCATAAATGACGATTTGACCACCAGGAACTGCAAATGCATTTATTATTTTTTCATCTGCATAATCAAACGTGATATCATACTCAGATTTAAAATTACAAGCATGAAAAAAGGTGTCTAATTTTTTAGATTTTTCTTCGTTAATGTCTAATGAGAACGAAATGCTCTTGTACATGGATTCTCCAATCTTTTGTTCAAGGTTGATTGGAATTATTTTAACGGCTTGCTCACCAACCCAAGGTGATATTACCATAAGGTATAGTGAAACCACAGCAGATATAACCACTAAACTTGATATAGTGACTGTAAATGGATTCATTTTCGTAATCGAGTGCTGGATGTTTTTTATCTTATTTTCAGATTTCAAAACAGCATTAATTATTCTTTCAGTGCCTTGGCCAGAAACTTCTAATCTTTCATAAGGATATTCGCCATAACTCAAAAGAAGCTTTTCCCTATTTGAAAAACTTTCACTTTTAACTTCTTCCAAGTTCCAAAATCTATTGATTCCCTCTTTGGCATCTTTAGAAAATATTTCTAAGCCGTTGAAAACATGTTTAACTGTGACTTTATATGGTTTAGTGGATTTGCCATCAAAATATATTGCTTTCATCTTTAGTTATTTAAAAGTCAAAATCAATATCAAAAATATCTGACATCTCATCACCTGTTGCATCATTATAATTTTGATCTGATTGCTCAAGTGAATCATAGTCAAATTCATCAGGTAAACTTACACTTTCAAAAAACAGTTTATTTTGTCTCATTAATGTCCATGGAAAAGCAAGTCCTACGGTTACAACCAATAGTAAAAAATTTGTAACTAAAACAACCCAAGCATCTCCAGTTTGTAAGTCAGATTTAAATCTTTTCTTAATCTCACCATTATCAAAAAATGTATTCTTCACAGTAAATTTAAATCTGTTTTTTATCCAAACGGGAATGTAAAGTCCTAATGTAACATATAATAGTAAAACACCTAACAGGTTGATAACAAATAAGTTCTCTCCTTTACCTGCAAAGCCCAATCGTAAATGACCAATACTCGTGTGAGAGAATAAGTATTTTTGAAGTTTGACACGCATCCAGGAACTATAGATACCAAAAGTGATAATTGTAAAAAAGAGTGATTTAAAGTATATACCTACAAATTCACCAAAGTTACCGTCAAATTTAAAAAATATTCCTCTCCATGATGTTCTGGAAATACGGTACTTCCAACTGCCATAAATAGCAAATGGTATAAATATAATTGCCGCCAAATAGAAGAGTAGAATATAGATAAAGCCATATTTCGTCAGACTGCCTATTATAAGTAATGCGTAGAATCCTATTATTATCAAATAGGCGATTAAGAATCCTCTAAACATTTCTCTTCCAGTGCCATTGAAAATGAACCTTGATTCTTTAAATTCAGTTTCATTCCACATATACTTTCTATATGCTGCTTTGGCCCATGGGTAATATAAGCCTAACGTAATAACTGTCATTACTATGTTTAAAGCTACAATTCCGAAGTATGTGGCTCCTTTTCCGAAAAACCTGATGTTAAAGTCTTCACTAAATTCATCATATGTGGGTTGTTGTTCCATTATATATATTTATTTAAAAATATGAAAAATGTTATTAATGGGTTGAATTTGCTTCTGAATATAGGCTTACATTTAGAAAAGAGGTTAAAACAATCAAAAAAGCAAGTTATTCAAGCACGAAAAATTGGTTTTTCGTATTTTGCACTTGAGAATATTTACAACAAGGTTATTAATAAAATTTAAATGAAAATTCACCTTTTTATTTCGCTGATTTTCTTATTCTGCGTTTGTTGTAAAACACAACACAAGACACCATATGAATTTGAAGGGCAGCAGATTATTTTTGGTCAAGGTGGCGGTTTTACAGGGCAAGTTACAGAATATACATTGTTGGAAAATGGACAGCTATTTGCAGGAACCAATCAAGAAGGTTTTGTTGATGAACTTAAAAGTTTAGATAAAAACCTTGTAAAACAAATCTTTGGAACTTGTAATAATTTAGGTTTTGATACTTTGGCTTTAGACAAGCCTGGAAATCAATATTATTATTTTATAACTAAAGAAGGAGACAAGATAAATAAAATTCAATGGGCAGCTGGTGAAAAAGATCTGCCTAAAGAGTTAAATGTCCTTTTTGGCAACCTTAAGAATTTAACAAAAACAAGAGTACAAGAAAAAAAATAAATACATTTAAAATATCCGATATGCGTAAGATAACTTTAACGATTTTTTCGATTTTTATGGTTGTAGCTTTATTTGGGCAGACAACTAAGAAGAAAGCAAAAATAAAAGGCCATGAATCTCAAAAGCCTAATTTGGATTTCAAGTTAGAAATTTTAAAGAAAAATATTAATAAAACTCAAGCGAATAAAGGTTCGTTTGTATTACCACAAACTTTAGCATTTGAAAGTTTAAAAGAGACGAATTTTATTATTGAATCTACTGGTGATAATGACCAAGTAAATTGGATGACTGGATTTGTTGATCAATCAAAATCTATTTCTTGGTCTGCTAAAGCACAAGGGTGGTTAGATGCTGCCTACGAGACATTAAGTCTGGATGCTGAAAAAACTTCTTTTGACATTGTCAATGAATGGACTGATGAAATAAATCAGACACACATTAAAATGAATCAATTGCATAACGGTATTAAAGTATATGCTGGTGAAATTATTTTACATGGTAAGAAGGACCGTCTGTTTGCTCAAAATGGATTTTATGTACCTAGTAAGTTAATCAATGAAGCTAAGTATAAAGTTATTTCAAAAGATGAAGCGATAACTAAAGTCTCATCTGAGCTGAAGAATATTAAAGAGGATTGGAATGTACTTAATGGTATTGATTTGAAAATAGAAAAGAACCAATGGGAAACAGAGTTGGTTTATTATATAAATCAGAATGGAAGATATGATCTGATGTATTATATTGAGGTATATCCCAACTTGGCGGAACATTATACTTATTTTGTTGATGGTAAATCAGGTAATATAGTAGATCACTTCTCAACAATTTGTAAATTTCACCATTCTGTTAAGTCTGACGACCACGCTGAGTGTTCTCATGAGCATAAAAATGTTGTTAAAGAAGAGTCAATAAACTCTGCAATGCCGCCTAATGGTCCAATAACAACATCCGCAACAGATTTATTGGGATCAAATAGATTAATAAATACATATGGTTTTAGCAATACATTTTTCTTGATTGATGCTTCTCGATCTATGTTTAGTTCTTCTCAATCTAATATTCCTGATGATCCAAGTGGGGCTATATGGACTATTGACTTGAACAATACTTCACCTGCAAATAATGATGCAATGTACTCTCATGTAATTTCCAATAACAATTCATTTGGCAATTCTCAAGAAGGTGTTTCTGCGCATTTTAATGCTGGCGAGGCTTATGAATATTATGAGAATACATTTAACAGAGAATCAATATCTCAATCATTACAAGGCAGAGGGCAAAATATTCTTTCGTTTGTAAATGTAGCCGATGAATTTGGCAATACAATGGGTAATGCCTTTTGGAATGGCTCAGGTATCTTTTATGGAAATGGAGATAATGCATTTAATTCATTAGGAAGAGCATTGGATGTAGCTGGACATGAAATGTCACACGGAGTTATTCAGAATTCTGCGAATTTAGAATATAGAAATGAATCTGGTGCTTTGAATGAATCATTTGCAGATGTTTTTGGTGCTATGATTGATCGCGATGATTGGTTGATGGGTGAAGATGTAGTAAAAATAAATGCATTTCCTTCTGGAGCATTAAGAGATTTGTCTGACCCACATAACGGTGCGTCAACAGGTGACTTTGGTAGAGGATGGCAACCAAGACACTTCAACGAAAGATTTACAGGTTCTCAAGATAATGGGGGAGTACACATCAATAGTGGAATTCCCAATTATGCTTACTATTTATTTGCAACCAATAATAGTGTTGGAAAAGATAGAGCAGAGAAAGTATATTACAGAGCATTGACTACGTATTTGACTAAGTCTTCAGGATTTGCTGAAATGCGTTCTGCTGTTGTCAAGTCCGCTCAGGATTTGTACGGAACTGATGTTGTTAGCGCAGCAAGATCTGCCTTTGATCAAGTAGGGATTCTAGGAGAGAGTGATGAAGACTTTCAAGATGATTTTGATGAGAATCCAGGTTCAGATTACTTGCTAGAGGCTGATCAAAATTTGTCAAACTTATATGTTAAAACAATACCTGATTTGAATCCATTTTTTGACCCTATCAGTACAACAGATTTACTTTCTAAACCAAGTATAACTGATGATGGAGCTGTAATTGTTTTTGTAGGTCAAGATCATCATATACATGCGATTCAGATTGACTGGAATGCCAATCCACCTGTAGCGCAAGAAGTAATTGTATCTGATATTCCAGAGTGGGATAATGTTGCTATTTCAAAAGATGGTAGATTTATAGCAGCAATAGACATGTTGGTTGTTCCTAGAATATTTGTTTTTGATTTGGTTGCTGGTGCTTCAAAAGAATTTCCTTTATTTAACCCTACAACTTCAAATGATGGACAACAATCAGATGATGTGCAATATGCTGATGTTGTAGAATTTGACCCAACTGGTACAACTATAATGTATGATGCATACAATGAAATATCCAGTGATAATTCTGGTAATATTGGTTATTATGATATTGGCTTTTTAACTTTCTGGGATAACTCTGCCAATAATTGGGCTGAAGGAGGAATAGAAAAGTTGTTTGGTTCCTTACCTTCTAATACAGAAGTGTTTAATCCTGCGTTTGCAAAGAATTCTCCATTTATAGTTGCTTTCGATGTTAGAGAAGATTTTGAAAATTCTATTTATGGTGTAAATCTTGAAACTCAAAAGTTAAATGAGATTTTTCCAAACACTGGTTTAGGGTATCCTAACTATAGTAAGACTGATGAAGTATTAATTTATGATTTGGAACTGATAGGGTATACAGATATTGGTGGTTTGATTTTAAATGAGGATAAGATAAGTTCAGTTTCTAACTCTGATGGAATTGTAGATCAGGGAAGAAAGTGGGGATCTTTTTTCAGTACAGGACAAAGAATATTGTCTGATGTTGAAGAGGTTGTAGTTGCTGATGGAACTTTGTTGTTGTATCCAAATCCGGCTAAAGATATTTTGAGTATTAACCTATATCTTGAGAATATTCAAGGCAATGCAAGTATCGAAGTATCAGATATTAGCGGACGTAAGCTTATTCAGAAAAATCAATCTGTTCAAGATTTGAAATATTACAATTTAGATATCTCGGAATTGACGTCTGGTAGTTATATATTATCTATAAGAACTTCAGACAAAATTGTGACTCAGAAATTTGTAAAGAAATAAGAAGTATTTTATACACATAAAGAGGTTTACTTTTCAATTGAAAAGTAAACCTCTTTTTTTAAGTATTAATTATAATTTGAAAGAGAAAGTACTCATAATTAGATTTAATTCTATTGGTGATATTGTTTTGACTACACCTGTAGTTGATGCTTTGTATGCCAAAGGATATGAAGTACATTACCTGGTCAAATCTTCATTTGCATCCTTGTTAACTCCTAACCCAAACATATTTAAAGTTTGGGAACTGCAAAGCGATCTTAGTAGTGTTATCGCAAATCTAAAACTGGAAGACTTTGATTTTATAATTGATCTTCATAATAATTTAAGATCAAGCAAAGTAAAAAGGTCATTGAAAGTGAAGTCATATACTTTTGATAAGCCAAGAATTAAATATTTCTTATTGACAAGATTGGGAATTAGATTAAAACCAGAACCTCATATTGTCAATCGTTTTTTAAGTGTGATTAAACCAATCGTTGGTAGTGTAAAAAATGCTGAAACTACATTTTTTTTTAACGTTTTTAGTGATAAGTTAGACTTAGAAGCGTTGCCAAAATCTTATATTGTTATAGCCGTAGGTGCTGCATTTAAAACTAAAACAATCCCTACAGATAAATTGGCAGAGTTTATTAATAAGTGCGATGATGAAATAGTTTTAATTGGGGGTGCTGATGATGTAGGAAATGCAAATTTAGTTGTTGAAAACAGTAATAGAAAAATTATCAATTTGGTTGGAGTAATATCTTTATCAGATTCAGCAAGGGTGGTGCACAAAAGTAAAATGCTTATCACTGGCGATACAGGTATGATGCATATTGGCGCAGCATTAGATGTACCAATGATCAATATTTTTGGAAGCACACATCAAATTTTGGGTTATACGCCATTTTATGGCAAGAATACCAATAAATCTACAATCATTGAAAATACAGAACTCAGTTGTCGCCCTTGCACAAAACAAGGCCGTGATTATTGTCCCAAAGGCCATTTTAAATGTATGAATGCGATTTCTGTAGATCAAATGCTTAATGTTATCCAATAAAAGGCTAGATTGAGAATCATTTTATGAAGTATGTTGTTATAAAGATGTCATTAATAGACACTATCAATTAATTGAATAATTAACCAATAAAAATTTAATATGTCAGCTGGAAGATCTAGACCTGAAATACCTCAAGCCAAACTCTATAAGTTCGGAATATTTGCCGCTATTTTCTTTATGTTATTTATGGTGCTTACTCAAACCACATTTATTACAATACCTGCAGGCCATAAAGGTGTAATGTTTAAACGATTTAGTGGTGGTATGCAAAAAGATAAAATTTATGATCAAGGATTTCAAATGATTGCTCCTTGGAATGATCTTATTATTTACGATGTACGTACCAATGGAGAAGAAGAAGAAATGGATGTGCTATCTAAAAATGGATTGAATATCACAGTGAAATTGACTTTTAGATATTCACCAGACCCTCAACAAATCGGTTATTTACATGATGATATTGGACGGGATTATTTGACTAGAATTATTTTGCCTGAGATCAGATCTGCAGTAAGAGAAGTGGTTGGTAAATATTTGCCAGAAGAATTGTATTCTACCAAAAGAGAAGCAATCCAAGATGAGATTGAAGCTCAAACAAAAACTGCAATTGGGGAGAAGTTTATTTTTCTAGATGCTGTTTTGATTAAAGAAGTAATCCTACCTACTAAATTAAAAGAAGCGATCGAAATTAAATTACAAGAAGAGCAAATGTCTTTTCAGTATGAATTTAAGCTAGATCGTGAACGTAAAGAGGCGGAAAGAAAGATTATTGAAGCTCAAGCCAAGGCAGATGCCAATAGAATTTTGAATGCGAGTTTATCTGAAAACCTTCTAAGAGATAAAGGTATTGAAGCAACACTTGAACTATCAAAATCACCAAACAGTAAAGTTGTAATAATTGGAGGAGCAGATGGTTTGCCTTTAATTTTAGGAAATAATTAATTGAGTTGATTTACATCAATAATTTTAAATAAAACTTTACTTAAAAAGAGTAATTTGAGAATTGTCTCAAATTGCTCTTTTTTTATGCATCTGTATATCACCGAAGTTTTAACCAAGACTCACCAACTATGAATATTAAAAATGAAATTGCTTCCTGGAAATCAAAAGGCAAATTTTTTAAGTTAGGTAAACATAGCATTTGGTACCTGGATCACAATCCAGTTGCAAAAGATGTTATTTGTGTTTTACATGGTTACCCTACATGTAGTTTTGATTACAAAGATTTATTAACGCAGTTTCCCAATCACCGAATAATACTCCATGACCATCTTGGATTTGGTCTTTCTGACAAACCAATTGGAGATGATTACTTATTGGTTCATCAAGCTGATAGAGCACTGGCATTGTATAAGTTTTTAGATCTAAAAAATATAAACCTGTTTGCACATGATTACGGAACATCAATAGCAACAGAAATATTAGCACGTGACAATGAAGGCGTGTTGTCAATAAACTTGGATAATGTAATTTTAAGCAATGGCAGTATGTTGATTGATATGTCACAATTACGCCCTATTCAAAAAATGCTTAAACATAGATTTTTTGGACCTATAGTTGCAAAGCTGGCAACACAAAAAACATTCATCCGAAATATGAAAAACATATGGTCTGATGCTTCTACTATTAATGTGGAAGAATTGAAAGTATTATGGTCTCTATTAATATTAAATGGCGGAAGAAAAGTATTGCCAACAATAACAAGTTATATTGACCAACGATATGAAAATTATAACAGGTGGGTTGGAGCTCTTAAGGAGACTGAAAAAAAGGTTTTGATTCTTTGGGCGGAAGATGATCCTGTAGCTGTCATTGAAATGGCCAATGTCCTTGCAGGTTTTATAAAACACAATGAGAAAGTTATCATTCAAAGATCTGGACATTACCCAATGATTGAAACTCCTGAAATTTTTGGGCAAGCAATTGTAGAATTTTTAGCTTCCAATTAAATTGAATCAAGATGAATGATATCAGATTAAATGTCCGACTCATTTTATTATTTGTTATTATTTTTATACTCGGAAAATTTGTCCTACGTCCTTATGTTTTGGCAAACGACTACCCAGAATTTGTAAATATATTTGTTTTGTCTTTACCCAATCTTTGTGAAGCAGTTGCTGGGGTTTTAATGTTGACCAATTTATCATTGATGATAAACTATCATTGGCTTAAGAATAAAATTGGCCTTACTTATATTTACTTATTGGTCACTCTATTTGCGGCACTATATGTTATCCTCCAGGAGATGAAAATACACAACATAGGAAGTGTAAATATTTATGATCCGTATGATGTAGTCTATTCTGTTATAGGATTGATATTGAGTTTGGTATACTTGCTTGTGAAAAAGCCAGGTTATAATCCTAATTTCATAATTCATAATTCATAATTCATAATTCATAATCCTTGATTCATAATCCTTAATTCTTAATCTGTTTCCTTATTCCTTAATCTTATTCATTATTTTTACTTTTAAGTTGCTTCCAGTTAGATATTACCAACCAAACGCCTACAATGGCACCTGGAATGCCAATAAAAGGTTGGTTTTGAATTACTAATAAAATTCCGCTGATTATAGTTATAATCCCAATTCCTAAGAATATTTTATTTTCCATTTTTTGTTATTTTCAAGTTGAATATTAATTACAAAATTTAGCAGTTTGTAATTAGAAAGTAATTCTTTCTATTTTTTTATTGTACATCAGTTTAATATTAAGATAGTTTAACTCAATATACTTTTATTTAGATACTAAGAATAATAACTTTTCCCGTAAATTCAATCTGTCCCTTAATTACTCAAATAAAAAGTGATTTCTCCAACCTGATTCTCTTAGTAACCGTTTATATACATTAGATCAATCAAATACATATAAACTTCTTGTATTGTTATTTTTTGTAATAAATTTCTTTCCGATTTTTTTTAAAATCATCTAATTAATTTTACTTCAAGGAGTGATAGATTTAATAATTGATATCATTCTCTAATCTTTTTTTGTGCTTGGTAATTATTTTAGGGTGTAATTTTTTTTTAATAGAAAAACAATACTGGTTTATCCAATTATTATACATCTCAAATTGAAAAGAGTTGATATTACAAGTATTAATGTAACTTTTTCAAAACTTGTTTCGTTTAACAAATATCAACCATTAAATATCCAAACATGAAAAACTATCTAATTTTATTCTGCGCACTTTGCTTATCATTAAATATCAATGCACAAAAAAATGGAAATCGAAATCTTGATGACTATAGAAAACTGAAAGTATCAGGAGGAATCTCTGTTGAATTATTGAGTGGTAATCCTTCTGCAGAAATTGAAGTGACTAAAGGTGAACTAGACGAATTGTTAACAGAAGTTAAGGGAGATGTCTTGCATATCAAATTTGGTAAAAAAGGATTATTTAATTGGAATAGTGATAATAGAAAGGCACATATTAAATTAAGTGGTAGCCTGAATTTAGAAGCGATTAGTGCAAGTGCTGGTGCTTATATTGGTTCTGAAGAAGTTATAAATTCTGATGAGATTGATGTAGATGCATCAAGTGGAGGAACAATTGAGATTGAAATTGAATGCATCCGAGCGACATGCAATGCGAGTTCAGGGGGAAACTTAAGAGTTAATGGTAATTCTAATTCTATGAAAGTGCAAGCCAGTTCAGGAGGAAACTATAATGGAAGAAATTTTGAATCTAAAAAAGTAATAGTGAATGCCAGTTCTGGAGGTTCAGCTACAGTCTGGGCTACTGATTCTTTAAAAGCAAATGCAAGTTCAGGTGGTTCGGTAAAGTTTAAAGGTGATCCGAAACAAAGAGATATTGATGTTGGAAAGTATTCTGGAGGCAGTATAAGACAAATGTAAAATTTCTAAAAAAAACAAAGGCCCCAATTTGGGGCCTATTTATTGTTATATTTCAAACCTAAATCTATTTTTGTATCTCCACTGTTTTAACTGTGATTGTAACAAGACTTGTAAAAGAAGTAATTAACAAATCAACAAACGTGTGAGTAGTTGTGATTGTATAATCATCTTTTCCAGCCATAGCCTTTGTGTCTGGCTCGCTGCCTATTGGCACTAATCCCCAAAGCGCATACCATTGTTTTTTTTCAACTTTAACTCCTGATTGAGCCCCTTCTCCTACAATGTGAGTGTTTGTATAGCAAGAAGAAATAGTAAATGCTAAACACAAAAATAAAATTGTAGATTTTAGAATGTTTTTCATATTTTTTTTTTGTTGTTAAATAAAATCTAATACACCTATGATTGATTCAACAATTCTGATATTGACGTCCACATAGTTTAAATTCGGGATAAATATATTGACTTCTTTAGAAACACCATTTAAATCTTCTATTAATTTAAAGTTAATGTTGTTCAAATCTTTTAGAATAATTTGAATTAGCTTCTTATCGCTTTTAATATATGTAGAGATATCAAGCATTTGAGCCGCTAAATCGCCTTTTTTAAACAGATTGTTGTAATAATTGTACGAATTAGGTTTTCTGGCTTCAAAATTTTCAATCTCTACGAAAAGTAGACTGTCAGGGTGTGTTAAGATAATTTTCACCTTTTCATTGTCATTTATTTGCTTTTTAACTTTCCAATTTATCAAATGAGGGAGTTTAACATTTAGAAAGGTATCAGTTCTCTCAAAATTAAAGAGGGTAGAGTCAATGTTAAAAGCTACTTCTTCGTTATTCCCTTCCTGCTTTTGATCATTTTTACAGCTAAAGAGAAAAGTGATTACAGATATAATGATTATAAGTTGTCTCATGTTTTTCAGTTATGAGACGAAGATGCGATTTTATGCAAAAAAAATCCCTGATAAGTGAAATTCTTATCAGGGATTAATGTTTTTTTGAATGATATGTAGTTACACAGCAAAGGATTCGCCGCAACCGCATGTTCTTGATGCATTTGGATTGTTGAAGGCAAAGCCTTTACCATTTAATCCTCCAGAAAACTCTAGTGTTGTATTACATAAATACAAAAAGCTTTTAAGATCAGTTACGACCTTTACACCATTGTCTTCAAAGATTTGGTCATCTGGAAGTGATGTATCATCAAAATCTAATTTGTAAGATAAACCAGAACAACCACCTGAAGTCACTGAAACTCTCACAAAATGAGCTTCACCCAGTTCAGAAGTTGACATCAATTCTGAAATTTTGTTTTTAGCACTGTCTGCAACAAAAATCATTCTTATGCTTCGTTTTTCTTTTTATAATCAGCAATGGCACCTTTGATTGCATCTTCAGCCAATACACTGCAGTGAATTTTCACTGGAGGTAAAGCCAATTCTTCTACAATTGCCATATTATCGATAGCCAAAGCCTCATCAATTGATTTGCCTTTTAACCATTCTGTTGCCAATGAAGAAGATGCAATAGCTGATCCACATCCAAAAGTTTTGAATTTGGCATCTTTTATAATTTTTGACTCTTCATCAACCTCAATTTGAAGTCTCATTACATCACCACATTCTGGAGCTCCTACCAAGCCAGTTCCTACACTTTTACTTGCTTTATCAAGAGTACCAACGTTCTTTGGTTTTTTGAAATGCTCTAATAACTTTTCTGAATATGCCATTTTATATTTCGTTTAGTTGTTTAACAAAAATAATATCAATTGAGTTCAAAGTGTTTTTAGTGTGCAGACCATTGTACAGCATCTAAATCAACTCCTTCTTTATACATCTCCCAAATCGGGCTTAAGTCTCTCATGTGTGTAACACCTTCAGATACCTGTTTGATTGCCAAATCAATATCTTCATCTGTTGTAAAACGTCCAAGACTGAACCTAATTGATGAATGTGCTAAGTCATCTCCTAATCCCAATGCAATCAATACATACGATGGTTCAAGTGATGCAGAAGTACAGGCAGATCCAGAAGACACACCAATGTTTTGATTAAAGGTCATCATAAGACCTTCACCTTCAACATGTTTGAATGAGATGTTTGTCACATGAGGCATTCTGTTGTTAACATCACCGTTGATGTAAGTTTCTTCCAATTGACACAATCCTGTTTCTAATTTATCTCTCAAAGCTGAAAGTCTCTTAGCTTCGTCAATCATTTCGGCTTGAGCTAAAGCACATGCTTTCCCCATTCCTACTATACCTGGAACATTTAGTGTTCCTGACCGCATACCCCTTTCATGACCGCCTCCATCAATTTGAGCAGTTACTTTTACTCTAGGATTTTTTCTATTTACAAATAAAACGCCTACACCTTTTGGTCCATACATTTTATGACCTGTAAACGCCATTAAGTGAATACCTAATTCTTTAGGATTAACCGGAATTTTACCAACAGCTTGCGTGGCATCACTCATAAAAAGAACGCCTTTCTTAGCACAGATATCACCAATTTCTTTCATTGGTTGGATCACTCCTGTTTCATTGTTGGCAAACATAATAGAAACCAAGATGGTCTTATCCGTAATCGCTGCTTCTAGCTCTTCAAGATTAACCAATCCCTTATCGTTTACATCTAAATAGGTTATCTCTCCCCCCATTTTCTCGATTCTCTTGCAAGAATCTAAGACAGCTTTGTGTTCAGTCTT
This sequence comes from uncultured Saprospiraceae bacterium, assembly GCA_905480605.1. Classification (GTDB taxonomy): domain Bacteria; phylum Bacteroidota; class Bacteroidia; order Chitinophagales; family Saprospiraceae; genus RFSX01. Next base: position 82,812 of record CAJQRD010000026.1, on the reverse strand, counting down.
GAGTGTGATGATATGGTTTCCTTTTCGGGAGTACATTTCATAAACACCTTTTAAAGCTAAGTTATCAGACTCTGTAGCACCTGATGTGAAGATAATTTCCCTTGGATCTACAGAAATAAGATCTGCTATTTGATTTCGTGCATTGTCAACAGCTTCTTCAGCAGCCCAGCCAAAAGGATGGTTTCTACTTGCGGCATTGCCATGAAGTTGGTGAAAATATGGGATCATTGCATCAACAACTCTGGGATCAGTAGGTGTAGTCGCGTTATTATCTAGGTATATTAATCTATTATCCATTAATTTCTTTTAGTATTTGGCGCAAATATATGTATTAAATGCCTTTAAAACAGTCTTTTAACGTTGAGATTAAATAACAATAGAAAGGGAAAAAAGTTTTGAGAGGTTATCTTTCTTATTTCAGGTTTGTAAAGCAGCTTTTTATTTTGATTTTAGACATAAAAAAAGCCAATCCGAAGATTGGCTTATGAGTTTTAGTAAGTTGGTTATTACTAGTCTTAATAGTCAAAAGACTGGTTTTCTATTGAAGCTCTACGAACGAGCTCTTGATATTCTTCAGGAGTTAATCCATCCATACAATAGTCGATTGGATTAACTTGTTTTTTATTGATTCTTACTTCATAATGAAGATGTGGCGCAGTAGATGTTCCTGTGCTACCGATGATACCAATTTTTTGGCTTTTGGCTACGATATCTCCAACTTTTACATCAATTTCATCTAAGTGAGCATATAGAGTGGTGTATCCAAAACCATGATCTATTATGATGTTTTTACCGTAACCACGCTTTTTATTTTGAACTCTTATAACTTTCCCATTTCCTGTTGCTTGTATAGCTGTGCCTCTTGGAGCTGTAAAGTCAATTCCTTTATGGAGCTTTTTTACTTTATGTACTGGGTGAATTCTATAGCCATATCCGGACATAGAACCTATTTTTCTTTTTAATTTATCTTCTCTAACTGGTTTGATGGAAGGAATTGATAGTAACTTCTTCTCTCTTTGTTTTGCCAAATGGAGAATAGTATCAAGTGATCTTTCTTGTAATTGTAACTTGTAATTAAGGTTTTCTACTCGATCTTGAGTTGATTTTATAAATTCATCGCTGTTTTTTATAGTGCTCAAGTAGTTGTTTTCACTGCCTCCAGTACCTCCTTCCCAGATTGAAGCATCAATAGGGTCTATTCCAAAAATAACTCTGTGAACTTCGGCATCCTTACTTTGTAAATTGTTAAGGTGTATTGCCATTTTATCAAAATCGGAAGAAAAGTGAGCAAATTGATACTCCATTTGAGTCAATTCCCTTTTCATTGCAAGTTCTTTAGGCGTTGGTATTATTGTATATGCTACTAAATAGAGTCCTACGGAACAGATTAAAATGGCCGAAATCAATCCAAAAACTATAAAGAAACGTCGTTTCCAGTTTTTTGCAATCTTTTCGTATTGTAGGGTATTGGTATTAAATACGTATTTCTCTCTACTCATGTCAGGTTTAAAATAATAGAATTAGTAGTTTTGTTCTTTCTAAAGAGAGTGTAACGTTCATCAGGTGATTTTATGCACCAAAAATAGCACCGAAACATGGAAAATCAAAATAATATGTCTTATTAATTTTTTATATATATTTATTTTTCCAATATAAAAAGTGCTGCTGATGAATAGAGTGGTCAATTCCTTTAGACATATTATATTTAATAATAATATGTATTTTATAACATTTGTGAATATAGTTAGATGAATTCTACCAAGATCAGACAAACATTTTTAGACTATTTTAAAACTAAAGGACACTTAATTGTGCCTTCTGCCCCTATTGTTGTAAAAAACGATCCTACATTAATGTTTACCAATGCGGGGATGAATCAATTTAAAGATTACTTCTTGGGACACAGTACTGCTGAAGATACACGTGTATCTGATACGCAAAAATGTTTGCGGGTTTCAGGCAAGCATAATGATTTAGAAGAGGTGGGAAGAGATTCTTACCATCATACTATGTTCGAAATGCTTGGGAATTGGTCTTTTGGTGATTATTTTAAAAAGGAGGCGATTGGATATGCATGGGATCTGTTGACGAACGTTTATAAACTCAACAAAGACGATATTTATATTACAGTTTTTGAAGGAGATAAGATTGATGGAACAACTGCGGATGAAGAAGCTGCAGATTTTTGGAAGGAATTTGTTCCTAAAGATAAAATATTGTACTGTGATAAGTCAGATAATTTCTGGGAAATGGGGGATACTGGTCCTTGTGGTCCATGTTCGGAAATCCATATTGACATAAGATCTGATGACGAAAAGGCGAAGGAATCTGGAAGAAGTTTGGTGAATAAGGATCATCCCCAAGTGATTGAAATCTGGAATCTTGTTTTTATACAATACAATAGAAAGGCAGATGGTAAGTTGGAAGAGCTGCCTTCAAAGCATATTGATACAGGAATGGGATTTGAGAGATTGTGCATGGTAGTGCAAGGAAAGCAATCCAATTATGATTCTGACTTGTTTCAACCTTACATTCAAAAGTTGGTAGAGAAAACAGGAATTAAATATACCTCTGATTATTCAGGGGATTCGATGACAGATATTGCAATGCGTGTCATAACAGATCATTTGCGTGCTGTATCTTTCACTATTGCTGATGGTGAAATGCCATCAAATACTGGGGCAGGTTATGTGATACGAAGAATATTGAGAAGAGCAGTGAGGTACTACTATTCATTCTTAGATATAAAATCACCTTATATCTATACGTTGGTTCCAATTTTGGCGGATCAATTTGCTGAAATATTTCCGGAATTAAAATCCCAAGTTGACTTTGTTTCTAAAGTTATAGAGGAAGAAGAAAAATCGTTCTTAAGAACTTTGGAAGATGGTCTAAAAAGGTTGGATGCTCTAAAAATTGATGATGGTACATTGAGTGGAAGAGATGCATTTGAACTGTATGATACTTTTGGATTTCCTTTTGATTTGACTCGATTGGTGGCTGAGGAAAAAGGCTGGCGGGTTGATGAAAAAGGATTTGAAAAAGCGCTGCAAGAACAAAAGCAAAGGGGTAGGGCTGATGCACAGAAAGAAGCTGGTGATTGGGAAATTGTCAAAGAAGGTAATAATACTGAATTTGTCGGTTATGATTACAGCAGTGCTGAAAATTCTTCTGCTTTAAAATATAGAATTATTAAAGAAAAAGGAACATCGTTTTATCAATTGGTAATGGATAAAACACCTTTTTATGCAGAGGGTGGTGGACAAGTTGGTGATACCGGATACATGATGTTTGGTGATGAGCGTGTCACTGTGCTTGATACAAAAAAGGAAAACAACTTAATCATTCATTATGTTGAAAAAGTACCAGGAAATATAAATGAATTGGCATCTTGCTTTATTGATGAAAAGAAAAGAGTGCTAACAGAAAATAATCACACTGCAACTCACTTGATGCACTCTGCACTACGAAGTGTTTTGGGCACGCACGTTCAACAAAAAGGATCTTTGGTAAAAGGAGAGTTATTTAGATTTGATTTTTCTCACTTTAACAAAATGAGTGCGGAAGAAATCAAAGCTGTAGAAACAATTGTCAATAGTAAAATAAGAGAAAATATTCCATTGGTAGAAAATAGAGCCATGGCAATTGAGGATGCTCAAAAAGCTGGTGCAATGATGTTGTTTGGTGAGAAATATGGTGATACCGTTAGAATGATAACTTTTGATGAGGATTATTCTAAAGAATTATGTGGAGGTTGTCATGTTAAAAACACTGGTCAAATTGGATTCTTTAAAATTATTTCAGAATCAGGAATTGCTGCAGGTGTTAGAAGGATTACTGCAATAACTTCAGAGGCTGCCGAATCTCATATTTTTGAGCAATTCGAAAAAATTGAATCAATATCTTCAGTTTTGAATAATCCAAAGGATCTTGTTCAAACTGTTACTGATTTGGCAGATGAAAACAAGAAGCTGAAAAAGGAAATCGAAAAATTACAAGTATCAAAAGCTGGTGATATACAGCAAGATTTACGTCAACAAGTGAAGGATGTAAATGGTGTTAATGTATTGACGGCGAAAATTAGTTTGGCTGATTCGAAAGCGGTAAAGACTTTGATTTTTAATCTTGAAAAAGAAATTGGAAATGCTGTTGTCTTGATTGGTAATGTAATTGATGACAAGCCCCAATTGCTTTTAAAAATAAGTGAAAATTTGATTAAGACTAAAGGTTGGAATGCAGGCACATTGATTAGAGAAATTGCCAAAGAAATTAATGGCGGAGGTGGTGGACAACCATTTTTTGCAACTGCAGGAGGAAGTAAGGCAGAAGGAATTGATTCGGCTTTGTCGAAGTTGGAGAGTTTGTTGGTTTAGATACTAAACAACTTTAATAATAACCAAAAAGGGTTTAATTCTTGATCAAGAATTAAACCCTTTTCTTGTACAGTTGTCAAAGTTATAGTCTTGAAAAGGCATTGTTTTTAAGTTAGTTTTTTTGGGTGATAAACTTAATTATTGTACCCTTTGGTTTACCGGTTACAATCTCTAGTTATCCGCCTACTGTAGTAATTGTTTCTTGAAGTGTCATTAAACCCAAACTAAGGATTAAAGGTTATATTTTCCATCTTATACTTATCCCACGTTTCAAATACATTTAGAAAATAGTTTAATGTTTCTTTAATATCATTTTGCCACATTGCGATTAATCCCATTTAATGTGATAAAATATGGTTTAATGAAATATAAATATCTTTTTTTTAAATTTTATGTTTCTAAATATCTTTCTTTTTTCCAATTCTTAAGATGTAAAGAAAAGGAATTATGATCCAAAGTGCTAGGGTTATTAATATCATATAAGTTCCTAATTGACTGCCTAGAAACTTTTGTAATACTGCGCCAGTATATCCCATCATAGCTGACTCATCTAGATTAAGTAATAGAAGAATTCTACTTAAATCAATAGGGTTAAAAACTGTCAATCCTAACGTTGCTTTCTCCAATGGATAATCTTTGAAAAGTAAAAGAATAAGGAGGAAAATACCATCATAGATAATCGCAAAAAACAGCCAAGTGAAAATGGAAATTCCAAATCCTTTTATTCTATTTTTAAATTTCATAGCAATGATAAAAGAGAGCAGTGAAAATATAATTGACAGGACAACTGACAAAAAAAGTAACAGCACTACCGCTGGAAGTTCCGGAGAACTTAGAGCTCCAAAAAAAAGCATGGGGAGCCCTACGCCTAAGATTAAACTAATAGATAAGGAACTGGCGATACCTAAATATAAGCCGGTAAATACGGCATTTCTTGAAAGGGGTTGCGCCAATAACAATTCAATAAATTCTTCAGAATTGTAATAGTACATACTACCAAATAGAATACCTAGAAGTGGAGTTAGGTATAATATTATATTGGTCATACTAAGTACGACTTTGGTAATATCATTGCTTAGTAAAAATAGAGCAACTGTCAGGATTAAGAAAAACCCCATGTAGACAAAAGTCCATCTGTTGCGGATCATATCAAAGAAACTATATTTAAGAATTTGCAGCATCTGTTCTTAGTATATTGGCAATGGCTATTTCTAGATTTTGCACTTGTTGTTTTTCAATAAGTTCTTTAATTCCACCTTGGTAGTAAATTTTTCCATCCAAAATAAAAACTACATTATCTGCTAGTTCTTCTACCAAATTAAGGATGTGTGTGATAAGTAAAATTTGTTTTCCTTTCTTTTTTTCTTCTATTAGATAAGCCTTTAATGCTATTAAAGCCAGTGGGTCCAACCCAGTACTTGGTTCATCTAAAATGATCGTTGGCGCATCATACATAAAGCACAATACCAAATTGAATTTTTGCTTCGTACCTCCTGACATCTCAGACATTTTTTTGTCCAATTCTTTGTGCAACTCAAACAAGTTTAGTAACATTTCTTCTTTGACAGGGTTAGGTCTGATACTTTTCATCAATTGTAAAAGTTCTCTACCTGTCAGGTTCTCAGGAAAGCGAGCAATTTGCGGTAGATATGAAATCTGATGCCTATATAAAAATTGGCCTTTAGTTTCTTTACTGTCATACAATATTTGACCTGTGTCAGTAATAACCAAGCCTAAGATAGATTTGACCAATGTTGTTTTACCAGATCCATTTGGACCGAGTAGTGCCGTAATACCAGGTTGATTCAACTCTAGGTTGAGGTCCCTCAGTACGTGGTTTTTCTTAAATCGCTTATTTAAATTAGTTACTTGTATCATGTATTTCTTCCATAAGTGGGTATGCGTCAAAAACTTCTTTTGGTGTAAAGACTGGGCTTACACGTTCAGAAAAATTAATTATATCTACAAACAAACTTCTCATTAATACTATGGCTTCAGGACTTTGGTCCAAGATATAACTAAAAAGCTTAACGGGGTACTGTGGAATATCACCAATGCCATCATGGTCCAAATCATATCCTGAATAATTACTCCAGTAGTTATGGTGAAATTCGTTACTTGATAATTTAGTATTGACTAGGAGATCTAATGAATTGTTGATTAGATTGTTTTGATGAAAAATATTTTCTTCACGGCCACCCGAAAATTTAATAGCCCAACCGTTTCTTTTAAAAGTATTAAAGCGGTACGTTACTCTGTTTGAGCCTTCTACAAAAATACCAATTGTATTTTGCTCAAATGTATTGTTCAATATTTTGGAATCGTTAATCTCTTTCAGTAATAGTCCGTAAGCGGAACTTCCCCAGTTATTGGAGAAATGATTGCTTTGCATTAAAATGTTTTTGGAAAACATAACTGCTACGCCAACACCATTATTTAAAAATCTATTTTCCACATAATCATTGTTGTTTGAAAACATAAAATGTAGTCCATAACGTTTGTTAAATTGGCTTAGGTTGTTTTTAATAGTACTGTGGTCAACGAATTCAAAATATATTCCATCACGTTGCTTTTCTACTTGACTGCGTTCTATTTTTATGCGTTTGGAATACCATACATGGATTCCATTCCCAGACTCTGCTTCGGTTGTCGCATTGCCTATAATTGTATTATCAGTAATACTTCCGTTTTTAGCATGCTCTAAATAGATTCCAAAGAAGCAATTGAGAATTTTATTATGATGAATGGCAAAGTGCTTTTTCTTTTTTATCCGGATCGCTGATCGTTCTTTGAGATAACTCGTTGTCACACCAGATAATGTCAGTCCTGAAATACTCACAGAGTCAGCTATAACGGTTATTATTTCATCACCGCTTGCAGATATAATTTCTGCATTCTCTGATCCAATAAGAACCATGGGTTTAGTGATGACTAGATTTTCAACTTTATAAGTTCCACCTTTAATTAAGATAGTGTCAAATCTATTTGCATTCGCAAGAGCAGATTCAATCATTTGAAAATCACAATTCTTGCACACTTCTATGTTATTCGCCAATAGATTAAAAGACAAAAATAATAGGGGTATTAAACATGGGGTGGTTCTAATCATTGTTAAAGTTCATTGAATACTCTTTTACTATTTCCTCCCAAGTGTAAATTTTACCACCAAATTGTTTTTTACTTCTTAATGCATTCTCTTAGGTTGCATATGTACTTAAAAAGCCTCCCATAGGACTGGGAAGTTTTTTAGAAATTAAATATTTAGATGATTTAGCATCAATCAGTTTATGTGGAGTTAAATAATCTGTTACTAAAATATGAGCATAGTTACTTTCACCCTTTTCCAACAATTCAGGAACCAGGCATTCAACGGCATCAAACTTATAGATTTTGCCTTTTGTGGTAACCATCTCAGTGCCAAAGTGCGAATTTGAAATGATCATTTTACAAGCATGACATTGATCCTCATTGTAAACGATTGTCTGTGGGTTAGTCGAACATGAGATTAAAGCAAATAGTCCGATAAGAAAGAGAAATTGCATATTTTTTTTCAAGATGATGATTTTTTAAATTTTAAATAGCCAGCTAATCCAGAAAATAATATTGAGATTCCAATTAGGTATCCTCCAATATGTGGATAAGATTTGGCTACGAAATTAATAACGTCCTTACTTCCAAATAGGGGAGGTTGGAATGATTCACCCTCAAATTTCATCGGTGCATTTGGTGCTAAATTATGACCATAATCATATTCCCATAAATAAAAATCATACAGAGCGGCACAAAGAGCTAGGGAAAATAAAGTAAACCATAATAGATAAAGCCATTTATTATCAATGAAAGCAAAAATTAAAGCCAATACGGTAAAAGCGGCAACGAAATAAGGGAAGAATGTCAGTTCTGGAATCGAATCTGGCTCAATCTTTTTCATTCCAATATAATGATTCAGAATATTAATATTTTGTAGGGTTCCAGGATCTTAACTAAAAGTGAGATTATTTCTTCAGCGAAAGGCAGAAATGGTGGGTTTTATTTACCCAAAGAAAAAAGAAATTTAAATATGTTATCCGCTGTGCAAGCAATTGATGGACCTATCAAACTAAATGATTGCATACTTGGATTGAAGGAATGTTCAAATTCTAAACCGTGTCCTTGTCATTTTTCTGTAAGTAAATATAGAAATAAATTTTACAAGGAATTGAAGGACGAGACAATAGAAAGCTGTGCAAAAAGAGTCGATATAACTAAAATAAAAAACAGAATTTAAGATTATTGGAGATCTCTTTCTTCCTGTTTTAAAGTGTATAAATAATTAACAATCAAATTGATGTATCAAACATCAACACATCACAATTAAAGTCTATTTAAAATGAAAAATTTTATTGTATTTAGCTTTCTTTCCATATTCTTAATTGCATGTGGAGGAGATAGTTCAAAAAAATCTACATCTGCTAGACCTAAGGCTAAAAAAGCCATCAAAGCAGATGATGGTAAAGGAGTTGGCGAGATTAAAAATGTAAAATTAAATAACCCTCTTGATGAGGAAATGGTAAAAAAGGGTCTAGCAATATATGACACAAAATGCTCGGCTTGCCACAAAAAATCAGCAAAGAGAGTTGTAGGGCCAGGATTTAAAGGTGTCACAGAAAGAAGAAAGCCTGAATGGACGATGAATATGATAACCAATACAGGTGCCATGTTGGATAAGGACCCGGAAGCACAAAAACTTTTAGAAGAATGTCTTACTAGAATGCCAAATCAAAATGTATCAGTTGAAGATGCAAGAGCATTGTTAGAATTTCTCTACAGCAATGATGCTAAGGGTTAAGTAATTCAACTTAGTAGATAAAGTGCAGGATAAAGAGCTACAAATAAGTACAGGTCATTTTTGGTTTAAGAGCGCCTTGGTATATTTCATCAGTGCTGGCATTATCGGTATAATGATGAGATATGCTTTTGTAGGAGATTTACCAGATTGGATAGACTATAAAAATATACGACATGGGCATTCTCATATTGCCTTGTTGGGCTGGCTTTATGCTGGTTTGTATATTTTTATAGTCTATTTGTTTGAATTGAAAGGGGTGATTTATAGCAGATTGTTTTGGCTCAATCAATTCAGTGTATTGGGAATGCTCATTTTTTTTCCCCTATTTGGTTATGCAGGTATTTCTATATTTTTTGTTAGTTTATTTATCTTCCTTACTTATGCTTTTATTTATTTAGTATTTAAAGATCTTCCGAGAAAGTCTTCTGGGTTTTCTCATTTTTTATTAAAAACCTCATTGTTTTTTTTGTTTATCTCTTCCTTAGGAACTTGGGCACTAGGATTAATTTCTGTTTTTTCCATGCGAGGAACAGCTTTATATTATGCTGCCATACAATTCTATCTTCATTTTCAATTTAATGGATGGCTTGTGTTTGGTGTATTGGCTTTATTTTTTAAAATTTTGTCAAGAAGAAATATTAAATACAGCAAATTAGATGCTCAGTTATTTTTTAGATTGTTGTTTGTATCAACCTTATTGACATATGCACTTGCGATTAGCTGGTCAACACCAATTGATTATATTTTTTGGATCAATGGTTTAGGAGTTCTTATACAACTCGCATCTCTCATTTACTTGTTTAAAATTATAAAAGAAATCGTGCCTAAATTGAAAAGCATTTGGTCGCGAGATATGATGATTTTATTGAGTATCTCTTTGCTTTCTTTTTGTATTAAAGTCATAATACAAACCTTGGTTGTGATTCCTTATTTTGCTACAGTATCTTATACGATAAGAAATTTTGTCATTGGATTTATCCATTTATTAATGTTAGGGTGTTTGAGCAGCTTCATAATCGCGATGAATCATCAGTTTTTTGAGAGGAATAAAAAATTCTCGATCGGCATTAAGATATTTGTTTTTGCCGTTGTAATATCCGAATTAATTTTATTTTACAAGGACTATTAATTTGGTTGGAACTAGGGTTTATGCAATATTATTACGCTTCTATTTTCTTGGTTTCCATCTTTATTCCACTTGGTCTATTCATCTACCTTATGCGCCTTGTTAGGGAGGATAAAGGTATAGGTTGATGTATTGTATTTACGCCTAAGCAATGTTCAAATATTAGAAACAGGGATAATTGCTTATTGAGAATAGATGCAAAAAGTTATAAAATGACTTCATTAATTCTGTGTTTTCAATCGAATATACGCAGCGCTTTTCTATCTTGATTTGTCTTCTCGTTTTCCGATTTATCATCCAAAATGATTTAAGTTATCCTCTTAATTTTTGTACATTTGAGTTAACGGAACAAAACGTTTTTTTTCAACACAGTAACTGCAATTGTAGTTGTTTGGATTAAGATATGCATTAAAATATTACAACCTTAGGAAAGTTAAACTTCAAATTAGTGGTTGTAGTAAATTAAGTAGAAATAAAAATTTGTAGAAAGTAAAGGAATAATAGATGAATTTCAAACCAGAGCATTTACAAGGAGTAAAGACAAGGGCAGAGTTAATTTCCATTGCAAAAGAGAATAATATTCCAATTGAAAAGACACTAAGCAAGTTGAAATATGAAGCTGAATTATCAATGTTACAAACTGAATTTGTTAACCTTCAAAAGTGGATAGCAAAAAAGAAAATGCGTGTTGCTGTATTATTTGAAGGCCGAGACGCTGCAGGTAAAGGAGGTTCAATAAAGCGGTTTAAGGAACACTTAAGCCCAAGAACATCTAGGGTTGTTGCCTTGACAAAACCCACAGAAGTTGAAAAAGGGCAGTGGTATTTTAGGCGATATATAAAAGAGTTGCCCAATCCAAAAGAAATAGTATTCTTCGATAGAAGTTGGTATAATCGCGCAGTTGTAGAACCCGTAATGGGTTTTTGTAGCAAAAAAGAATATGATAAATTTATACTTCAAGTACCTCAATTTGAACATATGCTCTATGAAGATAATCTAAAGATTATTAAATTTTGGTTTTCTATATCAAAAGAAGAGCAAAAAAAGCGCTTTGATGCGAGATTGAATAATCCATTGAAGCGATGGAAGTTTAGTCCTGTAGATATGAAAGGACAAGAATTATGGGATAGTTATACGCATTATAAAGAGCAGATGTTTAGTAAGACCCATACTAACTTTAGCCCTTGGATAATTGTTAAAACTAATGATAAGAAACAAGCTAGACTTGAAAGTATGAGATATGTATTGTCTCAATTTGATTATGAAGGGAAAGGAGAGTCCAAATTATCAATTTTACCTGACCCTAATGTTATTATGAGATATCACAGAAGTGCGATTCAAATTGACATATAAAAAATAAATAATGAAAAATATTAATTTAACAGAGGAAGAAGTTACTCTACTAAATTCTAAAATAGGTTTACATTCTCTTTTAAAAAATAAAAAAGTAAATATTACTAAAGTTTTAGAAGAGGTAAAATACATCTCTAAATTAAAAAAGAAACAAGAAGAACTTATAAAGCTGCAAAACTGGGTAATAAAGAATAACAAAAAAGTAGTTATTCTTTTTGAAGGACGAGATGCTGCTGGTAAAGGGGGAGCCATAAGAAGGATAACGGAGTATATTAATCCAAGACATTTTAAAATTGTCGCTTTAAATATTCCTACAAGTGATGAAAGAAAGCAATGGTTCTTTCAACGGTACATTAATCGGTTGCCTAAACCAGGAGAAATTGTTTTCTTCGATAGAAGTTGGTACAATAGAGCCGTTGTGGAACCTGTAAATAAATTTTGTACAAAAAAGGAGTATGAAATTTTTATGTCACAGGTGAATCATTTTGAAAAAATGCTAATTCAGTCAGATACGTATTTGATTAAACTTTATTTTTCAATATCGAAAAAAGAACAAGCCAAACGTTTTAAAGAAATAAATAACAGTCCATTGAAGCGATGGAAAATGACACCTGTTGATGAAAAGGCTCAAGAGCTATGGGATGAATATACATCCTACAAAAAGAAAATGTTCGAGGTTACAAATACTGAAATTGCTCCTTGGACAATTATAGATGCCAATAAAAAACCTAATGCCCGATTAAGTGCGATTTCACATATTTTAGAGACAATACCATATAAATAAATAACGTGTTCATTAGGTTTGAAATAGTCATATGTAATTTTAGAGTTTATCTTGAAATATGAAAAACGTATTTTTTGTTTTATTATCTATATTACTCTTAACCTGTGCTGATGCTCAAGACATATCAGTTATTCGGTATGAGGGTTCTTCAACTATTGCTCATTTCATTAAGGATGCTGAAAATACTTATCAAAGTGCTAAGTTTTTGATTAACTCAGACTCAGAGAGTTCAGGTGGAGAAAAGGCGATTCTGGAAGGAACAGCAGATATTGCAGGTGTTGCACGAGTCCCAAGTGCTAACGTATTGGGTAAAGGTGTAACAAGCACTCTGATTGGGTGGGATGCCATTGCAGTTGTATTGCATAAAAGTAATCCAATCACTAATCTAACATCAGAACAACTTAAAGGCATTTTTACCAATAGAATCACCAACTGGAATGAACTAGGTGGTCCAGATCTTGAGATCAATGCATATATTGTTGATGATCAATCGGCTACTCGGAAAGTTTTTCGTGCAGCAATTATGGATAAACACGATTATACAAATTGTAAAACGATTAAACCAGATAGTGATATTTTGAATAATGTTGCAAACGATATTGGTGGTATTGGGCAAATTAGTTTTTCCTTTTTAAGTTTGAAAAACGATCAAATTAAGATCATATCTGTTGATGGACAAGAAGCTTCAGTTACAAACCAAAGTTACCCTATTACACGTCCATTGTATTTGCTATGGTGGCCAGGTCGCGAAAGCACATCTTCTTTTGCTAAATGGACTCAAACGAAGCAGGCTCAAGAATTGATCACGAGGAGATTTATTGGATCAGTTCAACAAACAGTTGGGAAAAGAGGGAAATTGATGGTATTTACAAACACCTACGCGGTAGAAGAAGGTGGAGCTTATTATTACCCACATGAATCATATGATATTTTCACTGCTGATGGTCGATTGCTTAAACATGTTACAAACCACCTTGAACCTACAGACGAAAATCCTTCTATTGTTGATTTACCTCCAGGACAGTATTTGTTACTTACTGAAACTTCAAAAAAAACAGATGGTGAGAAAATTTTGGTGACTATAGAAGCAGGGGAAACAACTCGGATAGAAATAAATAAAAGTGAGAGATTATTACAGTTGACAGATAAGGCTAAGCCCATATTATCAGATAATCTTAGAATGTATGGTGACTTCAGATTTCGAGGTGAGAATGATTGGAATTCTAGAAGGTCTGATGGCAGTTATCGTGATGACAGATTTAGGTTACGCTATCGCTTGCGATTTGGATTTAACTATAAGTTGAATGAACAAATTGCTTTTGGTGGCCGTCTTCGTTCTGGTAATACACAAAATCCTCAATCACCACATATCACCTTAGGAGAGCGTCTTCCTGATGATGGCGTTAGTATAGATAAGGCGTTTTTAAAAGTAAACACTAAAAATTGGTGGGCGTGGATGGGGAAAAACAATTTTCCTTTCTGGAAGCAAAACGAAATGTATTGGGATGATGATGTAATACCTGAAGGAATTGCATTTGGTGGGCGTATTTTATTAACGGAATCAATAACACTTAAGCCAATAACAGGGTACTTCACTTTACACGATCCTGCACAAAATCTAAGTCTTGACCCAAGTATGCTTGCAGGTCAATTAACACTTAATATTGAGAATAGGGAAAGTGAATTAACTTTATCCTCTGGTTATTTTAACTTAACCAAAATATCAGATTTGGGTTTCCAAGAAGTTAATCACACTCTGGATTACGGCATGCTCATTTCAAGTGCTATGGTAAATTTAAAATACAAAACTCCAATAACGCTGGGCGTTGATTATATTACAAATTTGACTGATTATAGCAATGATTCATTGGTTACATTCTCTGGTCACAAGAATCAAAAGACAGGATTTGTTGGAAGCATACAACTTGGAAGTTTGAGCGATAAAAATAAATGGTTGCTAGCTTATTACTATTCATATATTCAAAAATATTCTGTCGTGCCTTTTTTAGCTCAGGATGATTATGTGCGATGGGATTATGGCAATATAGCTGCGTCACGATCAAGCAACTTTAAGGGGCATGAGGTACGGCTGGCATATGCTTTTGAAAAGGGATTTAATGTAGTTGCAAGAGCGTATTTTGTAGATGGCATTTTGAAAAGAAAGCCGAATGATGCAGATATTGAAACCAGCCACCGGATTAGGTTGGATCTGAATCTTAATTTTTAAATTCGAAATACACTTATTTTATTAGAAACAATCTATTAGGTCATGTCTTATATCAGTTTGATTGATTTATTAACAGAAAAGAAAAATCCGTTTCCTTTCAATGTATCTTCTGTAAAACATTGTCGTAATATTAATATGGATTCTCCAATTACATTTTTTATTGGTGATAATGGAACAGGAAAATCTACATTGATAGAAACTATTGCATATAGACTGCAATTGCCCCACATGGATGGTTCTGATTATTCAAAGAAAAGTTTTAATGCTTCCAAATCTTTGCTACCTTATTTGAAAATTTCATTTAATATTGACCGACCAATTGGTTTCTTTTTTCGTGCCGAAGATTTTGGAGATTATTTAAACAGTGTAGACAGAAGAGATTTTGCTCTTCATCAAAGTTTGAGTGATTTGGAAGGAGAGGTGCCTGATGAAATTATTCAAAATATGAAGGACAACGCCAATTATCAGATGCACCATATGAGATTTGAATATGGACAAGAGTTACAGTCTTTTTCGCATGGTGAAGCGTATATGAAAATTATTCAAGAGAAAATAAATAGACCCGGAATTTATATTTTAGATGAACCAGAAGCAGCATTATCTCCTGCCAAACAATTGTCATTGATTTATTTCATTCAGGAGCACCTGAAAAATTATAATTCTCAGTTTATTATTGCCACTCATTCTCCGATGCTGATGGCTATTCCCAATTCTAATATTTATGAAATTAACGAAGATGGGATGCAATTAACACCATTAGATGAAACTGAACACTATTCAATTACAAAATCATTTTTAAATAACCCTGAGATATATTTAAGGCACTTGTGAGGGAATAATTAATAAATTTAATACTCTTTCTTAAGGTATAATATCCGAATTTTTTATTGGAATATTCAGGGATATCGGTCTTTTAAGCTAGCATGTTTGTGTTAGTTTTTTCTTGAAATGATATTAATTTTTGCTAAAAATCACATAAATGTGTGAGTTTTCACTTGTGATAATGATATAGTTTTGATTATAAATAAATTCTATTCATTTATTTAAAAAAAATAATCATGAAAAAATATGAAATGAAAACATTAATCACATTTATGTTTTGCAGTCTTTCTTTATTTGTCATTGGGCAAAATGGTTCAATTGAAGTTGAAAATGGACTTAAGATAGGTAATACTACAAGTACAATAAATGGTACAGTAAGATACACGGGAAGTGATTTTGAAGGAAGAGTTGGTGGAATTTGGGAATCATTGACAACTGGAGGAAGTTCAGTTTGGTCTTTGAATGGAAGTAAAGCTTACTATAATGCAGGTAATGTAGGTATTGGTACTACAAACCCAGTAATTAAATTCCATGTATACGGAGGTGATGGTGCTTCGGGAGTTAATCCTAATGGATTTGTACGACAACTTTTAGAAGATGATACGCAAGTCTTTTCTGAAATTGATGCAACAAGTTGGGCTGGATTTACTTTTGCAGGATCTGGACAAAGTTTAAGAGCTGGAATGTTCTACAATTATGGAGGTGATGATGTAAGATTTAGATCTGGTGGTGTTGATGGACGACTTGTGATTGACCCTAATGGGTTTATTGGAATAGGTACAGCTGCTCCGGCTAAACACTTAGACCTTGGAGCTTCTGGTGCTGATATACGTTTTTCTGATAGTAATTTTTCAGCTATTCAATGGTATGAAGCAGGTACAGAAGTGGCTTATTTGACACATAATGCAAATGATGTTATTTTGCAAAATAGCGATACTGGAAATTTGAATTTGTATTCAGAGGATGGAAGAGTTAGAATGAATGCCGCTGGTGATATCACTATAGGGACAACAATTAGTTCACCTACTTATGAGTTGCTGGAATCTGGGTCTGGTGCCACAAGAAATGCTTTGATGGAATTGAATAATTACAACTTTACGGGTGCAAGTAAAAGAGCAATTCTTTTGGATACTGAAGGATCTAATAATGAACCTTTTGTAATTTTATATGGTAAAGACGGTATTGAAGAGGCAATTAAATTAGATGCGGATGTAAGTGGTAAATCAAGAATTACAGTTGATGAAGTATTGATTAAAGGAGGAGCGGATTTCGCTGAGAATTTTGATATCTTGGAAGAGGATATTTTGCCTTCTCCAGGCATGGTTGTTTCAATTGATGCAAACAGCACAGGTAAATTAACTATTACTAGTGAGAAGTATGATCGTAAGGTCGCTGGAATTATTTCTGGAGCGAATGGTGTGGAGTCAGGTTTGATGATGGGACAAACAGGTAGTATTGCTGATGGGGATTATCCTGTTGCATTGACAGGTAGAGTTTATGTTTATGCTAATAGTGAAAATGGTAAAATAGTACCTGGTGATTTATTAACGACTTCATCTCAAAAGGGTTACGCTATGCGTGTATCTGATTTTGATAATGCTCAAGGTGCTATTATTGGAAAAGCAATGACAGAAGTTGATGAAAAGGGATTTGTATTGGTTTTAGTTAACCTTCAATAAGGTTTGGTTTTTTTTAATTGTAAATTTTTTAAATGAAAGAATACCTAAGACTAGGTATCCTTAAAAAAACAATAACCATGAAATATATAATATCATTTTTACTTATAATGCTATTGGGTTTTCAAATAGGATCTGCACAAATAGGTGAAATATTAGAACTGGAGCAAGTTGCGATTGATCAGAAAACCCCTTTACTCTCTACAGAATCAATCGAGCTTGAGTTGCTTCACCGAGATGTAGTAAAATCAACATATAATAATTTTTTACAAATTCACTTTTCTAGTTACAATTTGGAAAAAGCCTATCTGAAAATATTTGCTCCGGATAATCCAGATGCTTTCCAAATCCTAGATAAAAAATCTATTGACGAGTATAGTGGATTTAGTAGTGTGTTTAGTACTTCCGTATTAATTATAGAAGTGTATTCAACCAACCCTACTAAAGATGTGTTTTATCAAGTTGATAAAATAATCTCTCGTAAAGGCGCCACAAAAATAAAGACAATTTGTGGGGTAGATAATCGTGTTCTTTCATCAGATGTAAGAGTGGCAAGAATGTTTGCTGGTGGAGGATGTACAGCATGGTTGATGTCAAATGGCTCATTATTAACAGCAGGTCATTGTGTTTGTGATAACTGGGGTGTACTTAATTTAGGTTCTAATGTAATAGTTGAATTTAATGTACCCTTGTCGACACCCGGTGGAGTTACAGTACCATCTGCACCAGAAGATCAATATGTGATTGATGTTTCAAGTGTAGAATTTGAATTAACTGGTGCAGACGGAACGCCATCTTGTAACCCTGGTCAAGATTGGGCTATTTTTGAAGTTTTTGATAATGCAACTACAGGATTACAACCTGTAATGGCTCAAGGAGACTTTTTTAGACCAACTACACTAACACCATCATCGACAAGTAATATAAGAATAACAGGACATGGAAATGACAGTAATGGTCCAAATCAAAATTGGCGAGCACAGCAAACGAGTTCCGATGATTATGATTCAAGAGTGAATAATGGCGCTAATGGAATATACTATAGATATGAAACGGATACAGAAGGGGCTAATAGTGGAAGTCCAGTTATCAAAGCTGCCAATACAGACTTTACTTATGGTATACATACTTGTGGAGGTTGTGGTGCCACATCAGGGACCAATCTAGGTACATCATTTCAATATGACCCATTGGAAATTGAAATGAATGATTTTATTTCCACAACAAGTATACATGTTGATAAAATATCAGATACAAATTCTCAATCAGGTTCAATATTTAGACCTTTTGATACTGTTCAGGAAGCTGAAAATGCTGCAGATATAGCAGGTCCTGGATCAAATAGAATTATTCTAGTAAAGGGCACTTACAATGAAGTTAATAATATACTTTTAGATAAAGCTATGTTTTTAACTGCACCTGTTGGTAATGTGCTTATCGAGTAATGAAGTGATTTATAAACCGATTGTTAATTAATTTAAAAGACAAATATTTAAAACCATATTAATACTTGTTATTAAATAAATACAATTTGATAAATATATTAAACAACCATGTGAGCTAACTCACGTGGTTGTTTTTAGTCATAACAACCTTCACCTGGTGAATCAAGCAAATACTTAAATCCTACAGTTCCCCAGATAGGATTTCGACTGATCAATCCTGAAAATTCCGCAGTACGATAATTTACCGAAAAATTAAATTCTACTTTGGAAACAAATTGTAGTTTAAAACCAGCGTAAGCTTCAGCAACTATCTTCTTAGTATCACCGAGTCCGTAATAATGACCTTTATTCCAACCAAAAATACCATTTATATGACCGTTATACAACACAGCCTTTACTGTTCCACCAGCAACTAGTGAAAATCCAAGGGGCCCATCATTTACGGAAATGGTGCCTGGGTTATTTGTATCTGTGTATGAAAGATTGTCTACATGTTTTTCAACATTTAGAACTTTTCCAAAATCCAAGCCTATACCAATATTGGTATAGTATCCTAGATTTAATTCTGGCCTCACTTGTAACAGAACTTTTTTGACAGGTTGCCAAACAACAGCTTCTGCTGATAATGAATACATAAACATTGGAAAGGGGCTAGGCATTGCCTGACCAGTAGGGTTTGGATCGTTAGGGTCACGACTCCAAAGATTACCATTTGGTCTGTTGCCACCAAATAAATTCTCAATACCTTTTACCAGTCCAAAACTTGCAAATCCAAATGTGAATGAACTGTTTACCGCAAGGTCAATTGCCTTTGCAGAATGCACAATTCTTTTAATTCCTTGTATACGTCTTGTACTTCTAAATCCTGTAAATGATGAAAATGGATGATCCCCATTTAATTGATAACCTTGATCTAAAGCTTCTTGAAACTCTGGAGCTTCATTAGATATGTGAGAAGGACTAAATCCATTTATAACAAAAACAAAATTATGCGATCTGCTTTCTTCTTGAAAACCAGAATTGTCTAAAAATTTATCAAGTAAAAATCCATCAACTCTTTTTCTTACCCAAGGCAGCCCTAAATAATCATGATTGGCAAGAGCGCCATAAAATCCTAATCTTAATGATATTGCGTAGTTCCTGTCCGCTTCTACTGTATCTCTAATGATGTCCGCAAAGTTATCTTGATCAATCGAAATCTCGAATCCTGACAAATCGTTTTCCTGACAGATAGAAATGCTAGGAAGGGATAAAGTGAAAAGGGCTATAAATAGTAAGTATAATCTCATGGTGCAAATTTAATCATTCATATCAGATTCAGATATTTCACAAGGTTCAATTTAGTTATAAACGCATCGAACCAGTTTTGTGGTATTTCAATAATGTTTGAAATCACATTTTATGGTAATATGAGCGTTTTGAAATGTATAGATTCTTTTAATAAATAGCGGATTTACACTTAGGAAAACCTTTGTATCGAAAGATTGAAAGTGGATCATAATATCATTTTTTGTTTTTGTCAGAGGATTAATTTTCTTTTTATCATCTTGTTTGTGTATTAAGTCATCTACTTATTGTAACTTTTTTTATTTTTAATAGCTTTTTTTTCTTAAAAAAATAAAAAAATTACGTCATTATATATGGATTCTGTTACCTTAGGGTATGAAAATTTTGATTACTATTTTTCTTTTGGGGTTGCTCGCTTGCTCTCCCAAAGTTGCTGATGTGTTTCCTGTTGATGATGATGCTTATCAACAAGAAATTCTAGATTGGCAAATTTCCCGAAATCGAGACATAAAATCACCAAAGGGTTGGCTTACCTTAGTAGGACTTCATTGGCTGCAAGAAGGACGAAATGTTATTGGTTCGGATCCAAACAGTGATGTCGTATTTCCAGACATAGCAGCTAAAAAAGTCGGTGATTTATATTTAAATAAAGGAGAGTTATATTTCAAGGCTTTCGGAGAATCGTACATTAGTAAAAATAATAAAGGTTTTAGAGAAGGAGCAATGTTTTCTGATGCCAGCAGGGTGCCAACAGAATTATCATATAAATCACTTTATTTTTACGTCATTCGAAGAGGAATAAAATTTGGCTTAAGAGTCAAAAATACATTGGCTGAAAAAAGATTTGCATTTCAAGGTATTGATTGTTTCGATATCAACAAGGAATATAGATATCTGGCTAAGGTTATTCACTCAGGTCAAATGGATTCAATTCTAATCAATGATATTACAGGTATACAAACTAGGTATAGAATCGCAAATATATTGAGTTTTAAAGAAAAGGGAAAGACTTATGAGTTAATTGCATTTGATGGTGGTAAAGATAAATACTTTATTGTTTTTTCTGATGACACCAATGGAAATGAAACTTATTCTGGTGGCCGATTTATTTATGTGGATAAACCTAAACCTGGATCTGATCAAGTATTGATAGATTTTAATAAAGCTCACAATCCTCCTTGTGCATTTACTGACTTTGCAACTTGTCCAATTCCTCCAATTGAAAACTATGTTGGTTTTAAAATTGAGGCAGGCGAGAAACAAATTGCACATCCTTAATAATCATTATCGCATAATGATTAGACGTACTAGTATTTTTAGAAGATAATAGACATTGCTGCCTCTAACAGCAAAGATCGGTGAAGCAAATAACCTTACATTTCTGGCTTCCTTTTGGAAATAAATATCGTATTGTAGTTGCTTGATGTAGCTGCTCTCAATTTATTTTGAAAATATTGATTCCTTGATATTTTAGTAACCAATCAAAACAATCTTGTATTTAAAGGGAAAGTTATCAGTAAAGAAAAAGTGGGTGATATTTTAAGTGCGCAAGATAGCCCTAATAATAGCAGCTTCACAATAGAGTATTTTAAATACACATTCGAGGTAACTGAAGACATTAAATATAATCCACACGGAGCAGAGGTAATAATTTATTCTTCAACTCAAAGTTCATCTAATGGCGTAAATTATTCCGAGTTTGATCAACTTTATATTTTTTCTTATAAAGTGAACGGTGCAAATATGAGAGGTTTTTGTACTAATAATATGTTTGTACAAAACGCTGATAAGAATTTCAAAAGGGTAGTCGTTCAGTTTTTAAAACCAAAGCAAAGAAGTGCTTGGAATGATGAATAATGTGACTTGGCAGCTAAGAGGAAATTTGTTCATAGAAAACCAAATGGACTTTGGACTTATTACAATTCTGATGGTACTTTCCACAGTAAAGGGAATTATGTAAATGGCTTAAGAGAAGGTGTTTGGCTTTCTTATTTAGATGAAAATGGTTCGCGTAAATACTGTTCAACATCAAGTGATGAGCAGAAGCTTAAAGTTAAAAATTTAAAGAATATAATTGACCAATATGGTATATATAAAAACGGTAAACAAATTAAAATGAAACATAGGTTTACCCTTGCTGGAAGTTGACAAACGTTTATTATTTCTTCTTATTCTGGAATTTATCTCCTCTCGTTCTAGGCTTACCGTATTTGGCTTTCATCAATTCAACATGACGAATCTTGTTGTTGATTTTCGAGTTTTTCGATGACTTTTCATGAAAGGCAGGACCAGTTGGTTCAGCTATTTTAACTTTATGTAAATTATGCGGAATGAGATCTTTAAGTTCTTCTAACGGAATCAATTCATCCGATACTTCAACGTTCTCAGGGAAAGGAACCAAATCTATTTTAAGATTCATCAATTCCTCAATCTCTAATTGATACGGTTTGTCATCTTCAGAGATGAAAGAAATGGCAATACCTTTTTGTTCTGATCGACCAGTACGTCCAATTCTGTGAATATATTTTTCAGCAGTATCGGTTAAGTCAAAGTTGATTACGTGGGTAACTTTTGAGACATCTAAACCTCTGGCAATAATGTCAGTTGCAATCAAATAAGTGAATGTGCCTTCTTGAAAAGATGCTACTGTTTTGAATCTATTGTTTTGAGATTTTGAAGAATGAATAATACCTATGGTTTCTTCAAAATGTGGCTGCATTCTTTCGAATAAAGCATCAGCTAGTTTTTTAGTTTTAGCAAATACCAAAACTTTTGTCATAGTTTCATCCGATTCAAATAAATGCTGTAATAAATTTGCTTTGGTATTAAAGTTTGCGGCTGGGTATCCTATTTGTTCTATATTTTCAAGAGGTGCGCCAGATGGTGCCGCTTCAATTTTTGTATAGTAATCAGTAATACCATTTATAACTTCCTCAACATCTTCTGTCATCGTGGCAGAAAACATGAGGTGCTGTCTTTTAGCCGGAAGAAAATCTATTAAATTCTTTAATTGAGTTCTAAAACCAAGGTTTAACATCTCATCAACTTCATCAATGATTACCCTTTTGATGCCTTTTGTTTTGAGTGAACCGGTTCTGATTAGATCAACCAATCGACCTGGAGTCCCAACAACAATGTCAAGCCCAGCTTCTACAGCTATCAGTTGCGGTCTCATATTGGTACCTCCATAAACACCAACAGTATGCACACTCATATAGGTCGTCAAACTGTTTATGGCATCTACTATTTGTACAACGAGTTCTCTTGTAGGTACAATAATTAGGATTTGTGCATTAGGTGATTTTGAAAACTTCCACAGCCTCAAAGTTGGCAATAAAAAGGCGAATGTCTTTCCAGTACCCGTTTGTGATATACCAACGATATCTTTTCCTGACATTATAGGTGCAAAGGACTTAGCCTGTATAGCAGTGGGCTCGGTGATATTTAATTCATCGAGTGCATTGAGTAAAGTCTTATTTAGATTTAAATCAGAAAACAACATATTATAAATTTACAAGTGCAAAGGAACATATAATTGAGGTGAAATGCCACAATTTTTGGATTAGAATGGACCAGAGTCTATTTCGTATTAGCATTCTTAATTTTTAATGATAGCAGTATTAATAGTGTAATTAGCGATACAAGGATAAGAACTACATTGCCATATATATGAAAGTAAACCAATTGGCAGATCAAACATGCACCAGCAATAGGTGCCCATGTTTGTATATATGACTCCTTAATATCATCACTTTGCATTTGTTTAACTGTATCAATAGTGCTTTTTATTTTTCTGTAATTGTAAATTGAAAGCCATGTCAGTAGAATACTGAATAATACAACCACTCCAGTAACTATATCAAGATTAACGTTAAAATAATCCTTGTTTGGCGGTGTTACAAAAAAGTATTGTGCTGCAAAAATAGATACAAGTACGATAACAAAGCTTGCCTTGATCAATCGTAAGTTTTGTATGATTGTATTTTTAGGCAATATTGTATTTTTTATTTTATTGTTTCGAACAAAACCGTTTGTGTTTCAATCAAATTTAAATCAAAACTTGGTGACTTCATTTTAATGTAGGCTTTATTTACTTAAGTACACCAATATCGATTACAATATAGTAAAACAAAAATCAGGCTGCGTGTTTATGCGAGAAACTCTACTTTATTCATGGGTGACCAGCTTAGGACTTGAAATAACCAATAGGATTAACAAAGTAAACCCTGATAATAAGGTAAGCTGATGGCCATTTAAATAAAAGTAGTAAGTGAAACTAAGCAATACTGCTCCTTCTAAGACAGCCCATTTAATAATGTATGCTTTGCGCAATTTAATGCAGTCAGTTTTGCTTTGTTGATCGGAACCTCTTGTTTTATTGAAAATGATAACTGAAAGAACAGCCATAACGGTACCAAATCCAATTATAAATAGTGATGGAGTATCAATTTCCCCACTTAAATTATCAAAAGAAATCTTTTTTATATAATGGTTGACAAAAAGTACAGTCGTTGTGCCAATGCAAAATACAGCATGTATTTTTTTGAGGGATTTGTATTCTTGGGTTTCCATTTTGTATAGTTATATTGAGGTTATTATTTAATGAAACCAATTTTGTTATTTCTTCGTTCATTATTTATAATTAAAATCGATCAAGCATGAAAGAATGTCCAAACTGTATAGTTTCTGTTCATGATGAATACAATGTATGTTGGAATTGCAGTTATAATTTTGCGACTAAAAAAGCAGAAGGTTTTGTTAGTAATGATATGGATATAAAACGTGAAGGACTTTCTTCCAAAAAAATAGATTGCTTACGTTGTAAAACGACAATGCTTTTTGGCGCAAATCGTAAGTTTAGAAAAGAATCTAATATTGGTGGAAATATTACAGATCTCTTAGATAGCCGTTCATCTTATGATGTTTATGTTTGTCCAAACTGTGAGAAGGTAGAATTTTTTCTACCAAGGGAATTACAATAGTATTGAAATAAATTGAATTTAGGCATTTGTAAAATAATTTATCAACTGCTAAATATCACTTCATTATAATAATTGTAATTTGGTTAACTTATTTATAAACTATGAAAATCAAGCTCACATTTTATCTAAGTATTTTCTCTTTGATTTTGAATGCTCAAACTTCTTCTGAAGTTAGTATTGATGTTGCAGATGGAACATTGTTCGGAACATTGACCGTTGTTGACAGTCAAGATCAATCTCCAGTTGTTTTAATTATTGCTGGGTCAGGACCAACTGATAGAAATATGGGAAAAGGAATGTCCTATAAAATGCTGAGTGACTCTTTGGGGAAATATAATATTTCCACATTAAGGGTGGATAAACGATCGGCAGGAAAGTCAATAGAGCAGATGACCAATTTGGAGAATACGATGTTTGAGGATTTTGTGGATGATGCCAAATCTTGGGTGCAGTTTTTAAAGAAGGATCAACGATTTTCTGAAATAATAATATTAGGTCACAGTCAGGGCTCTTTAATTGCTTTTTTAGTTTCACAAGATTCGGCAGTTGATAAGTGCATCAGTTTGGCTGGTGCAGGTGAAAAAATAGATTTAGTAATAAGAAAGCAAATTTACAATCCGCCCATAAATAAATTTTTCTTTGGTGCTGTCATCGATACACTTTTTGAAAAAATAAGCAGAGCGGAATTTGTAGAAACTGACAGTATTGTTGAACCATTTCGCGCAATGTTTAGAAGAGAGGTACAACCATTTTTATTGTCTTGGATAAATTATAACCCAACGCTAGAAATTCAAAAAGTTGATGTGCCAGTATTAATAGTACAAGGAGAAATGGATTTTCAAGTTCAAATGGATCAATATGAATTCTTGAGAAATGCGATGCCTTCTGCGGATACCTTACTGATTCAAAACATGAATCATGCAATGAAATTTGCAGATACTTTGGATAAAATGAAGAATGCAAAAAACTACGAAGATCCTACAGTAGGTTTGGTGAATGAATTTATTCAAAAGCTTGTTGAGTTTATATTAAGGTAATCGCAAAACATTAAGTCAGTTCTTCTGTTAACTACAATATTCTGTGAGTTGATTTTTTGTACTTTTAGCAGTATATGACAAAGATAATATTGATCTTTGCAACAATTAATATTCAAGCATTTATCTAATACAAATGAACGAAGTTGTAAAACCCTACAAGGACTGGAAAGGAGGAAAAAAAGATCAAGTAACTCAAATGTTTGATAACATTTCGGGTAATTATGATATACTCAACCGAGTAATCACATTTGGGATGGATATTGGCTGGCGAAAGAATGTTTTTAAGTATATCAAATCTCAAAAACACGATACCATTCTTGATATTGCAACTGGTACAGGTGATATGGCTATTATGTATGGTAAAACGGATGCAACTAGGATTGTGGGTTTAGACATTTCAAGTGGAATGCTACAAGTTGCTATAGATAAAATCAAAGATACTGATTTGGACAGCAGGATTGTCTTTCAAGTGGGTGATGCTGAGAACTTACCTTTTGGCGAAAATGAATTTGATGTGGTATCTGTAACTTATGGAATTAGAAATTTTGAAGATTTAGAAAAAGGACTTTCTGAAATAAAACGGGTGCTCAATAAAGATGGTATGTTGGTCATTCTTGAAACATCGGTTCCTGATTCATTTATCTTGAGACAGGGATATGCTATTCATACTAAAGTGATATTACCTTTGATTGGTAAGTTGTTTTCAAAGGACAAGCGAGCATATTCATACCTTTCTGAATCTGCGAATACTTTCCCATACGGTCAAAAACTAAAATTGATACTCGAAAAAGTAGGGTACAGTAGAGTAGAAGTTATTCCTCAAGCCAAAGGACTGTCAACTATTTACAAGGCGTTCAAATAGGCGTTTTAATGTGATGGTAGCTAAGCTCTGACAGAGCGGAGCTCTGTCAGGTTCTTTTCTGTCAAAATTTCTAATAATTTTGTTAAAATATTGATTGTTAACCATTTATGTTCAATGACTTTGCTCGGCTCTGTCAGAGCTTAGCTCTGACAGAGCCGAGCCCTATTTTGAAATTGCCTCAATAATGTTATCCCAAAAGACAATTTTCATTTAATTGTTAATTATTCAGAAAAACAACTTTACATAAACATATTATTATTCCATATTTGTGCCTGCGTAAAGCATTTTCTAAACAACAAGATAATTTAAATGAGGATTTTTCTTTTTATCTGCCTATTATTTATTTTCAACAATTCAGAAGCTCAAAGTGATAAACTAACTTTTGCCCGCGTAAAAATTGACCTTACGGATACTCATATTACGGATATTGCTAAGCTGGGTCTTGAAGCAGATCATGGTATTTATAAAAAAGGGAAATATCTAATCAATGATTTTTCAGCATACGAGATCGAAATACTAAAAGCCAACAATATAGAATTCGAAATCCAAATTGAGGATGTTGCGCATTATTATGCACAGCAAAATGATGTAGCCCACAGTCACGATCATGGAGATGAATTGGAGACAAGAGCAATCGATTGTGCTGGCCCATCCATTGCAGTTCATATTTATGAGACACCTGCAAATTATACATATGGTTCAATGGGAGGTTATTTGACATATTCAGAAACACTTGCTGAATTGGACAAAATGGTTGATCTGTATCCAAACTTAATTTCTGCAAAGACTCCGATAGGTAATATATTAACACATGAAGGTCGACCTATTGAATGGTTGCGCATATCTGACAATCCTAATATTGAGGAAGATGAGCCAGAAGTTTTATACACTGCTTTACACCATGCACGTGAACCAAACAGTTTGGCGCAAATGGTGTTTTACATGTGGTACTTGTTGGAGAACTATGAAACCAATGAGGAGGTAAAATACTTGGTTGACAATACAGAAATGTATTTTATTCCAATTGTAAACCCAGATGGATATGTATTTAATGAGATGATTCAACCCAATGGTGGTGGATTATGGAGAAAGAACAGGTATTCAGATGAAAATGGTGATATAAAAGGTGTTGATTTGAATCGTAATTATGGATTTAACTGGGGATTTGACAATCAGGGATCTTCTAACAATCCTAACAATGATACTTATAGAGGGACAGAAGGTTTTTCTGAACCTGAAACACAAGCGGTAAGAGATTTTTGTAATTCACATAATTTTAGAATTACATTGAATTACCACACTTTTGGTAATTTGTTGATCTATCCTTGGGGATACAGTGATCAGCCGACTGAAGATCATGAGACCTTCACGAATTTCGCAAGATTAATGACGCGAGATAATAATTACTTTGCTGGAACAGGAACTGAAACAGTAGGGTATACCGTAAATGGAGATAGTGATGACTGGATGTATGGCGACACTATTTCTAAACCTATAATTTATTCATTAACCCCTGAATCTGGACCTCAGAATTTTGGTTTTTGGCCTCCAGAATCTGCGATTGATGACATTAATAAAGATAATGTTTTGCAAAATCTAACAGCAGCTCATTTGCTATTAAATTATGGTGAAGCAAAAGAAGTTATCTCATCCAATCAGCTAACTGAACGCGAAGGGACGTTTGAGTTGGAAGTTGCAAAATATGGACTGGGTGATGGCGATTTGACATTAAGAACTTACAGTATTAACAACAATGTAATAATGGTTGGAAGTGTTGAAGAGACATTTACATTGAAGCATTTGGAAAAAGCAAGTAATAGTTTTTCATTTAAGTTGGCAGATGAAGTTAAAAGTGGAGATGAAGTAAAGTTCGTTATAGAATTAGATAACGGGCAATTTTTAACTACAGATACAATAACTAAGGTCTTTATAGAAGGAGAAAGTGATATTGCATTTTCAACAGAGGCAAATGAAATAAATGAATGGTCTGTTGATGGTAAGTGGTCAACTACAACAAGCAGTTTTGTTTCAGATTCTTCAAGTATAACAGATTCACCAAATGGGGATTATGATGATAATGAAACCAATATCATAACTTTAGTTGAAAGAATAGACCTTACTCTAGCTCAACAAGCGATACTTACGTTTTTTGCTAAATGGGAGATTGAAGCTGGTTATGATTTTGTACAAATTTTGGTATCAAAAGATGGTGTTAATTTTGAAGCGCTTTGTGGAGACTATACAAAGAATGCAGTTCAGAGTGAAGTTATTAATGAGCCAGTTTATGATGGTGTTCAGAATGAATGGATATTAGAGAGAATGGACCTTAGTGACTACTTAGGAGAATTTGTTACACTTAGATTAATATTAAGATCGGACGGATATGTAGATGGTGATGGTTTTTACTTTGACGATCTAAAAATTGAGGTTGTAAATGAAACCATATCAAATAATCATAACATACCACATATGGTTGCTGGAATGGAGGTGTTTCCTAATCCATTCCATGAAACTTTCAATTTAAAAATAGACCTTCTGTCTAAAGCTAATATTATAAATGTAAGATTGGTTAACAGTTTAGGTGAGGTGGTTGAGAAAATCAATAGTCAAGGATTGTCAGTCGGCAAGTATGAAATGGTTATTGGTAATTCTGACTTGCCAGAAGGTGTTTATTATTTGCATACTGCTATTGATGGGCTGAATCTTGGAGTTGAGAAGGTTGTTAAGATATAGGAGGCACTGACTTAATTGATTCTTTGTAAAGGAAATGCATCCCGCTTTTACCAGAAATTGAAATTGCTCTCTTGCTTTGTAAATCCAGTCTTTGTTTATATTAACGAAGGCTCACTTTTTTTTTTGAAGGATGAGTTATATACAATGATAAAATCCTTGCGAAAGTATTGGCAATAAACAATTTTAAGCCCTAAATTGTTATAGCATTAAATTACCATTTAATGGACAGGAAGAAATTTATCAAAAAGACTTTGGCATCTGCAGCAGGTGTAGTTGCAGGAAGCACAATACTTGGCGCAAATTCCGTCATAAAGAAGGAATCTACTTATGATAAATTAATGCAACGCGTTGGGTTTAATCACTTGCCAAATAAAGAAGCAAATACAATGAATACAGTTCTACACAAAGCAGAGACAAGAGGCCATGCCGATCATGGTTGGTTAAACTCACACCATAGTTTTAGTTTTGCCAATTATCATAATCCTGACCGTATGCACTTTGGTGTGCTGCGCGTACTTAATGATGACATTGTTGATGGTAGTAAAGGTTTTGGTAGACACCCGCATGACAACATGGAGATTATATCTATTCCTTTGGAAGGAGACCTAGAGCATAAAGACAGCATGGGCAATACCACTGTTATTAAGCAAGGCGACGTACAGGTAATGAGTGCAGGTACAGGAATCCATCATAGTGAATACAACAAAAATAAAGATAGAGCAGTTAAGTTTTTGCAAATCTGGTTATTCCCAAATAAGAAGAATGTAGAACCACGTTACGATCAAATATCTTTAGACAGTAAGAATCTTAAAAATAGTTTTTCTCAGATATTATCACCTAGTCCTGATGATGAAGGCGTTTGGATTCATCAAAATGCATGGTTTCACATAGCCGAGTTCGACAACGACCATAAAGATACCTATGAGTTGAAATCTAAAGACAATGGCGTATATGCATTTGTCCTAGAAGGTGATGTTACAATAGCCGGACAATCATTAAACAAGCGTGATGGTTTTGGTATTTGGGATGTCGACAAGATTGAGGTTAAGGCTGATAGTAATGCTCGCATATTGTTAATGGAGGTACCAATGGAATTAAATTAATAGTTAATGTTTAATAATTAGAAAAGTGAATGTTGAACACACACACACCAGAATCATAAAAGGAATCCCAATCCATAATTATTACTCATTCCCTATTAATCATTAATTAGTAATCCTCATCTCCATAACAGCACCCCCCATCTCACCAATCACAGACCTTTTAAGCACCAGTATCGGACTATCACTCTTGTAAATCCATAAAGTCTGACTCTTATCCGGTCCATCTAAAGATTGTAGTTCGCACCTATAGCAATTGTATGCATCAATCGTTTCTGAGCCAATAACTTTGAAGCTATATGTTTGTAGGAGCTGATTTGTAGTGTCAAATATTCTTAGAATAGAACTGAAAGAATCTGATAGTTTTAAGTTTGTTAAATATATATCTAAACTTGGGCCATCCATTACGTATGACTCTTCAATTTTCATGTTTACACTTTGAGTTTGGTCTTGCATTGTTACTTCACCACTGATTGTGTCATTATCAGAAAAACTAAGATTTATTGTCAGAGGACCTTGCTCAACCTTTCTTGTGATTGGACTGA
The DNA here is from genome assembly GCA_905480605.1 of uncultured Saprospiraceae bacterium. Taxonomy (GTDB): domain Bacteria; phylum Bacteroidota; class Bacteroidia; order Chitinophagales; family Saprospiraceae; genus RFSX01. The sequence continues at coordinate 51,632 of CAJQRD010000026.1, read as the reverse complement.
AAGTTCGATAAGACACAGTACTTTCATCTTTCATTGTGCCCATATCTGACGCACTGAAATCGGTTACAGAAATACTTGTGTTTACATTTTTGATTGTACGTTCAACATCAAACAACATATTTTTGCCTTGCATATCAAAAGACAATTTATATTTTAAAGTGTTGTCATCGATTATGTTTTCTATGTAAGGCAAGTCTTGATTTTTCATTTCATCAGTTACGATTTCTGGCATTTCAAGCTCAGCGATATTGACTGTAACGTTTTCTATGATATCGTGTATTTTTTGAGGAACATCTTCTTGATATCTTCCACCAATGTGCTTGGCCAAGAATTTTTCCATAACAGCAATAAATGCCATGCTGTTGTCTGGTTTAGCAAAACCATGTCCTTCATCAGGAAAGTTGATATACTCGACGGGAAGACCAAGATCACGCATTGCTATTACGATCTGATCAGACTCGCTTTTTTTAACTCTCGGATCATTACCACCTTGTGCTACCAAAAGTGGTACTTTTATATTTTTAGCGTGGAAGAAAGGAGATTGTCTTTTCAATTGCTCACGTCCTTCTTCAGTGTTTGGATCTCCCATACGCTTGTGAAACATTGCTCTGGCTGACTCCCAGTAAGGAGGAATTGTTTCTAGTAAGGTAAATAGATTTGATGGTCCAACAATAGATACCCCACCAGCATATTCATCCGGTGTAAATGTCAATCCAGCAAGTGTTGCATACCCGCCGTATGATCCACCCATGATGATTATTTTTGAAGCATCGGCATATCCTTCTGAGACCAGATATCTTGCACCTGCCGTCAAATCATCCTGCATTTTTTCTCCCCACTCATTTATAGCTGCATTTGCGAATGCTTTACCGTATCCAGTCGAACCTCTAAAGTTTGGTTGCAATACAACATAGCCTCTGTTAGCAAGAAATTGTGCATAACTGTTATAACCCCAATAATCTCTTGCCCATGGCCCACCATGTACAAATACTACAGCAGGAAGATTTTTAGTGTCTTCTAATTTAGGTAAAGTCAGATATGCTGGAATGTTTAAACCATCCAAAGAAGGGTAGGTCACTGGATGCATGTGTGAAAGATGCTCATTTGGCAACTCAGGACGTGGTGAATATAAAAATTTAATTTCTTGCGTGCTGCGCTCGAAATAATAAGCAGAACCTGGATCAACGTCACTGTTAACATAAAACAACCAATGCTTTTCATCTTTTGTTACAGAGGTAATCGATATTTCAGCATTTGGAAATTGCTCCTGCAAGAAATTGTAATCTGATTCAAATTCAAATGTTTTCCAGTAGATTCTCTTTTTATCTGCAACATAAACAGTAGCTCTTAATTCATCTGTTATCGGCGAAAAAGTAGCATTTGAAATGTCGACCAACCCTTGTGGGTCAGATTCTACCAGTTGCATTTCCTTCGTCTCCAAATTATAAATGTACAACCCCGCCAAATCAGGTTTGCCAACATTCGAAATAAAGTAAACACGTCCATCTTTGTGAAATCGTACTGGACTTAATGTCTCTTCTAATCCTGAAGTAAGTATTTTTTCAAATCCTTTTTCTTTAAGCTCTAATACTTCACTGCTACCATCAGGCAAAGATCTTGTAGCCAATCTAATATTAGAATCTAAATCAAATGTGATACTGTCTAAGCGTTCATCATTTTGATACATCAATGTTCTTTCTCCAGATGATATATTTATAGAATAGAAATCATGCCATGCCTTATCTCTGTCATTGATGCCAACCAAGATCTGAGATTCATCTTTCTTTGGCAATGACAATATAAATGCACGAATGTCTTCAAATGGTGTAAGATCTCTGGCTTGTGGAATAACATCCCGAGAAGCTTGTTTAGGATCAACAGCATATATTCTAAAGTTTTCATCTCCTCCTTTGTCTTGAACATACAAAACAAACTGTGCATCACGACTCCAAAAGTAAGAACGTATTGGTCGTGTGGTATCCTGAGTAATAGGGTAGGCATCTTTGAATTCAGCACCTTTTGCCTTTATCCAAATGTTCATTATACCATTGTAAGGTTTGATAAATGTAACGTATGTCCCATCTGGACTTAATTGCGCTCCAGATACTTGTGGGTTTCCGAAAAATATTTCTCTATCTATTAATGGTACCATTTTTTTTATTTCAATGATTTAATGCCAACAATGAATTCAATTTTTAATTTCTTATCTTTTAATCCTTAATCCTTAATTTTCATTCACAGAAGTTTTCTTAAGAAAACGAAGGTCAACATAATTTTTTAATCATTCATTATTAATCATTAAATATTAATTACAATCCACGTTGTATCTCCATCAACTTACTCTCTCTCAAATAAATATACTGAGCCGTTGTCTTTGCCATCAAGTAACCATAAAAACCATCCATAAATCCGAATCTGAAAAAGTACTCAACAATAAACTTCCAGATAGGTTTAAGTAATATTCTTAGGTAGGTTGTTCTTTGGCCTTGTTCAAACCTATGTTTGGCTGCTATAGTGCTGTGCTTGTTTACTGTTACAATGCGGTCATGAATATCTTCATTGCAGTGATGCATCAATAAGCCCTTTAGTTTTGTTGTTGTGGAACCGTCTACTGCGCTGATTCTGTCATGAGGTGGATTGCCTTCGCATTTCACCTTGTTCTTAAAAAATAGTCGTACGATTCTGTGTGGAAACCAAGAACCATGTTTTAAGAAGTAATTGTTTATGGCGTTGGATCTATTAAGGTAATAGGCATCCGCTTTTGCTTTGTTTTTGAGAAGTTTGATTTCATTGGCAAGGTCAACGCTTAAATACTCGTCAGCATCTAATGCCAGTACAAAGTCATGAGATGCTTCAGAAATCGTAAGTTCTCGCTGTTTGATATATCCCAGAAATTTGTGCTGAATAACTTTAGCGCCCAATGATTGTGCTATCTCTACCGTCTTGTCGGTAGAAAAGGAATCTATCAGTACGACCTCATCGCTGATCTCTAAAACAGAACGTATACATCGCTCTATCTTAGCTTCTTCATTGAAGGTCATGATTACTGTACTGAGTTTATGCATGCGCGTTTGTCATTTGCGATTCTCGATTTTTCATCGCCATTAAAGTTATGAAAATATATAAGGCCACACCAATTTGTGACTCAATAGTATGTTCTACCATAAACGAAGCGAAAAACATAAACTGACTTGCTAGTAATAAGTAATCATTGTAGCCATTTAAATAGAAAAGAGGCATGAATGAAAACAATATGAAAATTAGCAAACCTATAATCCCTAGAGTTGCACTTGTTAAAATATATTGATTGTGGGGTAATAATTCTAAATCTATAAGGTCGGGATAATGTTTTGCCAAATACGCATTCGTTTCGTCCATTATATCTCCAATCCCTACGCCAAGCAAAGGATTGTTTCTTGTAAGATCTAGCCCCGCAAAAATACTACCTAGTCTTCTTGAATCTGAAAGATCCCTTATGTTTTCATTTTTGGCAAACTTTTCAAGACTGTATTGCATGTAACTTAACTTGTTTTTAATTGTAGGAACAAATTGAGTTGCCAAGAAAATCAATAAGATACTTGATACCGTTATACCTGCAGCCCAAAGTTTATTTCCTTTCTCTTTTATATAAATAAAAAGCAAACATCCCAATGCAATGTAGAGTGTCATGATGCCACTTCTGACTGCCAATACATGGAGGTAAAAGATAAACATGAGAGCAATCGCCCAAAGTACTTTATTCAGCAAAGGAGAAATATCGTTCCATGTTTTAATCCCATAAATTGTCATAGCTGCTGCAATGCTAACCATGATACTGTATCTTACATGATGAATGGGAGTAGGCAGTGTTTGCCCTTTTCCGTATATTTCAACGTAGTGATTGAAGTCTAATAAAAATAGACCAATCGACCACAATACAGAAAAAGCAAACAAGGCGATGAATCCCAAGAATATTCTTTGCATGACTTTTTTACTAAGCGTTGGCACAGCAAAAAATGCAAAGGGCAAAAACAAAAGAGGCAGTTTAATTCTGCTGCGATTGAGGAAGTATTCTGTGTTTTCAGACCAGAGACCCGAAATGAAAAACAATAAGAAAATTCCAGTTACAGCTAAGAACGACTTTTGTTTTGTAAAGGCTTTGATATTGTCAATGAAAGAACCACTCCAAATACCAGCCACAAGGAATAAGATCATTCCTATACTGATTAAGAATCGAGAATAAAGCATACCAAAAATGAGAGTGGCACAAGCCAACTGAAAAATATGTTCAGCGGATATTTTTTCTTTCAAGATTAATCTACTCTGTTACCAAATGCGATAAAATGTGGGTTCAATAAATTTTCTTTGTTGTATCTAACAGGCTCATTTGTATGTGCATCAATAACTGATCCACCAGATTCTTCAAGAATGATCTGTGCCGCAGCAGTATCCCATTCCATTGTTGGCGCCAATCGTGGGTAAACATGTGCTTGGCCAGATGCAATAATTAAAAATTTCAATGAGCTTCCTTTTGCAACCTTTTCTGGATTTTTATAGGCGTCGATAAAGTTTTGTGTCTCTTCATTTAAATGAGAACGAGAACACACTATTGACAATCCTTCATCCTTTGAAGTGTAAGTTGGTGATGACAGTTTACTTTTCTTGCCATCTTTTATAAGGAATGCACCTTCGCCTTCAATAGCATAATACATATCATCGGTAACGGGTGTATATACAACTCCAGCTACTGATTTACCATTCTTAATCAAAGCGATGTTGACAGTAAATTCTCCATTTCTTTTTATAAATTCCTTTGTGCCATCTAGAGGATCAACCATCCAGCAATATTCAAAGTACTGACGGTCATCATATGGGTACAATTTATTCTCTTCAGAAATGATTGGAAATAGCGTGTCTAATTTTTCAAGACCCACACAAATTATATCGTTTGCTTCTTTGTCTGCTCTTGTCAGTGGTGAGTTATCGCCTTTAATTTCAACTTGAAAGTTATCGATATCTTCATATATTTCAAGGATTTTACTTCCTGCTTCTCTTGCGATATCTACAACTCCTGAGATTATATCGTTTAACTTTTCGATCTTCATAACTATGTATTTAACGCAAAAATATAATTATTCATTATGCGATCAAGATTTATCCGCTTTTTAATCTGAAATTCTAAGCAATTCTGCTTTTTGAAATACCAATATCGGAAAACTTTTAACGGAAGGAACGGTGTCACGTGCAATGATTTCGCCACCTGTCATGGTTTCAGCTTGAGTTTTGGAAATGTAAAAACTCACATCTATACCTTTGTTGGTACGATGGTAATCTACCAACAAATCACTGCCCATAACATCGAATCGGCTTACAAAATGACCATTATTTAAATATCCTTCAATTTGAATGCTGTTAAATTCATCGATTCTGTAATGTCCCAAATCTGAATTGATAGCCTCAAGTCCATATTCTCTAATATCTTCGTCATTATAAATAAGAGTCCATGGATAGTAACCTGAACCATTGGGATTACCAATAATTAACTCCATATTGATAATCGTGTTTTCCTTATTTTCTTTATAAATCTTTAAAGTTCCTTTGTAGTGTCCAACCCATTCTAATGGGAAAATGAACTCTTTTTGTTCTGTTTCTTCTAAATAAGGCTGCTTAACTTTACATTGCAACAGTAATAAAGCAAGAATGCCCAGTGCTAAATACTTCTTCATTATCAAGTAATATTAATATTATATCAATAGCTTTGAACTGCAATTTAAACTAAGCAGTACTAAAATGCATATAAAGGCAATCGTAATTTTTCTTGCAATCGGATTTTTAATGTGGCAACCTGCCATATCACAAGACTATTTCCAACAGAAAGTAGACTATGATATCAAAGCTGAATTGGATACACTTAATAAAAAATTATATGTAAGTGCTTCTATGATTTATACCAATAATTCGAGTGATAACTTGGATAAAATAATATTGCACCTTTGGTTGAATGCCATGAAAGATAAGACTTCGAATTTTTCAAATCAGCAACTGAAAATGGGGAGATATGATTTTTATTTTTCTAATGAAGATCAACAAGGTGGGTATCAAAGTCTGGATGTTACTATCAATGATGCGAGCGTTGAATTTTTGCCTTACTCTATTGATGGCAAGACGTTTTCTGATATTGCACAAATCAATTTAAAGAAGCCATTGAAGTCTGGTGAAAGTATAAAGCTTCAAATGAGTTATGTACTGAAAATTCCATATGCTTTTGACAGACCAGGCTACAAGGAAAACTTATATCAGATGACACAGTGGTATCCAAAACCAGCTGTATATGATAGTGAAGGTTGGCATGCAATCCCTTACTTGTCTTTGGGGGAGTTTTATTCTGAATTTGGAAACTACAATGTTGAACTAACAATGCCAATATCTTATTCAGTTGTGGGTACGGGTTCGAAGCTAGAAAGTGCATCAAGTTTAAATATAGAAGAACGCAAAAGAACAGTTTCCTTTACCGCAAAAAATGTCCATGATTTTGCTTGGTTTGCCAGCGAGTATTACATTCCCTATACAGATGTAATCAGTATTGATGGGCAAGAAGTTAAGGTGAATTTATTTGTCAAAGAAGATAATGTCTTTTGGGAAAAATATATGGGCTTTGCGAAGAGAGCATTGAGATACTATTCTGAGGAGGTAGGTGCTTATCCTTATCCTGAAATGACAATTGTGGAATCTGGATTGGGTGGCAGTGGAATGGAATATCCAATGATAACAATATTGGATATGTCAGGAAAGGAACAGCAAGTGGATCACTTAATCGCTAATGAGATCGGACACAATTGGTTTTATGGTATACTGGCATCTAATGAAAGAAAACATGCTTGGATTGATGAGGGTTTAACAAGTTATTTTGATCATAAGTATGATGCGATATATTATGATCGGACGAATTACAACAATGGTTCAAAAGTTTTATTTCGCAACAATGATAGTGGATTCTCATTGCTCAAGAAATCAATAATTCACTTGCAAAGAACAAGGTTGAATATGAAAATTGATCAGGATTCTGAAGAGTTTGATCCGATGAATTATATAGCGATGAATTATGAAAAGACAGCATGGATATTTGAGTATATAGCTGCTTATCTTGGTAAAGAAACTTTCGAGAGATCAATTCAGAATTTGTATTTAAAATGGCAGTTTAAACATCTATCTCCAGATGATCTGATCAATGTGTTTGAAGAAATTTCAGGCAAGCCAGTGCGCCAAATATTCGATGCATTAATATCAAGCAACAGTCCAATTGATTTTGCTGTTAAAAATATTGAAGAGGCTTCAGGTCAGTTGACAGTTGTTGTTCATAATAAATACAACACCAAATTGCCAATGCAATTGTCGGGTTATGATCAAAACAACAAATTGATAGCATCAAAATGGTTTGACATGACGGGCGAAGAAATGCAATCACTGAAGTTTAAAGATGCAGGCTTTGCAAAGATTGTAATAAATGGAGAAGCTCAATTGTTTGAAGACAACCATAGAAACAATGACAAGGAGTTGCAGAAAATGCAGATTTCAGATCCTAATGTAAAGGTTAACTTCATGAAGGTCGGTGGAGATTCTCGTGCCTTTAATGTTAATGTGTTGCCAATGGTTCAACATAATTCTTATGATGGGTTAATGTTGGGAATGGTTGCATTTAGCGATGTATTTCCAAAAGAGAATATCAGCTATTATTTCAATCCTAATTATGCATTTTCTTCACAGGACTTAGCAGGATCATTTGCTGTTCAGAAAGATATCTACTTTAAAGGTAAGGCTTTAAAAAGTTTCGCTATTGGCTTAGAAGGCAGACAATATCATTTTGCAGAAAATGAATTGTTGGATTACAATTTGAAGTATAAAAAAGTAACACCTTATTTGAAATTGAATTTCAGTCACGACTTATATAATTATGGCCAGTTGGAATATAAATGGCACCATATCAATCGTGAAGACGCGACATTTACGCCAAGTATTGAGGTGTTGATTGATAATTCGAATTTTAATGTGCATCAATTGGCGTATAGTAAATATTCAAAAAAAATGCTATCCAGTTATGATTTGAAAATTCAATTGCAATATGAAAAATACAATCAACCATTTGAGAACCAAGGTGAGTATTTAAAAACATCATTTGAGTATAACACAAGATTAAATTACAACAAGAATTCTAAGTTCTTTTTTAGGTTTTATGGTTCATACTTTCCAATCAATACCCAACGTAACTCAAGTAATTTTGCAGATATATTTACAAGAGGATCTGTCGCTTTAAGCGCTAATGGAATTACGGATTATGCCTACGATAATTATTATTTTTCTAGAACAGGAGAAGGCAATTCTGCTTCTTCTCAGATTATTATTGATGACTTAGGATTTAAAAATACATTTGAGACCTATAGTAAAGAAGGTATGAGTAACAACTATGCAATGGCTGTAAACTTAAAAGCTGATTTGCCATTTTCAATTTTAAGTGTGATTAAGGTTAGGCCTTATATTGATGCAGCACTTTCAAATACGAAGTCAGTAACTGCTGATCCATTGAAAAATGTATTTTATTACAGTGCTGGATTGGCTATTGAGTTGGGTGATGTGGCAGGAATTTACTTGCCATTAATCAATGACGATAGATTAAAAATCCAATACGCAGGATCATCGTTATTCTCAAGAGTCTCATTTAAACTAAATCTAAAGAAACTAAATCCTTGGATGTATAGTAGTCAACCAGGTAGGTTGATACCATAAGGTGCTAGATAGCATTGTTGGACTATTATGAATTAGTATTAAGTCTTTGCAAACACATATCATTCAAAAAGAAAAAACTAATTTGGCACTATAATTATATAATGATGAAGATTAATGTTTCTGGTGTTTTTGTTTGCTTGATTTTGATGTGTATTATTTCATGTGGTGAAAATATTCATAAGGAAGAAACTGAAATATCCAAAGAGCAATTAGATAAAATGCAAGTTGCTCAAGGACCAGATGATGTATCATATATTCAACGCGCTTATCCATATGAGTCAATAAACCAAGAAGCTGTATTAGAAGCTAAATCTCATTTCCAAAAAATTAAAAAGAATGGTGTCAACAAAAGCTTTGATCCTTGGACTTCAGAAGGGCCGATTAATATTGGTGGACGTATAACAGATGTGGTAAGGCATCCAAGCAATTCTGAATTGTTTTATATAGGTACTGCGGTTGGAGGTGTTTGGAAGACTGAAGATGGTGGAGTTAATTGGGAGCCTGTATTTGATGATCAAATAAGCCTTTCAATTGGCAACTTGGCACTTGCACCTTCAAATCCAGATATTATTTATGTAGGAACAGGAGAGGCAAATGCATCTGCATCTTCTGGTGCATTTGCTGGAACTGGTGTTTATAGATCAGATGATGCTGGTGAAAGCTGGACTAATATTGGACTAGAGAATAGTCAACATATTGCAAGATTGGTTGTCGATAACGAAAATCCTGATATTGTATACGCTGCGGCTACAGGTTCATTGTATGCAAAAGATACAGATAGAGGATTATACAAAACAGTTGATGGAGGAGAAAATTGGAAACAATTATTAATTGTAAGTGACTCAACAGCTTGCATTGATGTCGTTGTCAATCCAGAGAATCCAGATATTATATATACAGCGATGTGGGAACGATTGAGATTTCCTTGGGTGAGAGATTATGGAGGGGTGACTTCTGCGATGCATAGATCAAAAGATGGAGGTGAAACATGGGAAAGACTTGAAAATGGATTGCCAGATAATCAAGACAGTAGAGGAAGAATTGGTTTGGCAATCAGTCCATCAAATCCTGATAAATTAATTGCGGTTATAACTGATGATGAAATCAGAAATGCTTTTGAAGGTGTTTATGCCACCGAAGATGGGGGAGACAGCTGGGTGAATGTAAATGGTGACATTTTTGATCAGCATCCATTGCCATACAGTTCATTCGGATGGTTTTTTGGAAATGTAAGGATTAGCCCTAAGGATGAAAACAATATTGCAGTACTCGGACTTCACAGTTTCTTTTCAGGAAACAATGGAGAGAATTGGACTAGAACAACTAATATTCATGTGGATCATCATTGTTTAGAATATTTCCAAGGTGACGACAGCGATATTATCATAGGGAATGATGGAGGTCTATTTAGATCAAGAGATGGTGGACAAAGTTTTGAATTTGTAAGTAACATTCCAATCACTCAATTTTATAATATAGAAGTCGATTTTCAAAAACCTGAGCGTTTATTCGGAGGTACTCAAGACAACAATACGATAGCTACATTTTCTGGAGATACAAATGACTTTGAATCCTTATTGGGAGGTGATGGTTTTCATGTCAATGTAGATCCTCGAAACAGTGATCTTATTTATGCAGAATACCAGTGGGGTAATTTATTTAAAAGTGAAGATGGTGGACAAAGTTTTAGTGAAATTTTGCTGGGTATTGAAAAACAACGTACCAATTGGAATACGCCAGTAGTTTTATCTCCTGTTGATCCATCGATTGTATATTATGGAAGTTACAAATTACATCAATCGTTTGAAGGGAATGTTTGGGCGCCAATCAGTGATGATTTGACGAAAGGACAGCACCCCAGTGGAAGTACCTCATTTGGAACAATTACTACAATTGCACCTTCATTTCAAGATTTAAATACAATTTATGTGGGTACAGATGATGGTGAAGTTTCAGTCACAAGAGATGGCGGCACAACATGGCAAAGTATAAACGAAGGCATTCCAAACAGGTATGTCACTGAGGTTGCCGTTAATCCATCAAACGACGCAGAGGCAATTGTAACCTTGTCAGGGTATAGATATTTGGATTACGAACCACATGTGATGATCACGCAGGATTATGGTCAAAGTTGGGCAGATATTACTGGTAATTTACCAGATGCTCCAGTCAATGACATAGAATATCATCATACCAATGACAATATACTGTTTGTAGGCACAGATTTGGGTGTATGGAGTTCATTGGATAAAGGACTCAATTGGGATTTGTTGAGTGACGGAATGCCAGCCACTATTGTTCTTGATCTGAAAATCCATACTCCCACAGAAATGTTATACGCTGGAACTTTTGGAAGATCAATATTTAAGGTCAATATAGAGGAAGACATTTCAAGCACAAATCCAATAATTGTCCAAAACTTGGAAGTATTTCCTAATCCAGCACAGTCTAATGTGAATGTGACTATTAAGCTACCAAAAGACCTTGGAATTTGTGATTTGGAGGTATTTACGTCTTTGGGAGAACGGATATTATCTAAAAGTATCAACTCAGATGATGTTTTGAAAGGTTTTACATCCGGGATTTACCTTGTAAGAGTTACTAAAAATGGGATTGTTTATCAATCAAAGGTAGTGATTCAATAGGAGATGGAGAAAGACCAAACCAAACATGTTTGAATTTGAGTATGATTGAAAAAGTATTCGATAAAACTTTGTTTTTTACCTCGGAGTCGACCAGGATAGCGTAGCAATCCTTCAGGGTCACTGGAATGAATTCATTCAAAGCACCGGGAAAAGCGAGACATAATAAAACGACATTATCTTATTTAAAGCAGTTCTTACCAACAGTAATGAAGGTGGAAGATTTCTACTTTTCGGAATTGAGTCTGTCCATTTTTATTGCCTATTAAGATGGCGCCCACTTTCTGCGCACACAGCAGCAGCACAGGCAGGCATGATGTCTTCGCTGCGCTCCACCACTGTACTTACGCTTTGACTGCTCGAGGATCATAGCTTGTGTTCTACAGAATTACTTTGTAGTTAAAAAGAATTATTTTTTGTAAGGATACTTGAGTCAAATGTATGTTTGATATCCCTTTCGTCTAAGGTCAAACGCATCCATGACTTTTATATAGTTTCCTTTGATTGGAGTTTTGAGTTGATAAATCTTATATTTGATGTTATTGGTTTATTATGAAAAGTATAAATATAACCACTATTAAATTATTCAATGAAGCATCCTAAGGGAATAGAAAAAGTATTAAGCACGATAGTAAAAAGTGAATTGTTACAGAAAGCCACCAATGCGTCTTCTGAAGGAATAACCATAAGCAGTATGTCAACTGAAGATAGACCGCTTATATATGTCAATGAAGGTTTTCAATGGATGACCGGCTATCTTGGCGAAGAGGTGATTGGAACCAACTGTAGATTTCTACAAGGTGAGGATACGAATCAAGAAACTATAAAGAAAATAAGAGATGCTGTTAATAATGGAGAGGCTTGTATTGTGGAACTCCTCAATTATAAAAAAGATGGAACTCCATTTTGGAATAGATTATCCATTACTCCTATAAAAGATGAAAACAATAAAGTAACTCATTATGTAGGTGTTCAGTCTGATATTACAGATCTAACTGAAACTAGAAATAGATTAATCGAGGCGAATAATAAACTACAGATATTTCAAAATCGCATTCTCGAGGATCTCGAACAAGCAAAAAATGCGCAGCAATTTTTATTGCCCTCAGATCTTCCCAAATCATCTAAAGTTCGTTTTGCTTCTCTCTTTGAGCCCATGGAGGAAGTCGGAGGAGATGTGTATGATGTAATTAATTTACCAAATGAAAATTATGGTTTATTGGTTGCCGATGTAACTGGACATGGAATTAATGCAGCTTTATTGACATTTATGTTGTCATCTACTTTTAAAAATGCTGCAGACAAACTTAGTTCACCTTCCGAAATAATTACGCTGACCAACGAACAGTTATTTAAAAAAATGCCAGGAAATGCTTTTGTAACCATGTTCTATGCACAGTATGATTCGGTGACTGGTATCTTGACTTATTTATCAGCTGGTCATCCTGATGCTTATATATTGCGAAAAGGAGCTAAACACACCATCTCATTATCCACCCAAGGTACTATTATAGGCGCTTTTTCCAAAGATGAGATCTCATTTGAGGAGAAGGAGATACAATTAGAGATTGGGGATAAAGTAATTATATACACCGATGCAATAATAGATGTTATTGATAATTCTGAGAATCTGAAGGAGGATGAACTTGCTGTATTTCTAGAAAAGAATTCAGAACTTGATATAGACGAACTTTTCAAATCCATTTATCAATATGGATTGTCATGTACTAGCTCAGGCGCGTATCCTGATGATTTTACCTTATTGGGAATGGAGGTAATCAGTATCGGTTAAAACTAGAATTCATTCACTGAGAAAACATATCGTAGATCACATTTAGTTTATGTAGTTTTGTTTCTCAAACATTTAAAGACTACCACTTAGTAAAAAGTATTTCCAATCTAAATGAAGAAATATTATCTTAATTCAATATTTTAAAGAATTATCGTAATTAAAAATAATAAAAATGAATGCAACAGAATTAGTTGACTATATCAGTATCATACTTAAAATCATTGTAGGTATAAGTATTTTGAATGTTTGGTTAATTCAACCCACCAAGGCTACAAAATGGAGAGGTGGCGATGCTAAGACTATTTTAGAGGAATTTAAAGTTTACGGATTATCGAAGCAGTTTTGTTATTTCATTGGATTTTTGAAAGTTACGCTGGCCGTAATCTTATTAGCTTCTATTAAATTTGAGACTCTTACTTTGACTGGAAGTATTGGATTAGCTTTTCTACTTTTAGGTTCAATAAGCATGCACTTAAAAGTAGGTGATAAATTGGTTAAATCATTTCCAGCACTTCTATTTTTAGTCCTTAATCTAGCAATTGCATTGATTAGTATCATCTAGTCCTTAAAGTAAATCATATAGGTTTTTATTGCTATAAATAGATTCAGAACAGCGAACGAAAATGATGGGAGACACTTGAAAAAATTATCATTAATGTTAATTCTCACGATAAATCCAAAGATCATTAAAACACCTAATCCTATAGAAGATAACAACAATATTCTAGAGTCATAATAAAGACCAATGAGTAGACCCGCAGCGCCAAGTAATTGCAATATGCCAGTTATAACCCTGAATTTCTCTAGCCCATAGCGAATGAATTCTGAGATAATGAAATCTGAAATCAGACATCCTATCCCAAAATAGATAAAGAATAGGCCTGATAACCAAGTTAGTATGGTAAGTAATTTCATAAATAAAAACTAATTAGAACTAAGTATTTTGTTGAACGTCACTTCTGTTATATACTCGATTAACAAAGTAAAATTGAATATGTTGCCAACATAGCAGAATACCAATCTAACTAAATTGATCAGTTCAAAATATTAATGAAATAGACGCTTCAAGCTGGTTTTTTTTCGAATTAAAAGCCGAAGAGAAAAGTGGACCTGAAAATGTGAATTTGGTACTTCTTATTTTTACCTTATATAATTAAGTTAGATTTGGCCACAAATGAAAAAAGTCCTTTCACTTTCGTGAAAAGACTTTGTTTCTCTAGTGATCCCGCCAGGATTCGAACCTGGGACCTGCTCATTAGAAGTGAGCTGCTCTATCCAGCTGAGCTACGGAACCAATTGACTATTGCACCATTTTTAAAATGGAGTGCAAATATATGTCATAATTCTTGAAAATGACAAGTTCAAACTGAAATTTTATTTTTAAATTGTAAAATAAGCTTGATTGGGTTAATAATGAAAGGAAATAGATTGTTTGAGTATATAATAGCAAAATTGAGTACCACTAAATCCTATCTAACAACCAAAACCTCACAACTCATCCACTCTGAACTGATAACTTTAACATAATAAATACCGCTATTCAAATAGGACAGATCTAATTCATATGCTGAATCATGACCAGCCAAAGAGGCTTGTTTGACAAGTTTACCTTCTAGGTTGTATAAAAGCACATCACATTTCCCATTAAAATTTTCTAATAGAATAGTAGTGGATAGATATGCGGGATTGGGCACTAAGCGAATCTCTTGTTTTGTCAATACATCTGTTGTAGATGTAGGTTGACAAAATTCCGTAAGACAATATAACCTTGAGGCTAACCCACAATCATATATAAATGGATTTGCCTTCCCATCTTGGTACTCAGCAATTTTTAATGTTCTATTCCATTCTTTCTCATCTACTGGATCATCAAAATGCCATTGACATAAAGTTTCCTTCTGACTGTCAAAGTAAGTAGCATCAGCACCATCAGCAAAATCCTGATACATAGTGTAAAAGTAAAACATCGCTCTGGCAACATCACCTTTATGAGCTTCAGGAGGTTCAAAACCATCTGCGTCAGTCTCACTAAAGAGATCAATATTATCTAAACTAGGAATTGTGGATTGATTTGTATTTAGGTAATACCAAACATCAGTTTGATCATCATCGATGTCTTCAAAGATCTTATTTCCTCTTGCTGAATTCACAATTGAGCGCGTAGGGAATAAATGATGCATATCACTTCTAGCGTTTCCTAATTCTGCACCCAAAGATTGAGGGTATGTATGCTCAGTATTTATACCATTAGAATTGCCATCCATAAATGCAGCCTGTGTTGGATCCTGATTTGGATCTAGATATATCGTATGACCAGAATAAACGCATGTAAGGCTATCATTAGTACTATCAATAAGTCTGAACATTGTATCCCTGGCTTGGCTGTAATTCAGTACAACGGTTGGTTTAAATTCGCTTACCAATCGCTCCATCAATTGATCTCCCTCTAATTCAGGGAATACTGGAATATGTTCTTGTGCATCTAGAGCACTTGAAAATAGTAGGAAATAGGCAAGGATTATTCTAATCATTTTGTAAAGTAAAAGAATATCTTTTTCAAATCATACTTGTTAAGTAAATAACTTAATTTGATTATAGATTCTGAGTTAATTCAATTCCAAAGGAATTAAGAGTTTCGCTAGCTGTTCTGCTCTTAAAGCATCAGGAGCGCTGAGGGCTATAGTAAGGGCATCTTTGTGAATTTTATGGCCACAATCTATGCAAGTTGTCAATATCGTCTCTGCATAATCCACATTTATTTCATTTTCCTGCATTCGTTCCTTATGAAGATTTACAGTATAATGTTGTTCGTTTTCTTGAATGTGTTTGTGACACATGTTGCAGCTGGTGGTCATGGATTTTATTTTTTATACAATAAAGTTATAAGAATCAATTGAGAATTAATCTTATAATAGTCAGAGCTTAAAAGATGAATATTTCAAGTTTATGAATCGACATTTTATATTAATTGCTCCAGGCATTACCTAGGTTAATATTATATGTACTGATTAATGATGTTTTCGAATAACTCTTGTTTTCCGCTCTGTAGTTTCAATTCACCGTTTTCGCTGGCAATCTCATACAGATCTTTTAAGCTAAGTTTCCCAGCTTCAAAATCTTTTCCTTTTCCAGAATTGAAGGAGCTGTAACGTTGTTCTCTTAATTTCTCATAGGCTGAGAGGTTTATTATTTTTTCAGCTGTAAGCAGGGCTCTAGCGAATGTATCGGCTCCTCCAATGTGTGCATGAAAAAGATCTTCCATATCCGTGGAGTTTCGCCTAATTTTTGCATCAAAATTTATTCCCCCGCCTTGCAATCCACCGGCTTTTAAAAATATAAGCATCGCCTCTGTTGTTTCTTGTATATTATTTGGAAACTGATCGGTATCCCATCCGTTTTGGTAATCACCTCTATTGGCATCTATACTGCCCAGCATGTCAGATTTTGCAGCTACTTCCAGTTCGTGTTGAAATGTATGTTGTGCCAGAGTTGCATGATTAACTTCGATGTTTAATTTGAAGTCTTTGTGTAAACCATATTCTTTTAAAAATCCGATAGCTGTAGCCGCGTCAAAATCGTATTGGTGTTTCATAGGCTCCATTGGTTTTGGTTCTATGAGGAAGTTTCCTTTAAACCCTTGAGCTCTTGCGTAGTCTCTGGCCATAGATAAAAACTGCCCCATATGATCCAATTCTCTTCCCATATCTGTATTAAGCAATGACATGTAACCTTCTCGCCCTCCCCAGAAAACATAATTCTCACCACCTAATTTGATGGTCGCATCCAAGGCTAGTTTGATTTGTCCGCCTGCTCTTGCAACCACATTAAAGTCTGGATTGGTTGCGGCACCATTCATATAACGAGGATTGGAAAAACAATTGGAAGTTCCCCACAAAAGTTTGATGCCTGTTTCTGCTTTTTTGGTTTTTATATAATCTACAATTGTTTCTAAGCGATTTTCTGATTCGGCGAAGGTTGCTCCTTCCTGAATCAGGTCAAAATCATGAAAACAGAAATAATCAAATCCTAGTTTTGAAATAAACTCAAATGCAGCATCAGCTTTATCTTTTGCGGCTTGAAGAGGATTAGAGGATTGGTCCCAAAGAAAATTTTGTGTGCCTGGTCCAAAAGGATCTGAGCCTTGACCACAGAATGTATGCCAATAGGCAATGGCAAATTTGAAGTGCTCTCGCATAGATTTGCCAGCAACCATTTGTTCAGGGTTGTAGTATTTAAATGCCAGTGGATTATCCGAGAGATGACCTTCATAAGGTATTTTGCCAATTCCTTTAAAATACTCTTGACTTGCCATAATTCTATTTACTTTTTAATGTTATTTCTAATGCATTTCTCCAATGTTGATATGCTTTTTTATAAGGAGAGGATTCTGTGATAGGGTAGTAGCTCATCACATAATCATTGGCTATGATGTTATTTTCAAAGGATTTAAAATCCTGATTAATGACTCCAGAAGCACGTGCTGCACCTACAGCCCCAGTAGTATTATAAATATCTATTTTCTGACCGATAAGCGTGGCGATCGTTGTTGCAAAGATTGAAGAACGAAACAAGTTGTCATTACCAGCACGGATCACATCAATAGCTGTATTATCTTTTTTTAATAAGTCCATTCCATATACAAAAGAAAAAGCAATGCCTTCTAAGGCTGCTCGATACATGTGTGCATCTTGATGTCTGTTTAAATTTAGATGTTTAATTTGTGTACCTAGAATTTTATTATCGAACATACGTTCAGCACCATTGCCAAAAGGTAGTATCACCAAACCATCGCATCCAATTTCTACTTCTTCAGCTTTAATATTCATTTCTTCATATGAAGATGCTGCCATATTGTTTAGCAACCATCGAAACTGTATTCCAGCGCCATTGATATTAAGTAATCTGCCAATGGTAGGATTGGCTTTAGAATAGTTGATATGTGCAAAATGATTTACTTTACTTATTTCATCAAATTTTCTACACTCTGTTACGGCATAAATAACTCCAGATGTTCCCCCTGTTGCAGCGACTTGACCTGGTTTTAAGACGCCAAGCGTTAGTGCATTGTTTGGCTGATCACCTGCTCTGTAGGTAATGGCTAATCCAATTGATAAACCTGTTTCTTCAGATGCTATTGGCGAAATGACAGCTTGTTGCGTAAAGTTTTCGACAATATCTGGTGTAAGGCCAGTGTCTAAGCTATAATAATTTAACAACCAATTGGCTACGCAGTTATTTTCATAGTCCCAAAGAATGCCTTCTGACAATCCATTCGCCGTTGTATTGATATTACCACTTAATTTATAAGCAATGTAGTCACCTGGTAACATGTATTTATAGATTCTGCTATAGATTTCCGGTTCGTTGTCTTTAACCCATTTTAATTTTGATGCAGTAAAATTGCCAGGGGAATTAAGAAGATGGGTGGCACACTTTTCTTTTCCAAGGTCATGAAAAGCATTCTTCCCGATATCAACAGCTCGACTATCACACCAAATAATAGCATTTCTTAGCGGTGCTCCTTTATCGTCAACTATAACCAGACCGTGCATCTGGTATGATATGCCAATCGAGGATATTTTGGAAACATCTATTCTTGTTTCAGATAGAACTCTTTTAATCGCTTTACAAGTGAAATGCCACCAAGTCTCTGGATCTTGTTCTGCCCAATTGACTTGTAATGATTGAATCTCCATTTCATTTGGAGGTTCATTTACACAAAGAATGTTCTTCCCAGTTGAAGCTTCAACTAGAGCTACTTTAACTGACGAACTTCCAATATCTAAACCTAAATAATACATAGATATAAAGATACACTTATTGTTAAATTAGAAGGCCTCAACACATGGTTAAATTCATGATTTCAAAATCGGTCAAGTATCCTAATCAACATTATATCGCTTTGTTTGTAATCGTTATTCTTTGTTCCTCTATATAAACATATGGAATTTAATTAAGCCTTTAATGGAATCCATATTTTTTTAGCTATTTACTTAATTATTTATAAAGGGGTGATTCGTCTTTGAAGACTAAGAAGGATTAAAGAAGATTTGTATTTAAATCAAAAATAATTTTTCAGATCAGGTATATCATTATGAAAATCAACTCTCTTCAGTTATGTCTTTGTGATGAAAATATAGAAGGTTGCAATTCACTTTCTTCTAAAATATTACCCGAATAAGCTATTTTAGTTACACAAAAAAATTAAATTCAAAAGTGAGAAGTTTTACTTAGCTAGTGATTCGACATTCTGAATTTTAGGTGTAAAAGGTTTAAGAACCGTTAAAAAAACAATGGCATGTTTGAGATGAAAGCGAGTTTGAGCTTGTTTAGGTTTTTAAATCTTTGGAGCCGTTAAAAATACAGACAGCCTTGAGTTTTTTGTTTCTGTTTTTGTGTCAAGACATGAATGAGTGGTCCACTTTCAGTGGATTAAAGCAAGTAAACCTTGCTTTAAAAGGAGAGAACTGAACCATCAGTTTCAGATGGGGAAAGCCTTGCCGGCGAGGCAAAGTATAAATAATAATTTTCAGTAAATTGTAAATTATTTTTTAAAAGAATAGTGCTATTTAAATGCGCTATTCAGAATATTAATATTGCATTTTCAAAAATTTACTTCTTCTTTTTCTATTGTAATATAAATAGACCAAAGTAACAAATGCAGCTCCTATGTCAGACAATGGAAAGGCCCACCAAATACCATTTAGGTCAAAGAACCTAGGAAGTATGAGAATTAATGGAATTAGAAATATACCTTGTTTTAGTAAAGCAAGCAACATAGTAGGTAAAGCTTTTCCAATGGCCTGAAAATAAGCGCTGCCCAAAAGACTGATAGCTATCAATGGTGTGGCTAGGAAAGTGTATCTGATGGCAGGAATAGTAACATCGATAAGCGCATTGTCAGTTGTAAATATGCTTACAATTTGAGGTGTGAAAATCATAACAACTACAAACAAAATCATAGCTAGACCAGTAGCGTATTTCATAGCCAATGCAGTTAGCTTATTGACTCTGTCGAATAATTTTGCACCATGATTGTAGCCTAATATAGGTACATAACCTTGTGTGATACCAAGTGCTGGGACATTTACAAACATCATAACCTTACTTACTATGCCATATGCTGAAATAGCGACTTCACCACCAAAAGAAAATAAGTAATTGTTGAGTAGAACTGCCAATGCACTTATTGTGCCTTGTCTTGCAAATGTAACTGACCCAATACTAAATATTTCTTTGATGATTTTCCAATTGCCAAAAAGATATTTTCTTATAACCTTCAAACTGTTTTGCTTGAAGGCAAAGAAATAAACCGTGTACAAGAAACTAGCGAGATATGAAATTGTGGTCGACCAGGCGGCACCAGCAAAGTCCCATGTCAAAACCAGCGATAAGAATAGGATCAACAATGGTGTTTAAAATGGAAGGGATAACCAGAGTATACATTGCCATGCGCGGATATCCTAATGATCTAATTACATTGTTGCACATCATCGCCCAGGCAAGAAATGGAGTACCGAGTAATACAATGGTGAAGTATTCTAAGGAAGGTTCATACAATGCTCCTTTGGCTCCAAATAAAGTGATCAATTCAGATCTGAAAATATAACATGAGATGACGATGATTATATTGAGTATCACATTGAGTAATACCATATTGTTGAACGTAAGGTTGGCTTTTTTATCATCATTGTTGCCAAAAGCACGTGAGATAATCGATGATCCACCTATTCCGATGGCCATTCCCATACTGGCAATTAAGAAAGCTATGGGCATAGCCACTGTAATGGCGCCAATCCCATTGCTACCAACCCAGCGGCCTACAAATATGGTATCGACTATACCGTAGAGGGACATTATCAAAATACCTATTCCTGCCGGAATGGCTTGACTTATGAGTACTTTAGATAAAGGCTCAGTCCCAAACGCTTTTTTCTTATCTTGTTCAATCACAATGGTATAACCATTAGTTTCACAAGGTGTTCTCTAAAAATTGAAATTATAAAAAAAACAGTTGAGAGTAATGGGTTTTATCCAATAGATATTATTTTGAGATTTAGTTAGTGAAATGTACTCAGTAAGTAAAAAGAAGAATCAAATGAAATGAATCACTTGCAATATTGAACTTTATAAAAATTTTTGTCCGAATTGTGGTGAAAAATCACAAATACTAAAAATTTCTTTTAAATCCATTTTGAATAATGCTATATCAACCATAAAGATTATGGATAAGGGATTCTTGTTCAATGAAATTGTAACTGAGCACATAAGAAGAAAGCGAAAAAATATTTTTAATCTTTGGACAATATGATTTTGTAGAGTATTTGGCAATCAATTCATTTGTAATTGGTGAGTCAACATTAGTAGGAATAATAGGGTTTTTAGCATTTAAGATTCCTACAATATTCAATCCGATCATTTATATTTTTATAATTTGAATAATCTATAAAGTTTTCAAAATAAGAAGAAAGGAAAAGACAAAGTTATTGATGAATTACTCCAATCATTTAGCTGTGTAGTTTTATAGTTTCTGCAACTATTGATAATTGTGGTAATATTTGGATGTATTAAAAGTCAAGCATAGAAACTACTCAGGAACATCGAGGCGAAACAAAATATAATAATATTTATAAATTATAATTTACTTCCAAATTCCCTTTAACTCTCTTAACTGAAATTCGCCATTTCCTTTAATTTTTATATGTGTATACAATTCTGAAGGAAAGAATAAATCTGTAAAAACATTTTGTCCGTCATCCAAGAAAATATCTATGGAGGAATGATCTACAAAAGCATGTATTTTTAAGTTTTCATTATCTGAAATTCTCGTCGTTGTATGTACTCCCGGAAAATCAGGAGAAAAACTATTGTTCCCAGATTTGGTTCGATCTAGTGAGAAAATGCCATCAGAATAATTGAAAGAAATTTTTTCATTTTGCTTATTGGATAATTCAAAACTGAAAGGAGTTTGATTTATTTCATTTGCAGTAATCAATAATTCATATAAGCCACTTTTAGGAACTTGGCTTGCAAAATTGATATTTTGCCATTCGCCTTTTGCTAATTTTTCCAGTTCCTTGATAGGCTTACCAACCAATCTTGGAATACCATCCACATGATTGATCTCAAGCGTCCACGGAATTGTCATGGCGCTTCGCCATTTAGTTGTAGGTACGACTTGAGCATATGCCCAATTGCTCATCCATCCCAAAAATATCCGTCTTCCATCTTTGTCAGGAATATCTGACCATGTTACACCAGCGTAATTGTCCCTGCCGGCATCTAGCCACACACTTTTAGTTTTTTCTGCTGATGCTACTACCTCTGAAAATGTAATTTCATCAATATTTATATGACCCCAGTCGCCTTTATAGTTGTCGATGATTTCTATATGTGCTTTCTTGCCTTTGAATCCTGAAACATCCCAGCCAGACCATTCTAAGTTTTCATTATTTCTTCCCTCAGCTTGCCTAACTTGTTTTCCGTCTACAAATAAACCTATGAATGTGCGACCTCTGTGATTGCCTCCGCTTACCAGGAAGTTGATAGCTTTATCTTTAATTATAAATGTTTTGGAAGTCATTTTACCTTTTGAGGAATTGTCACCATTGAAAGAACTTACCAGTTTCTTTCCCATTATGCCATTTATATTTTTTTGATTTGTATCATTAGGATTTACTGGACCAGAACCAAATGCAGTACCTTCTACGCTCCAATTGGCAAAGCCTTCTTCAAAAGAGTCAAATACTTTTCCTTCTGGTACAACAGCTTTTTGCTTGCCCAATAACTTCATGAAATTTTCATCCATTGTAAATTCTTTTCCATCAAACTGGCCAATGAAATATTGAGTCCCAGAACCTCCGTTTGGATTACCAGTTCCCATGTTTTGAATAAGCACCCAATACTCTTCTCCGGTATCTGATTTTAAAGGAAATAAATCTGGACATTCCCAAACGCCGTCATGATTTCCAATATCTTTCCCAAATTCACTTTGAAGATTCCATTTTTTCAAATCCAATGAACTGTAAATCATCAAATGATCCAAAGCCGCAACCGCCATTACCCATTGCTTACTTTCTTTATGCCAAATAACTTTAGGGTCACGAAAGTCTCTCACGCCTGGGTTTTTAATTACGGGATTGTTTTTAAATGTAGTCCATGTCCGACCCTTATCGTTGCTGTAGGCTATGCCTTGTGTTTGAAAATCATCATCTCCTGCTTTTTCTTTTTCCATATCATGATAACTAAATATAGCAACAAGAGGTGGTTTGTCATCTATACCAAAACCAGATGTGTTGTTCCAATCTACTACTGCACTGCCACTAAATATCAAACCATGTTCATCAGGATAAAGGGCAATAGGTAAATGGTTCCAATGGACAAGATCAGTGCTTATAGCATGTCCCCAATGCATTGGACCCCACACAGTAGAGTCAGGATAGTATTGGTAAAACAAATGATATTCGTCTTCGTAGAAAACCATACCGTTAGGATCATTCATCCAATTGGCTTCTGGTGAAAAATGAAACTGTGAACGATGCTTTTCGTTATAGTAGTCTTCTGGGACTAGTTTTTTTTTAGAATTATTACAACTCCAAAAAGAAATTATGCCTATGGAAAATATTATTAATAAGCCCGATACCTTCATTTTTTAGCTGTATAATTATTTAGATAATAGATATAAAGTAATCATATTTTTATGTCAATTCAGCTTGTAGTTCTTCAAGTGACTTGCCTTTCGTCTCTGGCATTGTTATTAAAACCCAAAGAAGTTGCAAAACCATGAAGCCTGCAAAAAATGCAAATATTGGCCAAGGGTTGTCTTTGAATACGCCATCATTGCTGTCAAGGAAAAATGGTGTTATTGCAGTGATCAAAGCTGCAAATACCCAGTGTGTTCCAGAACCAAAAGATTGTCCAAAAGCTCTGACTTTAGTAGGGAATATCTCAGAAATGAAAACCCAAATTACTGCGCCTTGTCCGATAGCATGAGCTGCAATAAATAGACAAATGAAAAACAACATAAAGCCACTGCTCGCTACTGAAAAGAATGCGTAGGCTACCATTGATAAACTTACAATATAACCAACTGAACCTAAAAGCATAAGTGTCTTTCTTCCCAATTTGTCAATCAAGTACATACCTAACATAGTAAATATTAGATTGACTGCTCCAATTGAAATTGAGCTGCTTAACGATTCTTTGCCAGCAAGTCCTGCTTGTTCTAATATTTCTGGAGCATAGTAAAGCACAAAATTAATTCCTGATAGCTGATTAAAGAAAGCAAGCATAAATGCAAGTCCTAACGGTTTAGAATATTTACCACTAAACAGTCCTTTAGACTGCACTGAAGTTTCACTGACAGATTTTTTTATTTCAACAATTGATTGTTCGATATCTTCAGTACCAATAGACAGCAATACCTCTCTTGCTCCTTCTTCATCATTTTTATGAAGCAACAACCATCTAGGACTATTGGGAACTCCTAATACCATAATACAATATATGATTGCTGGAATGGTTTCTACACCTAACATCAATCTCCAATCTATATCTCCACCTACACCCTTGAGCAAATAATTGCTAAAGAATGCAATGAAAATTCCAAAGACAATCATAAACTGATATCTGGCCACAACACTTCCTCTTTCCTTTTTGTTAGATACTTCTGAAAGATAGGTCGGCACAGCTACACTTGAAGCGCCAACACCAAGCCCACCAATAAATCTAAAAAATGAGAAGCTGAATGGATCAGGAGCCAATGCTGAACCTAATGCTGAAATAGCATACAAAACACCTATCCAAAATAAGGTTTTTTTACGACCTAATTTATTCGTTGGAATACCTCCTAGAAGTGATCCAATTACTGTTCCCCAAAGTGCCATGGACATAATGAACCATCCATGAAAGGCTGGAGATGTTTGCCACAATTCTTTTATGGGTAGATTGGCTCCAGAGATTACAACAGTATCAAAACCGAATAAGAATCCAGCTAATGCTACAGTTAAAGTCCAGAATGCTTTTTTGTTTTGACTCATTGTTTGAATTTATTATACCGTAAGGTAAAGAAAAAATTATTCATTAGATATTTGGTATAATATTTAAAAGGAGATTTAAAAAATTGCAGAGCGTTTTATAATTATTTTTATTGACATTATGTATATAAGAGAGGATAAGATGATATAAGAATTCTAAAATGAAAAGAGGAAGCCGAAAAAATCCAACCTCCTCTAAAATGCGTTTGCTATTAAGATTTTCTTGATATCTGTAGGCATGAATGGTTGGACACATTACTTATGGTCTGCGACTTCATAAGAATAATAATATGTTTCTTGAAATTAGAATGTTATTATTGGTTTAGCAGCTTAATTTTTCTTTGGAAGTTAAGTGTTTGAATTGCTTTGTAAGCTATTGATTCCTATTGAATATATTCTCATAATTAGCATTTTTAGAAGTGAAAAAATGCAATCAACTATATAGTATATAGCATTACGTTAGTTGATGATTTTAATAAAGTCTTGTATTATCAAATTTAAGCCATGATATATGATTTTGCTATTGGGTCTAGACTCTATTGATGAATAAGTAGAGAATTAAATATTCAAAACTTGACAAAGCATTTTGAAATGTATTTGTAAATAAAAAAGATTATCTATACCCAATACGGTTTTCCATGTTTATATTTGTTTCAATTGAAATTAATTCTTTTTAATAGTTTGTTGATTTGTTCTAACTGTTAGGTATGGACTTGGTTTTAAAATTTTATTACGATAAAAGATTGCAATGCTATTAGACACTAAGAGTTTTACTAAAATAGAAAGTCGGTTTCAAAATATTTTTGAACCAAAATTGATAATTGAATTATGCCAGAACAGTTACCTAAGAGAGTTCGAACCTGATAAAACAATAGTTGATATTGGCACAGAGATAACACATATGCCATTGGTGATTTCAGGATCCATAAAAGTATTGACTGAAAATGAGGAAGGCGTTGAGTTACTGTTGTATTACCTTGAATTGGGTGAAACTTGTGCCGTTACACTTAATTGCTGTTCGCGTAAATCAAAATCGTCGGTGAGAGCAATATCTGAAACTGATGCAGAAATGTTATTTGTTCCCGTAGAAAGAATGGATGATTGGATGGTTAAATTTAAATCATGGCGTACCTATGTCCTTGATAGCTATAATGAACGTCTTAATGAAATGGTCAAAGCAATTGACAATATCGTTTTTCACAGTTTGGAAGAGAGGTTGAGAATGTATATTAAAGATAAAGTTTGGGCTACCAAAAGTGCAGTACTCAATATCACCCATCAAGATATAGCAAATGAACTCTATTCTTCTCGGGTTGCCATATCTAGATTGATGAAGAAATTGGAAAACGACAATTTTATTGAACAGCAAAGGAATAAGATCATTGTTGTAGAATACAATAAATAAGACTACTTAAACAGCTTTTCTAATCAAATAAACCAAGGTATACCATTCCTTAAATTACATTGTGATGATATAAATCAGCTTTTGCACATTAAAAGCTGACGAAGATCATCGTCTTTGTGTAACTTCTGTTACTTACTCTTTTTTGCTTCTAGTTTATATTTGTAATATAATTAATCATTTAAAATATTGTACAAATGAAAATTGAGCAAATATATACAGGATGCCTTGCAGAAGCAGCATATTACATTGAATCAAATGGTGAAGCTGCAATCATAGATCCATTAAGAGAATCTAGTCCTTACTTAGAAAGGGCAGAAAGAGATAATGCTAAAATCAAATATATCTTTGAAACTCATTTTCATGCCGATTTTGTTTCTGGACATATAGATTTAGCAAAGAAAACGGGTGCGCAAATCGTATATGGCCCTACAGAAATGGAGACAGGCTTTGAGAAGACAGTCGCCAAAGATGGTCAGATATTTAATGTAGGTGATATAACTTTAGAGTTATTGCATACGCCTGGGCATACAATGGAAAGTAGTTGCTTATTGCTAAGGGATGAAAACAATAAAGAAGTTGGAATATTTACTGGCGATACATTATTTATAGGTGATGTAGGTAGACCAGATTTAGCACAAAAGGTTATTGCTGACCTCACACAAGATAAGCTCGCTAGACACTTGTATCATTCCCTTCGAAATAAAATCATGCCTCTTTCTGATGATATTACAGTCTATCCAAATCATGGGCAAGGATCAGCATGTGGTAAAAATATGAGCAGTGAAACTACTGATAGCTTAGGCAATCAAAAAAAGACTAACTATGCACTCCAACCAATGTCAGAAGATGAATTTGTCACTCAGGTATTAGATGGACTTATGCCTCCTCCAAATTATTTTCCTCAAAATGTAATGATCAATATTCAGGGTTATGAGAGTCTTGATAAAGTTATAGAACAAGGAACAAAAGCCCTTACACCAAGAGAATTTGAATTGGTTGCCGAAGAGACTGAAGCTTTGATCTTGGATACCCGATCAGAGGAAGCCTTTAGAGAAGGATATATTCCGAATTCTATTTTTATTGGTATCAATGGGAGTTTTGCAACATGGGTTGGTACTTTGATTCCTGATGTGAAACAACCGCTGTTGATTATCGCAGATGAAGATAAAATAAAAGAGGTAATCACTAGACTCGCAAGGGTAGGTTACGACAATGCCAAAGGATATCTTAAAGGTGGCTTCAAAGCATGGAAAGAAGAAGACAAAGATTTTGATGTAGTAAATTCTGTGAATGTAGATGAGTTGGCTTCTCTTTCAGAGGGTACAATTGTAGATGTTAGAAAAGCAAGTGAGTATTTAAGTGAACATATTGTCAATGCAGTCAATGCTCCACTTGATTATATAAATGAAAGTATGAAAAAAATAGTAGCAGAGGGCAAGCACTATATACATTGTGCCGGTGGATATAGGTCTTTGATTTTTATTTCCATTTTGCAATCTAGAGGATATAGAAACTTGGTGGATGTGAAAGGAGGATTTGAAAAAATTAAACTTTCAAATAAATTCGAACTAACTGACTATGTATGTCCAACAACGTTGTTATAATTTCATGAAGCAATTGTATCTTTTCTGTTAATATAAATTTTAACCAAATTATTTTGAATTAAATGTAAATCAATGACAACTCTTTATATTATTGTGGTAATTGCACTATTAATATTTTCATTTATTATTATTAATCGTAAATCAGGTGGTTTGTCTTTTACGAACGTCTCGGTTAGTGATCTAGGTCTTCTACTGAAAGATAAAAATACTGAACTAATTGATGTGCGCACTCAAAAAGAAATTAATCAAGGTATTATTGGCAATCCATTGCTGATAGAGCTTGGTGCAGGCATGCAAAAGAAAATGGCCATTTTGGATAAGAGTAAAAAATACATCATCTATTGTCGCAGTGGTAGACGAAGTGTAGCAGCCAGTAATATGATGTTGAAAATGGGATTCAAGGATGTTAATAATCTTGTTGGCGGTTATAATGCATGGATTAAACAAAACTAATAACGCATTTAAGTTGCACATATTATCCATTTCAAAAGTGTGAATAATTATAAAATAGTTGAACTGGCATTCTGAATTTTAGGTGGAAAATGTTTAAAAACCGTTAAAAATAATGGCATGTTTGAGCTGAAAGCGAGTTTGCGCTTGTTTAGGTTTTTAAAAATTTGAAGCCGTTAAGAAATACAGACAGCCTTGATTTTTTTGTTTCGTTTTTGTATCAAGACAAAAATGAAAGCCCTGACGGCGAGGCAAGGTGTAAATAATTGAATTATAAAAAGTTATAATTGATGCTATCAAAATGCGCTATTCAATAAATAAATTAACTGTGGTTATAAAATTCAAAAAATATGTTTACTAACATAATACTAATTATTATACTGCTTCATCTTGTAGTGGGAATTGCTTGGCTTGCTTACAAACTCACACCACGTAAAGGGGAAGAACTTATCGATAACAGTGAGGAAAACGACAAATAAATAATTATGAAAATTATAAGATTATTGATACTTATGATGTTTGGTTTTATGACCATTCATGCACAACAATATGAAGTTGCTTTGTCACCTGTTGCAGTAGAAGGTCTTGGAGGTCTTCAATCTTATGCAGTTGGTACATATAATGGGGAGTGGCTGTTGGTTGGAGGACGACTAGATGGATTACATCAACGGCAGCCTTTTGCTTCTTTTAGTTCTGATGGAAAGAATCAAGACTTGATTGTTGTGAATCCTAAAACACAGGAAGTATGGCGCGCACCACTGGCTACATTGCCAACATCGATTAAGGAACAGCTCTCCTCAACAAATATGCAATTCTATCAAGATAATGATAAGTTGCTTTGCACGGGTGGTTACGCTTATAGCCCAACATTAGGGGATCATATTACGTTTCCTTATCTCACTGTAATAGATATTCCGCAAACAATAAGCGATATTAAAAGTAACACTCTAAAGTCTTCAAATTTCTTCCAAATGGAAGATGAAACGTTTAGAGTAACTGGTGGTGGTCTTAACAAAATTGATGATGTTTATTACTTGGTTGGAGGCCAGAAATTTATGGGGCGGTACAATCCTATGGGACCGAATTTTGGGCCTGGGTTTGAACAAGAATACACAAATGAAGTTAGAAAATTCAAGCTTGAAACCTCAGGTGGTATTTCAGTAGAGATCTTAAATTCTATTCATGATGAAATGCATTTACATAGAAGAGATTATAACCTTGTGCCATATCTTTCAAATGGAGAAAGAGAGTTAATGGTGTTTAGTGGTGTGTTTAGAAATACTGTGGATTTGCCTTGGCTATACCCAGTTAAAATAACCAAGAACGATTACACGCCGATAGAAGATTTTACACAATATTTCAATCATTATCATTGTGGTTATCTTCCCATTTATAATCCTGAAGAAAAAGAAATGTCTACCATCTTTTTTGGCGGGATTGCTCAGTTCTACGTCGAAGATGATTTGTTGGTGCAAGATAATGATGTGCCATTTGTAAATACGATAGCGGAAGTAAGTAGAGATCAATCTGGGGCGATGAAAGAGACAAGACTCGCACAAACTTTACCAGGATATCTTGGGGCAGGTTCAGTATTTATTTTAGATTCGGAAACACAACTTACCGATGATGATATTGTTGATGGTTCAAAAATAGGAAATGAATATCAAGATGTTGGTTATTTATATGGAGGAATAAGAAGCTCTTTACCAAATATTTTTTGGATAAATACAGGCCAAGAAAGTGAAGCCAGTAATACGATATACAAAGTATCTATTCGAAAGGTTAATGATATTTCTTCTGTGAGTTCAATTGAAAAAAGTGAGCATCTGCAATTTTACCCCAACCCTGCAAATAAACTTGTGAGGATGTCAATTCATATTGAAAGGCCTGCCGAATTATCTGTTGCAATTACAGATTCGATGGGAAAACATATTCATGCACAAGTGATAAAAAAAGAAGAGACGGTTCAAGGAAAAAATATTTTAGTTCTCGATAATGTGAATATTGGGTACGGTGCATTTTATTATACTGTAAAAATAGGTTCTAAGGTGTTGACCCGAAAAGTTATCTGGACTGAGTAAAACACATACGGTGCTTTCAGTGTAATCTATTATTCAATATTATAGATTAGTATTTGTAGGTAGGTCAATTAATCGGCATTATGAATTTTAGGAGGAAAAGATATAAAATCCGTTAAAAACAATGGCATGTTTGAGCTGAAAGCGAGTTTGCGCTTGTTTAGGATTTTAAATCTTTGGAACCGTTAAGAAATACTGACAGCCTAGATTTTTTTGTTTCGTTTTTGTGGCAATGACAAAAATGAAAGCTCTGCCGGCGAGGCAAGAAATTAGTTAGTAAATAATCTGATGTGCTATTAGAATACTTAGAATAGTAAATGTTAAATTTTCAATAAATTAAATACAATAGAAGCACAAGAAGTAATAAATATAATGCCGCGAATTGGAGATCAAGCTCCAGACTTTGAGGCAGTAACAACAAAAGGTAAAATCAAATTATCTGACTTTGCAAAAGATAAATGGATTGTAATGTTTTCCCACCCCGCTAACTTTACGCCAGTGTGCACAACAGAGATGAGTGGGTTTGCTATTAGAAAACCAGAATTCGAAGCGCTTAATACTGAATTGCTAGGTTTGAGTATAGACAGTATACATGCTCATCTTGGATGGGTAAATAACATAAGGAAAAATACGGGTGTATATTTTGACTTTCCTATTATCGCTGACATGGATATGAAAGTATCTAAGAAGTATGGAATGCTTCAGCCAAATGAAAGCGAAACTGCTGCAGTAAGAGCGGTTTTCTTCATTGATCCTTCAAAAAAGATTAGGCTCATTATGTACTATCCATTAAATGTGGGCAGAAATATGGATGAAATTATCAGAGCACTTACTGCATTACAAATGTCTGATAAACACAAAGTGGAATGCCTTTAGATTGGAAATCAGAAGACAAAGTGATTGTGCCACCACCAAAAACTTTAGCTGAAATAGAGGCAATTATAGCGGTTGAAACTTGTGAGATGATTGATTTCTATCTTACTGAAAAAAGTATTTAAATTTTGTTATTTCTATAGAGTGCGGATGAAATGAATATCATATAGAGTTGATATTCAATGAATCTAAACTTGATTGTAATCCTTACCTTCGATTGTGAAGGCTAAGGATTACTTTTTTTATATAAGATACCTACCGTCTTCTCCCACCAGAATATTGCATAGCTTCTCCTTTTCCAAAACCATAACTAAAACCAAGCGTGATAAAACGACCTCTTTGCCTTCTGCTATAAAGATAGAAGTCAGGTTGTTCTACGGTTGTTTGACTTACACGCGAAGCAAAAACATCTCTAACGCTCAAACTGAAAATTGCTTTACCATTTAGGATCTTATAACGAAGACCAAAATCCGCATATGTATTGGCACTTGAATTACCTTGTACTAACTTTTCTTGAGATTCATGTCGTGTTGTTATTTCTAAATCGAGTGCTTTGTTCACTTTGTATTTGGTAATTAATTTTGCAGACCATTGATTTGCTGAGAAGTCAAACACTTGATCGTTGAATATGCCATCTCTTTTAAATACATTGAAATTTAAATCTCCATTGAATGTGAAATTTTTAATTGCTGAATATTTAAAATTGGCTTCTATTCCAGTTGCTTTATTCGTTCCTATGTTTACTGGTTTAAAAATGGTAACGTTTTCTTCAAAGGTTGATACGCGTTCAATTTTATCAGTGGTATACCTATAGTAAGCATTTAAATTTAAGGATATATCATCGAATATAAATATACTTCCAACTTCATAACTGTCTGTATATTCTGGCAATAGATTTGGATTTCCTGCTCTGACACTGAAATTGTTTCTAATATTAAAAAATGGATTTAGGTCCCAAAGTTTTGGTCGATAGATTCGCTTAGAATATCCTGCTTGAAACGAGACGGCGTCACTTAGCTTATATGAAGTATGTGCTGAAGGAAATAAATTTGTAAACTTTTGAGTGTTGGTTTCATTGGTATTGATCAGCAAAGTAGAAAGATCGGTATTCTCAACACGTAGACCTAGCTTCAATCCCCAAAAGTCACTTTCATAGGCACCAGTAGTATAAACACCTAAAACCTTTTGATTGTATTCAAATATGTTTGTCAGATTAGGATCTACGATAAATTCTCCATTGATATCATTGCTGACTTTGAAATCGTTATTTACATCATTAAATAAATATTGAGCTCCTGATTCGATCGTCCAATTTTTCTTAAAGGGCTTGGTGTAATCTAGATTAAACGTAAACTTACCTTCATTAAAGTCAGTTTCGGTTATTTGATCACTTTGATTTGATGTACCTGTAGTAAATGAGTTTGTAAACATCGAAGCCTGTTCTTTGCCAAAGTAATTTCCAATCGCGCTAAACAGCAACTGATGATCTTTATGATCGGTAAAGTCTCGTTTGTATTGCAATTCATATTGCAACTTTGGATTTGTGGCTTCAGTATCTTCAAATCGGGTCCAAGCCAAATCAGCCTCTTGGTCCGACGAAAGTATAAATGAAGTTTCTGAAGGTTGATCTTCAACTTCATAAGTAAAACTTCCAGATAATGTAATAACATTTTGATCATTGATGTAATAGTCTGACCCTAGGATAAAATTATAAATTTTTTCATTTCTGAATTCTTCTCCCTTACTTGTCAATTCTGTATTATTAATAAGATCACGATTTATATTTTCATTGTCATTTGGTAGTTCCCTGTATCCTACACCGAGTTGGGTAAATACATTTAGCTTTTCTGTACGTCGATTCATACTCAATCCAACACTGTGATTATGAGGCGCCCCAGAATTAAGAGAAAGTGAACCATTTATTCCTTTCTTTTCATTTTTCTTTAGTACAATATTTATTATTCCAGCTGTGCCTTCTGCTTCATATTTTGCAGAAGGATTGGTTATGACTTCTACCTTTTCTATCATGTCAGCAGTAATTGTCCCTAATGCGTTTCCGGCTTGATCTGCTAGGACAGATGGTTTTCCATTGATTAGAATTTGCACTCCGCTTGACCCTCTCAATGAAACTTGACCTTCGATATTTACATTAACCGATGGCACATTATTTAAAACCTCTAAAGCACTCGTGCCAGTTGAACTGAGATCCGCGCCCACATTAAATACCCGTTTGTCAAGTTTAAATTCTGTTGTTGATTTCTCAGCAGTAACGACGATTTCATCCAATTGTTGAGAGTCTTCACCTAGTTTTATCGTCCCTAAATTTGCCATGTTTCCATCAAAAATTACATTTTCAATAAATTTGGTTGAAAATCCAATAAAACTTATTTCAACAGAAATCGCAGTCTTCGAGACGGATAGCTTAAACTTTCCTTCATTGTCAGAAGTAGTTCCTGCAAGCATTTTGCCTGTTTTAGTTTCTGTTATTGATATTGTCGCATACTCAATAAATTGATTGGAACTGTTGTCAATTACAACACCAGATACTGAGTATTGGGTTGATTGGGCAGATGCAAAACATGTGAATAAAAGGAAACCAATAATGAATATATTCTTAAGATACATAATGAATTATTAAGTTGCTTCATTGCAAAATCGCCGCAAAGATGGCAGTTAAAAGTAGGATATACAACATTTTTGAGGATTCTAAATGAATTAAAAATTAATACTTCTAAGCACCGAATGATTTCTCCATCTTTATAGTCTAATAGGATAACGAGCAAAACAACAAACAATCTTTTCGCATAAGAACTGAGATAAACATATCGAAAATAAAGTCAGGTGACTCCAATGAAGTCAAGTTGCTCATTAGGCAAATCAGTACGTTGACATTTAGTATGGTGTTTGCAATGTTGAAAAATAAACAAGACACCGAAGAGGTTATTCAAGATGCATCGCTTAAGGTTATTGACAGCCTGTTGTGTGATGCTAATGAGAAAGGAGCTTTTAGATATCAGTCATCATTGAAGACATGGATTTATACTATTGCTCTGAATAAGGCAAAAGATAAAATAGCATACAATACACGAGATAAGAGGAAGGCCATTTTTCATTCTTTATCTTTAGATGCAGATGAACCTCGTAGTGCCGATTTGGCAAGTACGACAAATCCACCTGATCTAGAGTTGGAGCACAATGAAGGGCTTTTGAGACTTTGGAAATCAATAGATATGTTGCCGGTCAAACAACGGTCAATGCAGTTAATGAAAGTACAACAACTTACAATCCTACCGTTTCAAATAATGATATTTTCTTTAACGAATCCAGTTTAAATGTATTTCCAAATCCGGCTACAGATCTGATAGCTGTACAAATTAAAGCACTAGTGAAATCTGATATTGAAGTTTCATTGATGGATATGAAAGGCAGTT
The DNA here is from genome assembly GCA_905480605.1 of uncultured Saprospiraceae bacterium. Taxonomy (GTDB): domain Bacteria; phylum Bacteroidota; class Bacteroidia; order Chitinophagales; family Saprospiraceae; genus RFSX01. The sequence goes on along the minus strand of CAJQRD010000026.1, from coordinate 16,562 downwards.
TAATTGAGAAGAAGCGAATATCAAAAGGAAGCACAATTGCCTACTTTGATATTCAAACTTTATATGATGGTATTTACATTGTAAGTCTTATCTCTGCTTCAGAAAAATATAGCAAGAAGATAACCATCAATAGATAAATTTGGTATTGTTAAATTAGAGAAGATAGTTCTTTGGGAAATCTAGATATTCTAGGTTTCCTTTTTTATGAGTTGTTTTTTAAATCACTTCATAACTTCAATTGCATATGGAACATTTTATTACTTTTGCAGCAAATAGTTATAATGCCTACATACAGACGTCTTACCCAGGAGGAACTCAAACACTTTGAGAGTGAGTTTATCGACTTCCTTGTTGTTAATGGAATCGTTTCCGATTCATGGCAACAAATGAAGATGGACAATCTGAAAGATGCCAATGAAGTTATTGATTTGTTTTCGGATGTTATATTTGAAAAAGTAATGAGAAAGTCACACTATCTCGAACAAAGGCTTAAAAATCAATTGTTTTGCTTCTTTTTTGGTGAAGAGAAAGCCGAATTGATGCTTGTTACTTTTGATGACAATATAAATGTATCTGAAGTTAATTTTGATGAGATGATCTTGAAAATGAATGATGGTAGTGGACTTACAAAGATCAATTATCAAACAAAAGCATATTCCAATAAGCGTGAAAAAGAAATGTTTGATCTTATTGAATCTGGATGTGAAGTTACCCAAGGCGATATTTTCAAAAAACTAAAAGCCTACTATCTCAAACAATCAAATTAATTGTTGAATTTTATTGTATTTATTTTAACACCCTTTTATAGAATAAAGTTGAATGAAAGTCAATAATATTAAAGAATACGCAGAGTTGTTTAAAAGCTATTTGAAGAAGGGTGATGTTGACTCTATCTTATACAAATACGAAAACCTAAAAGTATTTAGAGGAAATTGGGATATCGAAGATCTAGACTTGAAATCAACTTTTGATAAAAGTTTTGACAGTAAGATTTCTAATCAACTTTGGGGTGGAAGTGTAAATTCTGCAAAGTCAATGATGCTCATGTTTTTAGATCACAACAAAGAATTTTGCAGGTCTATGTTCAAAGATCTTTTCAACAGTGAAAAAGATTTAGCAATGAGGATTAATAGATTTAGTTTTCACTGTGATGAACTTTTGGATGAAATAATGAAAACGACAGAAAAGATAAATGATCATTTTCATACGCCGAAGGTTATCAGTCTTTATCTCTGTTTTAACGATCCTGCTCAATATTGTATAATTGACTATCCCGCATTCTCAGCAATGTTAAAGCTTTTAGAAACCAAGAATGTCCCCGAACTCTATGAATTAGATCGATGTCTCAAATTGAGCAAAGGGCTATTTTCAATACTGTCTAAAGATGAGGAATTGGTGGGATTATATAAATCGTCTCTTCCAGAAAAGTATCAAACCGAGTTCAACATGCTGATGGTTCATGATTATTATTTATTCAACACTAGGATGAATAATCAATAAAATGACACCTCAAATGTTAAATATTGCCAAAATTTGATAAATTATAAATTTTTTTAATGTGTAATTAGCAGGAATCATATATATTACATATTAAAATAAGCTACTATATGTTCTCTTTCGAAGATTATCTGCCATTTACGTCTTTCAATGAATCCAGTCTATTCTTTAAAGCTTCTGAGGTATTTAGACATGGTTTCCTGTTAGACAGTCAAGAAAATGCTGAAGAATTCAGTCAGTTATATTCATATCATAATTATTATGTTGAAATTACTTATGGCACAAACTATGAGGATATTGTGTCGATTCACGCAATAAGTATTGATCAGGCATTAGATTCTTACGTTAACGAATCTGTCTTTATCCATGCATTGTTGGATTTGTTCGATGCCAATTTGTAAAAACAATTAGTTAATATTATTGATAGTTTTTCACGCTTTTACCCACTCTAGCTTTTAATTTATTAGCCAGACTTTTTGGTTTTATAACCCGTATATTTTCTCCATACGATAAAAACAAGCTTTCCAATTCGTAATTTGGAATCAATTGAATTCTAAAAATACTCTTTTTCTTTTCTGTTTGAATAAGCTCCTGTGTTCTGTGTAATGGTTTTGTTTGTATATATTGAACAGTATAATCATACACTTCAAATTCAATGTTTTTTACTTTTTGTCCTTCAGCAAGTGTCACACCAATGATGTCTTGAAAATAAGTGTCAGGTTCAAAATTTTCTGCAGATCTATACTCTTGTATTGATTTTTTCAAATCGGTAATTCTTTCCAAGCCATAAGTTCTCAATTGACCTTTGCTATGAAAGTTGGCATATAAATACCACCTGTTATCGTACTCTTTCAATAAATAAGGGCTGAGTACGCCGGAAAAAGCTTCTCTATCAAAAGGTTTATATGTCATCATCAATGGCTTTTCCTTCTTTATCGCATCATATATTATATCTAACCACTTTTGCCCTGGAATACTAGCCGGCTGTGCCAGATGTACAAACCTCTTCGTTTTACTGCGTGACTCATAGGCCAATAATTCTAGTTTTTGAATGATATTATCAATACCTTCTAAATGTCTAAAACCTGTAAATTGCCTTAATAGACCAATGGCATTCTTCAATTCTTGACTATCAGATCTATTTAATGGTGCTTCAGTGATTGAATAGTCCCTTCTAGAATAATAATATGATTTTTCTGCCCTGTCGTACTCTATTGGAGCAAAATAGCCCAAGGCTCTATCGCTTCTCATATTCTGCAAATCACCTTTGATAGTCCTTTCTGATAGTGTGGTCTTTGTATCTGTTACCGCTTTTAACTCCTTAACGCAAGCTTCTGCGAGTGACTTCCAATTCCATGTTTGGTCTACTTGCCTCAAACATTTGTCAATAACGCGGTATCTGATAATTGCATGTTTATTCGTTGCCATTGCATATTTATTTATCATGCAAATATAGTGCACGATGAGGACTATCATTGTATTATAAATAAAAAAAGATACGAGTTGATTGTATTAATTATTAAAAACTAAAAAGTAAACTATGAAAAATAATTGGCAAGTAGAAATCAATCAAGAAGGCAACTTATTCATTTCAGGCGAAGAAAACTTGGGAAATGTAGTCAATTTATTTGGTGTGCAAAAAGCTGAAGCTGGCATTTGTATCTATGCGCATTATTTAAGATCTGTAAGAATACTTCTTAATAAGTTGTTCCCTACAGCGACTATCAAAAGCCTAGATGCTATTGAAGAAATAATCAAACAAGAATTTTGTGATGCCAGATCAGTAAGCACTTTCAAAAGATATTTGGAAAATGCTGAGATCCCGTACAGATCGTACAGCAATGTTGCATAGGTCTTATTTACATATATATTCATCATCCTTAAGATGACCTTTTTGACCTGAGACTCGCTTTGATATTGGTGATTAGGAAAATTTATATCAAGTGTACTAAAAGTAGAACACGCAAGCGAGCGAACCTTATTGATTCTTAAGTGATGCTAAAACAAGCTGGAGGAAGTAGTTTTCCCTTCATGCTTGTTTTTTTATTTGTAATGGCTTCAATGTCAACAATGCTTCAAAGTGAACATTGAATTTAAAGTCGTTGACTAAATTCACTATTTTTCGTTAATCCATAATCTATAAATCATAATTCAGTAATCATAATTCAGTAATCATTCATTATTAATCATTAACTATTAATTAGAATTTCATAATCCATAATCCATAATCCATAATCCATAATTCCTAATCCATAATCCATAATTCCTGACCTCTGACCCCTCAACTCTTATTCTCTCCAGCCTCAAACCCAACACACCACTCAAAAGCATTCTGAAAAGCAATAACCCAAGGACTGATGTCATCATCGCGTTCTGGATAGTTTGCCCAATTCCACTTAAACATTGATCGTTCAATATGAGGCATCATAGCTAAGTGTCTGCCGTCTTCACTACAAATCATAGCTGTATTGTAATCACTACCATTAGGGTTTGCCGGATATGCGTCATAACCATATTTGGCAACAATGTTGTAATTGTCTTCTGATTTAGGTAAAATGAATTTGCCCTCTCCATGTGAAATCCAAACACCTAACGTACAGCCTTCAAGGCTAGAAAGCATAATAGAATTTGACTTTAGCATCGTTACAGAAGTAAAGCCACTTTCATGTTTATGAGAATCATTAAAAGTCATTTTCCCTTTCTCATCATGCTTTGGATTTATCAAGTCAAGTTCCATGAACAATTGACAACCATTGCATATGCCTACAGACATAACATCATATCTCGCATAGAAATTCTCTAAAGCTTGCTTGGCTTTTTCATTGTATAGAAATGCACCTGCCCAACCTTTTGCAGATCCCAAAACATCTGAATTTGAAAATCCTCCTACAGCTCCAAGGAACTGAATATCCTCTAAGTTCTCCCGTCCAGAAATCAAATCAGTCATGTGAATGTCCTTGACATCAAATCCGGCTAAATACATAGCATGAGCCAACTCTCTTTCACTGTTGCTTCCTTTCTCTCTGATTATTGCAGCTTTTGGTCTTGTAGTATCAGACTTACGATCTGGTCTTACACCGGTAAATCCAGCTGGAAATTTATATTGTAAAGGCTGAAATTTATAATTTTCATATCTGGTCTTAGCTAGGTTGTTGCTTGTTTGATTTTGATCCAATAAATATGAAGTCTCAAACCATTCATCTCTATATTTTGTAACGTTTAGAACTATCTCATCACCTCCTTTATTAACGTGTAAGTGATTACCCTTTATTACTTTTCCAATATTGTAAACATTTACACCCTCGTTATTCAAGGCTTCTATAACGGAATCGCTGTTGGTTTGAAAAACCAATGCCGGGTTTTCTGACAACAATAATCTTCCAAGATCATTGCTTTTTAGATGATCAAGATTAATTTCTGCAACGATATTGTTATTGGGAAAACATGATTCAAGCAAACAGGTGACCAGACCGCCAGAAGATACATCATGACCAGAATTAATTTGACCTGATTTTATAAAAGATTGTAAAACATTGAATGTAGATTTCAATTTAGATATATCGGCTATGTCTATAGCGTTAGCACCTATTTTATTTTGTGTTTGAGCATATACAGAGCCACCTAATGCATAGTCTTCAGTAGCAAAATTTATATAATAAATATCACCACCATTTAACTTAAATCCCGGTTCAACAATTCTGGTAATATCACTACAATGCCCAACGGCTGAGATAACAACCGTTCCAGGTGCAATTACTTCTTTGTCAGGATATTTTTGTTTCATTGACATCGAATCTTTCCCCGTGGGAATATTTATACCCAGGCCAATTGCAAATTCAGATACTGCTTCAACAGCATTATACAAACGGGCGTCTTCACCTGGGTTTTTACACGGCCACATCCAATTGGCAGAAAGTGAAATAGATTGCAATCCATTTTCTAAAGGTGCCCAAATAATATTAGTTAACGCTTCAGTTATAGCGACTCTGGAACCAGCAGCGGAATCAATGAGTGCAACCAAAGGCGCATGGCCCATAGATGTTGCTATTCCATTTTTACTATCATAGTCAATGGCCATCACGCCACAATTGTTAAGTGGCAGTTGCAGGCTTCCCGCACACTGTTGTTTTGCAACACGTCCACCAACACATCTGTCTACTTTATTTGTAAGCCAATCTTTACAAGCAACAGATTCAAATTTCAGGACTTGTGAAATATAATCTTTTAATTTTAGATAGTCTAATGTTACTTCTTCGTAATCTTTGTTAAGTGTTGAATCAATTAAAACAGTCTTAGGCGAAGAACCAAACATATCATTCATTGATAAATCCATTGGCTTGTCACCATTTTGAGAAGACTCAAAGGTAAATTGTAAATCATCTGTGACTTCTCCAACTTCATATAATGGTGCCCGTTCTCTTTCAGCAATTAGTTTTAATTTTGGAATTTCAGATGCAGGAATTACCAATCCCATTCTCTCTTGAGATTCATTCCCAATAATCTCTTTTGCGGATAAGGTAGGGTCACCTATTGGCAATTTCGACAAGTCAATTTTTCCGCCGGTCTCTTCTACCAATTCTGAAAGACAGTTGAGGTGTCCTCCTGCTCCGTGATCATGGATCGATACTATCGGATTGATGTCCTGCTCTACCATACTCCTGATAGCATTGGAGACACGTTTTTGCATTTCAGGATTTGATCTCTGTACAGCGTTTAATTCTATACCCGAACCTAATGCACCTGTATCCGCTGAAGATACTGCTGCACCACCCATTCCAATCCTATAGTTATCTCCACCCATGATGACAACTTTGTCACCAGGGTTGGGCTTGTCTTTTAAGGCCTGCTCTTTTTTACCGTAACCAATGCCACCAGCCAACATTATCACTTTGTCAAAACCAATATATGTATCTTCTTCTTTGTGTTCAAATGTAAACAGTGACCCGTTGATTAATGGTTGACCAAATTTGTTACCAAAATCAGAAGCGCCATTGGATGCTTTGATCAATATATCTAGAGGTGTTTGATACAACCACTTTCGTTCTTCTATATTTTTTTCCCATGGGCGCTTATCATTTAATCTTGAGTAGGCAGTCATGTACAATGCTGTGCCTGCCAAAGGGATCGACCCTTTTCCACCAGCCATTCTATCTCTTATCTCTCCTCCAGAACCTGTAGCAGCTCCGTTAAATGGCTCTACAGTTGTTGGAAAATTATGAGTTTCTGCTTTTACAGAAATGACAGATTCAAAATCTTTCTTAGTATAAAAGTCTGCTTTTTCTTGTGTTTCAGGGGCAAATTGTTTTACAGTAGGTCCTTGTAAAAAGGCGACATTGTCACTATAAGCCGATACTATACCATTTGGGTTTTCAGCGGATGTTTTTTTAATTAATTTAAATAGGGAAACTGGTTTTTCTTTGCCATCAATTATAAATGTCCCATTGAATATTTTATGACGACAATGTTCACTGTTAATTTGAGAAAATCCAAATACTTCTGAATCGGTTAAGGCCCTTCCTAGTGTTGTTGAAAGCTCTTCCAAATACTTCACTTCATCATCACTTAACGCAAGACCTTCTTGCTGATTGTAAGTATTGATGTTTTCAATATTGAGAATTCTTTCTGGCACTACACTTATATCAAAAATTTCTTGATTTAAGACAGTATACAATTGTGAAATCATTGGATCAAAATCAGAGTTTGTTTCTGAGGTATATCTGAATTTTTCTATGCGTTGAATACCTTCGATTCCCATATTTTTAGTTATCTCAACAGCATTTGTGCTCCATGGTGTGATCATTGCAGCTCTTGGTCCAATATAAGAATGGTCGATAGAGTTAATATCAAGATGTTGTTGATTTCCAAATAGCCATTGGAGTTTTTCCGTATCCGTGCTACTTAATTTGGCATTTACTTGTACTGCGAAAATTTCTGTAAGGGGAGAGCCGAAAAATAGTATCATATTATTATGTATTTATGACTTCAAACTATCAATCATACAAATTTGCCTTTTTTAATTTTAAATATGTAAAATATCATCCTTAATTTGATATAAACTTTTTGACTATTTTTGATTGATTTTTGTTTTTGTCTAAACGCAAGCTTATTTAGCCCTAAAGGTATATGCTTGAATCTTTGTATAAATATTTATCAAAGCCTACGCCTGCTTTTGGATTAGCAGTTTTTCGAATATGTTTTGGGCTCATTTTATTATGGGATGTAATCAGAATTTTTCGAATAGAGTTAATTGAGAGTTTCTATCCAAGAGGTATAATCTTTTCTTATGCTTTTTTAAATATACCATTGGTAAATAGCACAATGCTAACTTGCTTTTTATATGCGATGGCATTATGTTGTGTCTTAATAGCTGTTGGATATTTCTTTCGATTTGCGATGCTGATTTTTACAGTATTGCTAACTTATTTATTTTTCCTTGATCAAACTTTATATAATAATCATATATACTTAATTATTCTATTGGGATTAATTATGTCCATTCTTCCTGCAGATTCATCTTTATCTTTAAGTAAAAAGAGAAAACGGCATTATATTCCAAAATGGACTTATTTGATCCTTCAGTTTCAAGTTCTCGTTGTGTATTTTTTTGGGGGATTGGCAAAATTGAATATATTTTGGCTTTCAGGTCATCCTACAAAAGAGATAATCGCAAATAAATTTGCGGCAATAGATATGTCATCCAATTGGGATTTAATATTGGTTTATTTGATTACTTATGGGGGATATTCTTTGATCTATTTATTGGTTATTTATTGCTGAAAAATTCCACAAGAAAATTTGCTTTGCCTTTTGCAATTTTGTTTAACATTTCAAATGCTTATATATTTGATGATATCTATATCTTTCCATTTTTAATGATAGCGGCTTTGATTTTATTTGTTGATCAGTATCACCTTATAGAGCGGTTTAAAAAGGAGAAAACTGATATCAAATCTTTTGGTTTTAGCTTTGAACAAAAAAAAGTAAAAAGAATTTTTCCACTTATTACTGTTTTCGTGATTTGGCAATTGGTTATGCCATTACGACACTATTTTGTAACAGGATATACTGATTGGACAGGTGATTACCAGCAATTTAGTTGGAGAATGAAAATTCAACATAGAAAATTGAATGAATTTAAATTATCCTTTCTAGATGAAGACAAAAAGTTAATTTATCCAATTGACTATAAAGATCATCTGTATCCTGATGAATTAAGAAATATGATCAATCGACCTCAAATGATAATTCAATTTGTGAATTATATTGAAAAAAGAGTGACTGATAGAAATAATTTAAAAAACTATAAAATTGTTGGTAATATAAGTGTTGACTTCAATGGGCAAGAACAAGTCGTTATTTTTAATCAAAACTTGGATCTTTCAAAAATATCGCCTTTAGACAATATGTATAAATGGGTACAACCAATAGAATAAAACTAATCATATATAACCTTTCTTAATTTGCTATTTTTGAACCATGAAGTTTTTTAGTCCAATAATCTTAATTCTATTATTTGCATCATGCTCATCTGAAGGTGATCAGAGTGTTATTAATCAAAGTAAAAATCAAGCGAGTTCAGGTTTAACCTTATTGAGTTATGAAGAGACAGGCATAGATTTTCAAAATGAAATCAAAGAAAATGGGCAAATGAATGTTCTTATGTACGAGTACTATCATAATGGAGGAGGGGTAGCTATAGGAGACATAAATAACGACGGTCTGCCTGATATTTATTTTACATCAACACTTTTTAGCAACAAATTATATCTTAATAAGGGAAACTTTAAATTTGAAGATATTACTGAAAAGTCAGGTACTAATGGCTCGGGGGGATTGACAACTGGCGTAACAATGGTTGATGTAAATTCTGACGGTCTGTTAGATATCTATGTTTGCCAATCTGGCAACTTTGAAAGTGAAAAACGGAAAAACAAACTTTTTGTCAATCAAGGGAATTTATCCTTTAAAGAGAATGCCGAAGTGTTTGGCCTTGCTGATGATGCTTTTTCTACACAAGCTTACTTTTTTGATGTGGATAATGACAATGATTTAGATATGTTTCTTCTTAATCATCAAGTCAATTCTTTGAAAGGTGATGCACTGGCAAATAGCAAAATATATGATCCCAACGCGGGTGATAAAATGTATATAAATACAAATGGGAAATTTGTGGATGAATCCTCAAAATACAACTTGGAGCAGAATAAAATTGGATATGGATTAAGTGCCTCTGTTTCTGATTTCAATAATGATGGATTTCAAGATATTTATATTTGTAATCACTATATTGAACATGATTATTTTTATATAAATCTAGATGGAAAATCTTTCGAAGAACAGAGTTCTATTTTAGTCCAAAAGCATTCTAATTTTTCAATGGGTTCTGATGTTGGCGATATAAACAATGATGGTTTGCAAGATCTATTTGTTGCAGATATGGCTGCAGCGGATAACTATCGTGTAAAGACCAACATGAGTGGAATGAGTCCAGAAAAATTTAAGAAGAATATTTCTTCAGGGTTTGGTCATCAGTATATGTATAATACACTGCAGATCAATAGAGGTCTAGGTTCAGAAGGGGATTTAAGGTTCAGTGAAGTTGCACAAATGAATAATTTGGCAACAACTGATTGGAGTTGGGCTCCTCTTTTTCTTGATTTAAATAATGATACATATTTAGATTTGTTTATTACTAACGGATTGCGGAAAGAGGCTCGAAATAATGATTTCATAAAACGAAAAAAAGAACACTTAGTCGCATTGCAAAATGCATCTGACAACTCTACAAAGGATCATATCATTAGAACAATATTAAAGGAAATGCCTTCTGAAAAATTAAGCAATTATTTCTTTAAAAATAATTCTGGAATCGGGTTTGAAAACGCAAGTTTTGAATTTGAAATTACTGAACATAAATCTTTTTCCAATGGTATGTCTTATGGCGATTTAGACAATGATGGAGACTTAGATTTGGTTATAAATAATATTGATGAGATTGCATTTATTTATAAAAATAACAGTAAAAATAATTTTATTAAATTTAAATTAAAAGGACCGGAAAACAACTCATTGGGAATTGGTGCTCGAATCAAAGTCACGCTTAATGATGGTACTATTTTGTTAAGAGAAATGTTGTTAGCTAGAGGTTATTTGTCTTCTGTTGATCCAGTTGTTCATTTTGGGTTGGGAAGTCAAAAAAGTGTAAAACAAACGGAAGTTTTATGGCCTGATGGAAGAAGTCAAGTGATTGTCGATAATAAAGTTAATGCACTTAGATATATTGATTATGTAGACTCAAAATCAATCGCTATTAAAAATAAAGGCAAATCAAATTTATTCGTAAAAAGTATTTTGCCTAAAACAGCATTTCATACTGAGAATGATTTTGATGATTTTGAGCGCGAACTTTTGCTCCCTCATAAAATGTCACAAGAAGGTCCTGCATTGGCGGTCTCTGATATTAATGGAGACGGTTTAGATGATTTTTATTTGGGATCTTCTTTTGGAAATAAAGGGAAAATGTTCATTCAAAAAGATGATGGTAGTTATAAACAATCTATTGATGATATATGGGAATCGACAATTCAACATGAAGAGGTTGCTGCTGAGTTTTTTGATATTGATTCTGATGGAGATCAAGACTTATATGTAGTCAGTGGGGGAAATGAAAAGGCTGATCTTAATTCATATCAGGACCGAATTTACATTAACGATGGTAAAGGTAAATTTGTTAATGATTCTAAGGTGTTAAGCCCAGTTAATTTTAGTGGATCGTGCGTTAAATCAAATGACTTTGATAAAGATGGTGATGTGGATTTATTTGTTGGCGGACGTCAAAATCCCGGGAGGTACCCTTTACCTGGTCATTCTTTCTTATTGTTAAATGATGGGAAAAATGGATTCGAAAAAGCAAGGTTGGATAGTACAACTTTTGCGAGTATGGGAATGGTTACTGACGCCGTTTGGAGTGATTATAACAATGATGGTTGGGATGACTTGATAGTTGTTGGTGAATGGATGCCAGTTTCAATTTTTATAAATAACAAAGGAGTATTGAAGAGTACTCCAATTAAAATTCCTATCAGCACAGGTTGGTGGAATTGCATAACAAGCAGTGATCTGAATAATGATGGAAAGGATGATTTTATTTTAGGCAATTTGGGTTTAAATTATAAATATAAAGCCTCCCAAGATGAAACTTTTAATATATATGCCTCAGATTTTGATCATAATAATACTCTTGATATAGTTTTAAGTTATAGTCAAAACAATACTGAATTTCCACTAAGAGGAAGGCAATGCTCATCAGAACAAATGCCATTTATAAAAGAAAAGTTTAAAAATTATGATGCTTTTGGTAGAGCTTCCTTAGTAGATGTATTCACTGAGGAGGGATTAAACGAATCGATTAATTATAAAGTTGACAATTTTCACAATATGGTATTAATAAGTACGCCTGGAGCTGAATACAAATTTCAAAAACTACCTGCAAGTGCCCAGCAATATACAATCCAAAGTATAGCCACAGAAGATGTTGATAATAATGGTTGGCTTGATGTAATAATTGGTGGGAATTTGTTAGGATCTGAGGTTGAAACACCCAAAAGTGATGCTTGTTACGGTGAAATATTATTAAATAATGGAAATGGAAAATTAATTTCAGTACTTAACCATACTGGATTTGACGTAAGAGGACAAGTAAGTAATGTTAAAAGCGTAAATTCATTAGGAAAGTATAAGATTTTATTCGCTACATCAAATAATGACCTCTATCTGTATGAAAAAAGGTAGTTACTAGCAATCTACACCCTGAAAAATGACAAATAACATTTTTTAATTATATAACATCCTGATTATTACTAAATATTAGTAATTCTTGTTAATTAACAGATAATTAGGTTCCCGCGCAGTTGGAACAAAGTTTGAACCCCAAACTTAATGTCTTTCTCAGACATTTTGGGTCGGCTTTTTGTAGAGTTTAGAAAAGGAACTGATGCTAAAGACGAAATAATAACTAAACTCAATCTAATGAAGTATTTATTTATAGGATTACTCTTCCTATTCGCAACCAATGCGTATGCCCAACAAGATTTTCTTGACTCGCAAGAATCGATGGATGTCGTAGAAGCGCAGAAATTGACAGATGAATCAAATTTGGCTCAATTACCCACATCTGATCCAGTTTACATCTCGCTTAAAAACAACTTAAAATCATATCAGATTTTTGAAGATCATCTAGAAGGTGGTTTACTTGTCGGAGAATCAATTATGTTGGCAGTCCTTGAAGTAATGCCTCTAAATGTATCAGTTGATCAATATAATGCTGATAACTTCCCCGACCCTGAACTTTTAAGATTGAAAAATCACCTAGTTCAGCTACTTTCTAATTAATAAGAAAACCAATTCAACGAAAATAGATTTCACCTATGAGAAATTTTAATATTATTAAAAATGTATTTGTTGTATTATGTCTTTTGACAACAACAAATTATTTATCTTCCCAAATATCCACTTTCCCTTACTTTGAAGACTTTGAATTAGCAGCAACAGGTCCTACTAGTTGTGGTCCTACTTATGATATGTCTCCAGTAATGTGGGAAAATGAAGCAACTGCTGATGTAGATTGGACATGCGATGTTGGAGGTACAAGTTCAGGTAGTACTGGACCAGCTATAGATCATACCTTAGGTACAACTATTGGAAAATACATTTATGCTGAGACTTCTTGCTCAGGTACTGGGAATCCGAATAGTTCCTTTATTGCCAATAGTCCTATTTTTGATTTCAGTGGTGCTACTTCAGCACCATTTATTTCATTTTGGTATCACATGTATGGCCTTACTCAAGGAAACATGAGTTTAGATGTTTCAATGGATGGAGGAGCAACCTGGATGGATGATTTCTTTGTGCCAGCGTGGACTGACAATCAAGATTTATGGCAAGAACGTTCAGTGACAGATGCCGCTTTAGTTGGTCAATCTAATGTTCAATTTAGAATAAGATACATATCTGGAACAGGTTTTACTGGCGATGCCGCATTTGATGATTTTATGGTATGTGTTCCCTCAGGATCAGCTGATTTAACTGTTGCTTCAATATCCCCATCTGATGCTTTTTGTTCAGTAACTGGTGAAGTTACTTTTAGTGGTGAGATATCTGTTGGTGGTGCATGTAGCTCTGATTTTTAGGAGGTCCAGTAACTTTAGATGTGCTATTGGATGGTGTCAGTATACTTTCTGAGTCTATAGATCCTGGTGTTGTAGCTGCTGGTTCATTGGTTCCTTTTTCTTTTTCATCATCTGTTATCCTGCCAATTGCATCTAACAATGTTGGAATTAGTGTTACTGAAATCAATGATGTAAATTCAAGCAATGATACACTTTTTAGCACTTTGGTTGTTCAACCAATAATCGGAACTTTTCCATATGTAGAAGATTTCGAAAGTGGTCCAGGTGGCTGGGAATCTGATGGCGCAGCAAATTCTTCATGGCAATTAGGAACTCCAGCCAGTACTGTGATTATTGGTGCAGCTTCTGGTGTTAATGCTTGGAAAACAAATTTGACAGGATTATATAGCTCAAATGAACAAGGAGCAGTTGAAAGCCCTTGTTTAGACTTCTCAACTTTATGCGAACCATCTATCGAAATGAATATATGGTACGAAAGTGAGTTTTCTTGGGATGGTGCGAATTTACAATCCTCTATAGATGGTAAAAGTACTTGGCAAAATGTAGGAGCTGTCGGTGATCCAAATAATTGGTACACTGATGGTACAATCAATGGTACTCCAGGAGGCTCAGGTGATGGTTGGACTGGTAGAAATGGAGGTGGAAGCATGGGTGGCTCAAATGGATATGTTTTAGCTGAACATGCTCTTGATGGATTGGGCGGAGCTGCAAATGTATTTTTAAGAGTTAATTTTGGTTCAGATGGTTCAGTCCAAGATGATGGTTTTGCATTTGATGATGTACATATATTTGAAGCTGGATTTGCACCTTTAATTACAGTAACTGAAACTTCAGGAGATGCTGATGATGATGCGATAATTTGTCCTGGTGACATGATAACTTTAACAGCTACGACTGGTGCTACATATTTATGGGGCGGAGGAGAAGTTACTCAAGCAATTACAGTTAATCCTACAGCAGATCAAACATATAATGTTACTGTTTCTGATGGATTGGGTTGTGATAAGGATATATCTTTTGATGTAACAGTATTTTGTGCTGCATCTTGTATGGTCCCAACGTTAACTATATCTGAAGACTGTATTGATGGAACTGTTGGTCAATGTTCTTATCTTTTAATGAGTGATAACCCGACAGATGTAATCTCTGCGGATCCTGCCGTTACTCAAGATGAAATAAATGGTTTTGCTACTACTCTTTTAATGTTACCGTAACTGATGTCAATGGATGTTCTCAGGTTTATGTTGTAAATAAATTTGCTTGTGATTGTCTTGCTTATTTTGAAGAAGATTTGACAGCTTCTGATCCTTGTGCTTGTAACAATGATCAATCAGCAAATGGTGCGGGAGATGGAACATTCTCAGAAACTGTAGCTATTATTGGTTCATGTGGATTCAGTCTTTTTGCTGATCCAACATCAACACCAGCAAGTATAGCAGGTGCTGCATTTACTGCAGGAGCACCTGATCCAACTACAGGACTATGTACATATACTTTAACATTTGATCATGTTGATGGTGTTGGATATAGTCTTTGTGTTGTCGATGCTTTTGGAACCCCTGTTAATGCAACATCAACTGGAATGCAAATTTGTATTTCTAACGCTTGTGAATACCCGGTAATAAATGAACCGGTATTAGGTCCTTTCTGTGAAGCAGATGCAGCAACTACACCGTTGGATGCTCTGGTATCTGAGGCCAATGGAAATCCTGGTGCAGCTACAGTTACAGTAAATGGAAATACAATAAATAGTTTTGATCCTGGCGCTTTATTAGCAGGAATGCATACTGTTGAGTGGACATTCACAGGAACTTTTGTGGACAATAATGGAGGAACAATTGCTGATCCAGCTTATCCAGGTTGTGAGACTAGTTATTCTACAATTGTTGTTGTTGAAAATGGACCTCCAGTAGCTTTGTGTAATCCAACAATTACAATAGATGCTTCGGCAACTGGATGCTCTCCAGTAACTGCGGCGGACTTAGATAATGGAAGTAATGATCCTACAACATGTACAATTACTAACCTTGATGTTGACATAACAGAGATATGTTGTTCTGATGCGAATCCTACAACTGTTACTCTTACAGCTACAAATTCAGCTGGAGTTAAAGCTACTTGTACTACAATAGTGACACTTAATAATTCTGGTGTCAATGCTCCAACTGCAAACTGTGCTAATATTACAGTAAACTTAGGTTTTGATGGATGTGTTTCAATCACTCCATCTCAAGTAAATGCAGGAAGTAGTGCAATATGTGGTTCTGTTGAATTAACAAGCGTGTCGCCTTCTGAATTTTGTTGTTCAGAATTAGGAGGCAATATTGTAGTTTTAACAGTGACAGATCCAGTTACTGGATTTACATCTCAATGTAATTCTACAGTAACAGTTGAAGATGATTCTGCACCAACGTTTTTATGCCCTTCAGATAAAATAATAATGTTAGATCCTGGAGCTTGTGGCGACGTGTCTAGACAAGGACTCCCAGTGGCTTTAGATAATTGTGGAGATCTACTAATTGAACAAACAGGAGGACCTGTAGATAACGTTGATTTCTTAAATATAACTGATGGACCATATACTTATTCTTATTTGGTAACTGATATAGGAGGAAATACAGATGAATGTATTTATACTGTTGACTTAATACCTTATCAAAATACAACTGATGTTTTATCTTGTAATGATGCAGTTAATATAACTGTAAATTCAACTTGTGAGATAGATTTTACTGTTGATATGTTATTGGAAGGTGGACCTTATGGATGTTATGATACATATTCTACTGTTGCAGAATTAATTCCTGGAGAAACAAATGTTTTCCAAGTTACTGTGACTGATCCGAATACTGGTCTTTCATGTTGGGGTAATGTAAC